>NZ_CP102285.1:0-678493 GCF_025151045.1 Parabacteroides johnsonii DSM 18315
ATGCAGACTGAATATCAAACTTTGTGGAATAAATGCCTCGCAGTCATTAAGGACATTGTCCCTGAGGCCGCTTTTAACACATGGTTCAAGCCTATCATACCATTATCATACGAGGATAATAAATTTACGATTCAAGTACCCAGCCAGTTCTTTTACGAGTATCTGGAAGAGAAGTATGTGAACGTATTGAAAGTTACTTTATATCGTGTGATAGGACAGGGTACGATATTGAACTATCGTATCAAGGTCGTTGATAAGGTGAAAGAAGATGGCATGATTACTTTACCTACCGGTAATGACGCTCCCCGTACCGGTAAGAAAAGTGCGGATATCCCTTCGCTATTCGAGTCTAAAGCCCGTCAGGATTGGGATTCTCATTTGAACCCTAAATACAACTTCGACAATTATTTTGAAGGAACAAGCAATCGTCTGGTCCGTTCTTCGAGCGAGGCTATCGCACAGGAACCGGGAAAGACCTTTAACCCGATGTTTGTGTTCGGGGCGTCCGGTGTGGGAAAAACACACTTATGCCATGCGATTGGTAACCGAATTCAGGAAATTCACCCGGAAAAGAAAGTGTTGTATATATCAGCCCATCTTTTTACCGTACAATATACGGAAGCTATCCGGAAAAATACGACAAATGATTTCATGTATTTCTATCAGGGAGTGGATGTGTTGATTTTGGACGATATCCAAGAACTGATCGGGAAAGATAAGACACAGAATACATTTTTCCATATATTCAATCACTTGCATTTACTGGGCAAGCAATTGATCCTGACTTCCGATAAAGCTCCTGTCGATTTGCAGGGAATGGAGGAACGTTTGATCACCCGCTTGAAATGGGGGTTGACGGCAGAGCTGGATCGCCCGGATCTGGATTTACGCAAGAAAATCCTGAAAAATAAGATCAGTCACGATGGTGTGGTGATTCCGGATGATGTGTTCAATTTTATTGCAAGCAATGTGACGGAGAATGTACGCGATGTGGAAGGTATCGTTGCATCCTTACTGGCTTATTCTACGGCTTTCAACCGGATGATTGACCTGCCTTTGACTAAGCAGGTGGTGAGCCGTGTCGTGAAATTGGAAAAGAAGCAAGTGTCTGTGGAATCTATTCAGGATGTAGTCTGTAAATACTATAACCTGGAACTGGCCGCTATCCAGACCAACTCGCGCAAGCGGGAAATTGTGCAGGCACGTCAGGTTACGATGTACCTGGCGAAGAAGTATACCGACAGTTCTTTCTCTCATATCGGGAAGATCGTCGGAAAGCGTGACCATGCAACTGTTCTGCATGCCTGCAAGACGGTAAGGGATCAGATCGAAACGAATAAATCTTTCCGTTCTTCGGTAGAAGAGATCGAGGCTTTGCTCAAAGCTTGATTTAATGAGATATTTATATGAAAGGATACGCCTCAGGGTTGTGTCCTTTTTCTGTTTTTGGAAAACCATGTTGTGTGATCGGTTTTCTTTTTGGAAAACTTTTTAAACTAAAAGAATGGATAAGCTGTTGATAAATAACATGGTTTATTTGTGAAAAGGGAAACTTGTCAACAATGTATATTTTCTTTGTTGAATAATTTGGCTAATCCGTAAACTATGCTTAAACTTGCACATCATTAAACTTAAAACAATCGTGAATCGTAAAACTTACACCTTCGATGAAGCCTTTAAAGCTTCACTGGACTACTTTACCGGCGACGAATTGGCCGCAAAAGTATGGGTAAATAAGTATGCCTTGAAGGATGCATTCGGGAATATCTATGAGGAGTCTCCTGTAGATATGCATCATCGTTTGGCAAGTGAAATTGCCCGTGTAGAAAAGAAGTATCCTAACCCGTTGTCGGAGGAGGAACTTTTTAACCTGTTTGATCATTTCCGTTACATCGTGCCGCAAGGAAGCCCGATGACGGGAATTGGCAATGATTTTCAAATTGCCTCACTCTCTAACTGTTTTGTAATCGGATTGGATGGAGATGCCGATTCATATGGTGCGATTATTCGAATTGATGAGGAACAAGTGCAGTTGATGAAACGTCGTGGCGGTGTTGGTCACGATTTATCACATATTCGTCCGAAAGGATCTCCTGTTAAGAACTCGGCGTTGACATCGACCGGATTGGTTCCTTTTATGGAACGTTACTCAAATTCAACCCGCGAAGTGGCCCAGGATGGCCGTCGTGGTGCCTTGATGCTTAGTGTTTCTATCAAGCATCCGGATTCAGAATCGTTTATCGATGCCAAGATGACGGAAGGAAAGGTAACAGGGGCTAACGTCTCTGTGAAGATCGATGACGAATTTATGCAGGCCGTAGTCAACGGAACTCCTTATAAACAACAATATCCGATCGATTCATCGGAACCCACAAATGTGAAGGAAATCAATGCGGCCGAACTTTGGAAGAAAATCATTCATAATGCATGGAAGTCGGCTGAACCAGGCGTGCTTTTCTGGGATACGATCTTGAAAGAGTCTGTTCCCGATTCGTATGCAGATCTCGGATTCCGTACGGTTTCAACCAACCCTTGCGGTGAGATTCCTCTGTGTCCGTATGATAGCTGCCGCCTGTTGGCGATCAACTTATATTCGTATGTTGTCAATCCTTTCACAAAAGAGGCTTATTTCGACTTTGACCTGTTCCGGAAGCATGTTATCTTGGCACAACGCATCATGGACGATATCATCGACCTGGAATCAGAAAAGATTGAAAAGATCCTGGAGAAGATCGATACCGATCCTGAATCATTGGAAGTGAAACAGAGCGAACGTCATCTGTGGGAGAAGATCCAGAAAAAGACTTTGCAGGGACGTCGTACCGGTGTGGGCATCACTGCCGAAGGCGATATGATTGCCGCCTTAGGATTACGCTACGGCACGGAAGAAGCGACGGTATTTGCAGAGAAGGTTCAGAAAATGCTGGCACTGGCGGCCTATCGTTCTTCTGTGGAGATGGCCAAAGAACGTGGTGCATTCGATATCTATGATGCAAAGCGTGAAGAGAAGAATCCGTTTATTAACCGTCTGCGTGAAGCAGATCCGGAGCTGTATGACGACATGGTGAAATACGGCCGTCGTAATATCGCTTGTCTGACAATCGCACCGACCGGAACGACCAGTTTGATGACACAGACTACTTCGGGTATCGAACCGGTATTCCTGCCCGTATACCGCCGCCGCCGTAAGGTGAACCCGAACGATGCGGAAGCTCGTGTCGACTTTGTAGACGAAACGGGTGACGCATTCGAAGAATATATCGTATTCCATCATAAATTCGTAACCTGGATGTTGGCTAACGGCTTCTCTGCTTCCAAGAAATATACACAGGAAGAAGTGGAAGAATTGGTTGCTAAGTCTCCTTACTATAAAGCAACGTCAAACGATGTAGATTGGTTGCAGAAAGTCCGTATGCAGGGACGTATCCAGAAGTGGGTGGACCACTCCATCAGCGTGACAATCAACCTGCCGGCTGATGTGACGGAAGATCTTGTGAACTCCCTGTATGTGGAAGCCTGGAGGTGTGGTTGCAAGGGCTGTACGGTTTACCGTGACGGTTCCCGTTCAGGTGTATTGTTGTCTACGGATAACAAGAAGAAGAAAAAAGAGGATTGCAATTGTATGCAGCCGCCAGTTATCGTAGCTACCCGTCCGCGCGAATTGGAAGCTGATGTGGTGAAGTTCCAGAACAACCGTGAGAAGTGGATCGCGTTTGTCGGTTTGCTGAATGGTCGCCCGTATGAAATCTTTACCGGTCTTGCCGATGACGAAGAGGGTATCATGTTGCCAAAGAACGTGTCGAAAGGTAGTATTATCAAGAGTTATGATGAGGACGGTCAGAAGCATTACGACTTCCAGTTCAAAAATAAGCGTGGTTACAAGATGACGATCGAAGGCCTGGATGGTAAGTTTGATCCAGAGTTTTGGAACTATGCTAAGCTGATCTCTGGTGTCTTGCGCTACGGTATGCCGATCGACCAGGTGATCAAGTTGGTTCAAGGCATGGAGTTGAATAACGAATCTATCAACACCTGGAAGAACGGTGTGGAACGCGCTTTGAAGAAATATTTGCCGAACGGTACGGAGGCAAAAGGGCAGAAATGTCCGAATTGTGGACATGAAACACTGGTCTACCAGGAAGGCTGTCTGATCTGTACTAATTGTGGCGCTTCAAGATGCGGATGAAAAAATTTATGATGTATGATTTATGATTTATCGTTGACGCGTACATCATAAATCAAAAATCATAAATCATAAATCATAAATATAAAAGATACCATGAAAGTCACCTTTAATATCAACTTCCATACCGTTTGGGGGCAGAAGTTATGTGTTGTAGGGTCGATTCCTGAGCTGGGTTCCTGGGAGCCGGCTTTGGCAAAAGAAATGAGTTATAAGGGGGATGGAAACTGGCAGCTTGAGTTGGAAGTGACCTCCCCTGTCAAGGATATAGAATACAGATATTTCCTGAGTGTAAACGATAGGCAGATATTCGAGGAATGGGAAAAGAACCATCAGGTATTCTTTATCGGTCAGGCAGATCAATATACGTTATATGATTATTGGCAGGTTCGTCCTGCCAATCTGGCCTTTTATTCCTCTGCATTTACTAAAAGTCTGTTTGCACATCCGTGTAATACGCATGAACGGGTGGTAAAGAGCGGTAAGAGGCTTACGATCAAGATATCTGTCCCGCGTGTCGAAAAGAACCAGCGCGTGGCTATCACCGGCAATCAGGAGTGCCTGGGTAATTGGCATCCTGATAAAGCGTTGATATTGAGCTGCGACACCTTTCCTGTCTGGCATATAGATTTGGATGCGGGTGAGATTACCTACCCGTTGGAATATAAGTTTCTGATCTGCGATGATCAGCAACAACCTTTATATTGGGAAGAAGATGAGAACCGTGTCTTGAATCTGCCTCCGCAACAGGTGGGAGAGACGGCGATCGTTTCGGGTCTTTATTTTCGTGATAATTTGCCTTTGTGGCGGTGTGCCGGTTCGGTGATTCCGGTCTTTTCTTTACGTTCGGAAAAGAGCTTCGGAGTCGGCGACCTGGGGGATTTGCGCATCTTGGTGGATTGGGTCAGAAAAACGCGCCAACGTATTATCCAGGTACTTCCTATGAATGATACGACGACGACGCATACCCGTACCGATTCGTATCCTTATAGCGCTATTTCAATTTATGCTCTTCATCCGATGTATATCAGCTTGCCCGATCTGGGAGAATTGGCCGATTCGGAAAAGGCAGCCTTTTTTGCCCGGAAACAGGCAGAGTTGAATGGCTTGGATGCCGTCGATTACGAGCAGGTGGTTCGATATAAACTGGAATATTGCCGGGAATACTTCAGGCAGGAGGGGAAAGCTATTTTGTCCACTCCCGAATATCAGGAGTTTTTCGCACAGAACGAGTCCTGGCTGATGCCCTATGCCGCCTATTGTTACCTGCGTGACACGTACCGGACTTCCGACTTTACACAATGGAAAGAAAACTCCGTATTCGACAAGAATAACATCCGTGAACTTTGTTCCGTGGAGGGCAAGGCATATCCGGAAATATCGTTCCTGTATTTCTTGCAATATATCTTGCATACGCAGTTTAAGGGTGTTTCCGATTATGCCCGCAAGAACGGGATCGTGTTGAAAGGCGATTTGCCTATAGGGGTGAACCGTACGAGTGTCGAGGCATGGATGGAACCGAAATACTTCAATATGGATGGCCAGGCTGGTGCTCCGCCCGACGATTTCTCCGTAAACGGTCAGAACTGGGGATTCCCGACTTATAATTGGGATACGATGGAGAAAGATAATTTTTCTTGGTGGAGGAAACGTTTCGGCAAGCTGGAAGACTATTTCGATTGCTTCCGTATCGATCATATCTTAGGCTTTTTCCGTATCTGGGAAGTGCCGTTGGATTATGTTCAGGGACTTTGCGGACATTTCAACCCCGCTTTGCCACTTACCCCGAATGAAATCGAACAGTATGGCTTGGGTTTTGATGAAGCCCGCTTGACTACTCCGCATATCAACCGTGAGTTTTTGCCTGAATTGTTTGGTGACCGGACGGAAGAGGTGATAGGTACGTTCTTGGCCCAGTCGTCATCACGGCATTTTGTGTTGAAACCTTATTGTGATACGCAACGCAAGGTGGAAGCTCTGTTTGCCGGAAAGACGGACGAGGTATCCCTTCGGATAAAGAAAGGACTGTTTGCCATCGCCAATGAAGTGCTGTTCCTGCGCGATCCGCGTGAACCGGATAAGTTCCACCCTCGCATTTCGGCCAACCAGTCCTATTTGTATCGCGAGTTGAGCGCTTCCGACCGATATGCTTTCGACCAACTATATTGGAATTTTTTCTATCACCGTCATAACGAATTCTGGAAGGCGCAAGCCTTTAACCGCCTGACCCCGTTGGTTGGTAGCACGGACATGCTAGTGTGCGGCGAAGATTTGGGGATGATTCCGGAATCCGTTCCCGATGTGATGAACAAGTTGCAGATATTCAGCCTGGAAATAGAACGTATGCCCAAGACTCCGCAACGCGAATTCTCGGATTTGTATAACCTGCCTTATCATTCGGTTTGTACGACATCCACCCACGATATGACACCGCTTCGTAGCTGGTGGAAAGAGGACCGTGCCAAGATACAGCGTTATTATAACAATGTGCTGGGGCATACCGGTGATGCTCCGGAAGAATGTACGGCAGATTTGGCGACACAGATCGTTTCCAACCATCTGGCAACCACCTCGATGCTGACCATTATCCCTATGCAGGACTGGTTTGCAATGGACGACTCCGTCAAGCGGAAAGACTACGAAGCGGAACGCATCAATGTCCCGTCCGATTCAAACCACTACTGGCGCTACAGGATGCACATCACGTTGGAGAAACTGATCGAGGCAGATAGTCTGAATAACAAGATTACGGAACTGATTAAGGGTTCAGGAAGAAAATAGGCAATCTGCCGTTATATATCTGTGGAGGGGCACACTATTTTCTGAAAAAATAGAGAAATAGAGTGCTCCTCTGTTGTTTTTTATATATATTTGTCTCATTGCAAGGTATAAAGGTAGGTTTAAACGAAAAAAGTATCCGTAGCTCCCTTCATATATGAAGGGGATAGCCGGCTTTTTTTGAGGCGCCGGCTATCCATTCCTTAATTATAATGTGTACGGAAGAAATATATAATTGGTACAAACCGAATATTACTAATTTAAACTTTATAATATATGATGAACAAACTTTACTTTTATTGTTTTGCCTTATTTATGGTGCCGACTTTTTCGGCCTTCGGGCAAACTCAACCCTCGCAGGACGAGAATGGGTATTATTTGATAGAGAATGCGGAACATCTGAGATGGTTTCGGGACCAGGTGAATGCTTCCGAGCACAAACAAGTGGACACTAATGGTGACGGTCAGATCAACATGGATGACGAAACGATTGTCCGGCTCAACGCCAAACTGATGGCCGACATCGATCTCGGTGGCGAATCTTGGACGCCGATCGGTGAGTATAACAATGGTGAGGAGCCTGATGAAATCCGTTTTGGAGGCTACTTCGATGGGCAGGGACATGTCATCAAGGGACTGAACGTCCAGCCGATCGACGGGAGGCAGTCGTACGGGCTGTTCGGCTATGTCGCTTGGGGTGTGGTGAAGAACCTCGGTATAGTCGGTGGCACGGTCACCTCCAAAGCCGATGACGGGCAGGAATATACCGGTGCCATCAGCGGGATGCTCAGCTACGGGCGCATTGAGAACTGCTTTAGCACCGCTACTGTCACTGGGACGGAAGAAGGAAGCATCGGTGGACTGACCGGTGGTATGCGCAAGATCAGTAGCGTCTCGAACAGCTATAACGCCGGGACGGTTATTGATCCGGCGGGTATGGCAGGTGGCATCACCGGATATATTGGTAGCGATGCGAGCGTCTATAACTGCTACAATATGGGCAAAGTGACCGGTGGCGCGATTTCGGGTGAAGATTATAGTGAAAGCCTCCTCCGCTCTGGAGAGGAAGAGCCGCTCCCCATTATCGACTGCTATTATCTGGAAGGTACTGGTTCCGGTATGCTTGCTAAGGCTCTATCGGCTGCTGACTTCGTGACTACCATCAACGAGAAGCTCTTCACCAACCCGAATAATGGCGAAGACTTTCCTTGGGACGGCAAGGCGAACCTCGCGGACGATAAGTTGTCTGTTCCGACATTCGATAGTAGTTCGGCCGTGGAAGTCTCTCTCGGCGATGATCCGACGACTACGGAAACCATAGTGACGGGAGAAAACCGCATACAGGCGATCGATGGGCGTATCTGTATCACGACATCCGAATCGATGAAAGTACGCGTAGTCAATATTGCTGGGCAGACGGTTCGCTCCGCTTGTCTATCGGATGGCTATAGCGAAATAACCGGCCTGTCTGAGGGCATCTATATTGTTGTCTTGGAAGATGGGACATGTGTGAAAGTTTTGTTGCGCTAAGAGGGATTGTCCGGATATAAAATAAAAAGCCATAGAGTTGTGGAGAGGAAAACTCCCTACTTCTGTGGCTTTATTTATGTATTGGAAAAAGAAATTGTCGTTATTTTTCCCCTGACATCTTGCAAACCCCGTTGAAGCGGGCATTCGGTTCGATTTCCAGCGTTTGGGCGAATATATCGCCTTTGATGACGGCGGTCGCTTTTAGGACAAGTTTGGCACTGACGTGTATGGAACCTTCCACTTCTCCCAATATTTCGGCATTTGCAGAAACGATGTTTCCTGTGACATTCCCTTTCGGGCCGATCACGATTTTACCGTTGCAACTCACATTTCCTTCTATTTTTCCATCCAGTCGGAAGTCTGTTTCCGTCACGATGTCGCCTTTTACGGTTGTGCCGGCGGCGAGGGTATTATGCAGGCCGCCATTCGTGTTTTCTTCTTTTTGCTTTATTCCCATCATGTTTCGTATTGTTTGTTGAGGGGGTGTCAAATATCGGTATTCATGGGACTCACCCTCGTATATCGCAAATATAAGACTATTTTTTTGCAGAAAGGTTTACTTTATTTACATTTACAGATAAAATAACGAATTATGACAACAAGAATAGAACTGAAGGAAATGAGATTCTATGCCTATCACGGTGTAATGCCGCAGGAAACAAAGGTAGGGAACAATTTTGTTGTGAACCTGATCCTTACGGCACCTTTGGAACAGGCCGTAAGAAGTGATGAACTGGACGATACGATCAACTATGCCGCTGTTTATGAGGTTGTAAAAGAACAGATGGATATCCCTTCCAAACTGATCGAGCATGTGGCAGGACGGATTTTGTATGTCCTGAAGGAGCGTTTTCCCCAGCTGGCAGCTATCGAGTTAAAACTCTCCAAACTGAACCCGCCTTTTGGAGGCGATATTCATAGCGCTTCGATCATTCTTGACGAGACTTACCCTTGAAAATTAGGACAACCGCATCAAAAATGAGGCTATTTGTAAGAAACGTCCTTTTCCGTCGGATAAGAAGTAAAAACAGGGCATAAAAGTGTCCCTGACATGGCAGATAAACCTCTCTGCATCTCCGGCAGGAATCCACGAAGATCCGGGTCTGCACCTCTCCCACATCCGGATGTCCATACCTCTTACACCCGGGTCTTGAGTAGCTATCCAAGTTGTTTTTGTCAAAAGAAATGCTTGTCTTGGTGAAAAAAGAAGCCGTTTTACATATTCTGCACCTATTCCTGATCGTTCTTTGTTTTTGTCGTAGATTGATATACAGTATGTTATTATTTTTGACCATGATAGTTATGATAGATGAATGATAGTATAAAACGGTAACTATCATAAATGTAATACATTGTGTTAGAGTAGTATATGGGAGATTATGATGGTATGATGGTTGTTCTTGTAAAAACACTTATATATATTTGTCCGTATCGGTTGTAAAAGTAGATGGGCACTTTATGATTTCGGTGTGGTTACCCTAATTGAAAATCAATTGTCACGCCAAGCGAGAAACATCGCTTTCTGAGTACGGAAACTATGCTTTGTATGTAAAAAAGTTATGTTTAACTAATTATTACTACTTAGCTCGCCCTGTTTTTTTGAAAGAGGGACTATGCGATGTATCTTTGTAACCAGATAAAGCACAAATAATATATTCACCATGGCATTTACCAACAACGTAATGATTGTCCGCCACGGATTGCTGGCGAAGTTAGTGAAACTTTGGAAGGAGAACCGTCTGCTCGAAGAGATAGACCGGTTGCCTATCGAGTTGAGTCCTCGTAAGTCGAAAGTCATCGGCCGTTGCTGTGTGCACAAGGAGCGGGCTGTGTGGAAATACAAGACACTGCCGCTGCTCGGATTCGATATGCAGGATGAGGTCGACGAACTGACACCTTTGTCTGAATACGCCAAACAAGCATTGCTGCGTTCGGAAAACAAGAAAGAGAACCTGATGTGCGTGGTGGATGAAGCCTGTTCGTCCTGTGTGCAGGTGAACTATGAGATTACGAACCTTTGCCGTGGATGTGTGGCTCGAAGCTGCTATATGAACTGCCCGAAAGATGCGATCCGTTTCAAAAAGAACGGGCAGGCGGAGATCGACCATGATACCTGCATCAGTTGCGGCAAATGTCACCAGAACTGTCCCTATCATGCCATCGTGTATATCCCGATCCCTTGCGAGGAAGTTTGCCCGGTGAAGGCGATCAGCAAGGACGAGTACGGAGTGGAACATATCGACGAATCCAAATGTATCTATTGCGGCAAATGCGTGAATGCCTGTCCTTTCGGGGCGATCTTCGAGATATCCCAGGTGTTCGACATCCTGCAACGTCTGCGCAACAAAGAGCCGATGGTGGCTATTGTCGCCCCGTCTATCCTGGCCCAGTTTGCAGCTCCGGTAGAGAAGGTCTATGGCGCCATCAAATCGCTGGGCTTCCTCGAAGTTGTCGAGGTGGCACAGGGAGCGATGGAGACGACTCGCCGCGAAGCAGAAGAACTGAAAGAAAAGTTGGCGGAAGGTCAACCATTCATGACGACCAGTTGTTGTCCTTCTTATATCCAACTTGCCGAGAAGCATATCCCGGATTTGAAGAAATATATTTCGACTACCGGTTCACCGATGTACTACACCGCCCGGATCGTGAAGGAGAAATATCCGGATGCTAAGATCGTGTTCGTCGGCCCGTGCGTGGCGAAGCGGAAAGAGGTGAAGATGGATCCGTGTGTGGATTTCACGCTTACGTTCGAAGAAATAGGCTCGGTGCTGACCGGAATGGATATAAAGGTGGAAGAGGCACAACCGTTCTCCGTCTTGTTCAATGCTGTACGTGAGGCGCATGGATTTGCCCAGACCGGAGGCGTGATCAATGCTGTGAAGGTGTATCTGAAAGAAGACCAGGTCGCTAACCTCAACACGATTCAGGTCGCTAACCTTACGAAGAAGAACGTTGCTTTGTTGCGTGCATATGCCAAAACGGGCAAGGCTCCGGGGCAGTTCATCGAAGTGATGGCCTGCGAAGGCGGTTGTGTGACGGGTCCTTGTGTGCATGGCGACAGGTCTGCCGGGCAGAAGCAGTTGCTTAAAGAACTTACTAAATATTAAACGCAAATGATGAAAAAGATTGTTTTACTCTTTTTACTGGCGGAGATGTTGTTGCTGACGGCATGCGGGCCACGGGAAATTCCTGCGAAAGGAGATTTTACCGTACGTGTGTTTGATGATACTCCTGTACGGTTTGCCCCGGATATCTATCCGGGAGCTTATAATGCGCCGGGACCGGACAGTATCTATCATTTGGTGAACGGGCGTATTATCTTGAAGAAAATAATGTTACCCGAATACGAACGGAATGTCTATGTCAAATTGAAGGTGACGATTGCTTCCAACGGTGACCGCTGGGATAAATCCGGTTCCTGTTTCGTCTTGCCGAAGGCGTCGGGTATCAATCTACTGAACATTGCTAAGGGAGAGAAGCAGTTCCCTGAGGTGGATAGTACGAAGCTCGAACACATGGTCGGGATCGTTGCCGGCGAAGATTATAAACCGACGGTCGAGTTGATGCGCTTCATGACCCCTTTCGGAGTAGGACATTTCAGTGCTCCTGATGATAGCTTGACGCATAACCGTAAGCCGGTCTATATCGACCATTGGGAAGATAGCGTTAGCTGGGAACAGGATATAACCGACCTGTATCCGCTTTTGGAGGGAGGAGCCTATGTCGGTATCTTTATCGACACCTGGACGACGGAGGGCTATATTGCCAGTATGACGGTCGATGTAGATGAATCCGGCCTGGCCTATGATCCGTTACCCTGCCGTCATGTGGAGCCGTTGATGAATACGGTTTATTACGAAGGGCAGACCTATCCGGATATCTTTGCCCGTCGGGACGTGTCGACGGACTTCGAGATTCCCGCCGGTGCCCGTAATGTCCGGCTGAAATATATCGTGACCGGTCATGGCGGCCATTCCGGTGGGGATGAATTTGTCGAGAAACGCAATATCGTTTCGGTCGATGGGAAAGAAGTGTTAAACTTCATCCCCTGGCGTTCGGATTGTGCCTCTTTCCGCCGTTTCAACCCGGCAACGGGTGTATGGCTGAAAGAGCGATTGGCTTCTTATATCGCCAAAGATGGTTATTCGGAAAAGAAAGTGGAAGAACCGTTAGGATCGTCCGATCTGTCACGTTCCAACTGGTGTCCTGGTTCCGATGTGATGCCTGAAGAGGTTCTCTTGACGGATATCGGGCCGGGAAAGCATACCTTCACGGTCAGTATTCCTGAAGCGGCCGAGATAGATGGGAATAAGCTGAACCATTGGCTCGTGTCTGCTTATCTGGTGTGGGAGGAATGAAGTATAAATATGCCGATAGGTATCATATGCCAATATGCCAGTGAAGGGAAATACTTTTGAGGTATCCCATTGGTCCATAGGAATATTATCTTGTTGGCAGGTTATTCATTAATAATTTAAAATAGAGTATTATCATGGATTCGTTGTTGCCTTTCTTTCTATTATGTTTTACCTCGTTTTTTACGCTGACAAATCCGTTAGGTACGATGCCTGTCTTTTTGACCATGACGAATGGCATGAGTGAGGAGCAGCGTCGTGCCATTGTCCGCCGCGCCACAATCGTGTCGTTCCTGACGCTGATGGTTTTCACTTTCTCCGGGCAGTTCTTGTTCAAGTTCTTCGGTATTTCGACAAACGGGTTCCGTATTGCGGGTGGCATTATCATCTTCACGATCGGTTTCGACATGTTGCAGGCGCGTTATGCGAAAGCTAAGTTGAAAGAGGAGGAGGTGAAGACGTATGTGAACGATATTTCCATTACGCCCCTTGCCATCCCGATGCTCTGCGGACCCGGTGCGATCGCTAATGCCTTGATGCTGATGGATGATGCCGTGACATTGGCAAAGAAGTGTATCCTGATCGGGACGATCGGACTGATCTATTTTATCACCTACCTGATCCTCCGCGCTTCTACACGTTTGAATCGCTACATGGGCGAGACGGGTAATAACGTCATGATGCGCCTGATGGGATTGATCTTGATGGTGATCGCCGTAGAGTGTTTCGTGAGTGGTTTTAAGCCAATCATGATCGACATTTTGCAGCACTCGAACCTTTGAACTTCTCTGCTTACAGCTCCGTAAATTTCTTTTTCCTTTGTAAATAGAAGTCTATGATCAGGCTCCTTTTTCGTAATTCCGGGATGTCGGAAAGTTTTGTTTTGGCAAGATTCTCACGGCGGACCAGTTCGTAAGATGGTTTTAGTTCATGGAATGCTTTCCGAGCCTCATACACGGCACGGGCGTTCGGATAATGGCCGGTCAGCAGAAACTTGGCGGCGGCAATATAGTCCAGCCAGAAACGTGCACGCATTACATGTTTCAGATCTTTTTCCGGTAAATTCTTATATAACATCAGCAGGTTGTTGCGGAAGTTGAGGAACGTCTTACGCGGACTCTCGACATTTAGTGTAGCACCTCCCACATGGTACACGACCGACGACGGCGTACAGACCAGCCGGTAGCCACGTGAACGTAGTCGCCAGCACATATCGATTTCTTCTTGGTGGGCAAAGAAACCGGCATCGAGACCTCCGACCTCCTTGTAGACTGCTGTTTGGACGAACAGACAGGCTCCTGTGGCCCAAAGTAGGTCGGCAGGCGTGTCATATTGTCCGGCGTCTTTTTCTACGACATGCAGGACACGTCCGCGGCAATATGGATAGCCGTACCGGTCCATATATCCCCCTGCCGCTCCGGCATACTCGAAATATTCCTTGTTTCGTAGGGCACGTATCTTGGGCTGAACTCCGGCAATGGTTTTGTCGGTATCCATCGCGGCGACAGGTGCATCCAGCCATCCCGGAGTGACTTCGACATCGCTGTTGAGCAAGACCGTGTATTCGTGCCCGATGTGCTTCAATGCCTGGTTATACCCTTCGGCAAAGCCGTAATTCTTGTCCAGCCGGATGATACCGACCGTAGGGAACTTTGCTTTCAGCATCTCGATGGAATCGTCAGTAGAGCCGTTGTCGGCAACGATTACATCCGCCCATTCGTCGGGTGTGTAAGCGACAACGGAGGGCAAGTATTCTTCCATCAGTGCCCGGCCGTTCCAGTTGAGGATAACGACGGCAAGGCGTTTGTTTAGTTGGAAGTTGAAAGTTGAAAGTTGAAAGTTTTCGTTTGTTTTCATATTGTGTGTTCTTTTTTGTGTAATTTAACTTTCAACTTTCAATTCTCCACTTTCAACTCTCTTATGTTTCCATCTCTTATGTGTCCAAAGCCAGCCCGACGGATTGCGCAAGATACATTTTTCCATCAGACGGGCATATTGTTCGGTAATCCAGTTTTCGGGCGTCTCTTTGGGAGTCTCGGTCACCAGTTTCATATCTACGGTATAGTAGCCGCGTTTCACCTGCTTCGTATCGAGGAATATGACCGGCAAATCCAGTTTGCGGGCAAGGCGTTCGGGGCCGGTCAGGATGGAGGAATCCTGGTTCAGGAAGTTCGTCCAATAGTGCAAGTTGTTTCGGCTCGGTGTCTGGTCGGCGATAAAGATCACGACACAGCGGGTTTTGTTTTTCTTCAGGGTGATGACATCGCGCACAGTATCTTGTTTTTTGATTCCGAAGGAGCCGAATTTCGTTCGTAAGTTGATGAACAGGCGGTCGAAAGCCTGGTTGCTGAGCGGTCGGTATATCTGGTAGATGCGGGAGTCCTGGAAACGGGAGGTAGAGCCGGAAAACCATTCCCAGTTGCCGTAATGTCCCATCAGGAGGATAAAACAGGTATGTCCTTTTTCCATCAGCTTGTCTACCAGTTCGGGGTTTTTCAGGAAAGCCCGGCGTTGCAATTCCTCGAGGGAGATGTGGGCGAGCTTGATCGTTTCGACCACATAGTCGGCGAAATGGTGGTAGAACTCGCGTTCCAGCCGGCGCAGTTCGGTATCCGATTTCTCAGGGAAAGAGGCTTTCATATTTTGCCTGACGACCTTCACTCTGTATCTGATGATTTTATAAATCAGCACATAGAGAATATCCGATAATATATATAGCGCCCACATCGGCAAAAGTGCATGGACCTTTACCCAGCTGTAGATAAGCGCATATTGTATTTTATTCCACATGATGATTTTATTCAATAATCTTTACTACTAACGCTGTTTTGTCCTCGTTCCAATCGCCTAACGTGACCTGCCGGGTCTCATTTACCAGTGAACTGTCGTAAGGAATTTCCACCTTTATATAATTTTCGGTGAAGCCGTGCATCATACCCCCTTTGCGTGTTTGTTCAAACAAGACATTCGCCTGCTTACCGATATGGGTTTCGTAGAAGGTATGGAGCTTACGGTCGGATATGTCCAACAATTGCTGGCTACGGGCATGCTTGGTTTTCGGGTCGACGACGTAATCGATCTTGAGTGCCTGTGTGCCCGGCCGTTCCGAATAGCTGAATACGTGCAGTTGGCTGATGTCCAGGCTTTCGATAAAGGTGCGGGCATCTTCGAAATAGGTATCCGTTTCGCCTCGCGTACCGACAATCACATCGACGCCGATAAAGGCGTGTGGCATGACCTCTTTGATCTTTTCGATCTTATGCCGGAACAGGGTAGTGTCGTAACGACGGCGCATGAGTTTCAGTACATCGTCGCTTCCGCTCTGCAACGGGATATGGAAATGGGGAGCGAAATGTTTGCTATGTGCCACAAAATCGATCGCTTCGTCTGTGATCAGATTCGGTTCGATGGAAGAGATGCGGTAGCGGACGATCCCTTCCACCTCGTCGAGTGCCCGGATCAGATCGATAAACGTCTCCCCGGTACTCTTCCCGAAGTCGCCGATATTGACACCTGTCAATACAATCTCTTTCCCCCCACTTGCGGCGACCTCTTCGGCCTGTTTTACCATGCTGGCAATCGTCCCGTTGCGGCTACGTCCGCGGGCAAAGGGGATGGTGCAATAGGAGCAGAAGTAATCGCACCCGTCCTGTACTTTCAGGAAATGGCGCGTGCGGTCGTCTGCCGAGCAGGAGGGGGAGAAGGAACGGATATCTTTCGTCTGGGAAGCGATTACGGCACCTCCCTCTTCTTTCTTTTTCAAGTCGTCTAAATACATGAGTATATCTAACTTCTGCTCGGCGCCCAAGACGAGGTCGACTCCTTCGATATGCGAAACCTCTTCCGGCTTCAACTGGGCGTAGCAACCGATCACGACGATGAACGCCCCCGGGTGTTGTTTGCCGATCCGGCGGATTGCCTGGCGGCATTTCTTGTCGGCAAGCTCTGTCACAGAGCAAGTGTTGACGACGCAAATATCAGCCTTTTCACTCGGACGTGCTTTGCGTACGCCCTGTTCGGCAAGTACTTTCCCTATGGTCGAAGTTTCGGCGAAATTCAACTTGCATCCTAAGGTATAGTATGCGGCTATCTTATTCTCAAAAACAGTCTTATCAATCATTGTCTTTTAATTATCGCGCAAATTTAGCGAAAATGTTTGGACATAGTATATTCTTATCGTTTATTGTGGAACCGGTAACCTATCCCTAACATCAAGTTGTTGGGGTCTTTGAATTTGCTCAACTGGTACCCTACGTGCAGGAACAGGTCGCGTGTGATGGATGTTTTCAATGCCAGGATTTGGTACATCCCTTGTGTGTCGGTGCATTTGTGGTAAACATTGTAGCCTATGCCTACGTTGATTGTGAAGATCGGCATGACCAGTTCACCTCGTACGGATAGCCCGATAGCTAATTGTTCTTTGAATGGCGGACGGTAAAACTGATGTTCGGCCTGGTCGTTATAGTCGGCCTCGTATTCCTTGATGTTGGCACTTTCGTCATATTGTACGTCGAGCGATGCTCCGGCACGGAAATATTTGTGGAAGTTATACATGGGATTGAAATTAAATCCCAATACACCGAACGAACCGGGGGCCAGGTAGGCTTCATCTGGCTTGATAACCCCTTTCCGTTTCGAGGCACCGTATAAAACGATGTCGTAGCTGATGTGCGGTTTGATGCGTTGTGTGGTTAGCCTGTCGGACATCATCATCCCGGCATTTTCTCCGAAGGTGTGCACCAAGCCTATCTTGCCCCCGACAGTATTGACACCTGCATTGGGGTACTGGGTGTTTCCGTTGGAGAAATGGCTTAGGTCGATGCCTGCCGTTAGTCGCCATCCCGTCGCCAGTTGCCAGTTCAGCAGAAATCCCAAATTGATATAGGCATTGATCTTCGACCCTACGACATAATTGTAGGTATTGGTTCCCGGATGGTACTTTTCCCATCCGAAGGAGGCTCCGAAGTTCCATTCGTAATCCAGTGACAGACGGGAGGAGAGCCGGGCTATGCGTGACCCTTGGAAGGCATATACCGAAACAGGAGTTCCGATCTCGGCCTTGTCAAAGAAAGAATGGTATGAAATGCCGATTCCCTGGTAGGTGTGCGGATATAATTTCCCGTTACGCGATTCAGGATGAAACCGGAAAGAGTATTTCAGGTGCGCTGATACGGACTTACGCAAAGGTTGCCATGTCGCATTCTCACCTGCAAAGAACTCATTGGTGGGGATGATGTAAACGGGGCGGAAGTCGAAGCCGACCTCGTGAGTGAGCGGATGATGGGATACGGTGTCGTTCGCCCCTGTCCCTTGTGCACATATAGGGGTGCATCTCAGTATACACATCCCTGTTATTATGAGTACTTTCAAGTTCATACTATTGATTGCTTAACGTTCAGCCAGGATAATGACCGGATTCTCATCGTTCTCTTGTACTTCATAGCCTATCAGATAACGATCGTCTTCGGATGTAAAACGGGGGACGAACGTGTTCCCTTCTTTAAAATCGAAATCATGTCCGGGATAAGGTAACTTGACGCTTTCCACTTTTCCCTCTTTATCATCGTAGCTGATCAGATAGGAGTTGCCATTTAGGTTGGCTGTCAGATACAATTTGTCTTTGCTGTTTCCTACGACATTGATCTGTGCCGCATTTTTTTCCTTGAACAGGTTGTTACGCGGGTCTTGTAACCGGTAGCGTCCACCCTCTTCCAACTTGTATTTTCCTGCATCTACTACCCAGCGTGGGATAAGCGTGTTCTCTTTTGTGATCAGGAAAATCGTGTCGTTGAACATTTCCTTCACATAGTTGTCGGTCGGGGTGGAGAAAACCTTGCATTCGTTGTAGAACACTATCGTGATTTCTCCCGGCTCGAAGTTCCGGGTGTATGCGATCGAGTCCAGTACGGCCGAGTCGCGGAACAAGTACATCCGTATCGGCTCTTTGCCTGAGATATTCTGGACGTATCCGATATTGCGCCCGTCGGGTAGGGAAAGCACTTCTCTGATATTTTTATGGGAAGGGACGGTTGTTGTCTGTTTCCATTTGCCGTCCCAACCGTATGTTTTGAGCCATTTGCTGCTGTCGTCGATACGGATGCCTTCCGGGGTTATCTTCGGATTGCCGGCGGATAGGTATTCTTCCGGTCCTTCACCTTTAGTACCGATTATCCGGATAAATTTTCCTTCTGGATTGAACAGGTATATTTTATCGTTGTTGAAGACAACCAGCTTGTCTTGGTGATAGACAATCTGCGGAATGTATCCGGTCAATAATACGGAGTCTGTTGTTTCCAACGGGATGAAACGTACGTTTTCCGCCCATTCGTCCAGTTTTATTTCGGTCGGCTCTCTATCGAAAACGGGGGCTATATTGATTGTTTGGCAGACCGCATCGCCTGTCTTTTGTTTATGAGAGTGCTGGCAACCAGCCAATACTCCGCATAGTAGCAGTATCCATTTGTTCATATATCATATTATTAGGCCGCCGAAAGATAGGGAAAATTTTGTTTATTTGGGAGTTATAGATTATCATTTCAGGACAACCACACCTAATTCGACGACAACAATTTCTTACTTCTATGGAGAGAAATCCCTTTTTCGTTCCGAATAATTCTTTCTTAAATGCCTACTAATTCTGTAATCGGCGGCAGCGATTACATAGTCACTGGCACTGATTATATAATCGGTGGTACTGATTACATAATCACAGTCACTGATTATAGAATTAGTAGGCACTCTTATCTTTTTATGCCTATACAGATAAGT
Source organism: Parabacteroides johnsonii DSM 18315 (assembly GCF_025151045.1). Taxonomy (NCBI): domain Bacteria; kingdom Pseudomonadati; phylum Bacteroidota; class Bacteroidia; order Bacteroidales; family Tannerellaceae; genus Parabacteroides; species Parabacteroides johnsonii. The sequence continues at coordinate 19,615 of NZ_CP102285.1, forward strand.
TTTCTTGTAGCGGGGATGCATTGTTCCTTATATTTTGTTGTAAGGGTTAAACTCTGGCTATCTGTTGTGTATTTGTCGGATAGTCTGTATTTTTGCGCAAATTATAATACAGTGTGCAATATGATACAAGAGAATTTTATCAAAATATATGAGGGAAGTTTCAAGAAAAACTGGGAACTGCCTGCCCTGACGGATTACAGCAAAGGGACGACTTTTTCTTTCGCCGACGTGGCTAAGGAGATTGCCCGTATCCACATCCTATTTGAAGAATGCCAGATACGGCGGGGGGATAAGATTGCTCTGATCGGAAAAGATAGTGCTCGCTGGTGTATTGTTTACATGGCTGCTGTGACGTACGGGGCAATTATAGTACCTATTTTGCAGGACTTCAGTCCGAACGATGTACACCATATTATCAATCACTCTGAATCGGTTTTCCTTTTTGTCAGCGACCGTATTTGGGATACGTTGGAAGAAGAGATGATCGAGGACGTGCGTGGTGTTTTTTCGCTGTCCGATTTCCGCTGCCTGCATCAGCGCGATGGTGAAAGCATTCAGAAGCTCTTGAAAGGGATGGATGAGAAGATGGCGGAGAAGTATCCGAACGGTTTCGGCAAGGACGATATCAAATATGCGGAACTGGATAACGACAAAGTGGTCTTGTTGAACTATACTTCCGGCACGACTGGATTCAGCAAAGGTGTCATGCTTACAGGAAACAACCTGGCGGGCAATGTGATGTACGGCATCGAGCTTGGCGTGTTGTACAGAGGGGAACGCGAACTCTGTTTCTTGCCGTTGGCGCATGCCTATAGTTGCGCGTTCAATTTCTTGGTACCGATGGCTGTCGGGGCGCATGTCTACCTGTTGGGTAAAGTGCCCTCTCCCAAAATTTTGTTGAAAGCCTTCGAAGAAGTGAAACCAAATTTGATCCTGACGGTTCCGTTGATCTTGGAGAAGATTTACAAGAAGATGATCCTGCCGCAACTTAGCAAGACGACGATGAAGGTGGCATTGAATATCCCGTTGCTGGACTCCCGTATCTATGCACAGATCCGAAAGAAGCTGGTCGATGCTTTCGGAGGACGTTTTCGTGAAGTGATCGTGGGAGGGGCTGCCATGAATGAAGAGGTAACGAACTTCCTTTATAAGATCAAATTTCCGTTCACGATCGGTTACGGTATGACGGAATGTGGACCACTGATCAGCTATGACCATAATGACGAGTATGTACCCGGATCATGCGGCCAGATATTGAAGGGTATCATGAAGGTGCGTATCGACTCGGAAGACCCCTATAATAAGGTTGGGGAAATTCAAGTAAGCGGTGAAAATGTGATGAAAGGCTATTATAAGAACGAGGAAGCGACTTCCAAAGTCTTTACGGAGGACGGTTGGCTGCGTACAGGTGATCTGGGGACAATTGATGCTGACAACCGTATCTATATCCGTGGTCGCAGCAAGACGATGATCTTGGGAGCTAGCGGACAGAATATTTATCCGGAAGAGATCGAATCGAAACTGAACAATCTGCCGTTCGTAATGGAAAGCATCATAATCGAAAAGAATGGTAAGCTGGTGGGACTTGTTTATCCGGATTATGATACGGTGGACAGCACAGGAGTTTCGCACGAAGACCTTCCGATCATCATGGAGCAGAACCGGATCGAACTTAACAAACTTTTAGCTCCTTACGAAGCTGTATCCGCCCTGCAATTGTATCCGACAGAATTCGAAAAGACGCCTAAGAAAAGTATTAAGCGATATTTGTATAGCAACTATTGATTAATTTATTTGGTCTGTAAATCAGCTTGTTGTTGCCTGTGTGGAAAATATTTAAAAAAAAAGAACACTATGTTGTACAACATGTTTGATTAATACATACATTTGCATCGTTTTAAGACAAGAAGATATTATAGACCGTTTAAATTAAAAAACAAAATGAAAAAGTTAGTTGCATTTGCTGCTGTTATCGCAGCTGTATCATTCGTATCTTGTGGCAACAAATCAGCAGAGAATACTGAAGTTGCAGAAACTGAAACAGAAGCTACAATAGAAGAAGTGGTTGCTCCTGCTGAAGAAGCTACAACAGAAGAGGCTACAGTTGCTGAAGGTGATTCAACTGCTGTTGAAGTTCCGGCGGCTGAAACTGAAGCTGCTCCTGCTGAATAATCATTCAGCAATCAGTGATGAGGACAGTCTGTATGCGTGTAACATACAGACTTTTTTGTTTTTAAACCTATGTAATTTATGTATATGAAACGAACGCTATTACTTCTTCCGGCTATTGCCAGTCTGAGTCTGTTTGCTTTTTCACAGACTCCTGTAGATAAAACTGTCTCGTTGCAAAGTATCGAAATTCAGGGAAAGCACTTTGGCGGTCTGACTGGCGGAGAAGTGAAACGCCTGCGAGTGGACCGTAATCTGAGTGGCCTAACTGGGACGGCAGCTGATGTATTTCGTCTGCTGCCTTCCGTTGTGACGGATATCGAGGGAGGAATTGTTTTTCGTGGTTCCTGCAATCCTGGCCTGTTGATAAACGGAGTGCCCTATGGGCTGATGGAAGAATATAGCGGGGATATGCTGATTCAGCTTCCAGCGTTGTTTTTTGGCAGGGTATCGATGACGGCAACTCCTTCTGTCGAACTGATTCCGGATGGGGATGCGGGAATCCTGAACTTATCGCCCGCAGTTTATACGGCCGGTGATTCTCCGCTCACCCTGACCTTGGGAGCTGGATTTCAAGAACGCTATAATGCCGGTGCGATCCTGAATCTGCATCCGGGTAAGTTTCATATTGTCGGAAAGTACAATTATCGTCGCGAATTTCGTAAACGTACGTTCAGTAAATCGACGACGAATAAGGCTGGGACGACTGTCATGAACAATAATGCGTCCGCCAGGCCTGATGTGCATTTGGCTGATTTGAGTATTGGATACGACTTGACTGCTAATGATCTGCTTACAGTCTACGGTCTGTACAGTCTGATGGACTATAGCCGCTATGGGAAAATTCATAACAGTAAGTTGGTGGATGGAAATCTGCAACCGGTGATGTTCCGTCATCGTTATAATGATCAGTGCCAGGAAGCGTATGCTGCTGAAGCACGTTGGAACCACACCTTCGACACTCCTCAGGATCGTTTGAGTGTCGTGTTCAATTACAATAATTTCGGGTATGACGAAGATAACGAATATAAGAACGAGAAGCCGGAAACGGGCAAGATTATCGCTGAGGACAACTATTATGTCAATCAGAATAAGAATAATTATTACCTGTCTGCCGTTTACGGTAAACTTCTTGCCGATGATTGGCGCTTGAGGGTAGGATACATCGGGCGTTTTAAGGATGAGAGTTATCATGCTTTCGGGAATAAACTGGCTGCCGGAGAGTGGCAGTCCGACTTGCAAAAGGGAAATGAATATAACTTTAATCGCCGTACGAATTTGTTGCTGGCCGCTTTGGAAAAGAGGTGGAGCAGCTTCTATGCTGAAGTAGGCGTACAAGGCGAACTGAACTGGCAAAAGATAGATACGCGTTATCAGACCGACGATGTGCTTGAAAAGATCCCGATGGTCAAGAGCACTTCCCGTTTTCACCTCTTCCCCCGTTTGAAGTTCGGTTACCAGACGGATAAAGTTGGGGAGTTGGCTTTCAGCTACGTGCAACGCGTAATCAGACCTTATGGTAGTTACCTGAATGTGTTTACTGATCGTAGCGATGCTACGCATATTTGGAGAGGTAACCCGGATTTAAAAGACGAAATGATCCATTCGATCGAATTGTCTTATTCGTATGCTACTTCTGTCTTCCGGTTGTCACCGAGCTTTTATTACCGGAATAAGAGGAACCGTATCATGGATAAGGTGGAAAATGCGGGTGCAAGCGGGACGATCTGGACAAAGGAGAATATCGGCCATAGTCAGACGTTCGGTTTTGAACTGTCCGGAACCTGGCAGCCAGTTCGTATTTTGTCGATTGGCTTATCCGGCGATATCTACCGGGATGAGATTGATGGACGTACGATTGGTTATGACGAAAAGAAGTCAATGGTTTGCGGTGATATCAAAGGTTCTGTCAACATTAGTATCACCCCGACGACGGAGTTGCAACTTGATGGCTTTTACATTTCCGACCAGCTTACCCCTCAAGGAAAGATCGAGCACCGTTCCAGTGTCAATGCCGGTATCTCCCAATATTTCATGAACCGCAAGCTACGTGCCAACCTGAGTATCAATAATATTTTAGGTGGTCTCGAAGAAACAACGATCGTTGATACGAAAGACTTGCAAATGACCCAGATCCGCAATCGTGACGCTCAGGTGACTTGGGTGACGTTGACGTATAACTTGTAGGTTACCGAGTGTTATTCTTCCTGTTTGTTCTGTTTCTTCTTCGGGATGAACAGGATTAATCGTATGGACTGGTCGTAGGTGAAGTAGCTCCACACCCATTCGATCAGGACCATGATCTTGTTCTTTACTCCTAAGATGGAACGCAGATGTACACCCATCCACACTAGCCAAGCGAAGAAACCGTGCAGTTTTATTTTGTGGAGATCGGCTACCGCTTTGTTGCGGCCGACAGTTGCCAGGGTTCCGAGATTCTTATAGTGGAATGGCTTTAAAGTCTCGCCTTTTTCGAGGCGTTTTAGGTTATCGGCAAGCAGGATACCTTGCTGAATGGCAACCTGGGCCACTTGAGGGTGTCCGTTGGGATAGTTGGTTTCGGTTTGCAGGCAGACATCGCCGATGGCGAAGACGTTTTGGGAACCAGGAAGTTGGTTATATTCGTTGACGAGAATGCGTCCGCCTCGTCCCAATTCTTTATTCTCTATCTGTTCGAATTGGGTAGCGGTTACACCACTGACCCAGACAACTGTTTTCGTTTCGATGGAGTTGCCGTCATCGAGGATTACTTTACCCTCTTTGTAATCGATGACCTTCTTTTGCAGTATGACTTTTACTCCCATTCCTTCCAGAAAACTTTTTGCGTGGACGGAGGCTTCTTCCGACATGGCGGCGAGTAGGTGAGGGGAACCTTCCACCAGAAAAATGTTCATCTCCGACTGTTTTAGGTCGGGATAATCTTTCGGGAGGACGAAATGTTTCATCTCCGCTAAAACACCCGATATTTCGACACCAGTAGCACCGCCTCCCACGATAACGATGTTCATCAAGGCTTGCTTTTCTTTCGGGTTGGTACAGATTGTCGCTTTTTCGAAATTGGAAAGAAGCGTGTTACGCAGGATAAGAGCCTCTTCGATGGTCTTCATCGGCAGCGCCTGTTTTTCGATAACCTCATTTCCGAAGAAGTTGGTGACTGTGCCGGAAGCTATGATCAAGTAGTCATATTTCAACTCGCCGATAGAGGTCTGCACAAGGTTCTTTTCCCGTACGATCGCTCTCACTTCGGCAAGCCGGAAAAAGAAGTTTTTCCGTTTTTGGAATATCTTGCGAAAAGGGAAAGATATGGAACTCGATTCGAGTCCGGAAGAGGCTACCTGATAAAGTAATGGCGGGAACTGGTGATAGTTGTTCTTGTCAATCAATACGATTTGGAAATTACTACCCTTAAGTCTGTTGGCAAGCTTTAATCCCCCAAAGCCCCCGCCAATGATAACGACTCTTTTCTTACCTGTGTCTGCAATGTTGAACCCCATGCTCTCCTGTGTTTTATGCTTTATGATAAAACAAATAATTTGGTAATAAGTTGCAGGAAAGCAGAGGGGTATACGTTATTGGAATGAGTAACCGAGATTTGATGGGATTCTTATTGCAATCCCATCAATATCTTCTTTAATACCGTCTGTGCCGAGATTTCGCGGTTGGCGGCTTCAGGAATTACGATACTTTGGGGGCTTTCGATTACGTCGTCCGTTACGATCATGTTGCGGCGGACGGGCAGACAGTGCATGAAATAGGCATTATTGGTCAGTGCCATCTTTTCGGAATCGACAGTCCAGTTGCGGTCCATGTTAAGAACTTTGCCGTAATTGGGATCTGCATAAGCCGACCAGTTTTTAGCGTAGATGAAGTCCGCGCCTTCGAATGCCTTTTTCTGGTCGTATTCCACACGGGCGCCCGCGACGAATTTCGGGTCCAGTTCGTAGCCTTCCGGGTGGGTAATCACGAATTCATAATCTGTTGCGTTCATCCATTCGGCAAAACTGTTCGGAACAGCTTGTGGGAGCGATTTAGGATGCGGAGCCCAAGTCATGACGACCTTCGGACGGTCTGTCTTCTTATACTCTTCGATGGTGATCAGGTCGGCAAAACTCTGCAACGGATGGCGGGTAGCCGCTTCCATACTGAATACCGGACGACTGGAGTATTGAATGAACTGATTCAATATCTTTTCGTTGTAATCATCTTCCTTGCTTTCAAAACGAGCGAATGAACGTACGCCGATCACGTCGCAATAGCATCCCATGACCGGAACCGCCTCTAAGAGATGTTCAGGTTTGTCGCCATCCATAATCACACCGCGTTCGGTTTCCAGTTTCCAGGCACCCTGGTTCACGTCGAGCACCATCGTGTTCATGCCTAAATTCATGGCTGCCTTCTGGGTTGAGAGGCGGGTCCGGAGGCTGGAGTTGAAGAATATCATCAATAACGTTTTGTTCTTGCCCAGCTCGGTAAACTGATAACGGTCTTTCTTAATCTCGAAAGCTTCGGCGAGCGCCTGCTTGAGGTTGCCCAAATCCTGTACACAAGTGAAGTTTCTCATATCATGTCTCATTTAAAATTGTTCTGCCTACAAAGATAAACAATGATTTCAGATTTATAGCAATACTGTTATATCTGTATTATCAGTGTCATATGATAATACTAAACGCTGAAGCAGGGGCTACTTTCGTATTTGTCCGTCTCCTTCGATGATGTACTTGTAGGTCGTCAACTCTGGTAATGCCATTGGCCCTCGGGCATGTAACTTTTGTGTACTGATACCTATTTCAGCTCCGAATCCGAATTGTGCCCCGTCGGTGAAAGCTGTAGATACATTGGCGTAGACGCAGGCGGCATCGACCATTTGTTGGAAATGGCGGATGGTTTCTGTCGATTCACTGACGATGCTTTCGCTGTGTTTCGAACTGTAGCGGGCGATATGTTGCAGAGCTTCATCCAAGGAGGAGACTGTACGGATCGCCATTTTGTAGTCTAAGAACTCGGTACCGAAGCTGTCTACTGTAGCCGGCTGAAGTAAAGCGGCAGGATAGTGTCCTGAAAGAACGGCAAAGGCCGGTTCGTCGGCATAGATAACGACGTTGCTGTCGGACAGCTTGCCGCACAGATAAGTCAAGTCGTCTAACCGGTCGTGATGGACGATCAGGCAGTCCAGAGCGTTGCAGACGCTGACGCGACGTGTCTTGGCATTGTTGACGATTTCGCGTCCTTTTTCTTTGTCGCCGTCCTTGTCGAAATAGATGTGGCAGATACCGGCTCCCGTCTCGATAACCGGCACACGGGCATGGTCGCGGACAAAATTGATCAGCGAACTACTGCCCCGCGGAATGATAAGGTCCACCAGGCCAACGGCGTTCAACAGCTCAGTCGTCGCTTCGCGGTCGGGCGGAAGGAGCGTACAAACAGCCGGATTGACGCCTTGTTTTGCCAGTACGTTATGGATGATCGCCACTAAAGCACGGTTGGTACTATCAGCATCGGAACCACCCTTCAGTACGCAGGCATTTCCACTTTTGAGGCAGAGAGAAAAAACATCGAAGGTGACGTTCGGGCGTGCTTCGTAGATGACACCGATCACGCCGAAAGGGACAGTTATTTTCCGGATCACCATACTGTTCGGTCGTGTTGTTTCGCTTAATAGTTTTCCTAGAGGTGACGGTAGAGAGGCGACGTTCTTCATATCTCCTGCAATACCTGCGAGACGTTCTTCCGTCAATTTCAAGCGATCGTATTTCGGATTTGCCGGGTCCATGAGTTGCAAATCTTCGGCGTTGGCGGTCAAGACTTTTGTCTGGTGCGACAACAAAGCCGAAGCCGTGTCTGTAAGGATGCGGTTGATGGTGACATCGTCCAACATGACGAGTTGGCGCGAAGCGGCAAGGGTCTGTTGCAATAATTCGTTAATCATGGTCGTATGATCATTGTTATTTTTCGTATTCCTGAATGTATTTCGAATGGACGGAATCTTTTCCTAATACGAGGCAAAGCCCGATGACGAAGCTGACACCCCAGTTGATAAGCTGGCCGCTACCTAACGGATGGCCGAATAGGAGGAAGCCGTTGATAAGGCCACTTGCGAGGAACAGCAAGAGGCTCGCCCAACAGAATGCGTAGTTCGATACAAGCCTTCGTATTGTCAGGCTAACAGCGGAGATGACAAGCAGGAGGCATACCGCAATCAGGCCGTAGGCTGCTATTTTCAACTCGGTCGGCGAAGCTGTAACGGGCAGTCCCAAATTCACTTTATCCCCTTGTGTTAAAAGGGTGACGCCTCCCATACCTCTAAGGAGTCCTACTATAATCATTAGGACTGATGCGAATGATAACCAATACTTTTTCATACTCTCTTCTATTTAATCCAGATACAAATAATCGTAATGTATCAACGGCTTCTTATCCCGGCAACCGATCAGCTTCCGTGCTTCCGTACTGTCGTAACCTACGCATCCGACTCCCAACTGGATGCCTTCCTCGTTGATGATCTTGACGATATCGTCTTTTTCGAAATCGCCTGTGATCCGAGTCACGCCGACCAACAAGATGCTGGTAGCCTTTGGACCCAACAACGCCTCTTCGGCTCCCTGGTTGATATGTATCTCTCCTTTGGCAAAACCTTCGGAGTGGGCGATCCACTTTTTCACGCTGCTGACAGGTTTGTCTGACGGGATGAAGCGCGTGCAGACGGTATGGTTGTCTTTGGCGAGCAGGTCTACCAGGATATTATCCTTCTTGCCGTTGGCGATAATAACCGTGATGCCTTCGTCGGCTACCTTTTGCGCGATGTTGCATTTAGTCAGCATACCGCCGCGGCCGAACGATGACTTGCTGGTCTGTACATATTCCGACAGGTCTTCCTTACCTCCATCTATTTCCCGGATAACCGTAGAGGACGGGTCGGAGGGGTTGCCGTTATATATTCCGTCGATATTGCTCAGGATGATCAAAGCTTCCATTCCCATCATGGTGGTGATCAGTCCGGAAAGCTCGTCGTTGTCCGTGAACATCAATTCTGTAACCGATATCGTGTCGTTTTCGTTCACGATGGGAATCACTTTATTTTCGAGCATTACCTCCATACAGTGTTTTTGGTTGAGGTAATGCGTACGGCTACCAAAGTTCTCTTTCGTGGTGAGTACCTGGCCACAAGTCATGCCATGTTCACGAAACAGTTCGTAATACCGATTGATCAACTTGGCTTGTCCAACTGCGGAATACAACTGGCGGGCAGAGACGGAATCCAGCTTTTTGCCGGCTTTTATCTCGCTGCGTCCAGAAGCGACCGCACCGGAAGAAATAAGGACGACCTCCACGCCTTTCCGATGTAGTTCGGCCACTTGATCCACCAAGGCGGACATTCGGGTAATATCCAACGTGCCATCCTTGCGGGTGAGCACGTTGCTACCTATCTTGACCGCAATACGGTTGAATTGCCAATCGACGATTGGCAATTGGCCATTATTTTGTATGTTTCTTTTCATTGTCGGTTGCTCGGATTTCGACTCGGCGTATTTTGCCGCTGATCGTCTTCGGCAGTTCGTCTACGAACTCGACGACACGTGGGTATTTGTACGGAGCTGTCACTTTTTTGACATGGTCTTGTAATTCTTTGACCAAAGCTTCTCCGGCTTTTTCTTTGTAGTCCTTTGCCAGTACGATGGTGGCTTTTACCACTTGTCCGCGGATTTCGTCCGGAACACCAGTGATGGCACATTCTACAACCGCCGGATGTGTCATCAGGGCGCTTTCTACTTCAAACGGGCCGATACGGTAGCCGGAACTCTTGATAACATCATCGGCACGGCCTACGAACCAGAGGTACCCGTCTTCATCACGCCAGGCGACATCGCCCGTATAGTATAGACCGTCGTGCCATGCTTCACGTGTGCGTTCGGCATCCCGGTAATATTCCTTGAAAAGACCGATCGGCTTGCCGTTTGTAGTGTGGATCACGATCTGTCCCTGTTCGCCATCTTCGGCACGGGTTCCGTCCGGGCGTAACAAGTCTACGTCGTACTGAGGATTGGGGACACCCATCGAGCCGGGTTTCGGCTCCATCCACGGGAACGTGGCGACGGTCAAGGTTGTTTCCGTCTGCCCGAAACCTTCCATCAACTTGATGCCTGTCAGTTTGTAGAACGTGTCGAATACGGCAGGGTTCAAAGCTTCACCGGCAATGGTACAATATTGGAGGGACGACAGGTCATATTTCGTCAGGTCTTCGCGTATCAGGAAACGAAAGATCGTAGGAGGTGCGCATAAAGATGTGATGCGGTAGTCCTGTATCATCTGCAACATATCGGCCGGTGTGAATTTCTCGTGGTCGTACACGAATACGGTTGCTCCGGCAATCCACTGTCCATACAGTTTACCCCATACGGCTTTCCCCCAACCGGTGTCGGCAATCGTCAGGTGGAGGCTGTCTTTATGCAGGTTGTGCCAGAAACTTCCAGTCACGATATGCCCCAGCGGGTAGGTGAAATCGTGCGCTACCATCTTCGGGTTGCCGGTCGTACCGGAAGTAAAATACATCAGTGAAATGTCGTCATTGCTATTCGGATGTTCCGGCCGTACGAACGGAGCCGCGTTTTCGATGCCTTTGTGGAAATCCTCGAATCCTTCGGGTATGTCGGGACCTACCGAAACAACACTCTTTATAGAGGGGGAATCGGGCAACGAGTCGATAATATGTTTGGTGATCACTTCCTCGCCCGCGCAGACGATCATCTTGATATCGGCGGCATTCGCACGATAGACGATATCTTTCTTTGTCAACAGGTGAGTAGCAGGGATCACCACAGCTCCCAATTTATGCAACGCGATAATCGAGAACCAGAATTCATAACGGCGTTTCAATATCAACATGACCATATCACCGTGGCCGATCCCCAGCGACTGGAAATAGGCGGCTGTCCGGTCGGTCTGTTTCTTCAGGTCGGCAAAGGTGAAATCGATATGTTCTCCCTGGTCGTTTGTCCAGCAAAGCGCAATCTTATCGGGGGCTTCTTCCGCCCATGCATCTACTACGTCATATCCGAAGTTGAAGTTCTCCGGGACTTTTATCTTGAAATTCTTTCTAAAATCTTCTTGCGACTCGAAAGTCGTTTTGTCTATGAATCTTTCTAACATGATGGTAATTGTGAATTATAATTCATAAATCATCACAGTATTATGGCCAGAAAACTAACCTTTTCTCCATCGAGTGCCTTCATTCCATGCGGCAGTTCGGAGTTGAAATAGATACTGTCGCCTTCTTCCAGTATCAGTTCTTTGTTATTGATTTGTAGCTGTAGGCGTCCTTTCAGTACCATATTATATTCTTGTCCGGGATGCGAGTTCAGATAAATCGGTGTATCGTCAGATGTTGGGTGGACGGTAACCATGAACGGGTCTGCTTTACGACCGGCAAAACCGGCGGCAAGTGACTGGTATTTATAGGCTTTGGTCCGCTCTACAGCGATGCCTTTTCCCTTACGGGTAATGAAGTAACTGCTCATCTTCGGTTCGTCACCGAACATCAGTGTCGTCAGTTCTACGCCGTAGGCCTGCGAAATCTGATGCAATACACTTACTGAAATATCTACAGTACCGCTTTCCAGCTTCATATACTGTTCGGGAGTCAGGTTGCAAACCCCAGCCATTTCTTCAGGCGTAATTTCCAATGCATCCCGAAGTCCGGCCAAACGCTCCGCAATTTGTTTTATCTGTTCGTTCATCTCCGTTAATTATTATATTTATGATGCTCCAAAGATAGAAATAAAAAGCAAAATGTCTAAGGAAAGAAGTATATAATGTTATTTGGTTATTTTTGACGGGACGTATAGGAGGGGGCTTTTAGGCAGTGGTCGTTTCCTTAGTAGGAAATCGTCGTTTCCTGCTAAGGAAACAACAGTTCCCCGCATAGGAAACAGCCGTTCCCCGCTATGGGAACGGGAGTTTTCTATGCGGGGAAACTTTAGATTGCTGAATATTAATTTATTATAAACTATGACATCGTGCAAGAAAGATTCTTAATCATATTTGATAACACTGACCGGGCAACTTTCGGCAGCTTCCTTTATGCCTTCTTCATAATCGTTGAAGTCAACTCCTTCTTTTACACGTGAGCGATCTGTGACCTGAAATACTTCGGGACAAATACCTTCGCATGTACCGCAAGCGATACAATCTTCTTCTATCCAAACACTCTTTATAGCCATATGCTTTACATTTAAGATGATTAATATGCAAAGATAACAACTCTACGGCTTGAATTGTTGAGGCCGGACGAGAATATCCCCGCATTTTGATTTAAATTTAATTTAACGCTTCTGTCTATTATTTTAAAAAATTATTGATTATGTTTACGGCGCTGAAATAATCAGCCTTTGAACACTTAATAAATAACAGATACTATGGACAACGCAATTTTTAGTTTCCCCAAACCTATTAACGAGCCGGTAAAAGCCTATGCTCCCGGTTCAAGTGAAAAAGCATCCTTGAAAAAGGCGCTTGCACAGCTCTCTTCTGAAGAATGGGATATACCATTAGTTATCGGAGGTAAAGAAATCCGTACAGGCAATACCGGCAAAGTCGTAATGCCTCATGACCACCATCATGTTTTGGCAACTTATCATAAGGCTGGGGAGAAAGAAGTGCAGATGGCTATCGATGCAGCCATGAAGGCGCATAAGGAATGGTCCGAACTTCCTTGGGTGGAACGTGCTTCCGTCATGCTGCGTGTGGCAGAATTGCTTTCCACTAAATATCGTTATATATTGAACGCTTCCGTCATGTTGGGACAAAGCAAGAATCCGTTCCAGGCGGAAATCGACGCGCCTTGCGAATTGATCGATTTCCTTCGTTTCAGTACGTTCTATGCCAGCCAGGTATACGCCGACCAGCCTTATTCGGAAACTGGTATACTGAACCGTATGGAATATCGTGCTTTGGAAGGTTTTGTGTTCTCGCTCACGCCGTTCAACTTTACCTCTATTGCTTCTAACTTGAACATGGCTCCTGCTATGATGGGAAACGTGGCCGTCTGGAAACCGTCGACGACAGCTATCCATTCCAATTATTTCCTGATGAAAGTATTTCAGGAAGCCGGTTTGCCCGACGGTGTCGTCAATTTTATCCCGGGGCAGGGAAGCGTGATCGGCAAGGTCGTGACGGCCAGCCGTGATTTAGGTGGTTTCCATTTCACAGGTTCCACTTCTACATTTAATACCCTTTGGCGGCAGATCGGTGAGAATTTGGGACATTATAAATCTTATCCGAAGATTGTCGGCGAGACAGGCGGCAAGAACTTTATCTTCGTTCATCCTTCTGCTCCGGCTTTGGATGTTGCAACTGCTATCGTACGTGGTGCGTTTGAGTACCAAGGGCAGAAATGTTCGGCAGGTTCACGTGCCTATATCCCTGCTTCACTCTGGAAAGAAGTGAAGGAATATGTCGGTGATATGTTGAAAGAAATCAAAATGGGAGATGTCCAAGACTTCACGAACTTTATCAATGCGGTTATCGATGAAGCTTCGTTCGACAACATCATGAGCTATATCGATTATGCAAAGCAGTCCCCTGATGCAGAAATCGTTTTCGGAGGAAATGGGGATAAGTCTGTAGGTTATTTTGTTGAACCGACTGTGATTCAAACGACAGATCCGATGTTCAAGAGCATGGTGGAGGAAATTTTCGGTCCGGTTATCACGATCTATGTGTATGATGATAATAAATATGAAGAAACACTCGAACTCTGCGACCGTACATCTCCGTATGGTTTGACCGGTTCTATTTTTGCACGTGATCGTTATGCGATCGATATGGCATTCAATAAATTGCGTTATGCGGCGGGTAACTTCTATATCAACGACAAACCGACAGGCGCTGTCATTGCCCAGCAGCCGTTTGGCGGCTCGCGTGCTTCGGGTACGAATGATAAAGCCGGAGGACCGTTGAACTTGATCCGTTGGACAAATGCCCGCTGTATCAAAGAGGCGTTGGTTCCGCCGACAAGCTATGGTTATCCGTTTCTTGGAGAAAAGTAATTAATCCGAATAATGAACCGATAAATCAGGATGTGCCAATATACCAATGAAAGAGTTTCTCTTATGAATTGGTAATTGGCACATTTTGTAAAACGGTGTTCCTGCTTATTATTTATACGTTAACTGTCAACTAATATCAAATACCATGTTAGATTTTAATAATACCGAAATTGCTTTCTCTGCCAAATCGCAGTCCGAACTGAAAAATGCTTATTTGCTGTTCAACACAATCAAATATCCGTGGCTGGTAAAATGTGCCAGTGTGGCAAGTAATATTGCTTTGAAGATTCATTTCCCGTTAGGATGGGCTGTCAAACCGACTTTATACAAGCAATTTGTCGGAGGTGAAACGTTGCAGGATTGTACAAAGGCGATCGACCATCTGCGGAAGTTCAATGTACGTTCCACCTTGGACTTTTCAGCCGAAGGAGAGCAAACGCCCGAAGGAATACAGGCTACTTTTGAGGAAACCATACGTTCGATCGATTTTGCAAAGGGAAATGATAATCTGGCCTATGCCGTATTCAAACCGTCCACCATCATAACGGACGAACTTCTTGCCAAAGTATCCGAAAAGAGGGAGGAGCTGACCATCGAAGAAGTAAAAGCCTACCGTGAATTCAAGGAACGCTTTATGGCTTTTTGCCAGCGTGCTTACGACAATGACGTGCGCTTGATTGTGGATGCTGAGGACTATTGTTTTCAGGATGCCATCGACACTTTGACCGATGAGGCTATGCGCAGATATAATAAGAAGCGTGCGATTGTATTTGCAACCTTGCAAATGTATCGTCATGACCGTATGCCCTATTTACGCCGCATTTTGGATGATGCGAAAGAGAAAGGATATATTGCCGGTGTGAAATTCGTACGTGGCGCTTATATGGAAGCCGAGCGTGCCAGGGCTGCTGCTTTGGGATATCCCGATCCGATCTGTAAGAATAAGCAGGCAACGGACGAGAACTTTGACGAGGCTGTCCGCTTCACAATGGATCATCTTGATCGTTTCGAAATGTTTATGGGGACGCATAATGAGGAGAGTAATTATAAATTGGCCAAATTGATAGATGAAAAAGGCTTGAAGCGCGATGATTCTCGTATCTTCTTCGCTCAACTGTTGGGGATGAGTGACAATATCTCTTTCAACCTGGCCCATGAAGGCTATAACGTAACCAAATATGTGCCGTATGCAAAAGTACGAGATGTTTTGCCGTACCTGATCCGCCGTGCCGAGGAAAATACTTCGGTTGCCGGACAAACTAGCCGTGAACTTCGTATGCTGAAGTCTGAATTGGACCGAAGAAAGAGAGGTGTATCAAACTGACATTACTGGACGCAGATAACGCAGAATACGCAGACGGACGCAGATTTATTTTGTTGATAATTATATATCTGCGTCCGTCTGCGCTAGTCTGCGTCCTCTGAATACCGATATTTGCCCCCCTTCACTTACTTGCTTTCAGTCCCCGAATGACGGAAGAAGTGAAGCCGGAGAGTTCCATTTCGTTCAACCCCTTGATGGTGATACCCCCTGGAGTTGTAACCTTATCGATTTCCATTTCAGGATTGCTTTTGTTTTCCAATAAGAGATCGACAGCCCCTTTTACCGTATGAACTACAATTTCCTGTGCCTGTTTCGGGTAAAAGCCTAGTTCGACACCGCCTTCAATGGCGGCGCGGATATAGCGCAGGGCGAATGCAATTCCGCTGGAAGCCAAAGCTGTTCCGGCAGACATCAGGCGTTCTTCGACCAACATCGCATTTCCCAATTCGTTGAAGATAGTAACGATTAAGTCTGTTTGCTCCTTAGAAGCATTACGGGCGGCTACGAAGGTCATACTGCTGAGCACTTCGATCGCCGTATTCGGCATGATACGGAAAATAGTCGGGGTAACCAGGCAATCGTCGAACCCCGTGTTTTTGGTCAGATAGGTGTTCAACAAATCGAATGTGATACCTGCGGCAACAGAAACGATGATCTGTTTGTCGTAGTTGAGTACACCTTTGATTTGATCGATAATTTCCTCCACGCGCCAGGGTTTTACAGCAATGATGATGATATCGGCACCTTTGACCGCTTCTACATTGTCCAAAGACAGGACGAAATCTGGATTAGTATTCCTTATCTTTTCCAGAGTTGCATCTGATTGTGCTGTGCAAGTGATGTCTGATGCTTTAAACATATGACCTTTTGCCAATCCTCGTGCTATGGCACCGCCGATATTTCCGGCACCGATAATTGTGATTTTCATGTTTTCTTATGTTACAGTTATTATGTCTGACAAAGATACAGTTTAAATTGTCAATTGTTCATTGCCCATTGTCAATTTAATCGTATCTTTGCCCTTCAAAATTAATCTAATAACATAATATAAATAGATTTACATGAAAAAGACAATTATTGCGGTTGGTATGCTGTTCGCCATGACGATGTCTGCAACAATCCATGCACAAGAATCAGAGAAGAAAGAAAATGAAGAAGGGTTTGTTTTTACGACAGTAAAGGAGAATCCGATCACTTCGATTAAGAACCAGAATCGCGCCGGAACTTGTTGGTGTTACTCGACAATGGCATTCCTGGAATCGGAATTGCTTCGTATGGGAAAGGGTGAATATGATTTATCCGAAATGTTTACGGTTTACAATACTTATCTGGATCGTGCGGATGCTGCTGTGCGTACTCACGGAGATGTTTCCTTTTCGCAAGGTGGTTCTTTCTATGACGTGATTTATGGAATGGAAGCTTTCGGCCTGGTTCCGGAAGAAGAAATGCGTCCGGGTGTGATGTATGGTGATACGTTGAGCAACCATACCGAACTTTCCGCCCTTGCGGATGCAATGGTCGCTGCTGTTGCCAAAGGCAAACTGCGTAAATTGCAATCAGATGAAAATAACGCCATGTTGTGGAAAAAAGCAGTTGCTGCCGTTCACGAAATTTATTTAGGCAAGGCTCCTGAGAAGTTTACTTATAAAGGTAAAGAATATACTCCGCAGTCTTTTTATAAGTCTACCGGTTTGAATCCTTCCGACTATGTGTCTTTGACTTCTTATACACATCGTCCGTTCTATACTCAATTCCCGATCGAGGTTCAGGATAACTGGCGTCATGGATTGTCTTACAACTTGCCTATCGACGAATTGATGGAAGTGTTCGACAATGCTATCAATACCGGTTATACAATTGCCTGGGGTTCTGACGTAAGCGAATCTGGTTTTACCCGTGATGGTGTAGCCGTTATGCCTGACAATGAAAAAGTTCAGGAACTAAGCGGTTCCGACATGGCCCATTGGTTGAAATTGAAACCGGAAGAAAAGAAACTGAATACAAAGCCTCAACCGCAGAAATGGTGTACACAGGAAGAACGCCAGCTGGCTTATGATAACTACGAAACGACTGATGACCACGGCATGCAGATTTATGGTATCGCTAAAGACCAGGAAGGTAACGAGTACTACATGGTGAAGAACTCTTGGGGTACTTCCAATAAGTATGAAGGTATCTGGTATGCATCCAAAGCATTTGTCCGTTACAAGACCATGAACATCGTCGTTCACAAAGATGCACTTCCTAAAGCAATCAAAGCTAAGTTGGGAATCAAATAAATTGACAATTGAGAAATAAACAAAAGAGGCATTCCGATTTCTTTCGGGGTGCCTCTTTTCTATTTATACAAAGATGTGCTGTGAAGATGTATCAATTATTGTACGAGTTTTAGCGTGTAATTAAGGTCGGAGGCGGCTTTTTGTAATTCCTGGTTCAACATGGTCAGGCTATCCCCTTCTGCCTGGAAATAAAATACCATGCTGCCGTCACTTGGAATCAGTTCATATATGATTGCGCTTGCATCGGCAGGAGTTCCTTTTTTTACCTGGCGTTTACCGGTAGAAGTGAATGTCTGGTCTTTGCCGTTTTCTGCTTCCAAATAAGTGGCGTCCAGTGCATAAACTCCGTCATCGCTATCTTGCTGATAGAATAAAGTCAGGTCGTAAACGATACCGGGGCCATCGGCTGCCGGAACAGTCCCTTTGTATTTTTTCTGTACGACCGCACCCTTTTTCGGGTCCAGTTTCAAGGAGTCGCGCATATTGATTGGCTTTGCGGGTTTAGCCTTTACTACCGGTAGCTCCGGCAGGGAAGGAGCATCGGGAGCCGCTTCGGCGACAGCAATACTTTCTTCTTCAACCAACACGGGAGTGTCTTTTGCAACCTTCCCGTTACATGCAGCCAAAAATGCCAGCGCTGCTACTGCGATAAAATACTTTTTCATTTTGTACTTTTTATTTAGAGATTTAGTGACTTTTGGAGATATAACAAAAGACCCCCTGCATTTTGTTTTTGCAGAGGGTCTTTTTAACTATCTACCGCCGGCGGGTAGATGGTCCAGCCAGTATTTGGCCATCGTCATTCGCAAGTGTAAGGTCGTGCCCGGACGTTCGTAAATGCCATGGCTGCGCATCGGATAGCTGACTTGGCTGAACATCTTGCCATGCTTCACCAATTCATCGACCAGCATCTCGCAGTTTTGATAGTGGACGTTGTCGTCGCCAGTACCGTGTATCAGGAGCAGATTTCCTTTCAGTCCGGATGCGTATGTGATCGGAGAACCTTTTCGGTAACCTTCCGGATTGTTCTGTGGCGTGTTCATATACCGTTCCTGGTAGATCGTGTCGTAGGTGCGTTGGTCGGCAACGAAAGCGATAGCGATACCCGTGTGGAAGACGTCCGGATAACGGAACATGGAGTTCAGCGTCTGACTTCCACCGCCGCTCCATCCGGTAATGCCGATACGATCTGCATCGATAAACGGATAACGGCGTGCCATATCCTGGATGCCTCGTGCTTGGTCTTCGGAAGCAAACGTGCCGACTTCACCATAGATACATTTGCGCCATTCACGGCCGCGTGGAGTGTTGGCTCCTCGGTTGTCAATGCTGACAACGATATATCCGAGGTTGGCGACATACTGGTTCCAGAGGTCGCCGCCGCCCCATACGTCCTGTACGGTCGAACTGGCCGGTTCGCCATAGACCTCTATGATGACGGGGTATTTCTTTGTCGGATCGAAGTTGACCGGTTTGATCATCCAGGCATCCAATTCGAGGTCGCCGGAGGTCACTTTGACGAACTCTTTAGGGTTCAGTCCCAGTGCGGCATATTGTTCGCGTGCCTTTACATTGTCCTCTATCACCCTTACAGATTGATGTTTGGGAAAGGAAACCATGTCAATCACCGAAGGAGTCGCCGCATTGCTATAGGTATGGACCGCCCATTTTCCGGTAGGCGACATATTATAACGATGCTGTCCCGGCTGGTCTGCCGGACTGAGCCGTTTCACTTCTCCCTTTCCGAAAAGCTCTGCGCTGTAGAGATAACGTTGGGTATAGTTTTCCGGTGAAGCGATAAAATATACCAATCCTTTCTGAAGATCCGTCCCGACTTGTGATATATAGTCGAAGTTACCTTTCGTGATCGGCTGTATCTCTTTCCCGTCCCGGCTGATGCGATAGAGATGGCGCCATCCGTCGCGTTCGCTCTCCCAGGTGAACCAGGTGTTGTCCTTCAGCCATTGAATATTGTCGTTCGTGTCCAGCCATGCAGCATCGGTGTCGGTAAAGATGTTTTGAGGTGTGGAACTGCCGATGCGGGTGATCCAGACTTTGTTCGTGTTCTGCGGACGGTTCATCTGCTGGATGAACAGCTCGTTGCTTCCGGGGATAAACTCCATACGGGGAATATAGTTGTTCCGCGGATCACCGGGAATCTCGATCCAGGTTGTTGTTCCCCCGGTTACTGGAAGATAGCCCACTTTGACCGCCGAGTTCGTGCTGCCGGCTTTCGGATAAGGGAAATGCAGGATGGTCGGGTAGATGGAATCCACATTATTGATGATGTCGAACACACCCGTTCCTTTCGTGTCGCTCTGCCAGTAGGCGATATACTGTCCGTCCGGGCTCCATCGGAAACCGTCGCGGCAGGCGAATTCTTCTTCATACACCCAGTCGAATGTACCGTTCACGATCGTCTGGCTCCCGTCATAGGTCAGTTGCGTGATCTGGCCGGAAGCGACATCTTCTACATATATATTATTGTTCGAAACGAAAGCCACACGTGTTCCGTCAGGCGAGAATTTGGCAAACATCATCGACGATTGGGGAAGTCCCTTCCCCAATTGGCGCAAAGTCCCGTCTTTCAGAGTCAGTACCCAGTAGTCGCCCTTCGTGTCGTAACGCCATACCCGTTTCGTATTATTATAGATCAAAACCTTTCCGTTGTCAGTGCTCCAGGAGATACTGCGAATGGCAATCGGCTTCCCGGTCTCTTTGTTGATAAACATAGAAGAAGGAATGATGACTTCCCGCCGGTTGTCTTTGGCGCGGTAGGCAACAATGTCCATACCGCCTGTCTCGGCGTTTGGTTCCATCCGGCTGTATCGTTCGCCATCCTTCATCCATGTCATGGCGCCGATTCCTTTTGTCTGCACCAGTCGTCCTCCAACGACATCTTCCAAATGGAGTCTACCCTTTGCTGTGGTCGCTTCGCTTTGTGCAAACGGATCGCCGTCCGTCTCCGTCCGGTTTTCCCATGGCATGATTTGTGCCATACTTACATTTCCGGCCAGCAGGATGCACGCTACCGGAAGAATGAGTTTGTTTAGTTTCATGTATATTAGTTTTAATAATTAGCTGCCTGCAAAGAACGGAATGTTTTTTCGAATGTACAAATCATAATACAGAAGAAAACTGTCAGATATATGAAATCCGGAAACCTTGTCTTTCCTTATCTTTGCCGCAGAAATCAATCAATAAATAAACATACCATGAGTACATTACTAAACCGCTTTACCTTGCTGGCCTCTTTCGCCTTTTCGGCTTTTTGCTTGCAGGCTGTTGATAAAAAACCTTCCGGGCTGATGACTGACCTGATCGAGCATACCGGGCAGACGTGGCAGAACGGATACGCGTCAAACCTTCCGGTCTGGCAACTCGATGAGGCGATCGAACCTTTGCAATATGCCGCTATCCGTTCGTCACATCCCGCCTTTTCCTGGATCGTACCTGGTGAAACCGGGGGGACACGACAGACTGCTTATCGTGTGATCGTGGCCGATAACCATGAGGATGCTGCTTCGGGGAGAGGTAATCTGTGGGACAGTGGGGTGGTCGGGAGCGATCAGTCCGTAGCCGTCCGTTACGCCGGTGAAGCATTGAAACCCGGCAAATCCTATTTCTGGCGGGTAAAGACGGTGACGAACACCGAAGGAGAAAGCGAATGGTCTGAAGTGAAGGCCTTCCGTACTGCCGACCGTTTGTCCGAATATGAAACGGCCTACTATCCGCAGGTGAAGACGATGGAGTTTCCGGCCGGGATAACGGAAATCCACCCCGGTACGCGCCTTGTCGACTTTGGGAAAGATGCTTTTGGGCAGTTGGTACTGACGTTGGCATCCGATGGCACGCGCGATTCGGTGATCGTGCATTTAGGGGAATGTCTCGAAGGAGGGCGCATCCTGCGTGATCCGGGCAAGTCGACAATCCGTTATCACCGTTATCCGCTGGCTTTGCTGAAGGGTACTCATACATACCGGATCAAAATCGGTAAGGATAAAAGGAATACAGGATCGGCTGCCGTGTTGATGCCAGCCTATGTGGGAGAAGTCGTTCCTTTCCGCTATTGTGAGATCGAAGGATATGAGGTACCTTTGTCACCGGCCTCGGTTGTCCGCGAGACGGTACATTATCCGTTTGACGAGACAGCCTCTTCTTTCCGTTCTTCCAATGAACTGCTGAACCAGATCTGGGATCTTTGCAAATATTCTGTCCGGGCTACTTCGTTCTTAGGCGTTTATGTGGATGGTGACCGCGAACGTATTCCTTATGAGGCGGATGCCTTGATCAACCAACTTTGCCATTATGGGGTGGATCGTGAATATGCGATTGCTCGTCGTTCGCATGAATACCTGCTACAGCATCCGACATGGCCGACCGAATGGATTTTACAGGCGTTGTCGATTGCCTGGTACGATTATCTGTACACGGGCGATAGCCGTTCACTCGAATCCAGTTATGAATTGTTGAAACCGCGTGTCCTGATGGCTCTCCGCGAGAAGAACGGGCTGATCAGCACGACAACCGGGTTGCAGACGGATGATTTCCTCCGCTCGATCCGTATGAAGGGACAGATACGGGATATTGTGGACTGGCCGCATACTGGAATACTCGGTTTGGGGAAGAAGCAAGGAGGTGAAGACGACGGGTTTGCCTTTACCGATTATAATGCGGTGACGAATGCCTGGCATTACGAGGCTTTGAAGCTGATGGAAGGTATTGCCGGTGCGTTGGGTAAGCAGGATGACGCCACTTTCTATGCGTCTGAATCGGATGCTTTCAAAAAACGGTTCATCCGTTCGTTCTTTAATGCTCGCAAGGGTTATTTCACTGATGGCCTTGCTTCCGACACCGACCATGCTTCCCTGCATGGCAATATGTTTCCGTTGGCGTTCGACCTGGTCCCGGCTGGGAAGAAACAAAACGTCGTCGACTTTATCCAAACCCGCGGGATGGCTTGTAGTGTCTATGGTTCGCAATTCTTGATGGATGCGCTCTATGAAGCGAATGATGCCGAATATGCTTTGCATATGCTGACCAAGACGGACGATCGCAGTTGGTATAATATGATCCGTGTCGGTTCGACTATCTCGCTTGAAGCCTGGGACAATAAGTACAAACCGAATCAGGACTGGAACCATGCTTGGGGAGCAGCTCCTGCCAATATCATCCCACGTCGCCTGATGGGAGTGGAGCCTCTGACGCCCGGTTTCGCTACTGCCCGTATCAAACCGCAGCTTGCTTCGCTCGAATGGGCGGAGGCTACGATTCCGACGATCCGGGGTGCGATTCGTATGGAGGTAGAGAATAAGGCGGACACCTATGTCCTTAGAGTGACAATTCCTGCCAATATGGATGCCGAAGTGTATCTTCCGCTCCCGTCCGGTAAATATACCGTAACGAATAACGGCGTTCCGGTGAAAGTCGCTAAGGTGAAGGGAGAGCCGTTCCTCTCTGTCGGGAAGATCGGTTCCGGTAGCTATACCTTTGTAGTGAATTGACCGTCCCATTTGTTCAGTATGGCTTTGTATGCTATCTTTGCGCCTTCAAAACAATAAAAGGCTAAAGAACAAATGAAGAGATCTATTTATGCAGTAGCCTGTCTGATGATGGTGCTGCTGGCCGGGTTTACCGCTTGTGGGGATGACGATGACAGCAACGTTGCCTATTTCGAAAAGAATCGCGACTATATCCGCGAAAAGAAAGTATTGAAGGGAGACAATGGAGAGTTGCTTTATAAGCAGGTTGTTTTAGGTGGCGACACCGCTTTGTATCGTGTGTTGAGCAAGGAGGGAGAGGAAACGCAATGTCCGACGGCCCAGACCTCTGTGACAATGACCTTGAAAGGTGATTTTATCAGCGGCCAGAATTTCCAGAAGGAGATGACGATGACGCTTACTCCTGCCAGTGTTGTGCCAGGATTAGGAGCAATATTGCTGAATAATACTATCGGCGAACGTGTCGAGGCGATTATCCCTGCTTATTTGGGATATGGTTATTCTGATTATCGGGGCATTCCCGGCGGTTCAACCCTGATCTTCACCTACACAGTAGAGAAGTTCAATTAATTAATAGGATGAAGAATGTAAATTATCATTTATTATTCCTCCAAAAATAAAAGATCCACCAACCGGAAGCTCCGATGGTGGATCTTATTATATTAAAGAAACAATTAAGTCACGTGACGGAGGTTCGTTAAGCATTCAACACCTTGCGGAACCGTGCGATGAACTCTTTCGCTTCGTCCATACTCAGGCAGAGCGGCGGCAACAGGCGGATCGTGTTGGTTCCGGCCACTCCCGTAAAGACTTTTTCTTCGAACAGTAACTTGCTGCGTACTTCCTTGATCGATTCTTCGAACTCGATACCGATCATCAGGCCGCGTCCGCGAATCTCCTTAATCCCCGGTAACTTGTGCAACTCATCCAACAGATAAGCTCCTACTTCCCGCGCATTATCAATCAGTTTTTCATTTTCCATGATTTCCAGTACGGCAATGGCGGCCGCACAAGCTAAATGATTGCCTCCGAAAGTCGTGCCTAACATCCCATATACCGGTTTGAACATCGGGCTGATCAGCAATCCGCCCATTGGAAAACCGTTGCCGATACCTTTTGCCACTGAAATCAGGTCCGGTTTGATTCCGGCATACTGATGGGCGAAGAACTTACCACTGCGTCCGTAACCCGATTGAATTTCGTCGAGAATCAGGCAGGCTTCATATTTCGTACATAAAGCACGCAGTTCCTGCATAAAGGAATCGGTCGGCAACTGGATGCCGCCCACACCCTGAATACCTTCGATGATAACCGAAGATACGTCCCCCTTCTGCAATTCGGCTTCTACGGCTGCCGCATCGTTCAGAGGTAGGTAGGTGACGGCGAGGTCTTCGTTTACCGGAGCGATGATCTTCGGATTATCTGTCACGCGTACGGCGGCAGATGTGCGTCCGTGGAAGGCATGTTTGAAAGCGACCACCCGTTTCTTCCCGTTGTGGAAAGAAGCTAACTTCAAAGCATTTTCATTGGCTTCGGCTCCAGAGTTGATCAGAAAGAGCGAATAGTCGTCATAGCCGGATGCCTTGCCCAAGCGGTCTGCTAACTTCTGTTGGAGACTGTTGAGGACAGAGTTGGAATAGAATCCTAACTTGTTTACCTGTTCGGTGATGGCCTTTACATATGTGGGATGGCTATGGCCGACCGAGATTACGGCGTGTCCGCCATACAGGTCGAGGTATTCGTTTCCCTCTGCATCCCATACATGACATCCCTTGCCTTTTACGATCTCTATATTGAATAATGGATATACGTCAAATAAATTCATGATGAATAAGTGTGTTGTTTATAAATGATGATTTATGGGGTATGAATTAATAATAGCAACTCGTAGGGGTGGGGTTCTACTCCGCCCAATGTCAATAATGTTTGTCTTGCGGATTCAAAGGGCAGAGCAGAGCCCTGCCCCTACAGAACGACAATTATATTTGTATATGATCATGCCATCCATGTTTCACACCCATAAATCAGCATTCTGAATATAAATTAAAATGCCGACGGTTTCAAGTGCAGTCCAACCGTTTCTTCCAGACCGAACAGCAGGTTCATGTTGTGGACCGCTTGTCCGCTCGCTCCCTTCAACAGGTTGTCTATCATCGAAACGATAAGCAATTTGTCTTCCTGTTTCAGCAGATGGATCAGGCACTTGTTCGTATTTACCACTTGTTTCAAATCCGGGTTCTTGTCAGTAACGAAAGTGAATGAGTGATCGGCGTAGTATTCTTCATAAATACGCTTGATCTCATCCAGTCCGATTTTGCAATCCAAATAAGTCGTGGCGAAGATACCTCGTGAGAAATTCCCTCTCACTGGGATAAAGTTGATCGCACTGTTGAAACTGTTTTGCAATTGTCGCAAGCTCTGTCCGATCTCTGCCAGATGCTGGTGCGTGAACGGTTTGTAAATCGAAATGTTGTCGTTTCGCCAGCTGAAATGAGAGGTAGACGACGGCTTGACGCCTGCTCCTGTTGATCCCGTGATTGCATTTACATGCAATTCCGAGTTCAGCATCAGATGTTTGGCCAGGGGTAAAACAGCTAATTGGATACAGGTGGCAAAACATCCGGGGTTTGCAATATGCCGGGCGTTGCAGATACGACGTCGGTTCAGTTCGGGCAGACCATAAACGAAATCGTGTTCAGGACTTTCGATACGGTAGTCCATGCTGAGGTCGATGATCTTCACGTTTTCGGGTACGGTATGGCTTTCCATAAACTTTTTCGTGTCGCCGTGAGCGGTACAGAAGAAAAGCAGATCGATCTGTTCCAGTGGAAGCTCGTCGGTAAACACCAAGTCTGTTTCGCCATAAAGTCCGCTATGCACGTCTGTGATCTTGTTGCCGGCATTGCTCGTACTGTTCACAAATGTAATCTCGGCGTCCGGATGGTTTAGCAGCAGGCGGATCAATTCGCCTGCCGTGTATCCAGCTCCCCCAATAATTCCGATTTTGATCATATCTCTTCGTTCTTATGGTTGTTGTAGTAAACACGCAGAGGAGTAGAAGTGACCTTGATGAAGCCTTTTGCATCTTCTGCTGTCCAACCTTTCTGCATTTCTCCGTATTCTCCGAACTTGGTCTTTACCAAATCGTCTTTTGAATCGACGCCGACAGTAGAGAACGAAAGCGGGCGAAGTTCCAGAATGACTGTACCGTTCACATTGCGCTGTGATTCTTGCAACATGGCTTCGATGTCACGCATAACCGGTTCGAGATACTGGCTTTCGTGGAGGAACATTCCGTACCAGTTGGCAACCTGGTCTTTCCAGTATTGCTGCCATTTGCTCAGCGTATATTTTTCGAGGAAGCGGTGAGCGCCGATAATCAGCATCGGAGCGGCTGCTTCAAACCCGACACGTCCTTTGATACCGATGATCGTGTCTCCTACATGCATGTCACGACCGATACCGTATGCTGCACCGATTTCTTCCACTTTCTGGATGGCTGCAATTTTGTCTTCGAATACTTCACCATTTACGGCATGGATTTCACCGTTCTTGAATTCTATACGAAGTTCTTCGCTGCCAGTCTTTGTCACCTGCTTCAAATAAGCGCTTTCCGGCAAGCCTTGTGTGGAGTCGAGAATTTCACCACCACAGATGGAAGTACCCCACAAGCCTACATTGTAAGAATATTTCAGTTTTGTGAAGTCCGCTTCAAAGCCATGTTCTTTCAGATAATTGATTTCGTAGTCGCGGCTCAATGCCATATCGCGTGTCAGCGTGATGATCTCGACATTAGGAGCCAGCACCAAGAATGTCATGTCGAAACGGATCTGGTCGTTTCCAGCTCCTGTAGAACCATGGGCGATCGCGTCGGCACCGATCTCGTTTGCATAGCGTGCGATTGCCAATGCTTGGAAGATACGTTCCGAGCTAACGGAGATAGGATAAGTGCCGTTGCGGAGCACATTTCCGAAGACCATATATTTCAAACTCTTTTCATAATATTCTTTTGTAACGTCGATTGTCACATATTTAGTTGCACCTAACTTGTAGGCGTTTTCTTCGTTTTGTTTCAACTGTTCTTCGCTGAAACCACCTGTGTTGGCACAAGCTGCATATACTTCGTATCCTTTCTCCTTGGCCAGATACATAACAGTAAAAGATGTATCCAATCCTCCGCTAAATGCGACTACTACTTTTTTCTTCATTTTCGTATATCTCTTTAATTATTAATTTTTTAATTATTAATTGCCCTCGCCTCTCTCTCGGCCCGATGCGGATCATCCGGATCGAAAAGCATTCCGGTGCAGATGCAGTAACGGCGGCCGGTACGTTCGAGGACATCGTGGTTAACACAGCCTTCGCAACCTCTCCAGAAAGCCTCGTCGTCTGTCAGGTCAGCAAAGGTAACCGGTACATATCCTAATTCCGTATTCATTTTCATGACGGCGGCGCCCGAAGTCAGACTGAAAATCTTGGCGTGGGGCCAGCGCATACGAGCCAGCTGGAAGGTCATCTCCTTGATTCTTTTGGCAATGCCCAATCCGCGAAAGTCGGGATGCACGATCAGGCCGGAGGTGGTCACATATTGTTTGTTACCCCAAGACTCGATATAGCTGAAACCTGCAAATTTGTTGCCTTCCAATGCAATGACGGCTTTTCCTTCCTTCATCTTCTGGGCAACGTATTCATGCGTACGCTTGGCGATACCGGTTCCGCGTACTTTGGCAGCGGCTTCGATCGTGTCGAGGATGATATCTACATATTCCTCGTGGCAAGCTTCAGCGATCATCACATCAATTTTTCTTTCTTGTTCCATTTTATGTTTGTTCTTTTTATCTTCCGTATTATTAAATGAAATGTGCCAACGCTTTGACTATCTTATCCCGACTGATCCCTTCACGCGGAATGATCAGGATCGTGTCGTCTCCGGCAATCGTTCCCAATATTTCGTGAGGAGCATGTGTATCGATATCCGAAGCGATCCCCATTGCATATCCGGGACGGGTCTTGACAACGGCCAGGTTGCCTGAAAATTCGATATTGGGATGATGTTGTGTCTGCTCTTTCACTGGTTGCATAAGTGCCGAATAATCGGGCAAGCGATATACATAGTTCCCGTTTCCGTCATGTACTTTGACGACTTTCAGTTGCTTGATGTCGCGTGACAGGGTCGCTTGGGTAACCTGGAATCCGCTATTCTCCAATTGTTTAAGCAGCTCTTCCTGATTCCCTATTTTCTCGGTCTGTATAATGCGGCAGATGGCATCCAATCGTTCTTTTTTTGTACTCATACTTGTATATTTATGCAACAAGGCTGCAAATATAAAGAGTATAATTGAATAATTATACAATTTAGTCTTCTTTTTTTGTATAAACCTCTATATTCTCCGGCTTTCGGATAAAAAGTGGGGGTGTCATATTGTTACCTTTGCATGCGGAAAGCAATACAATCTGAAACGTTAAAAAATATTAGCTGCTATACTAATTCCAAATATATGGGGTACTAATTCGATTTAGATGGGATGGCAATGACATTTTGATAAAACCGAAAGTCGTATTTTTGAAGAGAAATTATAATTTTGCAGGGTATATGAATAAAGAACAGAAAATGAAGAAAATTACAGGTTTATTCGTCGCAATGTTACTGTTGTTGAGCAGTTGCGGAAGTGTTCCGTTGACTGGAAGGAAGCAGGTATTGCTTGTCTCGGATCAGGAGGTGTTATCGTCCAGCCTGACCCAATATTCCGATTATATGAAATCGGCCAAGAAATCATCATCGAAAGATGGTGCCGCTATGGTGACACGTGTAGGTAAAAAGATAGCGGCAGCTACCGAACAATATTTGAAAAACAATGGATTGGAGAGTGAAATCAAGAATTTTGCCTGGGAGTTTAACTTGGTGAACGATTCGCAGGTCAACGCGTTCTGCATGCCGGGTGGTAAAATCGTTGTCTATGAGGGATTGATGCAGCTGGTCTCATCGGACGATGAATTGGCCGTCGTGGTCGGTCATGAAGTAGCGCATGCCGTAGCCAAACATAGCAACGAGCGTATGAGTCAGCAATTGATGGCGCAATACGGTGCGCAGATATTGGGACAGGCGTTAAGCAATAAATCGGCTGCCGTCCAACAGATCGGTAACTCTGTTTACGGTTTGGGTGCTCAATATGGTGTTATGTTGCCATTCTCCCGCAAACACGAATCTGAGGCTGATTATATGGGGCTGGTCTTTATGGCAATGGCTGGTTATAACCCCGAAGTCGCCGTCAATTTCTGGCAAAAAATGTCTGCCGGCAAATCCGGTTCTACCCCCGAATTTATGAGCACGCACCCCAGCGATGCCACCCGTATCAATGAGATTAAGCGACATTTGCCGGAGATAGAGAAGTACAGGGTAAAAAAGTGATCTGGTGGTAGATGTCTCGTCCTGATTTAGGTTGACCATGTCCCCAGCTTCATTTCCACAATATATTTAAGTGAAAAATAAGGATGCTACAATTTAAATTAATAGGTAAATACACAGTTATTTGCAGCGATTACTTCCACACTTTAGCTTTTCGCCCTTAGTCGAAAAGGTTTTTGACGAGTGTCGAAAGAGTTTTTGACCAAGGGCGAAAGCCCCTTCGACTAAAGGCAAAAGGTCTATGGTTGGGCTATTTGACAATAGTTCCGGTTTACTCTTCCTGGAGAAAGACCGTCTTTCCGCGCTGGCTGATCGTCCATTTGCCATCGACTAAACGTACGTTCTTCGTGTCGTCGTCCTCCATGTTCCAGGCATATCCGCCGGCAGGAAGGGCGCGGCAGTCCAGGATTTTGTTGCTGTTTTTTCTGCATTTGCCGTACCGAAAGAAAGCGTGTCCAGAAGTTTTTGGTGAACAGGACATTGAGAGTCCTGCCCACAAAGCCATTGCGGCCAAATTCAAGTTATTCATCGTCCTCTTTTTGTTTAATGCCTCGAAGGTATGAAAATAACCTTTTCCGGAGAAGGATTATCTGAAAACTTATTCGAAGTAGTACAGGAAGATCGCAACGCCTTCCAATGCTTTCTTCGGCTGGTCCTTAATTTCGATGGCAAACTTGATCTCAGCTTTGGCCACGCCGCGCAGATTCGTCAAAGTCTGTAGCTTGGCAATCAGGCGGATGCTTTGTCCGGTCAATACGGGTTGTCCGAATTTCATCTTGTCCATGCCATAATTAATCATCATCTTCAGGTTATTCACTTGGATGATCTGGTTCCAGAGGTGCGGAAGGAGTGACAGTGTCAGGTAACCGTGGGCAATTGTGCTGTGGAACGGGCTTTCCACTTTGGCGCGTTCGGGGTCCACGTGAATCCATTGGTGATCCAATGTCGCATCGGCAAAAAGATGGATGCGTTCCTGTGTCAGTTCTACATAATCTGAAATTCCTATTTGCTGGCCTACCAGCTTTTCAAAGTCTTCGTACGAGTTGATAACTACTTTTCCCATTATTCTTTTGTTTAGTGATTTATGATCTTATATGTCCGCCGTCAAGTAACCGCGATCTGTTTATACCGCCGTAACAGAGGGTTTCTGCAATTTTCGCAATAATTCTTGGAATAAACAAATATTGCAACTTAACTCTGTTTATTTTGTTGATTTTATATAGATAGAGTTAAGTTGTAATCTTATTTGAGTCTTATGGGGAAGACAAAGAAAGTCTTAGGATATACGTTGGGGATCGCAATCGTGCTGACCGCCGCTATATTCTTGCTCAATCTTCATCTGACCAAACGGCTCGAACGGTATCTTCGGAAGGAACTGATTCACCGGACGGCCGAGGCTACGGATGGCTTCTATAGGCTTTCTTTCGATAACCTCTCCATCAGTTTTTTTAAGGGTGAACTGAAGCTTGAGGGAATAAAGCTATATCCTGACCCATCGGTTTTCCGGGATTGGGAGAGAAAGGACAGCTTGCCGTCTACCTATGTGACGGCTGAGGTCGGCATGATCGATTTTAAAGGATTGAACCTTACCTGGCGTTGGAGTTACAAGCAGTTGCATTTTGATTCGTTTGAAATCAGGAAACCGGATATACAGGTGTTTGACCCTTACTATTCGACACGGGCGGAGGTGAAAGTGAGGAAGGAAGCGGAGGCCAAGACTTTGTATGAGGTAATCTCTCCTTATATTAACGTATTGACTGTCCGAGTGCTGAACTTGGAGAACGCCAGTGTCTCCTATTCCGTGGAGAATCCTGTTTCCCCGATTGTCTATGCCTTGAATGATGTCAGTTTCCATGCGTATAGTTTTCGTTTGGATGAGAATTCGTCTGAAAGCGGAAAGTTGCTCTATTGTGATAATTTTGATTTCATTACTAACCGGTCGCAGACGCTACTGACCAATAATGACTTTCGTTTGCAAACGGACCGGATTCTGCTAAGTACGGAAGATTCTATTATCTCTATCTCCAATATTACGCTTACTCCCCAAGGTGAATTGTGGGAGGAGCGGAAACAGCGGCCGGACAGCTATCTGAATGCGTTGATCAGGGCCATTGAAGTGAAAGGAATACAGTTCCGTCGTGAAAATGCGCTGAATTACCTTACGGCACGCTCGTTCGATATCATTTCTTCGGATATACAGGCCTTTAATCTGGCGGGAGAAAGCCTGCCGCCCGCTAAAAAAACGGAGAAGAAAAGCCTGAATGAGGCGGAAGAGGATTCTCTGGTCCGTTCCCTGTCTCTTTATGAATTGATTTCGCCTGTCTTGCATACGGTTTCTATCGGTACGATCGGGATCGGGCAGGCAAAGTTGCAATACTCTTTTGCAGTTAAAGACACGATCGAGGTGTATAAACTGGAGAACTTCGATTTCCGGGCGAACGATTTCCGGATAGATTCCGTATCGGAGGCCCAGCATGGGTTCTGGTATTCGCGTGCTTTCTCGTTTGAAGCGACTGGTATTGAGGGGGTGATGACGGCACGTAACCACCGGTTTACGGTGAAGCGCATGGCATTGGATACGGAAAGCGGAGATTTTAACCTGGAACAGATCCGGTTACGTCCTTTGTCAGTGCGCGGACAGAATGATTATATGGCAGGAAGTATTGATACGGTTGGAATCCGAGGTTTATTGTACGATAAGGGGATCAGCGCCCGGTTGCTGAAAATCGACCGACCGAATCTGCGTTATGTGATGGCTCCTTCCTTTAATAAGAAGGGAGTGAAGTCGGTAAAGCCGGTAAACAGCCGTGTCGACGTGGAAGCGATCCTGAATCCTTTCCTCCGTTATCTCTCTGTTAAACGGGTGAGTCTGAATCATGCGTATGTGACGGTCGATGATAAGAATAGGCCCGATCCGATTACTTATAAATTGAACGACTTTAATTTCTTTGCAACCGATATTTTGGTGAACCGGCAGACGGGGAAGGGGAGCGGCCTGTTTTTCGATTACGGAAATATGGGATTTAACTTTAGTCGGTTCGATAACTATTTGCCGGGGAAAGAATATCGCCTGTCTGTGCGGAAAGGGCAGTTTTCGACCATAAAGGGAATTTTGGAATTACAGGATATCAAACTGCTCCCACAAGATACGGCGGAGAAGAAGGCGAAGACATATATCCGGTTTTCTTCACCGAGACTTCGTATAGGCGGGCTAAAACGGATACCTGAAAGGTTGGACCGGAATATTCGGGTGGCATCGTTCCGGGTAGATTCGCCTGATGTCCGGGTGTCCAGACCGGACGGAAGCGGCGTGTCGGCTTTATTTAAAAGCTTGGCGTTGGAAGGAATTTCTTGGGATAGCACTTTGTTGAAGTTAGATTCGGTTTGCTTGGAAAGTCCTGTGGCGGATATTTATTCCAGCCATTTTCACGATACTTTATCACACCAAACAGAGGCGGGTTCGGCTGATTTTTATACAGCTTTAGGGAAAGTTGCCGGACGAATCTCCTTAGGTCGCTTTTGCCTGACGGATGCAAATATCCGTTATGCCTATTATGGGAAAAGCGATTCTTTGCAACATCAGAAGCTGGATACGACAAACCTGTTTGTTGAAGGCTTGGCTGTCGATACCCGCCTTCGTACATATAAATTGGATGATATCCGTTTCTCCACCCGTAACCTGGTGTTTCCTTTGGATAACGGTTTTTATGCACTAAAAGTAGGGGGTATTGATTTGACCGGATCGAGTGCGGTCATTGATCACATCCGTGTTATCTCTCCCTATCCTAAAATGCAGTTTGCTTATTTGCAGCCTCATCATAAGGATTGGTTTGATGTGAGTGTCGGGCAGGTTGCGCTGACAGGTATCGATTTGCCCTCTTATTTTTCGGAGAAGGTGCTTCGGATAGCTGATGTACAGGTATCGGATGCTGTATTACAAAATTTAAAGAATCAAAAAATACCGGTCCCCCGGCGTATTGTTCCGATGATCTATACCGGACTTCAGAGAGCTCCGGTTAAACTGGATTTCCAAAAGGTGAGCGTAAAGAATTTTTCCGTCGTTTACGAAGAGCTGGCAAAGAAGGGAACAGTGCCCGGAAAACTGTTTTTTACGAATATGAACGGTACGTTTACCGGTTTTACAAATATCGTCTCCCGTCCTGATCAATACATCGTTTTGAATGCTAATGGCAAATTGATGGGGAAAGGGGACTTTACGGCTACATGGAAGTTGCCGGTAGATTCATTGAACGACCGTTTCCTGTTGAATGCCCGCCTGGACAGTTTTGATCTGACGGCGTTGAATGAGTTGCTGGTCCCTCTGGCTTCGGCGGAAGTCCAAAGTGGATGGGTCCGGGAGATGGCTTTCAGTACGGAGGCTTCCAGCAAAGGAGCAACTGTGGAGATGCTTTTTCTATATAATGACTTGAAAGCCGCTTTGCTGAAAGAAAAAGATGGTGTATTAACGGATAAGAAGTTTCTGACTGGTCTGGTCAACCGTATATTAAAACAGGATAATCCGGATAAAACAAGGAAAGGTTTTAACAAACCGCGTCATTCGAGTGTTTCAATAATAAGAGATCCTTATCATTCCACTTTCAATTATTTGTGGCAGATATTAAGACCACCGTTGATTGAATCGGTCGGTGTTTCCAAAAAGAAGCAGGATGCAGCCAAAGGAGTTATGACTTTCTTTACAAAAGTGAAGAACTTCTTCCGGGGTAAAAAGAATGTTTCAGGAAAAAACGTTCCGGAGGAGGAAGGGAAGGAGGCATTATTATTAGAAGTTAAACCTGTAAATAATTAAGAATATGGATTACATTATAACTCATTATCCGGATAAGAAGCGCTTTGAAACGCAGGTGGATGGCGTGACTGCTTTTGTACAGTATCGTTTGTCTGGGGATAAACTGGATATTATCCACACGATTGTTCCTCCTGCTATCGGAGGGCGTGGAATTGCTTCTGCTTTGGTAAAATACGCTTATGATTATGCAATCGAGAATGGCATGAAACCGTTGGCGACCTGTAGCTATGCGGTCACTTGGTTACATCGGCATCCCGATTACGCCGGATAAGGTGTTCAGTCTTTGACCTCTATTCCCAGTATTCGTGCCAGCTCCAGAGCCTGTAAAGAGGAAACGGAAGCTCCTCTCAATTCGCTATTGGCAAGGTTTGTGATGCGGATGCCAGATATTTCAGAGTTCGACAGATCGATACCTTTCAGGGATGTGTGGTAAAACTCTGCTTCCATCAGGTTGCAGGCGTCGAATGAGACATTCGTCAGTTGGCAACCTTCTATTCCGGCTCCCTGTAGGTTGGACCAGGTAAATTGTATATGTCGCATTTTACTCATTGATAGATTCATGTATTCTCCCCGGCACTCTTCGAAAGTGATATGATTGAATATCCCGTCCGCCATATTAGTTCCCATTAACTTACAACCGATAAATTCTACCCGGTGAAATCCGCAACCTGTTAGGTTTATATTCGACAAATCGCAGTTTTTGAACACAACATCGCTGAATTGAGATTTTCGTATATTGCATGCCCCGAAGCTGCAATTGGAGAAAACACAGGATTGCACTGAAAGATTACCTTTCTTTACCCCTTCTATACGCAGGCTTTTAAAGGAATATCCGGTTAGATCCTCATCGTTCTTTTCTAACATTATCTGTATATTTGTGCTTTCATGAAGGGTATTCGACAAGCGGGGTTGTGTAATTTTCATATACTGTCTGTTTTATAAATGAGAAAGTGAATGTATATATTTTATCCGTATAAATACAAAAACGAGGACATATCTTTTGATATATCCTCGTTTTTGTAGTCGGGATGAGAAGACTCGAACTTCCGACCTCCACGTCCCGAACGTGGCGCGCTAGCCAACTGTGCTACATCCCGTTTTTGATTACGGCTGCAAAGGTACAACTAATTTTTAAACTGCAAATAGTTTTGCTGTTTTTTTTCATGTGAAACGTGATTTTTTTCTATATCTTCCTTAAAATGCATTTTATTTGAATATTTTTCATTGAAATGTTTGGAGTGTAACAAATAATGTTTACCTTTGCACCCGTTAAACAAAACAACGGTGCCATAGCTCAGTTGGTAGAGCAAAGGACTGAAAATCCTTGTGTCCCCGGTTCGATTCCTGGTGGCACCACTTTTACAAAACGAAAAATCATGAAAACCGCTGAAATACAGTTATTTCAGCGGTTTTTTCTTTATGTACTGTCCGCAAAAATATGCAATTTGGTGCAATAAAAAATTGCTGATTCGGTGGCTTTTTTTGAGTCCCATGAAAAAACCACCGATATGTACCATACTTCACTTATTATCAACGATTTGCGTGAATCATTTTCAGGGATGAAATTCTACATTTGCATACCTTACTGAATGACGGATGAAACACAACGTCTGCTACAGGCATTCATATCAGACAATAATGATTGTACCTACAGGCAGATAATAGTAAGAGAAACAAAAAACGGTGGTTTTTTAGATCCGGCAATAATAAAAGCCACCGAATTTAACATTTCTCTCCAGCCATCCACTCAATTCAGGATTGACGAAATAACCGAATGTGCAACTTCAAAAAGAAAATGATCATGAAACAAGGAACAATGAACATTCTATTTTTCGTTCTGAAAACAAAACTGCTGAAAAATGGCGAGGCTCCAATCCTAATGAGGATTACCATAAACGGGCAATATGAAGAAATAAGAATACAGAGAAGCGTTCCATTAAAGAACTGGAATCCGGCCAAGGGATGCAGCAAAGGAAAAGACAGGGCTTCCATCGAATTGAACAACTATATTTCCGCCCTCACTACACGCGCATACGAAAAGCACAAGGAACTGACCTTTGAATCGGCACTGATAACCCCAAAGGTGATTTTAAAGCGTGTGTTCGGAAAGGATGAGACTGTCCGGACGTTGCTTGGAACAGTCAAAGAAGAAATTTCCTCTATGGAAAAGGTTGTTGACATAGACTATTCTCCCGTCACCATC
The DNA here is from genome assembly GCF_025151045.1 of Parabacteroides johnsonii DSM 18315. NCBI lineage: Bacteria > Pseudomonadati > Bacteroidota > Bacteroidia > Bacteroidales > Tannerellaceae > Parabacteroides > Parabacteroides johnsonii. The sequence continues at coordinate 56,345 of NZ_CP102285.1, forward strand.
AACCGTTATAAGAATGTGCTCAGAAAACTTGAAACGTTTGTGCCGCGCTTTTATGAGAAGGATGATATTACATTCCATGAACTTTCCCCTGATTTCATCAAGGCTTTTGATGTTTTCCTGAAGACAGAAGCCGGACTGTGCCGCAACACAATAGTCCGCTACATGAAATGCCTGAAGAAAATCACCAATATGGCAATAGCCAAAGAATGGATGCGGAAAGACCCGTTTTACGGATATAAGATGGAACAGGACGAGACTGATCCGGTATTCCTGACAAACAACGAGCTTCAGGCTATAATGAACAGAAATTTCGATATTCCGAGGCTGGAGCTTGTCAAGGACATCTTTTTGTTTGCGTGCTTCACCGGTCTGGCGTTCGCTGATGTATCCACATTAAAACCGGAACATCTGGAACAGGACAATAACGGTGACTGGTGGATAAGAAAAGGACGTGTAAAACTGGAGAGAAGAAGAAAGTCAAGTTCCATAGCCAATATTCCGCTTCTTCCTGTTCCATTGGCAATACTGAAGAAATACGAATCACACCCGATATGTCTTAAACAAGGGACTTGCCTTCCTGTTGTCTGCAATCAGAAGGCAAACAGCTACCTGAAGGAAATTGCGGACTTCTGCGGCATCAAAAAGAATCTGACCACACATGCAGCCCGACATACGTTTGCTACGACCGTCACATTGGCCAACAACGTTCCATTACAGGAGGTGTCTGCCATGCTCGGACATGCATCCACAAGAATGACACAACATTATGCAAGAGTCATGGACAAGAACCTAAAGGACAACATGAATATAGTAAGGAGCAAGATGGGATTATAAATAATACTCCTTATTATATATACCATTATTTCATTTCTTACAGCAAATATAGCCCTTTGCCACTGACTGTGCAAGGCGGCCCTGTCGGGCTGGTTGGCTGGAAAAAAATCATCCTCGCTTCGCTCCGGTATTTTTTTCCGCCAAGCCTTGCACCGGTCATTGGCAAAGAACAGCCGGGCCAGTAAGAAATTGAAATACTGGCTCCACGGAGCCGGTCATGTCTAATTTAAATAAAAGAATATGACTGAAGAAGTTGGAAAGAAGGTATGTGAAGGTACAGTAGCAGACCTCATGAAGGACAAGACCGGAAAACAGACGGTTGTCACGTTGACAAGAAAGAATGCTTACCGAGTGAAGAAAATCAGAGAACAAGGGACGGATGACGAAGCCGTCCTTTTTCATTTCCGTAAACGCTGTACGGGAATGGGCTCCTATGTACACACCATTGAAACGGCAGACGGGGAAACAGAACTGCACCCGTCTGAATTTGAAAAATGGGAAGCTGTGGAATTTCTGTATCCCGGCTATCTGGAAGACCTGTTTGATGCTGCATACAACGCGTACAGATGGAGTTCCTTCGAACCTGAAGCAAGGGCGGAAACAGACATCATGCAATATGAAAAACAACTTGTAGAGGATCTGAAACAGATTCCGGAAGAAAAGCAGAACGAGTATGTCAGTACATACCATAGCAAGTTCTCCGCCCTGTTGGGCAGTCTCTCACGATGTGCCAGTCCGATGGTGACAGGGCCTGCCAAATTCAACTGCCAGCGCAACAACAAGGCCTTGGATGCATACCAGAACAGATTTGATGAATTTCATGACTGGCGTAACCGCTTCAAGGCAGCCATGGAAAGGATGAAAGAGGCTGCCAAACCGGAAGAACAGAAGCAGGAAGAGGCATGGAACCGCCTGAAGCGTGACATTGCAAGCAGCGCACAGACCATTCATGATATTGATACCGGTAAAGCAAGAGGATACAGCCGTACCTTGTTTGTCAGCAGTATCCTTAATAAAGTAAGCACCTATGCAGGAAAAGGAGAAGTGGAAATCGTACAGAAAGCGGTAGACTTCATTACAGACTTCAATGCGCAATGCAAGAAACCGGTTATCACTCCGCGGAACCGTTTCTTCCAACTGCCGGAAATGGCACGCCAGGCTAGACTGAAACTTCAGGAAATCAGAGAACGGGAAAACCGTGAACTGAAATTTGAAGGCGGAACGCTGGTATGGAACTATGAGGCAGACCGCCTGCAAATCCAGTTTGACAATATTCCGGATGACCAGAGGCGCAAGGAACTGAAATCATACGGTTTCAAATGGTCGCCGAGATACCAGGCATGGCAACGGCAACTTACACAGAATGCCGTATATGCAGTCAAAAGAGTGTTGAACCTTCAAAACCTATAAGACATGAAAGACCGATTGAAATATGTAATCGATTCCCGCTACTTCAACGGGACATGCCTGACAAGTATGAGTGACGGATTCCACAATGACTATGGTGGGGAAACAATCGAAGAACTGCGCATACGGGAAAACAATCCCTATCTGAAAGCCGTAACACCTTCTGATATAGACAAGAAGCTGCGGCTTTACCATAAGTCCCTGTCCGAACCGTTCAAGGAAATCACCGAAGAAGACTACTATGACCTGCTGGATGTACTGCCACCCTTGCGCATGAGACAAAACTCGTTCTTTGTGGGAGAACCGTATTACGGAAATATGTACTCTTTCTGCTTTACCCGTCAAGGAAGATATTTCAAGGGCCTACGTTCCATACTTACTCCGCAATCCGAACTGGACAGTCAGATAGACCGTCACATGGAAATCATCAACCGGAAAGCCGTGATCTCAAAAGAGGAAACAAGCAAAATGGTCACAACCGGAACCAGACTCATTCCCTATTATTTTTCACTGGACGGAAAACAGTCCGTATTCATCTGCAACCTTGTCATCCAATCAGATTCCAGACAAGCAAGGACGGACATGGCGAATACCCTGAAAAGTCTTCGCCGGAACCATTATCAGTTCTATAAAGGAAAAGGGCATTACGAAACTCCGGACGAACTGATAGACCATGTATCAGGAAAGAAGTTCACCCTTGTTTCTGACGGACATTTCTTTCAATATCCTCCCGGCAGGGAATCCGCAACTTTCATCGGACACATCAAGGAGACATCAGAGGAATTTCTTTTCCGGATCTATGACCGTGAATATTTCCTGTATCTCCTTAAAAGACTGAGGACCGTGAAAAAGGAATCGGCACAGGGACAAATAAATATCAAATCATAATATTCGGGGAATGCGGTAGAATGACTGCCGTATTCCCTCATAAAAAAAATACAAGTATGAACAAATCGAACACTCTATACTGGAAAACAGCCACAGATCCGGCTGAGTGCATTGAGGTCAGACTCGTCCTGAACAGTTATATCGACAATGACAATCTGTATGTAGGACTTGAATCCCGGTCTAAGGAGAATCCGGAATGCTGGGAATCCTACACGGACATCACCGTCAACCTCAATTCCCTTCCCCCGTTCCATGCCTATGTGGACAACCGGGACTGCAACAGACACGTACATGATTTCCTGACCAGTAACAGAATAGCGGAGCCTGCCGGATTTGAATATCAGGGATTCAGAATGTTTCGCTTCAATCCTGACAGGTTGAAGGAACTCGCACCCGAACAGTTCAAGACAATCAGCGCCAAACTGCCACCACAGGATGACATGATAAAGGACATCATCTATCAGGAAAGACGTTTCCCTTTGAGAACTGTTCAAGACATTCACGGAATATATCTTGTTTCAAGCAAGGAACTGGAAGAATCTCTGATCGAAGGAGTACGGAACCTGGATGCTGCGGCATATGAACTGCTGGATGGCATCTGCCTGTTCTGCTCCACACAGGAACTGCGCTATCTTACGGATGCAGAACTGATAGAAACAATCTACGCACAATAAAAAGGAGGAACAAATATGAAAACCGGAGACATTGTATTTCTGAAACGTCCCTATAAGGGATACCGTGCCGTCGAACTGATGGAAAGACTGGAATGCCGCTGGCTGGTCAGGATTGTCGAGAGCGGTCTTGAACTGGAGGTATATGAAGATGAACTTATATCAGAATTTTAATACGGATAAAGTGTTATGGAAAAATATCAGTTTGCATTCCATTCGGAAATAATCGGCTATACCTCACCCCATATCGGCGAGGTCAGAAAAGCTATACACAGAAAAGTGGAAAAGGAAAAGTCTGCCGCCATAAAGAATGATATTGAGCTGCACATGTATAAGGTGCATGACGGCATACCGGTTCTCCTTAACACCTGCTACCTGTATGATGAAAAAGGATGTATGGTACACGGAAGTATCAAGGGAACCAAGGATTATCTGTTTGAGGCATGGAGATACCATACAAACAAACATTCCAAAGGTTTCAGTTCCACAAGAATCAGGCCCTGCACGACAAGCAGGGCTTTTTCGTTTGTATAACTCTTAAAATCAGGAATCATGAACCAGACATTACAACTTACAGACTATATTCCACAGTATGTAAGCCTCTACTACGTGGACTACCGGGATGATCTTGATGAGCATGAAGACATCCAGGAGGAATGTATCCGTTCCAACAATATGGAAAAACTCTATGAAAAGGCATACGAATGGTATGAGGAACAGGAAAGCTCAAACATGCACGACTATCTGGAGGAGACAAGAAAGAATATGGAAACGGACAATTTAGCCGGAGAGTTTGAAGAGCATGAAGATGAAATCAGGGAACTTATCTACGACCGGAACGATTCCGACCCGGTAAAGGATCTGATACGCAACTCATCCGTCACTAATTTCTTCTATTCGCTCGGAGTGGAAATCAGCGGATATCTGACCGGTTGTTCACTGCGGGGAGAATCAGTCGCCATGGCCTGCCATAAGGTACGCCGCGCACTGCATCTGAAAAAGGGGCAGTTTGACGAGAAGATTGAAGAACTGGTAGAGAATGCCACATACGGCGGAGAACTGCGCATCTACTTCAACGCCATGTTTGACAGGCTCATCAGCAAAGACCCTGAGAACGATTTCAAAAGCATCCGTTTCCACGGGAATGTAATGGTGGCCATTGCCGACAGCCGGAACGGTTCCGGACATCATGTACGGATTCCGCTGGACATCACTTTCCCTTTCCGAAGGGAGAACCTGTTTGTCGATTCACAGGTACACTATTCCTATGCCAATGAAGTCTGCGGCATGACCAATGACTGGTGTGATTCCACAAAATGGGAAACGGGCATGATACCTTTTACCGGATCTGTCCGAAAAAGCCGGATGGCTGAATACAAGAAACAGGAAGCCGCTTATGAGCAGACATTCCGAGACGGGAAATGCACCTTCGGTGACATGAACTACAAACGCCACCGTGACGTGCGGTATTCGAATGAATATCCTGCCGGATGCAGGTGCCCTCATTGCGGTACTTTCTGGATTGACTGAAAAAACATTTACCAACCAATAAATTCAAACGATATGAAAATCTGCTGTTCACAAGAGCATTACGACAAGGTCGTACAGTATGCAAAATCAATCAATGACAAGACACTGGAAAACTGTCTTGAACGTCTCAAACAATGGGAGAAGAACGAGAACCGTCCATGCGAAATCGAACTCTATTACGACCATGCGCCGTATTCGTTCGGATTCTGCGAACGTTATCCGGACGGAAATACAGGCATTGTCGGAGGACTGCTGTATCATGGAAATCCGGACGAGTCCTTTGCCGTCACCATGGAACGTTTCCACGGATGGAGCATACATACCTGACATATATGCGACAGTCTGTATTGGGGAGCCTCATGCAATATGGGGTTCCCTTTTTTTATGCCGCAGACATGATGACAGCATCCTCATTTCTTGCTGCAAAAATAGCTGTTTGCCGCGCAACTCCCGCAAGGCGGCCCTGCCGGGCTGGTTGTCTGGAAAAAAATCATCCTCGCTTCGCTCCGGTATTTTTTTCCGCCAAGCCTTGCAGGGATGCGGGCAAACAGACAACAGGGACAACAAGAAATAAGAATGCCTGTACCTTACAGGCAGACAATGTATAACAATAAATATCAGAAGTCATGATTACAGACCAGAAGACACAGAACAGGCTTCACGCGGATACCGGAACAGAACTGTTCTCCATCAGACAAAGGAAGGAAGCCGTCACAAGGATGCTGGACATTCTGAAAGAAACTCCGGAATACCTGCAGGTTATGAACCATATACCGGCTTATGCCATGGATGACGATACGTCAGAATGGTGGAATTCGGAAGAATCGGAAAATTTCATGAACTCACTCCTGGAAGTGATGGAAAGCTATACTCCGGACGGATACAGGTTCGGACCGAAATCCGGCACGACTGACCTTTACGGCTACTGGGAAAGCAAGACCGGACGGACAACCCTCTTCCATCTGCTTTTCAGTCTGGAAAGCGGATATGAATGGGGAAAAGGTCTTTCCCATGAGAAAACGGACGCATTCTACAAGGAAATAAAAGAGAAATTTCATGGAGAGGGATTCGACACGGACAGAACAGGCTGTACATCACAGGCCATGTATCTTGTAAAAGGAAAGACACGCCTGTACGTGCATCCGATGGAAATAAGCGGCTACTGTGAAACACTGCATATTCCACAGATTACAGCCATACTGAAAAAAGGAGGCCGTACATTCCGTCTCGTAAAGGATACGATAGCGGAAGAGGTGTATTCCTTCACCGATGAAGAAGAAATGGAATATTACCGTGCCAGATACGAAACGTGCATCCACAGGAATATACTGGATGCCTTCAATAACCGCCAGGCAGGGAAAGAAGACATACTTTCCATGATGGCATCACGGATAAATGTGGCGACGACATCACATCTGCACGGTATCGGATATGATTCACCGGCATACAGGTTCGTGCATGAGGCATACGACAGACTGGTAAACAACGGAAAGCTGAAGGAGAATATCAGGAAGACAGGTTGCTGCAACATCATAATGGCCATTTCAAATACCAACGCAATATGAGACTGAATTACAATGACATACTGCTTCTGGCAATATGGGAATACAACAGAAGACAGGACGAGGATCTGACCCTGGAACTGTTTCAGGAAACATTCGGACAGGTTCCCGGCGCACATTTCCATGACAAATGGGTGCATTATTACAACAAGAACCTGCTGATGATGGCCGCCTATTTCAGGGGTGAGGAAGAAAACGGCCAGAAATTCTGTGATATGATCACCCGACAGGTTGAACGCTATACACAAAACAGGAGGAGAACAGGATGAATACAAAGATACGATATGACCTTGACAGTCTTGAACTGGCAAACGGTGACTTCGGGTATCCCATTACAGAAAAGGAAGTACGGAAAGTGAACCGTATGCTGGAACTGATGGAGAATGTCCGAAACAGGCAGATGTGCCCGACAGAAGGAGACTGCGTGGAATTTGTCTCACGTTCTGGTGACTATTTCGGAAAAGCTCATATAGAACGGATAACAGGAAAATATGCGGATATATGCCTGATACCGGAAACGGTATTCTGTTTCGATGACATGGGAAAAGCCGCCTATGATACCACCGGAAGTCCCTGGACGCAGGTCAATATCCGGAACATGAAACCCGCAGGTACTGAAATCCGCATATTCAGGACATGGGGATTCGGGAAGCGCAGCAGTACGGGCAGTCTAAGGTTCGAAGCTCCGGTCAGGAAATGGGAATGCAGAGAACCGAATCCGTTGTATGACGGTTACACCACCCGTAACTGGTTCCGCTATCATATCATGAAACACCGGGACAGGGAAAGGACAGGCGAATACACCTTCCGCAGCGATTCATTCACGCTGTACAGCCGGAGCGAGCTGGACGAGCTGGCCGCAATCCTGAAAGGCAGACTCTACAAGGGAATCCTGCCTGACTCTCTTGTACTTTGGGGATACCGCATGGACATTAAGGAAATATCACGTGAGCAGTGGAACGGTATGGGACAGCACGGACAAATCCGCATGAAATTCATGGGATACGGTCCGGTCAGAATCCACACGGACAATGAAAACCATACCGTAACAGTATACAGAATCAACGACAGTCTATAACCAATTATAAAATAAAGGAATATGGCACGATATGAAATCTCCAACGAAGTCAGGCCGCTCGACAGGCTCATCACAGACTTTGCCTCCTCATGCGGCTATGAAATACAGACCGTATTCAACGACCTGCTGCGTTTCATCATCCACGGCTTCTCTCCTGGAGCACCGCCAATAAGTAACTGGAAATACAAGCGTCAGCAAAACGCCTCGTTCATGGAAATGACAGCCGAATGGACACGTATCATGCAGAAACAAATCGGCAGGTCGGGCTGGTTCGACGCTTTCGGTGAACTCCACATGGCCTACTGCTCAAAACCGGGACAACAGGCAAACGGACAGTTCTTCACGCCGTCACATATCTGTGAACTCATGGTCATGTGCGCGGCAGGTAAAAAAGAGACCGGACAGAGGATGGGAGACCCTACATGCGGCAGCGGAAGGCTCTTGCTGGCATACCATGCGCACAATCCGGGAAACTATCTGGTCGGAGAAGACATCAGCCGGACCTGCTGCATGATGACCGTATGCAACATGCTCGTCCACGGATGTGTCGGGGAAGTGATCTGTCATGACAGTCTCCAGCCGAAGGCATTCACCGACGGATGGAAAGTCAACCAGGCTCTGCCCTTGACGGGAATACCTTCTATAAGACGCATGAAGGAAGAGGAATACAGGAATCCTCTTCCGGAAAATATCGGACGCTTCAAAGAGGCAGTCCGTATCATCAACCTATTGGACAAATAATTACCAACCATTTAAAAAATATAATTATGGAAGCTTTAGCAACATTGAACAATCAGAGACAGTTTGATTTCCAGAACAACGGAATCGAAGTAATGGACCTTGAAACACTACAGCGTACCTACAAGGAGAACGACATCTACGGCAATCCGGTCAGGGGTATCTACCACTACCAGGTCATCCAGCGTATGACGGACATCTGCCGCCGTCACAACCTGAACTACGAGGTGGAGGAAATCTTCGCCGCCCAGAACAAGAACCGGACACAGCCCGGAGTGGTCATCCTGCCGCAGGTGGAACAGACCTATGGAGAGAAGGCGGTAGAGGCACATGTACTGCGCAGAATATTCACCACCATCCGTATTCTGAACGGAGATACCGATGAACTGACAACCACACTCGTGGTAGCCTACCATCAGGACGGTATCCAGGCGGCAATAGGTCCCTGTGTACGTATCTGCCACAACCAGTGTATCCTTTCACCCGAACGAAGCGTTGCCAACTACGGCAAGGACAAGGTGACTACCGAGGAGCTGTTCGGGAAGGTGGATGACTGGATGCGGAATTTTGAGCGTGACATGGATGCGGACAGAAGCCGAATCCAAAGGCTAAAGGAAAAGGTACTGACACCCGGTGAGTTGTACATGATCATAGGTATGCTGACGGCTCTGCGTGTATCCCATGACAGCGCAGACAAGAGACTGGCATCACAGGTGGACACCTATCCGCTCAACCAGGGACAGATTTCCGTGTTTACGGAAGAACTGCTCAAACTCTCACTTGAACAGCCACGCATTACAGCGTGGGATGTCTACAATGTAGCGACAGAAATCTACAAGCCTGGAAAGACTGATTTTCCTGCCATGATTCCACAAAATGGAGCAATGGCCGATTTCCTGCTTTCATATAACCAGAATTAGAATCTGAAACCGAAGACAACAGGCCCGGTTCCGTCACCAGCGGAATCGGGCTTTGTATTTTATTAACTGTAATAATCAGATAAGATATGGCAGCAAGTAACAGAAAAAAGGCTGAAATGTATATCCTTTTCAGCTGCAACGCATGGCACGAATACAGTTCATTCGAACCAAAGGCAGTTTTCTCTTCCATAGAAAAGGCAGCAGACTTCCTGCAAAAGAACAGAAGAAAACTGAAACTGGAGGAAGATGACGTCGAATGTTTCAGACAGCACAGTCAGACTCAGGGCAGGAATACCAATTACCTGGTACAGTCCTGTCCCTACAATCCAGTCCGTGCAAGAGACTTGGAATGACAAAGAATCCATTCATAAACAATCATATAAAAATATACGACTATGACAAATGATGAAAACACTTACATCGGAATGTCCCTGCCGGAAGGAATACGGTACATCACCATTTTTGAAAAAGGGGATTTTGAAAACTGCGGAAGAATACTCAGGACATTCTACCGTACGGAAGACAGGGTGAGAAAATTGCTCGCTTTGGGAAACCTGCTCCATCTGGGAGGCAGTCTCTCATCAAATGAAAACAAGACAAGCTGCTGGCCTTTGAATAATGGGAATCCCATTCACGAAGCAAAGGAAATATCAGGCAAGGAAAAGTTCTTCCTGCTCGGTGACTGGACTTACCTGTATGAAAATGGCAGATGGTTTCTGGGCTATGAAGGAAAAATCTATGAAATCAGCAATCCTGAATTTTCTGTCTTTGTTCCCGACAAGGATCATACACCTTCCCCTCTGGACAAAGGACTTTCCTTTGCCGTAATCGGCGAAACGGGAAAACTGGAATTCACTCCGGAAATTGTCAACGGATGGGATATCTGGAAAAGCCTTCCCAAAAGAGTCAGTGAAAAAGGGAAAACGGTATATGTATTCCGCAAAACACAACTTATAAAAGTCATCAAACCTAAAAAACTGGAATCATGAAAGAAATCAATATGACAAAGGCTATATCATGTATGCCGGACAAATTCATTACAATGGAAATGGTTGAACTGGCCGCGACCGAACACCGTCCGGAACTGGTCAACTATCTGCCGGAGAAATATATTACTTCTGAAATACTTGACAGTATATTCAAAACAGATGATTACGGATGGCGTTCCTGGCAGCTTTCGAAGATACCTGAAGAAAAACGTAACCGCCAGATTTGTCTAAGGGCAATAAAGGCCGAAAAGAGTAATTTTCCTGACATACCGGAAAAATACAGGAACAGTGACATACTTGAATCGCTGTTCGCACACAGGAATTTCATGCACTACCTGCATCTGATACCTTCATCCTCATGGAACAACGGAACAGTCCGTGATGCAATATACTCCCTTTACCGTGACGTACAGCAAAACGGAGGTTACCGGTACTGTTCAGAGAGGTATGAACAGCAGTTCTTATATGAAACAAGCGTCATGCTTTCTTTCGTTCCGCGACAAGCCAAGGATTTCAGACTTTGGAAAGAACTGATCCATGACGGACGTATCGCAACCATGACTATCGACAAAATGATGCCTAAATGTTTCAAACAGGCAGCATACTACAAGGAATGGGCCATACGCTGTATCAAGGAAGTGGATACACGCTGGCTTGACTATGACACCGTATGGGAGGCCATCTGTCACAAGACAGGCAACCTGCATGGCATTTTCGATTCATACGGACATTACGAGTGGTTCTCCAAACATGCGGATAATGCCATGGCTGACAAAGCAATGGAGCTGGAACCTAACCTGTTTAACAAACTTCCCGGACGGTTCCGGACACCGGAAAGACTTATTCATACACTTGAAGTAAAGAGAGAAATCAACAGTTACAACTTCATTCTTGAGCCGAACCTGATGACGAAAGAGGTCTGTATGGCACTGGCCAGAAGGGATTCGTTATATCCGGATATTCCATCGGAACGCTGGAACAGGGAACTTGTGGAATATTTCACCGAACACGGAAACAGCATGTACTGGCTTCCTCAACTGCCGAAAAAACTACAGACCAGAAAACTTGCAGAGAAGGTTCTCAAGGAGAAGCCGCAATACTTCCATTATTTGCGGATGGAATTCATCACACCTGAAATGTCCAGACTGTTATGTCAAAAAGACCAGGAAAATATCCGATATTTCAAGGAACGGGTCATGGAGTTCCAGAAATATACAGGACTTCCAGCCGAATTCTATGGATGTGAAACGGATTTCGAGCATATCAGGGACCGTGATGACAGCCGCCGATACTGCCGTATAGGACTCGCTTACATTGCCCTGCAAAAATGTAAACGCGGATGGCATGAAAGTGAATACTATCTCATTATGACACGCCATCCCAACCGATATATGCCTGCCGAAACAGTGTTCAGAAAACAGATTACCACATTCCACCGGACATGGCTGGAAAAGACAATATGTGACAACGACCCGCAATTCCGGATTCCGAAGATTCAAAAGGATTTGAAAGATGTACAAGCCATGCGGTATTATGAGGTGGAACATATCCGTACTATACTGGGTTGCGAAATATTCCGCAACTCTTTCATGGGGCAGACAGTGGAATACTGTATCCGCAAGGACGGACTGACCTACCATGACAGGAACATGGAAAGGCTCGCCTCCGGCCTGCAATACAAGATCCGTCAATTGAAGGAACAGGCTGTACTCCCCAAAGGAACTGATGATTCGATGGAAATCAATGCAGAAACGGTACATCGCAATATGGGGTATTGTCTGACCGGAATAGAAGCCTTTGCGGAAGACTACGGACTGGACATAGCCCGGACCTATACCCTGAAAGAGCTGAAGGACGTTATCCATGAACAGGGATACAAGCCTTCACTGGAGAAATACAAAAAAGAAGTCCAACATCTAAATCTTATCTGAATATGAATATTCTCCAAAAAAGAATTGAAAACCTGTGCGATGAAATCATCGGCAGGATACTTGCACTGATGAAGGTAAACTCGGTTTCCGAAGTAATACTGACAGACAATGACAATCCGGTTTACGTAATCTGGTTTGACAAGATAGGTGATCCGTGCGAATGTTCCGTACACAAGGTAACTGCTGTCGGAAAAGGAATCACACTTGAAGTCCATGATAAGATAACCGGAGAAAATTATAAGGTAACAAGCCGCCATGAGGCGGCTCTGGCCAATCCGGTATGGCTTAACGATATTCTGGAAGCCATAACAAACATCTTTCAGATAAAATATACAGGACTGGAAGAAAATGTTATATGTTGCAAATGTGGAGGAAATCATGTAATATGCAATGCCTTCATTAATCCGAATACAAAACAGTTCTATAATTATGATGATGAGTCATTCTTATATGGATGGTGTGAGAAGTGTGACAATTATACCATTCTCTGCGACATAGAAGCCGTAAAAAATGATATTGAAAACGGTTTCAAGAGATTTGTCGAAAGATACGGGAGAAAACCTGAACTTGCAGAGTGCGAGATTATATGGAAAGACAGTCTTAATACTGAATACGTAAACATCGCAATTACTGATATACCTGAAGAATATGATAATACTATATTTTTCTACTGTAAAAGCCTCTCTGATTTGAAATCACTGGCTGACTACGGAAAAGAGGATTTCATAGTAACGGGTTGCATCAACTTCACAAACCTGGGTAATAAAGCATAAAATCTTTTTTATCTTTCAAAGTTGCCTGATATGTAAACTTTATATATATTTGCAGCATGAAACAGGAAAGGACCATATCAGCCTACAAGAATTATTTTATGGACTTTATCTCATCTCTCAGAAAAGAGGAAGCCCGTAAGATATACTACATTCTTGATATGCTGAAAGTACAGGAAAGGGTAAGCAGCAAGTTCGTAAAGTATCTGCGCGAAGAACTCTATGAAATCCGTGCTGAATATGGAGGCAACATCTTCCGGGTATTCTTCATATTTGATGACGGGAACATCGTAATCCTGTTCAACGGATTTCAGAAAAAGACACAGAAGACACCGCCTTCTGAAATAGAAAAGGCATTAAAGATAAAGGAGGAGTATTATGAAAGCAAGAAATGAAAACCTGACCAGCATCGATGCTATCATGGATGCGGAATTCGGCAAGCCGGGAACACCTGAACGTGAGGAGTTCCGTAAGGAGGCATACGCCTACTGCATGGGACAGATTATATGCGATGCCAGAAAGAAGGAAAAGATGACCCAGTCCGAACTGGCTGAAAAAATCGGGACCAACAAGTCCTATATCTCCAGAATAGAAAAAGGTATTGTAGATCCGGGTATCAGTACGTTCTGCCGTATCATTGATGCACTCGGATTGAAGATTGAAATTGTCAAACCGGTATTATAATGGAAAATTATCAGGAAAAAGCCAGAGAAAACTTTTACCGCAACCGTCCATACGGCATTCACATTGATTATGCCCGAAAAGGATTTGTACTGTTCAATCACTATACAAATAGTCTCGGCAAACAGGAAACCGGTTCTATTGAAGGCCTTCCCCTTGAAAAGTTCGAGGATGTGGACGCGATACCATTGAACGGGAAAATTATAAAAAATGGTAACCGGACAACAGACATCTATTTCTATACGGACGATTCAAATCCTTACAAAAACAAGAAGCTGGATATGGATGCTCTGAAACAGTATAACCGGTTCATTTATCCCCTGTCACTTTTTTTAGACAGGATATTATAACAAGACAGCCGTGAATCATGATAAATTCACGGCTGTCTTGTTTCTATGGCACAAACAGTAATCTGTATTCTTCTTTTCTTCTCCTTTCTATTGACGGAATTTTCTTTCCCTTATAGTGACAATATCGTATGAAGTCCACATAAATGTTCCGGTTACCGGCTTCCAGTTTCCTTATCAACGTGCTTTTGGGCATCCTGCCATAACCGAGCAACTTATATGGTCCCACTTGGTATGCCAGACACACAACCAAAAGTGAATCCTTTCCCAGGTGACGGAACAATGCACACATTTCCTTCAGGTCTTTTCTCAAAATACTGTCTCCCTCACTTTCTGTCAGCCTGGCGGGAAACTTTTCCCCTTTTCTGATACGGTGACCGTATGCGACATAAGGATGATGTTCCGGACCATGCCATCCTTCATATTTCTTGATACACCTGACAGCCGTTTCCCAACGTGAGTTTTCCACATTCCCCTGTGCACACAAAGAAGTTACCGTCATGGCCAGTACCACCAATGGCAGTACTGACCTTAGAAGTCTTACGGTTATTATAAGGCACCTCCTTCCTGAGCTGACAATGAATCTTCCACAGTACCTGTTTCTTCATCACCTGCATCGTTGAAGTCAAATTCCATTTCCGTCATGTTTCCCCAGTTGTCCTCGACAACGACAATGAAGTTCTGCGCCTCGTCACATAGTGAAGTATAATACAGCCTGAACTTCCGGTTCTCCAGCAGATAACGGTCATTCGGCTTGAATTCAAGACCGTTGTCCAGTTTCAGGGAACCTTCCCCGTCGTACTGGAAATAACGGATCGTATAGACCGTACCGTCAAAATCGCCCTCACTTTTGAGCTCACATCGTATTTCCGCCGTATCATTCCTGTTCAGTTCCTTTGGAACCGGCATTGTTTCCACGGTAAACGGATAACTCTGCTGGATTTCCAGCTCGGATTCGCACGAGGTCAGTACAAGACTGACCAGACCGATACAGAACATGGCAATCTTGCCTGCCAGCCCAAATCCTTTTCTCATATTCTTTTCTGTCTTCATTTGTTTTCCCTTGTTTTTGTCAGATATTCATTCAAGTCCTTTAATCCATCATACAGACCGGAACAGTCCATAACCTTATTCCCGAAATGTATGTTCAAAGTCTCCAGTGCAGTAATCCCGGCCCGATCACGGTCAAGAAAGCACAGGATTTTACCGTAACCCTCCAGAACGGCATACGACCGTTCCAGATTGGATACAGAGTTCAGCACCAGGCAGTCCTCGTCCTTCACAATCCGCAATACCAATGCCGAAAGGAAATCCACAAATCCTTCAAACACGCAGCACGTATCCTGTTTCTTTCCGGACAGGGACACACAGGAAATGTCCTTGGGAGAGATGCATCCCTTGAACATCGGGTTACGGAGTTCATAGCCGCCGCTCCGGTTCATGAAGCCTATGGCAAAATACCGTTTGCCCCGTATTCCGTATGCCACTTCCTTGCAGAATCTCCCGGCTATGGCCGGATCAATGCCTCTCTCTTTCAGGTAACCTTTCAATGCCTCATGACTCAGTTCCGTCACTTTCACGTCCTCGAATCCGGAAACGCGGGGTATCTTCTTACGTTCCTGTAAAGGCCGGAGGGGAAGGATGCCGGATTTCCCTGAAAGGAACTCCAGCTGTTCCATGAAACCGGTACTTCCGGTCAGTTCTCCGGCAAGATGGAAGATGTCACCTCCCTTTCCGAGGCGTAGGCTCGGTACAGGACGCCTTACTGCCTTTCGGCAGTAGGTTTTCCCGTACCTGCCCCCAAACCGTACTTGCATGTCTCCACGCATACGGCTCTCCGTTGATAACATGACTTTATTTGGCATGGTTGTGTATTTGGGCATAGCACTTTTCACAGACAACCAATGTTTTCCTATGCTTTTCAAGCATCAGCCTGTCGCATTCAGTCTTTCCTTTAAGCTGGTTTAGCTTTCTGACATGACGCATGACTACAGGCCCGACTTTTCTACATAATTCACATGTTCTCGCCTCCAATCGCTCAGTCAGCGTCGGTTGTGGAATTGCGATTGTATAGGATAAGTCGTTTACTTCCGCATAGTACATTGGTGGTTTACGTTTGAATCCCTCATTATAGAATTTTCTGTGCCGTAAGTTACCTTTTGCATCATGATATGGCACTATAATGTCATTTCCAACCTTGTATTTGTCAATGATTTTGCTTACAGTGCTGTTGGTCTTTGCTGCAATGGTATGGTACATACTGTACTCCATGATGTATCCAAACTTTGAGAGTGCATAAGCCACGTTATTAGCAATGCGGTAATAGTTATAGAACCCTCTGATTTCAGAGTTATATGCCGCCACTATGTCCTCGATTTTCTTCTTCATGAGATTGCCTCTGAACTTTGCAAACCAAACTTGTCGGCCATTTTCTACCTTGTATCTGATGGCACTGTATTCTTCCAGTTTGTTCCGCACCGTTTCTATGGCGACCTTTAAGACTATCTTACCGTTGTAATAGCGGGCTGGCACATTGTTCTTGTTTCGCTTGACTGCATCAGATTTACGGACAGAAACATCGAAGCCAAGAAATTTCGCTGGCTTTTGTGCGTTTGTTATCAATGTCTTTTCCTGCGACAGTTCCAACTTGAGGTTTTCTTCCATATACTTGGTAATGTCCGACTTGATTTTAACGCAGTCAGCCTTGCTTCCGATAACACCTATGAGGAAATCATCTGCGTATCTTACATATCTAAGCCTTCTGTATGTTTCATCCATACTGTCTCTGCTCTCAATCTTTTGCCTTTCACGTCTCAGTTTCTCATACTCATCCATAAGCTGTAGTCTGGCATCTGCATCCTGTATGTTCTTGATGCTTTTAAGGATGCCTTGCATTTTACCGCTGAACTGCTTGTATTCTTTGGTGATGTGTCTTTCTTTTCCCTTGTTGAAGCGTAGGGCGTATTCTTCCATATACTTGTCAAAATTGTCAAGATAAATGTTGGCCAGTATAGGACTGATGTTGCCGCCTTGTGGGGTTCCCTTGTTTGTATTATGAAACCTCCAGTCTTCAATATATCCCGCATTCAACAACTTGCGGATGAGCCTTAGAAATCTATCATCGGCAATCCGTTTCCGCAAAGTTGCAATCAATACATTGTGGTCTATGTTGTCAAAGAATCCTTTAATGTCTCCTTCCACAAACCATTTTGTACCTGTGAATGTCTTTTGGATATGGGTCAGTGCGGTATGGCAGCTTCTGTTTGGCCTGAATCCATGTGAGGTGTTTGCAAACACCTCTTCATAGATGGCTTCAAGAATCATGCACACCACCTCCTGTACAAGTTTGTCCTCAAAGGAAGGAATCCCAAGCGGTCTTTTCTTACCGTTCTTCTTGGGTATGTATATCCTTTTTGCCGGATTAGGCTTGTAAGACTCATCCCTCAAAGATGCAATGACCTTGTTTATTCTTTGAAGGCTCATCTGGTTAATGGTTTTCCCATCCGTACCGGGTGTCATGTTGCCGGGTTTGGCGTAAATACGCTGGTAGGCAACATGAAACATCTCCTCATTGAATAAGATACGGTACAGCCTTTCGAACTTGTAATCCGAAACTTTACCATGCTTTTTTAAAGCTTTTAATACTTGCTCTGGACTTCTCATAATGTCTCGCACATTTTCCATTGTTTGTATTAAGTTATCTAACTGCTCCCCTTCGCCATGTACAAGGCTTTCCCTTGCTCGGACTACTACGGAAGCTCCGTTCCCATGTCAGATATTCAGAGCCTTATGCCCATAGCCTTACGGCATTCTGATTTAGGGAATCCCCATTTGCTTTCACAATAACTGTTTGGCTCGGCAGACTGTCGGATGCGACTTACGTTCCTATTCCGCTTATTGCGGTTGCTCTGAAGCCAGTTCTTGCCCCGCTGCAATTTCGGTTTACATGGGGTGCTTCAGCCCGACGTGAATCAAATACCTTTCGTCGGGGCTGGCACGTGTGCCGCAGAACTATCGTTCAACCAATCAGGCTTCATCCTTGTGTCTGCCTTTTCCTCTTGCCATGCAGTCGCAGCTTGGTATTTAGCTGACTAATGGCTTTACCGACATGCTACTGTCACCTTTGGATTTCTCCTCCAGCTAAGTCGTTGAGGATAGGTCTGTTGAACTCTAACCTAATCTCTTGCCATAGAGATATTTATTGTGTAGCCTATATGGGCGCATCAAAATCAAACCAGACATTCCGCTGCGTATCCACCTTGAAGGATGCGGTTCTCTCATTTCTGAAAGGGGATCTGAACCAGACATCATTTCCTTTACGGGATACAGGCATATGCCCCAGATTTTCAAGAAAACCGACAATGGAAATCTGTCTAATCTGTTCCAGTTCCATAACCCGCTAATTTATCATAAAACGGATGCCGATTCCATATTGGGTATGGCAATGTCCGAGACTTCCGCCCCACAGGAAACGCTCACGCAAGGAAGCCGTCAATGCCACACGGTCGGCAAGGTACAGTTCCATCTCCAGCGTCAGGGCACAGCCGTACACAAAGGCATCGCCGTTTTTCAGAGTGGCCCCGTCATAGAGTTTTTTATCGGACCAGTTTACCGTCTCATATCCGGCCAAAGCCGATCCTCCCAGATTGAGGAAGAACACTTTTCCTGCATCGGAAAGGAAATTCAGGTAATATCCGCCTTCTGCCGTAAACTGCGCCGAAGGGATGGTCACATGACGGTAACCGTGCTTCATGTGCAGGTATTCCGCTCCATATACCCATTTGTTCCCGCTTTTGGCATAGCTTGAAAGTGTCATTCCCATATAGTATCCGTTATCGGAAGCCATACCTCCACGCATTTCCACACCCTGCATCCTTGGCAGAATCCGCTGGGCGTCTGCCTGCCCTACGGAAAGGACAAGCAGCAATGCCAGCATATACAATACTTTCGTTCTCATCGTACCTTCAGTTCATTGATGGTTTCAGCACGCACCAGGTCTTCGTTGACCACCTCAAAACTCTGGTGACGGCCGCCCTGTTTCTCATACATCTCCACAACCAGTTTCTTGTCGTCCGGTATCGTAAACTTGGGAAGGGCGAATACCGTGCATTCCGAATCCCTGCCGTTTACACGTGTCACATAATTATAGGCACGCAGCGGATAAATCACCTGCTCCTGCATGGCCGTACGCTTCATCACCTTTTTGTCCACCACCTTGAACGTAATGAAATCCACGTCAAAGGGCACATTCGAGGAGTTCTTTACCTGGGTATGGAAATAAAGCAGGTCATTATGGGTGTATACCCCTTTGAGCAGATACTGGATACCGAAACGCTTACAGCCGATATGACGGATACGGCGCTTGTCATTCTCATACACGGATTTCATGATAAGACGTACCAGACGGGGTGACTCGTTATCCAGCTCGGTCAGATAGATTTCCATGGCATTGTTGGGACGGTTCACCGATTCTCCGTCATGGATGAAATCACACATCTCCACATTCAGCAGTAACGGCTCATCGGCATACTTCACGTTGAAGGTATAGAAGTTCCCGTCTTCGGTTATTACAGACATATTGGTCTCCTCCCTGAAATTGCGTGTCGTGGCCTTTACTCGGATTACATTCTCGGCACCGTCGGCCTTGCCGGCTATCAGGTTTGTAGAACCAAGATCCACATACTTGACCGGAGCCGGGAAAATGACATGTACAGTCTTGTCATACGTTATTTCCAGTCCGTGCGGCGGAATCATCTGGCTGAAACCGATCTTGCGGGTCAGCCCCTCATAATAATCACCGCTACTCTGCTGCGCCCAAGCAGCCGATACGCCCAGTAAAAGGGCAAACATCATCAGAATCTTCTTCATGTGCTTTTGTTTAATGGTTGTCTTTTCTTTCATAGTTTTCCTGTATTTCATTTCTCCGGTGAATGGAGCAGTACCCGGTGTCCGGCCTTCAAAGTTATCTTTACCGTACGCATCCGTTTGGATATGTACTGGGAAACACCCTGTATTACACCTTTTCCCAGATCGGAGGCAATCTGCGCTCCGGCATCGGTGGAAATGTTGATGCTGCTGTTCATCGAGGTTCCCATATTGGCGGCAATCTCTCTGGCAGCGTCATATTCCAGTGAACCCGGCACCAGGATTCCCTGCTGTCCGTCCAGATCATAGACTTCCAGCTCCACCGGCAGGATAGTTCCCTTGTATTCCACGGCATTGACCATGATTTCCAGCCGTTCACCCCGTATGCGTGTGCCACCTACCAGTACGGTCCCTTTCGGTATGAAACGTCCGGCAACAGACATGGGCTCGGTAAGCCGCAGGCGCAAGGCCTGTCCGTCGGATACGGTCTGCGTACCGTGTACACAGGCAGCAATGGTATTGCCTTCCGTTACTGTCTTCCGGCCGACAGCCGTATTGAAACCGGCATTGCGTTCTCCCGAAAAGGCGGATATGAACTCTTCGTCGCTCATAGGTCTGGAAAGCGAGGATACCACCTCATTGTGAACCTGTTTCACCGGTATGGCTTTTTTGTCCTCCGCTTTTCTGACAGGAGAAGGAGTCTCAACTGCCTGACGGTTATTGTATTTGGCGGCCAGTTCGTAGGATTTTTCCATCAGGGCCATCTTTTCCTCCATGCCTGACAGTGGCTCCTGTTTCTGCTGCTGTTGCTGCATACGCTCCAGTTCCTCAATCCTTTCCAGAAGCCTTTCCTTTTCCGGATCGGTCCGCGGTTCATAGATGCTTCCCAGCGTACGGTTCATCTCACGGTAGGCTCCGGCCGAGGAACTGACCGGTCCGGCATTGCCTTTTTCTGTTTCCGTTTCCGTGTTTGTTTGCCTCTCCGGTGGAATGTTATCGGGAAGACGGACACTGTCTTTCCGTTCCTCTTTGGCAAACATGGACTCCGCAGCTTCAAAGAATGTCTTCCTTTTCCTGCTTTCCTGTTCCATCAGAGCCTTTTCATAGGCATCCTTCTTGTTTCCTTCCAGGCGGATGTCCTCGGGAGAAGGGATTTCCGTATTGAATCCCTGTCCTTTATCCTGCCGCTCCCGTTCCTGCCCGGAAGGTGAGAATATCAGATAGAAACTTCCCAGACACAGCAGGAACATCAGAGGATACACAACAAATCTGGCGCGTTTGCGTTTCTGTTCCTCACTCAGCGGCTTCCTGTCCTTTGAGGACCGGAGCCTGAACGGTTTCATCAGCCGTTCCATTACTTTCTTGACTTTTTCTTTCTCCATTTCTTACAATAGATTGAATGAACTCCATACGGAGTGAATCCTTTTCCATAAATTCCATTCCGGACTCCTGGTTCTTACTGCCTATAAACGGTCTGCATGCCGTATAGACACATGCGGCGGCAAACGGGACAAACAGTATCCAGAGAACGGCCTTGCGCTGTTTAACGGTAAGTCTGTGGCAGAACCTCCTGAGTTGAAGGTCCGCCTGTCTCGTCAGGTTCCTTTTCATCGCTCTACGCTCCTTATGTCCTTGTTTTCCAGTATGGTCAGATGTTCGATGATAAAGCCGTTGGGGTTGTCATCGGAACGGGACGTATTCTGAAGCTGGCAGTCAGTCACCAGCGAACGTTCCGTCACATTACTCTCACGGATAATCATCTGGCGGGCATACGTCCTGGCCCTGTAGGGGTAGCCGGAAAAGTCGCAGACCACGCTGTCCACCCGTACCACCTGGTTGATGTTGCCGGAAATGAGACGGTTGTAATATCCTTTCTCGGCAAAATCCACATAGTAATGATAGGCGCTTTTGTCCGCCAGCTGCAAGGCACGGTTGATATTGTGCTCAATGGCATCCTTCTGTGGCGACAGCCCGAAAAAGAGCTCATGGAACCTTCTTACATGCTCCCTGGCTTCAGCCGGACGGTTCTGTGAAAGATCCTGCGAAAGGGCAAGCATCAGTGACTTGCCGCCATCGAGTACATAAATTTTCTCACGCTGTTTCTCCGCAAAGCGGTATGAGTTCCACAGGGCAAAGACGGTCACAAGCGTGCAGCATCCGACAAAGACCGCAAGCATCAGGCGTATCCGTCTGAAACTGCTTTCAATATTGGTCAGTGATTTGAATTCCATCTGTTTTCATGATTTTTATGTTCCTGTTCTGTTTATTTTCCACGCAGACGCCCTCCGATATTTCCCAGTCCGGAACCTGCTACACCGGCTGCAAATCCTCCGGCCTTGGTCGCGGTACGGTTGATGTTGCGGTTATAGTTTCCGCCACCGCCTGCCTGCACAATCCATCCGGCCACGGTCGGCACGGTAAAATATCCGATGAGACCTATCAGCATGAAGATCACATATACCGAATTGGAGTTGTCCAGCGAATAGTTCGGATTGTTCTGGAGCTCCAGGATGTCGCTCTGCAGCATAAGTACCTGAATCTTGGCCAGCATACAGCTGAAAAGGTCACTCACGGGAAGCCACAGATAGACGGAAATGTAACGTGTGAACCACTGGCTGAGCGTGGACTGGAAACCGTCCCACACACTGAAGGCAAAGGCAATGGGACCAAGGATGGACAATACAACCAGAAAAAAGGTCCTTACCGTATCTATAAGCAGGGATGCCGCGGCAAAAAGCAGTTCCAGCAGACTGCGGAAGGCGTCACGGATATTCTTTTCCAGATTGTACATGCCCACTTCCATATACATGCCCATGCGGGTTGCCATGGCATCGGGCGACCATCCGAGCTCGTCCAGCTGACGGTCAAACTCCTCATCGCTGACCAGATAGGCCGTTTCCGGATTGCGGAGCATGGCTTCACGTTCCAGCCTGTCCTTCTGCTCACGGTACTGCTGCATATCCATCGTCTGCCCCTCAAGCATCTTGTGGGTTCCCTGCACAATCGGACTCAGCACCGTATTCATCGTTCCGAGTACCAGAGTCGGGAAAAGCATGATGCAGATGCCTATCGCAAACGGGCGCAGAAGCGGATACACGTCTATCGGTTCGGCACGGGCAAGCGACTGCCAGACACGGACGGCCACATAGAACAGGGCACCGAGTCCGGCAAGTCCCTTGGCTACATCCAGCATATCCTCACAAAGGGGCATCATTTCATTGTAAAGGCTCTCCAGAATGGTATGGAGATTCGAGAAATCCACGGATAACAATACCATAGGCTACCAGTATTTGGAGGTGTCATTGCCATAGAGCTTCAGGACACGGTCAAGGTCATTCTTCTTGCGGGCACGCAGAAAACTCACGGCTATATTCCTGTTCGTATAGTAATTCACGAGATTGCGGTAACGGCGCATACTGGCATAACAGTCATCCACCACGTCCATACGGTCCTTGTCGGTCATGGAAAGGGTGCTGACGTTGATTACCTGCCTGAGATCCTGCAACACCCCGTTGCTCTCTTCCAGAAGTTTGGTATAACCGAAAGCGATTGCATCCAGCTCTTCGGGAGAAAAGTTCTCGTCACCCAGCATCTTCTGGAAATTGGTCACGTAGATTTCCGACACGTCACCGACCATCAGGATAATCTCACTGACCTTACGGGCATCCTTCACCAGATTGTTGACGGACTTCAGGGCATCATAGTATTTCTTGTACTGCTGGTATATCTTCACCGTCTCCGCAAAATTCTGGGCGGTACTTGTCGCGGTTGAAGAGGTATGCACGATATTGTCCGACATGTTGATGATACTCTGGGCAAGGTTCCCCGGATCGGTCACCACCCACTGTGCCCGTATCTGTCCGGCAAGGAAAAAGGTTCCTGCACAAAGCAGCAGCAGTCTTTTTCTCATGGACGTACCTCCTTCCTTACATAGTCACCGTTCGGAGAAAAGGTCAATACGTCAGCCGCCTCATTGTAGGCGATGTCTATGCGGTAGCCGGTATTGATGAACAGGTTACCGTTTTCTTCCACCAGCAGATAGGTTTCCGGCTTCAGCTTCCGTGTCTTTCCGCTGCGGGCGAAGACCGTCACCTTGCAGGCGTCCCCTTCCTTATATATAAGGACATCGGGCTTGCCTTCCACACTGCTCCATGAACCGCACAGGCGGTCACAGTCCTTGAACCTGCTTTCACTACAGCTCTGCAGCAGCAGTGATGCCGCCCCGATCAGGCAGGCGGCCAGTCTGTACAACTGTCTGTTTTTCATGTCTTGTCTTTTTTAATGATGTTGTTCTTGTTTTACTGAATCTCTCAAAGTCCCATCTTGCGTCTTTTTGGCTTCGGGCTGACCGGGATGTGGACTTTTCTATATGACTTGTGTTCTTTTTCCTTGGTGTTATCATCAACTGCCGTCTTACGACCTGTCAGTCTGTCAAGTCTTGCATTAAGTTCTTTACATGCCTTCCTAGCCTGTTCCTTTTTGACTGCATCAGAGGAATATCGGTCAATGCCATATCTGACAAGGAAATCCCTGAATACAAAGAGATTGTCAATATTCTTGGGATCTGCAGCTATACTCTCCAGTTTTTTAAAGTCCCTGTATAATTTGTCAATATAAGGAGCAGGAGGACGGGGGCATAGTCTCTCAAAAATATTCTCAACGGTATGTTTCAGTTGTGCATCAAGCTCTACAATATCAGGAACCTCACATTCCAGCCTTTTCAACCTGTATTCAGCAGGCTCCAGCCTTTCAAGCTGATGATACAACTCATAGTCTTCAGAGAATCCGTAATATTCACGGATCTCCTTCGGTATGTCCCATCCGTTCATCAGGGACCAGTAGAGACATTCAATTATCTCATTACGCTTTCTTTCATCAGATTCAAAACTTTCATTCATAACCGTCATGCTTTACCATTTGACATTTTCCTTTCCCTTCTCATTTCCGCAATGCGTTTCACGGCCAGTTCCAGATTTCCGCCCAGTTCCTTGGCCAGCTTCTGCAATTCCAGCTTTTCCGACTCTTCCGTGGTATATACGGCATATTCCTCATCGCTGACTTCCGTGGCATACACGGCAGAATGGGTACCGCCAAGACCGATCCAGACCTCACGGTAGAAACGTCCGGGATGGTTGGCCTGGTTAATGGACAGGATCTGTCCGCGTTCCTTGTCGGTCAGTCCGAGAAGCCGCTGGATATGGTCGAACTTGTTCATGTATTTCCGCTGGTCAAGAAGAATCTTGCAGTCACTGTTGTTGATGATAGCTTCCTTCACGACAGGGGAACTGATGATGTCATCCACTTCCTGGGTGACCACCACGGCCTCCCCGAAATATTTTCTGACGGTCTTAAAGAGATACTTTATGTACTCACTCATATTGGCTGACATAAGGGCTTTCCAGCATTCCTCAATGAGTATCATCTTGCGGATGCCTTTCAAACGGCGCATCTTGGTGATGAAGGTTTCCATGATTATCAGCGTGACCACGGGCAGAAGTACCTTGTTTCCGCTGATATTGTCCAGTTCAAATACGATAAAACGTTTGTTGGTAAGATCCAGTTCCTTGTCCGAATTAAGCAGGAAATCATAATCACCGCCACGGTAGAACGGTTCCAGCACGTTCAGGAAACCGTCGATGTCAAAATCCTTCTCACGGACTTTCTTCTCCTCAATCATCCGGCGGTAGTCATCACGCACAAACTCGTAGAATCCGTTGAAATCGGGTCTGACATCCCTGTTTTCCGTTATCCTGCGGATATATGCGTTCACCGCTCCCGAAAGGGCCACTTCTTCCGAACGCCTTGGGGCTTCATCCTCACGTTTCCAGAGTGTGAGTATCAGTGTCTTGATGCTTTCACGCTTTTCAACGTCAAATTCCCCGGAATCCGTATAGAACGGATTGAAGGCGATGGGATTGTCCTCCTCATAGGTGATATAGATACCGTCCTCGCCATGTGTCCGGTCATGAATCAGGCTGCAAAGTCCCTGATAGCTGTTTCCGGTATCCACCAGCAGGATATGGGTACCCTGTTCATAATACTGGCGGACAAGGTGGTTCGTAAAGAAGGATTTACCGCTGCCGGAGGGACCGAGTATGAACTTGTTGCGGTTGGTGATGATTCCCTTGCGCATGGGCAGGTCACTGATGTCCAGATGAAGCGGTACGCCGCTCTGCCTGTCCGTCATACGGATACCAAACGGGCTGGGCGAACTGCGATAATTCGTTTCCGAAGCAAACAGGCAGACAGCCTGTTCCAGAAAGGTATAGAAACTTTCCTCAGCCGGAAAATCGCCCGCATTGCCTGGAATACCAGACCAGTACAGCACCGGAGTATCTATCGTGTTGTAATGAGGTACGCATCCCATCAGGGCAAGCTGGCTGCCGGTATCGTTCTTGATACGCCTTAACTCTTCCTCGTCTTCCGCCCAGGCCAGTACGTTACAGTGGCACCGAACCGGAACAAGCCCTTTCGTATGCGCCTCGTCCAGATACATTTCTGCCCATTCATAGTTCACGGCATTGCTGCGGCTGTATTTCGACAGGGACAGCATGTTGCGTGAAGTCTTTTCCATGCGTTGCAGGATTTCCTGCGCGTCATCGATAAACACGTACTGCGAATAGACATGGTTGCATGAAAGCAGAAGTCCTACCGGAGCCGCAAACGAAAGACGGCAGTCGCTACGGTCAGTGGACAAGCGCTCATAACGCATGTCCGTGCCCACACTGCCGGGAAGGTCTTCCGTATCGGAAAGCACATGCAGGCAAAGACGTTTGTCACCGATGCGCATACGTTCCGGATCAAGGCAGATGTCCTGTAATACGGGGTGCGTGTCCTCCATACCGAGAGTCAGGTATCGTTCAATCAGCCCGGGACATTCTTCCGTTCCGACAACCTCTTCCGTTCTAAGACGCTTCATCCTGACATGCCCCGAATCGTTCATGATACGCTCGAACTGCTCCACCGCCTCCAGAAATTTCACGACCGAATCCCAGTCCGTGATTTCCTTGGAAAGGATATAGCCACGGCACAGGGTACTGAAATCACTGCGACGTCGGGCACGTTCGCGTGTGGTCTTTGTCAGATACAGGAAGCAGCGGTGCCTGAGATACGGGCGTTCGTTGAAATGACGCTCATAGCTGCGGGACAGGAAACTTTCCGTCCCGTCTCCTTCGCTCCGGTAGTTTTCCTTGACGAACCAGTCCTGCTTGTACACGACCGAATAATTGGGAAGCACCTTCATGGCCTTCACCCAGGTACCGTGAATGGCTTCGTATTCCGTCGCCGTCACCGTGTACAGTTCAGGCAGCTCGACCTCGAAGGCTACCGTAATGTCCGCATCCTTGCTTACGATGCAGTTGTTTTCCACGGCCAGAATCGGGAATCTGTCTTCCAGATCACAGGTCTTCAATACACTTCTCATTTCTTTCTCTTCTTTTTGGTTAATGCTCTGAATATTCTGCGACGGGCTGACAGATAGCGCGGATGGCGTTTCTCGGCCAGCATCTTCATCAGCCCGTGCTCACCGTAGCGGGCATTCATGCGGAAAGTCAGCCATACGGCCAGGGAACCGGATACCGCCCCGAAAGACAGGCATACCAGCTGGCTGACACCGGCCATATACAGGACAACCACCGCAAGAAAGACCGACACAAGACCTCCGGCAAAAAAGAACAGGTACTGTGATTTCAAGCCCTTGAACTCAATCGGACGGCCTGCTCCTTTGTTGATACGGTAATCCATGGCTTACAGGAAGAAGGAACGGAGAATGGTGGCGGCCACAATCAGGAAGATGCAGGCGAAGAACCAGCTTGCCGCAGTCTTGGACGTATCCGGGTCGCCGCTGCTGAACTTGCCATACGTCTTGATACCGCCGACCAGACCGAGTACGGCTCCGATGGCATAACACAATTTGGTGGCCGGATCGAAATACGAAGTCATAAGGCTGGTAGCCTCATTGATGCCGGCAAGACCCTGTCCCTGTGCGAAGGCACCTGCCGCTGCCAGCACACACAATACTGAAAATAGGATTCTTCTCTTCATTGTCGAATCATTTTGGGGTTTGACATAAATTTTGAATTCGACTGCAAATATATAAGGCTTAAACCGCTGTGATACAACACCGTCATCAGGTGTCACCAGATGTCATCAGATAACACTAATAAATGAAAGTTTAAAATTATATTATTAAAAAAAACGTATTGGTAATTTTTTAAATGTGATTTTTCACTTATTCCTATAAACTCTGATAATAGACATGAATTCTATTCTAGATCTCCTTATAATTCCAATTAATTGATTTTGTTGATGATTATACAAGCCTCTTTTACATATTGATAATATATAAAGCTTACATGATACAATTTTTAGAACAAAATAGAAAATCCTAGTTTCTTAAGAAAGATATAAAAAGATATAATATGAAAATAAAATGTGATAATATACATTATAGCTTTGAAATATAGAATATTATTGCTATATTGCCAAAAATTGTTATTTTACTATAGTATTTATGATAATCAACAATAATAATCATCATCCTAAAAAAAGGAAGAAATATGAACAAATTGCATTGGCTGAGAGTCTTTTTAACAAGACTAAAGGCGTTTCATTTTCTAGTTGCAAGTATACAGAGGTAAAGACAGTTATTGTAAAAAAAATAGGTAAAGTATACCTTGCTCCGAAAGAGAAAACAGTTATATTGTCTGATGAAGCAAAAGCAACTGCAAAACGATTAAGACTTTCTTTTGTAGATGTACTTGATGCTTGTAATAGATTTGAATTAGATAGCGTAAAATCATCTATGTATACATCAGTGGGACCTTGCAAAAAACGGCAGATAATAACAAAGGTAGATTATGTAAGTATTAATAGTCTCGAACAAAAGTGAAAGACATATTTAAATAAATAACATGGGCCATCACATATAAGAGATGGCTTTTTTTGTTTTAATTGTATTATGATTATTTTTTAACAAATAAGAATTCGATATGAAAAATAGCTATGGAAATAATATAAAAAAAATTGTCGAACTGAATCCACTATGTGAAAGTTTCTATCAATATTTTGTAAAAAAAAATAGTAACAGGGACTATGAATGTGTACTTCTTAGAAATTTAATTCTTCAATATATAGAAACTATTAGTTTTTATATTGAAGATATTATAAGTTTATCTTTTAGTGTTGAATATGATGAACAAGAAGAGGACTTGAAAGTCGTTTACCATTGTCCTGAGAAAAAAATAAAAATAGAGTCAAACTGTACTAAAGAAGGCTTGTTTAGATTCTTTTCAGAATTGACACACACTGTTTTAGATGATAAATTTTACACTTCTTTTTGTGAAGACGAAGTACATGAGGCTTTCAAGAAATATATAAATGATTTATGGAATTATTACCAAAATTATAATAATACTGTGTCTAGCTACAAACTGGGTTCAAAGGATACGCAATTTACAAGTTATATAAACTTACTCTTACAAGATACAGATTCAGGTTTACTTTTGATAGAACAGTTAAATTTCTTAATCTATTTGTTTAATAACATTTGCCAGTCTCTTCTTAAAGGTGAATATTTGATTTATGATGATTTTGCAAAAGAATATCTAACTAAAGCGGTAACTTATTCTTCCATAGAGACTAAACGAACAGCAATTATTAACCTTGAAGAGAATAATCTGCAAAATCAAGATTCAAATACATCTGCACAAAATGAAGCAGAGGAGATATTAGAAGAAGAAAAGGAAGAAACATCTCAAGGCGATAATAATAACCAAGAGGAAAAAGTAGAGCCTGAACCGTGTGTTGAAAAAGACGAAAAGAATGAGTTGGAATATTTTAAAGATGACCTATTATCATTCTTTAGCTCTAAATGTACTTTTTTTAATATAGACAAAAAAGATGAGAACCATCAATTCCTTAGTAAGGTTTTACTAAGTAGTTTTATAGACTTATACCGAGAGTCTAAAATAACGCCTTTTATCCATTATATGAATGTAAATAATATGTTGGCGGATTACAGTATCTTTATTGAAAAAATTAAAAAGTATACAGAAATAAAGCAACGACAGCATTTATTTAATATAGAAAAATATGAACAGACCGACTATGAGAATAATGTCTCTTTGTGTGTTAATACACTTCCTTTGGCTAACACAGTAACTGCCTTAGGTAAAATTATGCAATACATTTTTCACTTGATATTGGACATGTGTCTTATAGATCATAATTATATATCAACAGATAAAAACTTAATAGTATTATTGCGTTTGCATTGCATTTTACAATTAAATTCTCAACAATCGCCTAATAATTATAGTTTTTTCATGGTATTAGACTCTTTAAAGAAGAGAACTTTAATTAATAAAAAAAACATTGAAGAACTAGAAAATACAATCAAGCTTGTAGGCATCAAGAATGATCTTCTTCTTCTGAAAATGAGGAAAAGATCAGGATATTCGTTAAAAGATATAGTGTACCATGCCATTATACCAGAACAAGTGGAGAACATTCATGAAAAACCATATTATCTATTTTTACCTCCATCCCAATTTTTGCCTGATATAAAACAGAACATTATTTATGAACGCTATATAGCACTTTTAGAGAAGAATTGTGAAAACATAGAAAAGCATTTAAAAGGTTATGAACAAATATTTACAGAGATCATTTGTAAAAATGAATTAGACTATGAAATAAAATACAAGCAACTGACTCAAGCATTAGAAAAACCTTTATATGCTATTCTTGGTTCTTGTAATGAAAAAATTTTTGCATACAACAATGTGATTTATTTTAACTTTAAAAACCATTTTATAAAATATGGTAGATACATAAAAAAGTTAAAGATAGAAATCAAAGAGAAGAGAAATGATGATTATCTTAAAGAAATTACTGAATTCATTGAAGCAAATAAGGAATCTGAAATGATTTCGTGTGCATTTATTTTAAAACATTTAGAGTGGTTGGACAAAGTTATGAAAGATGATATACTTTGTTCGGGAAAAGAGTCCCATGAGCTAATTATAGGTTTTGACTATATTAGATTAGCAGAGATTTTACTAAATTCCCTACAAATGCTTATTAAGAAACTTGAATCGGATTCTTACTGTATGAACTATAGTTCTTTTTTTCAGGATTGCTTCTTTCAGAAAAATGGTGAAAAAGTGGAGAGAATGATAATTAAAGATCCTACCCAATTAGGTTTTGATCCTGAGAATAACGACTCTAAAAATATATTTTTTCTTTCTTCAATCTGGCAACCTCCAGTAAGTTTAAATATTTTAAAAATAAAATATGAGCATTACACAGAAAGAGTCAAATTGAACGCTACTTTTTTCTACCAAATTTATATAACCACAATGGAAGAAACGCAAAATCATAATATTAAGAATAACGTTGACGACATTAAAAATAGAATTGAAGCGAATGAAAAGTCAATTATCGAAAGAATGCATGAATTGCTGACAGAAAATAAAAAAGATACGGTACAGATTTTAGGTGTATTTGCAGCATTTCTTGCTATAGCAACAGTCGGTTTAGGTAATCTTTCCGGTGATAAAAATAATCCAATCAATATACAAGATAGAGTAATAAGTATTTGTGCATGTTTTGGCTATTTTATTCTGCTTCTACAACTTCTTACAACTAGAAAGATTAGAGAAAACTTAACGATATACATATTGTTAATTATAATTATCTTTTTCCTAACCATTATCTTCATTTCTGGATTAAATTAAGCAGTAAATATAAATTTGTGAAGAACACTGTAAATTTGAAAAGTAAGCATTCGTAAAGTAACCATTCTATTCTCCGCCTTGACATAAGTTGTTAGCCGACATATCTTTGCGCCATAACCCAATAACATCAATGATTATGGCAAAAGAGAAAGTAAACTACCAGGAGGTATATGACCTCTATCAGTTATGCAGCGAGACCAAGGATCTTCGTGGGTTCTGTTCGGATTATGGAGTGAATTACGACAAGTTCATGAACTGGCAGCGACACCAGCTGTGGAGTGAGAAGTTAGGCAAGACGGTTCATGTTGAGCAACCTAAGGTTGCCAAAGTCCAGATAAGCGGCAAACCTTGCAATAGTCCAACCGTTAAGATGTAAGTGAAACAACCGGAAGGAGAATCACCGATAAGGTGGGTGAAGTTACAACTGGCATCAGGTGCTACACTGTTTCTGCGAAATACCACCGTTCTTGATTTGAGTCTGTTGCTTAATAAAGTGCTGGGATTGATATGCTTGGACTGAGTGCTAACCTGAACTATTACCTGTTCAACGGCAATGTTGATTTACGGAAAGGTATTTTCCGATTATGCGAGAGTATAAGGGAAGAGATGTCACTCGATCCGAGTGATGCATCCAATGTATATATGTTTATGTCCAGGAACCGAAAGGTCGTGAAGATACTTCATTATGAACGCGGCTTTTATGTGCTTTACGAGAAACGTCCTGTTGCATATTCCGGTGGATACCCGTTCAGCATTTCCGGTGATATCCGTTCAGTCCCCAGTTAGTATTCAGTGTTGTTGGCAAAGTTAATACTTCTTTCTTAGGCTCTCTCCTTTAGAGAGCGTCAGAGGACGTATCGCATTTTCGGCCAGATTATTGTCTATCTTTATATTGCCGTCTTTGAGACAGTCCTGCAATAATTTTGTTTTCCCTTATTTAATTGAAAAATAGGCAATTGCTATGCCCAATATAATGGCAGCTATAATACTTCCCAGTACTATAAAAAGATAATTAGGATAATAAAATTCAAGGTCAATATAGGGTATATATCTTTTCTTTATATACTTATTCCACAACCAAATGATGAATTTTCCTATTCGTTTTAATGTGATGACATTAGCCATTCTGTTTCCTTTATTTAATTGAAAAATAAGTAACTGCTATGACTAAAAAAATGGCAACAACAAGACATCCCAGTGCTATAAAGAGATAGTTGGGATAATGAAACTCAAGGTCCATATAAGGTATATGTTTTCGTTTTACATATTTACTCCATAGCCAAATAATATATTTGCCTAAACATTTCAGTCCTACGATATCAATCATTATTTTCGTTTTTTGAATATTCATTCCATATACTGATTCCATAGTTCATATCGTTCCAAAATTCTTGACTTTCGATATGCATTATGTAATGTTCTCTTGCCTGCTTAAATTTTTTGCTTGCTTCTTTTTGCCAACCTTTGCCTGAAGGTTTGTACATCTTATATTGTTTGGTTTTTAGAAATGGATTATATCCATTTATCAACCCTTTTTCAACTTTGCCACAAAAGCCAATGGCTTTAACCCCTTCAAAAAGAGGAAGCGGTATTATATCCAAAAAAGCCTCAAACCGTTCTTCCGGTAATTGACTTGCTCCGGCAAAAGTACGTCCTGTAAAAAAGACAACAGGAGAATTAATCTTGCTATAAAGTATGTTGGCAACTATCTTACCTATGCCGTCAAGAAAAGTGTCGGATGGTGAATCCAACCAAAATTCAAGCGAAGTTAAAGCTCCAGCTTCTTTAATTTCTCCATTATCTACCGTGTGGGGTATATCTATAATCCTTCTTTCCGTTATGTCAATTATTAATAATCTTTGTCCTATGGATATAGAATACTCACTTGACAGGTCATTCCATCTTTTTAAGTCTTCAACGGTAACGTCAAACATTTCTGCAATATATGCTAAAGTATCTCCTTCAGAAACGATATATCCTGCACATCCGTTTTTGTCAAACAGCCCTCTAAGGCTTTTTTTAATCATTTCCTTTGAGGTATCAATGCATTGGATTTGAACAATGTCAGGTATGAATGTCTGGTATGGCAGTATATTGTCATTCATATCTATGACTGTTCCATCTTTATCCTCGTAATAATCCTGATATTGTACAAAAGCATACCCTTCTCCTATGACAAATCCAGTATATGGGATTCCCTTTGTTCTATAATCCAGAAAATCTTCTCTGCTTATAAAAACATTATTATATTGACTCATAGATGGATATAATTAGAATTATGGTGTATTATTTCAAACGAATCTAATAAATTATTCGCAAATATCAAATAATTTTAGGTATTTTCTATGCTATTATATCGTTAAAATAACCATAAAATCATATGTACTGCCGCCAGTTTTCCAAAGACTCATTCTCTTCCCTATGTCTAAGCGGTTTCGGATTACCGTCCTCATCAAGATACCTGTCTATCAGTTCCTCTACAATCGCGGAATTCTCCATATTGGAAAGGAACACATCAATCAGGCTGGTCTGCCTGATGGAGAACAGGACACGAGCTGCCTGCATGGCCTTCTCATGGTCGGCTTCATCCTGATGTGTCAGATATTCGCCGAGTACTTCCATGTCCCTGCTGGACAGAACAGGTGATACGGATTCCACTTCGGGAGACTCCGCATCAAGGTCTTCCTGGACTTCCTGCAGGAGTTTCATCTTTTCCAGCTGAAGGTTGCATTCCACATCTTCCTGCTGCACATCCTCCTCCTCACCGATAAAATTCCTTTCAAGTGGCTGGCTCATGAAGGGAGCGGCAGTCTTTCCGGCATTCTCGTCCAGATAGACATAACGGGTACTTCCCATCACTTCTGTATCTGAAACCGCAGATTCCGTTACGACAGTTTCTTTCTTTTCCTTCTTCACGCAAGGTTTCCCATAAAGCAGGGTACAAACAGTTTCGATACGCCTTCTCCAGCCATACACGCTGTACAGCAAATAGCCTATACAGACAATCCGTACACAGAAGTATATCAGTTCTTCCATAAAGAATCCTTATAGAGAAAACATTCAAGTTCATTCTTCAGCAATTCTCCGTGGCGTTTCAAGTGTTCCTCCACGATATTGCTCACATAGACTGAAACACTCATGCCGGGAGCCATAAACGGAATAAGGCGGCTTGCCTTGTTATACAAACCGCAACGGATACGAATCTGACGCCCTTTCCCGACTGGAGTATCGTTCAGATACACACGGCTATATTCGGGAAAGCAGTTCGCTATTCCTATTTTCTCATTCAACTCTCTGACCTGTCTTTTCAGTGAACAAATCTTATTGGACAGTACATAAACGCAACATAACAGCAGACCGCAAACCAATACGGCAACAGTCAATACAATCCACATCATTTTCAGAATGTTTTTGGGGTTTTTCGGCGAAACAGCTCGCCAAGCTCTTCACTGTAAGTCTCAAGATGGTGTGCCAGCACATTATCCAAAAAAGCGGGCACACTCATGTCATCACTCAGAAGGGGAAGGATACGGGCCAGCCTGCAATACATGTCATAGCTGATATAGGTCTGCTTTCTGTGTACGGACTTCTTTCTGTCCAGAAACAGTTCCTTGTACATTTCCACCTTCTCTTCCAGTCCGGGGTCAGCGCGAATCGTTTTGCGGGACTTTTCCTGTCCCTGTGTCTTTACTTCCGGCACATTTTTTTTCTTTTCTTTGACAGGAAGAACATTCTCACCGACATCTGCTCCAGATTTACCACAGGAAATGGATTCACTGGCCATCATGTCCTTCAAGGCATCCTCATCCACCTTGAATATTTCTCTTTTCTTTGCCATAGTTCTTATCCCGGAAATATGATATGTTCCATCTCCTGGGCAAACGCCTCAAGACGGCTGTCTTTCAGTAGTGATTCGGAAGGAGGGAGAAGGGTGCAGCGGAAATGCTGCCTGGAAGAGGGTGTCATTTCCTTGTTGAAGCGTTCAAGATCCGGAAGTACGGTTTCAAAGACCTTCAAACCCATACGGAGCACTATTGCATTATACATTACATACAGTTCCTTGGAAGTACGGCTGTCCATACGGTTCCAGAATAAACGTATGTCCTTCAGGGGAGCTTCCGGATGCTGTCCGATAAAATCCTGAACGGTCGATACAAAGGAAAGGCTGCTCTGCATGACCATACGGTCCTTTACAATGGGAGTGAAAATGAAATCCATGTTCATGACGGACTCAAATACACCACGGGAGTTCACCGTTCCGGGAAGATCGAAGAATATCAGGTCATAGTCGTCTTCCAGTTTGCCGGGAATCTCTGCAGCTGCCTCCGGAGTAGAAGTAACGATCGGATAGGCCTTACGGGAACCGTCTTCAAACTGACGGCAGAAAAGTCGCTGGTGATACTCGCTTTTTTCAAGGTTCTTCAAATCCCTTCCCCTTAGTTTTTCCAGACTGAACTGGGGATAGTCACAGTCAACGACAGCAACTTTCAGACCTTTTACATAATTAAAATAACTGGCAAGAACCGCTGTTACCGTGGACTTGCCCACACCGCCTTTCTGATTGCTGAAGGCGACAAGAATCGGACGTTTGTTCATACCTTTTGTTTTTGGGGTTAATATTCACTTTTTCTTTCACTAATCTTATAATGGCATTACGCTATTGTGATACTATTGTTGCCATGTTATTATGTCATTATGTTATTACAATACTATGTTGCCATGTTATTATGTCATTATGTTATTGCAATATTATGTTGCCATGTTATTATGTCATTATGTTATTGCAATACTATGTTGCCATGTTATTATGTCATTATGTTATTGCAATACTATGTTGTTATGTTATTATATCCTTATGTTATTGTAATACTATGTTGCCATGTTATTATGTCATTATATTATTGCAATACTATGTTGTTATGTTATTATGTCATTATGTCATTATGTTATTGTAATACTATGTTGCCATGTTATTATGTCATTATATTATTGCAATACTATGTTGTTATGTTATTATGTCATTATGTTATTGCAATATTGCACGCTTAAATCGCGTCAAAAATAAGGTCTTTCAAGCATACAGGTAATATGTAACCAATACCATGACATCAGATGTCATCAGGCGTCATTATATGTCATACAATCCGCTATTTCACAACTGTTTACACGGTCATAATTTTGCAAAGTCAGAACCGATGAACGGCTTGGAACATCTTCCGACGGACAGCAGCACGCCGCTCACGTCGCGCAGCAATCCGCCGGAGGTGGATTCTCTGTTCAAACGAACAGAGCAAGTTGTGTTTTTGTCCGACAGAAAGTATTCTGCCATACAAAAACCAACTTACCCTCCCTCACGGTCGGGGGATTTTCCTCCAAAGTCGGAAAATTTGACGAAAGAAGTAAAAAGACAGTTCAAATGTAGAAAAGCAAAATAACAATAATTGTATGATGGATTATTGAATGAAAATTATTATATAAGAATAAATAGAATATGACGACAGATTATGGGATCTTCTTCGTCATAATTAATATAAATAAGCTCCTAGAAAGGGCATAAAAAAGGGTGGCTGAAGTCACTCATTTTATATGTCATTATGTAAATAAGGTATCAATTTGGCTCTATCATATTAGATAAAGTCTCACATAAATTCATTAGATTACAATATTGACTATGTTGATCGCCACTATACAACGGACATAGCGAGAAATCTATTTCAGAGATTCTTTTTTTTACACCTTCCGCATCAATCTTACCATATACATAATCAGATATAATGCCATTGATAGTTTCTAAACACTCTTTCATTTTGATTTTCATTAAATTATAATTGGTTATTGACTCAACGTTTTCATGTAAAGATATTTTATATAGACTGATTTTTATTTTACTCCATTCACCACAAGCTAAACCGTAGCCCAAACTTGGCATATGGAAATGAATATGTTCAATTTTAAAGAACTTTACTAAATCAAAATCTACCACTTAAAGTGTAATACCTAACTGGCACTGTCCAATTATTGGGAATATACCATTATACTTATAATATAGGCCATCGATAAATTATTATTTCCCATATGAAGATATTAAGTATTGATATGTATTTAACTAATCGTATTCTAACATACCATAAATATTCTATTAATCACAAATCTGTATACTACAACAAGTTTAAAAAAAACACCCAATAGATTTATTTGATAGGGTGAGTAATTACAAAAACGTACAATATAAAAAGAAAGTAAAATGACTTAAAAACAAACACAATAATTATAAATCCTTTATATATGGTTATTTACATACCACTCAATTGTACTAATCAATCCTTCTCTAAATAAAACTAGAGGTTTATATCCCAATAACAATTTTGCCTTATCAATACAAGCAAAAGAATGAGGTATATCCCCTAATCTATAAGGTCCATTAATTGGATCTATAGTAGATACATACGAATCATATTGTGATAAATATGTTTTTATTAAATGAGCTAATTTATTAATAGTTATCTGTTCACCACATGCAGTATTATATATTTGATTAATTGAAGATGGATTAACTGTATTCAACGCTAGCATATTCATATGAATTACATTGTCAATGTATGTAAAATCTCTAGTATTGAGACCATCACCATTTATTTTAGGTTGTTGATAATTTAAATATTGCTTAATGAATAATGGTATAACAGCTGCATACGTACTATTAGGATCTTGTCTTCTTCCAAATACATTAAAATAACGCAACCCTATATATTCTATGCCATAAGTTTTAGCAAAAACTTCTGCATACAATTCATCAACATATTTCGTAAGGGCATATGGAGATAATGGTTTTCCAATACGATCTTCTACTTTGGGTAACTCAGTACTATCCCCATAAGTTGAACTACTTGCAGCAAAAATAAATCGTTTTACATTATTATCCTTTGCAGCAACAAGCATGTTTAAAAAACCGCCGATATTTACATCATTAGTTGTAATGGGATCATCTATGCTTCTTGGTATACTACCTAATGCTGCTTCATGAAGTATAGAATCAACACCTTTGGATGCTCTGATACATGTTTCTAAGTTACGAATATCCCCTTCTATTAAAGTAAAGTGAGTAGGGAAATTATCCAATAGATGTTGTATATTACTCATGTGACCTGTAGAAAAATTGTCTAGACATATAACTTCATAACCATTTTCCAACAAATGTTCACATAAATTTGAGCCAATGAAACCAGCTCCTCCTGTAACTAGTATCTTTTTCATAGCTTGTGATTATTTATTAAAAGTTGTTTTAAATAATTCTGTTTTAGTCTTCAAATTAATTATACTTTCAATTGGGATATTATTATCTTCAGCAATTCTTATTGCATTATTAATATTATAAAAACTCTTCTGTGTATGAGTGTCAGAATCCAGTGAAAACATTGCACCTTTTGTTATAGCATATTGTACATATTTTGGATCTAAATCCAAACGTAAAGGATCACCATTAATTTCAACAACTACATTGTTTTGTACACAAGCATCAATTATTCTATACATATCTAAATACAAACCTATGTTCCTCTTATAGATTCTAGAACTTGGATGTGCAAGAATATTTGACTCTGGATGCTCTATAGCTTTTAATATCCGTTTTGTGGCTTCTTTCTTTGTCATGCATACATCTCTATGAACAGCAACAATTACATAATCCAACTGTGCTAAGATTTTGGTTTCAAAGTCTAAAGATCCATCGGATAAAATTTCACATTCTATACTTTTCAGAATGGTCGGTCTTGATAATCTATTCAACTTATCAATTTCTTCGATTTGTTTAAATAAATCATCCTCTTTAACGCCATTCACTATTTTTGAATGATCAGATATGCCCACGTATTCTCTTCCACATTCTATAGCTAATTTTCTTAATTCAGAAATTTTACAACGCCCATCACTATAGTTAGTATGATTGTGAAAAGAGCCAAACAGTTTTTTCCCACAAATATAAGATTCGGAACCATTATTATTGATTGCATATTTATGTGGAAAATCAGCACTTTCTAAGTTTTCTACATAATACGCATATAGATCTGCTCTATCTGCTCCGTAAATTGATTTAGCTTTATCTGACAAATAATAGCGATATAGTTGCTGCTTACTATTTATCAAATCATTTTTTATTATCGACCGAAGTTCTTTAAGGTCTAGAAAGTTAGGCAAAATCAATGAACGAAGCCAATCTGGAATGTCAGCCAAATATCTATCAATAAATTCTATAGTTCCTTTATTTTTATATTCTCTGAAATATCCAATTGTTCTATTATCAAAGATTAACTGGTGAATATTATTTTGATCTATTATTGAATCGTCACTTTCTTTTGAAAAAGAATCGATAAGATTCAGTATTTGATTTGCATATAAATTTAGTTCTTCATCTCCGAAGAATAAACTTGCTCTTTCCAAATCGAAAAACTTATAATATAGCTTCTTATTTTGAATATTCATTAGACATCTATTGTTTATATCCACTCATTAATATCTTTTTTTGATACGCCCCATTGTATTTCTTGTTCCTGATTCGGTAAACAATACTTACAACACGGGATAGGCTTATTTAAAAAGTCAACGATCTCATCAATCGACTTAGCGTCATAAATATCAATAGAGTTGTTTAAGCTTGTATCAAATATATTTGAATGGAAATATTTTTGAAAAAATTTTGCTTTAAAAGGAACGACACAAGAAGACAACCTTCCATGTTCTAAAACAACACACCTTGCTTTCCAAAAGCACTTATTGAAATTTTCTTCCATATTCTGACTACCGCTACTATCTCTCAAATTTTTAAACCAACTCTTAGTAACTTTGCCTGGGGATTTTATACAATATAATTTTGTACCATAAAGACTAGCTTTCATATTAATTTTATCCCAATCTATGTCTATTGGATACATGGTAATACTGATTATTGTATTTGTATCTGCACATAATTTATATATTTTATCTGAGAGATTAGGTAAAAGCAATCCATTGGTACATAAGTATTTTTCTCCGGATACATATTGATTGGTAATTGTTATAAAATCTTCTAATTGAGGATGTAACAAAGCCTCTCCGCCCATAAGTTCCAAACAATGGATATTTCCATTTAACAACTCGTATAACCTACAAATATCTTTTTCAAATGTTTCTTTGTCTAGAAAGGATTTCTGGGCTAACGGAGAAAAATGACCACAACATTTACAATTTAAATTGCAATGATCCACAATATCAACGATAAATCTGATTTTATCTTTTGTAACTAACATAATACAGTATCAAATTTGACATTATATATACCAACCATTTAATATAA
This sequence comes from Parabacteroides johnsonii DSM 18315, assembly GCF_025151045.1. Classification (NCBI taxonomy): domain Bacteria; kingdom Pseudomonadati; phylum Bacteroidota; class Bacteroidia; order Bacteroidales; family Tannerellaceae; genus Parabacteroides; species Parabacteroides johnsonii. The sequence goes on from NZ_CP102285.1 coordinate 97,622, forward strand.
AGTTTCTCATATTAATATATTCTCTATTATAATATTTGAATCATTTAAAGTTATAAGTGAAAATCCTTCTCTTCCATGTGCAATTTGAAACTTTAAAAGTTTCGGGTGAAAAGCAAAGCCAATTGACGATGCTGAACTATATATTATACCGTCAATAGTCTTAATTTCATGATGGTGGGTATGTCCATATAATACCAATCTTATATTTTTATATTTATGAATAATATCATTGAATACATCACGATTTTCAAGTAACTTCCTATTAAGCCATCCATCCTGTTCAATAGGTGGATGATGAAGTACAATCACTGTAGGACCGCAAGAATGCTTTAATAGGTCAAGAAACTTGTCAGGGTAAAAATTACCTCGAGATTTTCCCGCCATAACTGAATTCAACATTATAAATGTCCAACCATTTAGCATAAACAATTCACAATTCTTATAGAACCACGATTTATGACTCCCATAAAATATATCAAGATTATCATGATTGCCAGGACAACAGAATGTAGGAATATTAGTTTTAGCCAATAAGTTATCTATGTAGTTATACGACCATGCAGATCCATCATTAGACAAATCACCGGAAATGATAATAGCATCAATATTATCCATAGTTTGAATCTTTTTAATAGCTTTATCAAAATGCAATTTGGTGTCTGTATTCCAAATTGGTAATCCATGATTCTCAAGGTGTATATCAGAAATATGTATTATTCTCATTATATATTGAACAGATTAAAAATATCATCATCAGAAACCTCTGATATATAAAAACTGTTGTACATATCAAAATCTATATCTAGTAAAATGCCGTTACATAGGTAAGGATATTCAGATGTAAAGTCTGGAAACTTATTTTTAAGTTCATTTTCTATTCGAGAAAAAATTTGTTCTCTATTACTTAACACCTGTGTCATAGAACATTTTCTATCTTTAATTTCAACATACACTCTTGTACCTTTAGGAATAAAAACTTTTGTTGAGTCCGTTACGGCTAATGCAAAAGTATATCGAATATAGCTATTTAAAAAAAGATCTTCTTTCGCAGTAAGTATTACTGCTGACTGAGAACCATAAATTAATGAATCAATAAATTTATGCAATATATCAATAAAATCTTCAGGAAGCTTATTAAAAACAAAATCCAAAATATTATCAGGTATTTCATCATAGAATGATGCAGCAATCGATCCTGCAATACATGCTTGTGTATCTGCATCACCACCCAAAGATACAGCTAAACGTATTGCATCCTCGAAATCAGATGATTGTAAAAATGCAATTATAGCTTCTGGTACACTTCCTTGACAACTAGAATCGAATGAATAATTAGTACGTATAGTGTTTATATCACGGCTAAGATTATAGCCAAATTTGTTTTCTATATAATCTTTAATATTTACTTTCGTAAATCCATGTCTTGCCAAGAAAATTGCTGCCGTAACTGCTTTTGCTCCTTTGATACCTTCTGAATGGTTATGAGTAATAATAGCAGTTTCTTCAGCTACTTGTAATGCATCCTTTAAACTTGGAGTTTTTAATACAATTGGACTGACTCTCATAGCCGAACCATTTCCCCAACTTTGATACGGTTCAGGTTCGCTAGAAAATAACCATTTCTTAAAAGAATGTCCATAACCAACTTCCATGTATTTTCTACAAATAGAACGGACTATTAGTTGTAATGGTATCGATGTATCCAAAAGCCAATTTGCAACAGCAATAGTAAGGACTGTATCATCCGTATATGTACTATTATTATTGAATAGAGTAAAATTGTAATCCTTCGTTCTATTCCCTTTTAATTCATACGATGAGCCAATAATGTCTCCTGCAATAGCACCAGCTATAGGCAGAATTTTTAAAATATCTTGTTTTGTCATATTTCCAATATTTTATTAATACTTAATTGGTTACCAACTTTAAAATTGTTTTCTTGTTTCCCTAGTTTTATCATCGTATTCATAATTTCTATAAAATCAGATATGGTTCCCTCCATTGAAAATGATTGAATATTGCTAACATTCAGGTCTTTAATGTTCTGGACTTGCTCATATCTACGATAAATATCGCCAGTAACAATAGATATGGCTGGGATTCCTAAATAAGCCAATTCACTCAAGGTATTTCGTCCGGATCTTGTTATCACAAGGCAAGCATCTTTGTAATAATGCTCTGCTGGAATAATTTCCTTATATAAAAATACATTATTAGGACAATTATCTCTATTCAATTCATCATAAATATTTTTACTTGAGCAAAGTATGTTTATTCTATACTTTGGAAAATAAGCAGCTACTTTTTTACACAACAAACCTATATGCAGGGTCGTTTCAACAAATTGCTCTCCTACATTGATGGTGCCACCACCCAATACACAATAGATATTATTTGTTGGAACATTCTTAATCGAAATAACCTCATTGCGGATTATAGTGTTGACAGAAATGAAATCATTGAATTTTTCATTGTGTTCCAATATTCTCAACCCATGAACAATCCCTAGATCACTTAAAGAATACATTTCTTTAAAGAAATCCATAGCTTCTTGATTATTATGAGGGTTATCAATATCAGAGGGATTAAGCAATGAGACAATTTTTATGTTAGGGTGAGAAATTTTAATAGACTGTAAAATTAATGGTTCACCATCAATTACTATTATTTCAGGATTAAACTTATTAATAATATCGTGAATATAATGTCCTATGTTATTAGTAGGCAAAAGTCCAATAGAGCAGTAATCCATAGGTGTTACTTCTTGTAAGGTATCATAGCCACGAGACTCCAAATATTTCTTCCCTTGAAGATAACTAATAAACATAATCTCGTATCCATAGTTATCTCTCAAGTATTCTAAAATAGAAACACCAGCAACTATTCTTCCTAATCCTGGGAAGCCACGAAATATACCAATTATCCTTTTCATTTTTCTACAGATGTCATTTTATAAATTTCTGATATGGAATATCTTCTTATTTGCAAAGAGTCTACACAAAGAGATGTACCTCCTTTATTTACTGAAAAAGCATACTGATAATGCCTGGCAACACAACTTTTTATATAATCATTAAATGCACCATATGGATATGCGTATGATGAAAATTCACCGAAATGATTTATGATGAAATCTTTAGACTGTTGAAGTTCAATCTCCAATTCCTCATCTGTTAATTTCAAAAGATTATAATGAGAAACACCGTGAGATGCAATTTCCCAACCATGATTATTAAGATTTTTCAATTCATTCATATTTAGGTGTTCTCTAAGGTGTGAATCCTTATTATTCCACCTATTATTTTTTCCAATCAATCCTGTACAAACAAAAACAGTCGCAGTAAAACCATATTCGTCAAGAATTGGCATAGCAAAATCAATCAGGCCTTTATATCCATCATCAAATGTACAAACAATCCAATTCTTTCTTGTTTCCATATCTTTTCCTAAGTAATCAGACATAGAACATAGACCGTAGCCTGCTAAATAAACTTGTTTAACAAATTTGGCAAATACCGATATGGGTGTTGTAATACTGTCATGTAATGTTCCTTGAACATCATGTAAACCTACTGCAATTATATGTTCTATGTTTTTATGAGCTATTACTGAAGTATTATCATCAATTAATGCATTCCATTTCTTTGATATTTCTTCTTTCTCGCAATACTGTTGTAACTTTTTGTATGCTCTGAAATAAATAGTCTCCTTATCATTCAATGATATTAGATTCAGCAAAGATAAAGACATTGATTTGGGAGTCCACTCTTTAAAAAATAAGAATGGGAACTCCTCACTTAGTGTTTCCGAGACAAATCCTGTATTAGAACTTATAAAAGCACATCCGTTTTGCAATGCTTCTACAATAGCATTTGGATGCCCTTCACATACAGAACCTTGAACATATAAATCCCAATTTTTCATGAGCTTAAGCAAATCTTCCCTTGAGGTTTTACTCGTAAATTCAATATTATTCCTCAAATTAAGCAGCTCTATTATCTGTATATATTCTTGTTTTAAGTCTTCATCAATATCACCAACTAATGATAACGTAATAGGCAGATCTGAAACCTTCTTGAATTCATTAATCATGTGCAACAGATTTAGAATGCCTTTTTTCTCATTAAGATGCGAAGCTGCACATCCCAACTTCAAGGAATTTGGAAGATTTGGGAATACAACACGTGTGTATTCACCAACAAGTTCATTAGGTATAATAGTACTTTTTCCTTTTGCATGTCGACATGCCAATGAAAGATTATGTTCCATTTCTTTTGAAAGACATACAATTCTATCAGCATTTTTTACGGCCTCCTCCAGATACCATGTATCTTCAATCGACCATTTCGCAAGGTTTATATCACTTCCTCTTAAACATAGTATATATTTAGCGTTTATCTGCCTCGCGAGTAATGAGGCATAATAACCATTAAATCTCCCTCCAAAGCCAATTATGATATCAAAGTCTTTGTATCTCTGCGATTCTGTTTTTAGCTTGTATTCCATTCGAATATACTTGTTTAGTCCTGTCAGTTTTCCTCCAGAAGCAGTAGCAATTGGCAATGCTAAAGAATCAGCAACTTCAACATAGTTGTTATTTGATAAAATATTAACTAGCCTTGTACATGAAAGAGACATTCCGCCACCTTCCAAACCAAATTCTGTTGTTACTATAAGTATCTGTTTCATTAGTATTTTCTTATGATATAATCATTCCATAATGATATGTCCCATCAATTAATTTCTTTACTATAGAGAATTGTTTATAATATGTATTAACCATATACTCTAAATCTTGAATACAAGGATTTTTCAATGTTCCATCTGGGAAATGTTCATATGTTTCAGACCAATTGTGCTTACACATGTAGTGAGGAAGTTTATTTAAAATATAAATGTTTTCTTGATTTTCAAATTGTTTATACCAAGTATCCTTATTTTGTAAGAATTCTTTAAATTCTTTATCATTCAAACTACAACCAAACATACTATCTAATGAAAATATAGTCTTTTCAATATTAGTTCCAGATAAGGTGTTTTTTTCAAGTTTCTCAAAACCTATAAATGATTCATAGCCTTCATCAATAGGCCATCCCGTATTCATGTAGAGACCAGCATCATAAAGTGTTTTAAGCCGATCCTCTTTATATAAAGCTTCAAAGACTTTACAAGCAAAAATACTTATGTCTGATGTGAAATCAACGATTGCCACCATCTTCTTAATCTTTTATTATTAAATATAATGTCTTACTTTTTCTGTTTATAGGATATTTATATGTTTCCCAAGACATAATTGTTGAACAAGGAAAAAGAGTTCTTACTTCATCATAGTTTAACCTTATGTATTCAGGAAATTCTTTATCAGTTTTTGTATATGAAGAGTCAATTATTTCCATAAGGTAATATTGGGGTTTGCCTGCACATATGTAGTATTCCTTCAGCAGACTAAGGTATTCTTCTTTTGATTTTGCAACATCTGCATAGGCACAGTTTACTAGAACCAACACATCTGATGAGTAATTCTGCCTATTGGGAAATTTTTCATTGTAAACAATGTTTTCTCTATTAAACATGTCTTTAAGTCTTCTTTGAGCAATGTGGCAAATCTGTTCATCTTTCTCAAATGCTATAATATTCGTGAAATCCAAATAACATAGAATCGCAGTAATATCACCCAAACCGGAACCAACTTCAAGTATTCTATTATCTTTATTTAGTGGTTTCAGTATGGAATAAACAAGTTCCCAATATTTTGGGAAAGTGTCTTCGCAATATTGTTTGCTCCATGGTGCTACTAAGAAATCTTCTTCATGTGTGATATTATACGCCCTTAGCATTGATTGAAGTCGTTCCATAATCCTTCAAATTGATTAATAACATAATCTTTCCCTTCATCTAAATTAAGTTGTACATTTGCTTCTTTCAGTATACAACTTTGCAGTTTAAAATCAGGCAGAACTCTTATTTCGCCATAATTTCTACAAGTTTTAATATCTCGTCTGAAACATGGAGAATCAATATATAAAACAGAGGTTTGATGATCTCCACTCTGGATAATCCATTTTAATGCACCTGTCCCTTTGTCTATAAAACTCACGGCATTTTTCTCTAACATGGGCCTTATATTGTATACAAATTGATTACTTCCTTTTAAGCCTATTTGTGGTAAGAGTTTTAAAGGTAGATCATTCTCTAAAGCAAATCTTATTATATTCTCAATTGATAGATAGTCAGGAGATTGAATAACAGTATTTAATCCGATATTAATACCAGACTTCTTTATTATTTTTATTTTATCAATTATATTATATAGATTTCCAGTGCCCGTACTTTTAGAAAATTCTTTCTCCGAAATAAAAGGAAATTGAATATTAAATTTTACTCTGGTTCCTTTAAGAATATCAATCTGTTCATCAGTTATCAGTGATAAATTTGTAGCGCAACTTATATCACACTTCATATGTTGATCAGCGTAACATATCATTTTAACGATTTCCTTATGTAAGAAAGGTTCACCGCCACTAAAATTTATTTCTGATATTTGTTGATCATTCAAGAAGTCAATTAGCATTTTGAAAGAATCAAACGACATCATACTAAATTTCACACCTTTTTCTTGTCCTTCATTATGACAGAATGGACATTGATAATTACATTTATTTGTAACCAATATTCTGAGTTTATTCCATTTAATTGATTTCATACTAAGCCAATATTACTTTTGTATTATAGTAATCTTCCAAAATCTCTTTCTTCTTCCCTAATAAATCAACTCCGTCTACATTATACATTTCACTTGGTATAATCATCAAATCATTCTTTTCAGGATGAAATTGTTCCATAATGTCTTTATGATTAAGTAATCCAGCTACTGAAACTGAACCACCATAAAGATTGTTTTTTATCAGATTGGTTTTTACATTTTCATATCCTTCAAAAGCTTTTGTAAAATAGTCATAACCGGATAATGGACAGATTAAATTTACAAAAGTTTTCTTTGGCAATTGCTTGATAATATTTTTTTGAGCCTCAATTCTTTTATCTGCTTCTATGAAATACTCATTATTTCCACCTCTAAAAACATCTTTTAAAATAGGTACTGTAAAGATGACCTCTGGATAATTTGCCTTAACCCATGTAATACACTTCTCATAATTATCGATACAAGCCTGTGATAAATCTTTCAGACGTTGTTGTGATGTGGATGTGTGTTCCATTCTACGAACCAAAATTTGACGGACACGTTTATTGACGCCGAGGTTATATAATAATTCAAGATCTTTTTTTATTTCCTCTAAATTACCGGTAAACATAAGCGTACATTTATTGAGTGGAGCATATTTTAATATATGTATAGTTCGCTCTCGTTCAGATCTAGGAATTATTTTCTCACGTTGTTCTTGCATAGTTATCAATGATAAATCAATACCAAAATTGGATATAGAATTAAGGAAATCAATTTTATCTTCTTTGATATATGCCCCAGTTGTAACCGTAGTAATCGTTTTAGTAGGAAAATGTTCTGAAGCAAGCTTTATGAATTCATAGATATTAGGGTGTAAGAATGGATCTGTATGTGGAGCTACTAAAACCCCTGCACCAAGTCGTACATAATTAACTTTAGGATTGATATATTCAAATCCTCTTAAAAGATCCTCTTTGTCAACAGGGGGAATTTTTGGATAATGTCCAAGATAAGAGTCTGTATGTACTTTACAAAACACACAGCCTATCCCACAATATTGACTTAATATAGGAATGTTGCCAAATGTGGCAATCTCCATGCGAAATGCATCAAACTGTTCTTTATTTAAAACCATACTCAACTTTTTTTACACAAATATAAATCCTCTTCTGGGTTTAACCCATTTTGGATGTATTGTTTGGAAATATTTCTTACATTAACCATAAAGTCCACACTGGAAAGAGTATTAATATAATCTATATTGTTATAGATTCTCTCATGATACCCATATCCATAAGCCAACTCTCTTTCTTCCTTAGTATGGACATTTTGATATTCAACTGTACTTGATATTTTAGTAATAGGAACCTGTAAAATAGCAAGTCCTCCAATTTTTAATATACGATAAATTTCATGTAAAGCAACATCAACATCTTTAATATCGCATAAAACATGATTACATATTATATAATCAAATTGGTTATCTGCAAATTCAGTTTTTTTTATATCAATAAATCGTATTTCTCCAATAAACTTTTGATTTTGTAGAAAAGCATCTCCTGGTATATAATTATTAATTACAGAGCCTAGCCATAATTGTAGATTGTTTTCTGGAGCAATATGCAATACGCTAATATTATTCCTATTCTGAATTTTCTCGACTTCCTTTAAGTAAGTATATACCAATCGTTCTTTGTCAGTAGAACTACACTTAGGACATCTTGCTGCTCTTCTCCCAGCTCCTATAACATGAAGTTTTTGAAGAACAGGAAATCGGTCAGCCCCCATTAAATCTAACTCTCCGCTATATCCACAAAATGGACATATGAAACATTTTGATTTAATTGAATATAAGTTATTATCTATCGAATCTATACCCATATTAAAATACATTATATTCTTGGAAATCATTACATTTTTCACATAAACCGATACGTTTATTATCAAGTAAGGACAAACGTATTACATTAAGCTCCGAATTATTCCAGCAATCTAAAAGTTTATCATTCATCACATTTCCAAAGCAAGTATCATACAAGAAATCGTCACAACAAAGAAGTATATTACCATTGTATGCGATAGTTAGTTTTCGGAATGGATAATTACAAAAACCAAAATCTTCAGCATTAAAGGTCTGGGGTATATTCCCCGCATAATTAGGCAAAATTTCATCTAAACGTCTCCGTTTAAAACTGATTTTTGGATTATTATCATAGGCTCTATAAATAGGCTCAACATATGATGACCATCCATCAGGATTTTTATCTCTGTCACCTCTATAATCATTAATATTTATATTATCCAACCCTATACTAAATAATTTATCCACAAGTTCTACAGTTAATAATCTGCCATTTGTTGTTATATCAAGAAATAAACGCTGTGACTTTGATTTTGCATATTCAATCATGCTATATAGCCTATCATCCAACAATGGTTCATTGGAAAGCATGAGTGCTACACGTCCATTATAATTCATTTCACATAATTGGTCAATTATAGTTGTATAACAACTCCACTTCATGATACCTAACGGCTTATCATTAAAAGCATGTGGGCAAAATGGACAATGATTATTGCAATCAGTTCTAGTCTCAATTAAGACCTGTTGAAATAATGGGAAATGTTTATGTGTATTATAAAATGATTTAAGATAATCTATATCAGATGCCCCTTTTTCTTTAAATCTAACAGATTGATTATTTATTTGCTGAATCATAATATCTCGTTTATATCGATGAATTTGGTATTTGGAAATTCTATTTTTTTGAATGCCTTGTGATCCACTAATTTAACAACTAAATCATAGTTTGACCGATAGGCATCTTCTGAAGTTATTATAGAAATTCCAAATTCATTTTTTATGCTCTTTTTATCAACAATTGAATCAAAGCAATCAACAACTGTAAAATATCCCTTTAGTTCGTTATAAATATCAAGAACCTTTGTATTTCTATAATCAGGTGTATCAGCTTTATAAGAAAAGCCCAATAATAAAATATTATGTGCTTCTAATGATATTGCTATATCCTTAATTTTATTTGCTACAACATGAGATTTCTCCTCATTAACATTTCGTGCAGTTTGAATTATATTCAATTGATGTTTTTTTTCTTTTGCTCGCTGAAGGAGATAGTATGTATCAACGCCGATGCAATGACCACCAACAAGGCCAGGATAAACTTTTGCAAAATTCCATTTACTTGCAGCACACTCTGTCACTTCATTAATATTTATTCCTTCCACATCACAGAAAGAAGAAAATTCATTTGCCAAAGCAATTAGCACGTCACGCTGAACATTCTCATACATTTTAGCAGCCTCTGCAACCTTTATACTTGATGCTTGAATAATAGGTGCAGAAAGAATAGTAGAATAAATATTATTCATTAATGATAAAGTTTCATTATTTGATGCTGAAATGATTTTTGGGATCAATTCTAATTTATGACTTTTATCACCCACATTTATTCTTTCAGGAGAATATCCAACTGAAAAATCTATATTGACTTTCATAGAAGAGCATTCTTCTAAAATAGGAATACAAATATCTTCTATAGCACCAGGGAACACTGTTGACTCAAAAATCACAATATCACCACGTTTTAGAATTTCACTTAGTGATTCACATACTTTCTTTATAGGGGTAAGATCTGGTTCATTATATTCATCAATACCAGTTTGAACACATACGATATATATATTACAATCTTTTATGTCTGAGTATAAAGATGTTAGCATACCCCTTTGAAGTGCAAATATAATATTACGACGTTTCTCACATTCACGATTATCAATGCCTTCTTTTAATAGACTTATACGATTAGAATCATTATCTAAACCTTTGCAAGTAAAATGATTTGAGATTAAACAAAATAAGGGTAATCCAACATACCCTAAACCAATAACAGCTATTCTTATATCTTTCTCCATTCCAAGAAATAAAATTTATTTATAATTTTAATTACCACTCCCATGCTCTTTAATCTTGCCGTACAAGTTCGGACATTTTTACTTTCAAAATATTAGCTATTTCACTAAGAGTTTCCAATGAAGGCTGGGAAGAATTAGTACACCATTTGCTGACTGTAGATGGATCTTTTTTAAGCTCAGAAGCCAACCATTTTGCAGTCTTCTTTTGTTCCACTAAAACGACTTTCAGTCTATTTAAATCTTTTGTCTTCATAAAGGTTTTATAATTTGAACAAAGTTACTACTATTTATTTTATTTCCATATGAAAATGTGATTAATTGAAAAAGTAATTTGTGTATTAGTACTATTTTTTGAAAGAAAGAACACATATAACCTACATAAAAAACATACCAGTATATCAGCACTACTGTTATACCCCAGTATGCAGGTTAGGGATAGGAGAATAAAGCCCACAGGAACGAGTACTTGGAGCGGATAGCCCGACAGCTTACCGTAACACCCATAATAAAACAACAGGGAAAAAGATGAGATTTCGGGAAAGGAACCTTAGAGCAGGGAAAAACAGAGTTCAATAAAAGATAAAGGAAGGATGTATATTGCTGATACAGTGGAAAAAATAAATTTGCAAGAAAAAAATAACAAGAAACATGGAAGAGCCATTCAAGGATTACGGAGAATCTGAGAACCTGGGAACGGAAAAGATTGTATGCGTCAATGTCAGTAGAACCTACCTGGGAGGAGAGAGGGAAAGTCTGTATGAATGTACCAGAAAATACTGGAGACTGAACGGAAAGAGAGCAGGTTCGGCAGATCTGGTGTTTGCGATATGCTGCGGATACATAGTGGGAGTATTCAAGCCCGTCAGGTGGTACCAGACAGAGTGTGAGCAGCTGAAGGGAAGATGGGAGTTTGATGGCAAGCAACTGGATGATTCGCCATACCTCAATCAGAGCATAAGGAAACTGTGGGGAAGGAGACAGAATCCGGTGATGTACATAAACCTGTAGACTGGAATGCACTTTTATGTACAACAGAAGCCGATAACACTGAATATAAAATAACAACTTTACTTCTGACATAATATTTCTATCGCAAATTTTCAGATATAGAATAAGAAAAATTTGTAGATATGAACAGAACAATTATCTCAATTGAAGTGCAAGACGAAAGTGATAGGAAAACTATTATTATCACCAGGGGAGAAAGAAACAGTCAGATGATGTTTGAAGAAACTTTTTCTTATAAAGACGAGAAAAAGCATTCATTGCGACTTAATCTTTTAAAAGAACGATTATTTTACGGAACACCAGCTAAAAATAGTCAGTTATCCCTTCCATCAAAGATAAATTCCAATCCTGATTTGCCAGCCGCATTTATTCCTTTTTTCAGGAGAATTTTCCTTATGGCTAACGCCATGAAAATTCACCTGAAAAAGAATGCGGCGGCAAACGGATTGGAATTAAAGGAAAGATTACAGGGATAAACTGCGACCGACGTGACGCATAGCCGTAAACAAAAGGCGGCTATACTTATATCCCTTATATAGTATTACAAATGCTGTGAAAATCCACCTTACTCAATAATAAAACATAGCCCGCTTATCCAATCCCGAAATAAGACAGGGATTTCAACTCCCTCCGATCTGCATAATCCAGTTCCTTCGTTATGACATCTGATGACATATTATGAACTTTGATGATAATCTTTTGTGCTCCACAACCTCCTATTCTATTTTTGTACTAACCACTTAAACTAATGATTATGGAGATAGTGAATATAGAAGCCAGCGCATTTATGGAAATGAACAACATATTGTTCAAAATAGAAAAACAATTGAAAGGACTGAACTCTTCCAAATCTGAATTAAAAGAATGGTTGGATAATCAGGATGTATGTATTCTTATGAATATATCAGACAGGAAGCTATTGTCTTTAAGGCAGAAAGGGCTAATCTCCTTCAGTCGCATAGACAGAAAAGTATATTATAAAAAAGAAGATATTCTAAACTATATGAGGAGAAACCTTAAAACATATACAAATAATGGAAATGGGACAGATGGTATTGAATAAGGATAGTAATGAGGTTAAAAGATTTATTGAAGTCATGGAAAGTATATCCAAAATGTTGGATACAAACTCTTTAATCTACAGACCTATATTGGACGGGAACCGCTATATTACAGAACAGGAGTTATCTAAAGTTCTCAAAATTACAAAAAGAACACTCATTGAATATAGAATGAATGGTAAATTGCCCTATTACAGAATAGGTGGAAAGATTCTATACAAGGAACAGGACATTATAGAAATATTGGAAAGAAACAAAGTATTAGCATTTGAATAACATTTCTTAAATCACTAATAATCAAAAACTAAACTTCATGCAAATAACTTGTAACTACTCTAAATAATTATATAAACATTTGGAGGAATAGAACCGAACACTTACCTTTGTAAAGTCAAAGGATGAGTAACGAGAATCTATCGAAAATTAGTGAATTTGGCATATGGCTGATTTAGTGGTTCGGGGATTTTTCCAAAGATATTAAAGTGTTGCAAATTAGGACTTTGAATAGTATTATTCGATTCCTGGTGGCACCACTTGAAAATCAAGCAGTTGCATTTAAATGTGACTGCTTTTTTTGTGTCTTTTCGGCGGTTTTTTCCTTCAAATCCCATTATTTTCTGTGTTTTTCGTGGTTTGTTTAAACCATAAGTACAAAAACAAAATGGGATTAAATTTGATTATAGGGAAAGGGGAAGAAGCGGTTTAATTGTGTCATACTGCTAAAGAATGACATACTAAAACTATTTTATCTCCCGTTAATTCTTTACATTTGCCACAAAATTATAGCGGTTATGACAGAATGCAAGGATGAACACATATTAAATTCCATTGATTACCCGGAGGATTTGCGCAAGTTGTCCCCTGATAGATTGGGAGAAGTATGTGCAGAGTTGCGTCAATATATAATAGATGTATTATCAGAAAACCCTGGACATCTTGGGGCAAGTCTCGGTACGGTAGAGCTGACGGTCGCACTACACTATGTTTTTAATACTCCTTATGATCGTATTGTATGGGATGTAGGACATCAGGCGTATGGTCATAAAATACTGACTGGACGTCGAGAAGCCTTTCATACGCTCCGAAAATTTAGAGGAATCAGTGGTTTTCCTAATCCTCAGGAAAGTACTTTTGATGCGTTTGTTGCCGGACATGCTTCTAATTCCATTTCGGCAGCTATGGGTATGTCGGTTGCTTCTGCACTGAAAGGAGAAAAAGACAGGCATGTGATAGCTGTGATCGGTGATGGGGCCATGACGGGTGGTTTGGCGTTCGAAGGTCTGAATAATGCATCGGCTAATCCAAACAACCTACTTATCATTCTTAATGATAACGATATGGCAATAGATCAAGCAGTCGGTGGGTTGAGTCAGTATCTGGTGGATATTACAACCAGCCAGGCATACAATAAAATGCGCTATGATGTGTACCGCGGATTGCGGAAGATGAAACTGATCAATAATGACCGTCGGGGAAATATTCTTCGTTTCAACAATAGCCTGAAAGCATTGCTCACTCAACAACATAATCTGTTTGAGGGATTCAGCATTCGTTATTTTGGTCCGATCGACGGGCATGATGTCGATTATATGATCAAAGTCTTGAATGATATAAAAGATATGGAAGGCCCGAAACTGTTACATATCAAAACTAAAAAAGGCAAAGGATTCAAGCCTGCTGAAAAGTCAGCAACGGAATGGCATGCTCCGGGGTTGTTCAATAAGGAAACAGGAGAACGTATCATTGTTCATAAACTGAATGAGCCCCAGCTTTATCAGGATGTTTTCGGACATACCCTTGTTGAGTTGGCCGAACAGGATGAACGGATCGTGGGAATTACTCCTGCCATGCCGACGGGCTGTTCCATGACTTATATGATGAAAGCGTTCCCGAAGCGGGCGTTTGATGTTGGGATAGCCGAAGGGCATTCGGTAACTTTTTCTGCCGGACTTGCCAAAGAAGGGATGATTCCTTTCTGTAATGTCTATTCTTCTTTCATGCAGCGAGCATACGATATGGTGATACATGATGTTGCCCTCCAGAATCTTCATATGGTGATCTGCTTGGACCGCGCTGGTTTGGTTGGCGAAGACGGGGCGACGCATCATGGGGTGTTTGACCTCGCTTATCTGCGTCCGGTCCCGAACTTGGTTATCTCGTCCCCTTTGAACGAACTGGATTTACGAAACCTGATGTACACTGGATATAAAGAAAATAACGGTCCTTTCGTGATCCGTTATCCGCGCGGAAAGGGAGAGATGGCGGATTGGAGGAATGAAATGCATGTTTTGCCGATCGGAAAAGGCAAGAAACTCCGTGATGGGGATGATATTGCGATCTTGTCGCTTGGCCCTATTGGCAATGAAGTGATAAAGGCTATAAAAGAGATTGAAGGTGATGGCATATCAATAGCTCATTACGATATGATTTATTTAAAACCGATGGATGAAGAACTGTTACATGAAGTTGGTAAGAAGTTTAGTCGTATCATCACTGTTGAAAATGGCGTGATCAGAGGTGGATTGGGCAGTGCTGTTCTGGAATTTATGGCTGATAACGGCTATACCCCCAAAATTAAGCGGATTGGTGTTCCGGATGAGTTTGTCGAACACGGACCGATTTCCGAACTATATAAACTGTGTGGCATGGATGCCAAATGTATAGCAGAAGAAATAAAAAAGATGGTTATCGGAGGATAATATGTCCTTATAATTAATCTCTATATAAAATGAAAATTATTATAGCCGGAGCCGGTGAAGTAGGAACCCACCTGGCAAAAATGTTATCACAGGAGAAGCAGGATATTATCCTGATGGATCCGAATGAGGAACGTTTGAATTTTACGAATTCAAGTATGGAGATCCTTCCTATGGTGGGTAATCCGACTTCCATTCGAGATCTGGAAGAAGCCGGTATCAGAAAGGCAGACCTGTTTATCAGTGTCACGCCGGAAGAAACGACCAATGTGGCAGCCAGTATTCTGGCTTCTAAATTAGGGGCACGTAAGACGTTGACACGTATCAACAATTACGAATATTTGCTCCCTAAAAATAAGGAACTATTCGAAAAGATGGGGATCGATTCCATGATCTACCCGGAAATGCTGGCCGCCAAGGAAATTGTCACGGCTGTTAAACGTCCGTGGACTCGGCAATACTGGGAACTGTTCGGAGGCGCTCTGATCTTGATAGGTGTAAAGGTGCGCGATAATTCCCGACTTGTGAACAAACATCTGTTTGAACTGCTGAATGAACAGAAACTCTATCATATCGTTGCCATCAAACGGCAGAATGAAACTATTATTCCTCGTGGTACGGACCGTATAGAATCGGGAGATATCGTTTTCTTTACAACGACTAAAGGCCATATCGAAGATGTCCGGTTGCATGCGGGCAAGCGAGACCCTGAAGTAAAGAAAGTCATTATTATGGGGGGGAGCCGTATCGCAATCCGTACTTGTCAATATCTTCCGAACAATATTCGTGTAAAAGTAATCGAAACAAACAAAGAAAAGAGTCATCGTATAGCTGAGGTTGTCCCTGGAAATGTATTGATTATCAATGGGGACGGACGTGATACTGACCTCTTGATGCAGGAAGGAATCAAAGATGCACAAGCATTTATTGCACTGACGGATAATTCAAGTACGAATATTTTGGCTTGTTTGGCAGCTAAACGCGCCGGAGTATTCAAAACCATCGCCAAGATCGAGAATATTGACTACATACCTTTAGCGGAGAGTATGGATATCGGTTCGGTTATTAATAAGAAACTGATTGCTGCCAGCCATATTTACCAATTCCTGTTGGATGCAGACGTGTCGAACGTGAAATGTCTAACTTTTGCCAATGCTGATGTGGCGGAACTTGTTGCCCGTCCCGATTCGAAGATTACCCGTAAGCAGGTAAAAGATCTGAACCTCCCGAAAGATTTAACGTTGGGTGGATTGATTCGTGACGGAGAACCTATGATGATCAAGGGGGATACACATATCCAGGCTTATGATCACGTTGTTGTGTTCTGTTTGGATACGGCTATGCGTAAATTGGAGGACTACTTTAATTGATATGCTAAACATTCGTTTTATAATTAAGATGTTAGGGATGATGTTCATCCTTGAGACGTTATTTATGCTGGCTGCAACGGCAGTCGCTTTCTTATATAAAGGAAACGATTTCTATCCGCTTCTTCAGTCGAGTGGTATCATGTTCGGAACGGGAGTTCTTTTTATGCTGATCGGATTACGAGCCAACGAACATACGGCTGGACGCCGGGAAGGGATGTTGACCGTTACTTTGACTTGGGCTCTTTTCTCCCTCTTAGGGATGTTGCCTTTTTATTTAGGGGGGTATATAGATAATGTGACGGATGCTTATTTCGAAACGATGTCCGGTTTCACGACGACAGGCTCTACCATATTGACCGACATCGAAGCACTTCCGCATGGGATATTGTTTTGGCGAAGCCTTACGCAATGGCAGGGTGGTATCGGAGTAATTGTCTTTACTGTCGCTTTGATGCCTATCATTGGCGGTGGTGCCATACAGATGTTCAATGCTGAAACACCAGGAATCACACATGAACGTTTTCGACCTCGCATAACGCAGGTTGCCAAACGACTTTGGGGAGTTTATTTGTTTCTGACTATTATACTAATCGGGTTGCTTTGGGCGGGGCCGATGGATCTGTTTGATGCAGTGAACCATGCGCTAACTTGTATTGCAACTGGTGGTTATTCTACTAAAAATGCCAGTATTGCTTATTGGAACTCTGCTTATATCGAATATGTCGTTACGATCTTCATGTTTATTGGGGCAACCAATATCACCCTGATTTATTTCTTTTTTAACGGAAAGCCCAAGAAGTTGTTTACAGATGAGGAAACGCGCTGGTTCTTTTGGTTTGTGCTGATTATAACAGCAATGTCAACGGTTTGGATTATGTATAAGGGAATTGTGGATGATTTTGGAACGGCTTTCAGGCAGGCCATATTCCAAGTTGTGACATTGGTATCTACCTGTGGGTTTGCCACGGTCGACTATATTCCGTGGGGACCGTTCTTCTGGTTGTTGGCACTGGTCTTGATGGTGGTATGTGGTTGTGCAGGCTCTACCTGTGGAGGTTTGAAGATGGGCCGTTTTGTGATCTTGACCAAGAACCTCTTTAACGAGTTTAAGAAGCAGACACATCCACATGCCATTATTCCGGTACGTATGAATGGGCATGCCATTTCGGGTGATATTGTCCACCGGGTATTGGCTTTCGCTTTCGCTTATATTGCTTTAATATTTGTCAGCTGTATGGTACTGATGATCGACGGGATGGGATTTGAGGAGACGATCGGTGCTACTATCTCTTCGATCGGCAACGTTGGGCCGGGACTCGGTAGTTTGGGACCAGTTGGAAACTATGCTGATGTCCCGGCAGTATCGAAATGGTTCTTGTCTTTTCTGATGATGGTCGGACGTTTAGAAATCTTTACGGTGCTGACAATCTTGTTGCCAGGATTTTGGAAGCAATAATTAATCAAGTATGGTTTGAGGGGTAATCCAAGTCTTTGACTTCATTTTATGCTTTTGACATTTAGATAGCAAAAGAAGGTTTTTGCGTTCAAATAGAATGTTAAAAAATATTACCCCTGCGGGTAATTTTAAATAGATGCCCTACAAATCCGATTTTTATAGGATAGTACTATCATTTTGTATAACCATACTTGTGCAACAAAACGTAATAATCTCGTTTGTAAAGAGTGAGCTTTGTAGCCGACAGAACAATCTTTGAAATGCTCTCAGATTATTAAAACAGTAACCGTATCAAAGTTTTTTTGTCGTCATATATACGCTTTTCTGTAATTTTGCGTTATAATTGATACGAATTACCCAAACAAAGAAGAACATGATCGAATATATTAAGGGAGAAATCGTCGAACTGACTCCAGCCAGGATGGTGCTGGAATGTGCCGGAATCGGCTACGAACTGAATATTTCCCTGAATACATATACTTTTTATAATGGAAAGGCAGATGGTAAGGTCTACGTTTACGAGATCATACGAGAAGATGCCCACGTACTTTTTGGCTTTGCCGGGATAGAAGAACGCGAACTGTTCTTGATGCTGACCACCGTGCCAGGGGTAGGCCCTAACACGGCACGGATGATCCTTTCTTCCCTGTCACCATCCGAACTAGTACGGGCGATAGCCGACAAAGACGAAAATTCCCTAGTTGCAGTCAAAGGAATAGGAACAAAAACAGCTCAGCGTATCCTTGTGGATCTTAAGAACAAGGTGAAAGCGGTCGAAGGACTTACAACTGTAAGCACACCCAAAACTCCCGCGTCGAATAATGCCGTGGCGGAAGAAGCTGTCGCTGCACTGGTCATGTTGGGATTCCAGAAAGCCGCTTCACAAAAGGCGGTCCATACGATTCTCAAAGGTTCTCCCTCACTTGCTGTCGAGCAAGTGATCAAAACTGCTCTAAGAATGCTTTAAGCAATTGACAATTGACTATAGACAATTGACAATTAACATGAGAAGAACACTAAAATTTATACTTTGGATAACAATTCTACTGTTTGGTGCAGGTCTGTATTCTATGAATACGGATTTCCTGGCCTACGCAATGTCGTTGCCTGATACTGAATTGCTGGTCGTACCGGATGATACAGTGCCGAAGGTGCGCACCCGTTTTCCGGTAGCCAAGACAGTTCCTGAAGAATATCAGGATCTGACCAAGCAGTCGCCTGCTGACTTGAAGACGCCAGATAACGTGAAATCAGTGGTCGAATACGATATCAGAACCGGGACGTATGTGGTTCGTACCAAATTAGGTGATGCCGACCTGACTACCCCTATTTCGTTGACTCCCGAAGAATACCAGGATTATAGTTTCCAAAAATCTGTTCAATCCTATTATCGCCAGAAAAACGAGGAAGAATTTCAAAAAGCGGCTAATAAACAGTTCAACTTAGCAGATATGCAGTTCAATATTGGGGCGGCGGAGCGTATCTTCGGACCGGGTGGTGTTCGGGTGAAGACGCAAGGATCGGCTGAAGTGGAGTTAGGTTTGAAGCAGAATAAAACCAAAAATCCGTCTCTGCCGGAACGTGCTCGTAACCGCACCTTCTTTAATTTCGACGAGAATGTTCAATTGAATGTGCAGGCATCGGTCGGCAGCAAAGTGAATTTTGATATGAACTATAATACCGAAACCTCTTTCGATTTTGACTCCAAAAAATTGAAATTAGCTTATACTGGGGAGGAAGACGAAATTATTAAGTCGCTGGAAGCCGGAAACGTGAGTATGACGACCAGTAACTCCTTGATCAACGGGGGAGCAGCTCTGTTCGGTATGAAAGCGGATCTCCAGTTCGGGAAATTGCGAGTCAATGCGTTGTTTGCACAACAGGAGTCGGAATCAAAAACGGTCAGTTCTAAAGGGGGCGTGCAAACAAAACCTTTCGAATTGACGATTGACCAATATGACGAGAATCGCCACTTTTTTCTGTCGCACTATTTCCGTGACCGTTATGATGAGGCGGTGAAGAACCTGAATACGATTTCTTCTCCCGTCACGATTAGCAAGGTGGAAGTTTGGGTGACAAACAAACGGGCTACTTATGACCAGGCGCGTAATGTGGTCGCTTTTGCCGATCTGGCCGAGCATGCTAATATATCGAATACGGCGGTCGTTTCTCCTTCGGGGGCGTTATCTATCCCTTATAATAATACGAACACATTATATAATACCCTTAACCAGCAATTTTCTGGTGCTCGTGATATCAGTACGGTAAATCAGGCGCTGGGAGGGACTTTCGTCAACGGTACGGAGTATGAAGAAGTGGAAAGCGCCCGCTTGCTGGATGCGTCCGAATATACGGTTAATACCAAATTGGGATATATCTCGCTAAAAACACAGTTGCAGGCGGATGAGGTATTGGCTGTCGCTTATAATTATACCTATTCGGATGGAAAGACTTACCAGGTTGGTGAGTTCTCGACTGACAATCCTTCTTCGGCTGCCTCTTGCCTGTATGTGAAGTTGCTGAAAGGAATTACCATGTCTCCCGATATGCCTTTCTGGGACCTGATGATGAAAAACATTTATTCGTTAGGAGCTTATTCTGTCCAAAAAGAGAAATTCAAGCTGAATATCATGTACCAGAGCGATACGACCGGTACATATGTCAACTATTTGCCGGAAGGAGCGATTGCCAATCAAATCTTGTTACGGGTGCTGAACCTGGATAGTTATGATTCCAATAATCAACCGCATCCGGATGGTATATATGACTTTATTGAAGGAGTGACTGTCCTGGCCGATAATGGGAAGATCATCTTTCCGAGTGTGGAACCGTTCGGCTCTTATCTGCGTAAAAAGATTAACAATGATGCGATTGCCGATAAGTATGTGTTCCAGGAACTCTATGATTCGACATTGACTGTTGCCCGGCAGATTGCGGAAAAGAACAAGTTCAAACTGGAAGGAGAATACAAGGCCTCTTCGGGTGCCGAGATACAATTAGGGGCTTCCAATGTGGCACGAGGTTCAGTCAAGGTTACGGCTGGTGGAGCGATATTGACCGAAAATGTGGACTATACCGTCGATTATACTTCCGGTGTGGTGACTATCCTAAATGAAAGTATTATTTCTGCAGGTACTCCGGTCAGCGTCTCGTTGGAAAACCAAACAGCCTATAATATGCAGCGTAAGACCATGATGGGATTGGACTTGAACTATCAGTTCAATCCGAATCTGATGCTAGGTGCTACTATCATGCATATGTCTGAAATGCCGTTGACCACAAAAACGACGATGGGCGACGAGGCGATCAAAAATACACTTTGGGGGGTCAATATGTCTTATAAGGGGGAAAGTCAGTGGCTTACCAATGTATTTGACAAGCTGCCGTTGCTGAACCTGAGCAAACCCAGCCAGATATCTTTTAATGCGGAGTTCGCTCATTTGATTGCCGGACATTATGAAAACAAGAATACAGGTGGATATTCGTATTTGGATGATTTTGAGTCAACACAGAGTAATTTCGATCTCTCTGATCCTTATCCTTGGCAGTTGTCCAGTGTGCCTTATGACGACGGTACACCCCAGCTATTTCCGGAAGCCGGACTGACCAATAATATCGATTATGGGAAAAGCCGTGCTTTATTAGCCTGGTACACAATCGACGGATTGTTCACACGTAAAAATTCTTCTTTGCGTCCAAAGTATATCACGACAAAAGATTTGTCCAACCATTATGTCCGTGCTATTGAGACAAGGGAGTTGTTTCCGCAACGGCAGCAAAGCATGAGTGAAAGTAACACGCTGACAGTCCTAAACATGGCTTACTATCCTCAGGAACGCGGCCCATATAACCTGGATGCCGATAATATTAATCCAGATGGAACATTGCAGAACCCGGAAAAGCGTTTTGGCGGTATGATGCGTAAGATAGACCAAAGTGACTTCGAGACGGCGAATGTCGAATATATCGAATTCTGGATGCTTGATCCGTTTATCTATGACCGTCAGACTGCAGGTGGTGACCTGTATTTTAATTTGGGTGAGATATCGGAAGATATATTGAAGGATGAAAAGAAGTTCTTCGAGAACGGATTACCGATTGATGGAGATACATCAAAAGTAGATTATACGGTTTGGGGTAAGGTTCCCAAGCAGCAGAGTACGGTTTATGCATTCGATAATACGGCCGGTGCACGTTTATTACAGGATGTCGGCTTGAACGGGTTATCCTCGGACGAAGAGAAAGAATATCCGGCCTATCAGGATTATCTGAATAAATTGCGTCAGAAATTGAATGCAACAACTCTTACCGAGATGGAGAACGATCCGTTGCAACTGTCTCCATTCTTTGACCCGGCAGGTGACAAGTTTCACTATTTTCGTGGTTCAGACTATGATTCTCAGGAGGTGGATATCTTAACACGTTACAAACGCTACAACGGAACGGAAGGAAACTCGAAAGACATTAACGATTCGGGCGAGCGCTACAGCACATCGTCCAAGACCGTACCTGATGTAGAAGACATCAATCAGGATAATACTCTGAACAAAAATGAAAAATATTTCGAATACAAAGTCAGGATCACTCCGCAGGATACGGTTGTCGGTGAAAACTTTATTGCGGATAAACGTACCTCATTAGTAAGATTGGCGGATGGTACGACAGAATCCGTTACCTGGTATCAATTCAAGATTCCGGTAAGGCAATACCAGCGCCGTGTGGGGGCGATCAATGATTTCAAGACGATTCGTTTCATGCGTATGTATATGACTGGATTTAAGGAATCGGTCGTATTGCGTTTTGGTACTTTACAACTGGTACGTGGCGAATGGCGATCCTATGAGCAGGATTTGTCCGATCCGAAAATGCCGCCCGCGGTAAAGGGTAAATTAGAAGTTTCAACTGTCAATATTGAGGAAAACAGTGACAGGGATCCGGTCAGCTATACATTGCCTCCAGGTGTCAGCCGTGTACTGGATCCGAGCCAGCCTCAGATCCGTCAGGAGAACGAACAGGCGCTTTCATTAAAGATAACGGACCTTGCTGCTCAGGATGCACGTGCCGTGTATAAGAATACAAACTATGATTTGCGGCAGTATAAGCGTTTGCAATTGTTTACACATGCCGAGGCTCCAAAATTGGATGTAAATGATCTTGCGGATGGCGATCTTGCTGTCTTTATCCGCTTGGGATCAGACTATAAGAATAACTATTATGAATATGAAGTCCCGCTGAAGTTAACTCCGCATGGGGAGTATAATTATAATAATTCGGAACATCAGAAAATTGTTTGGCCAGCAGAAAATATGTTGAACTTCCGTCTGGAGATTCTGACAGACTTGAAGCTGGAGCGTAACCGGGAAAAGCGTTCTGGGGCAAATGGGGTGTCTTTCCAGACTATCTATTCAGGTAGGGACCCGGATAATGAAGGGAATACGATTCGTGTTAAAGGTAATCCAAGCCTTTCTGAAGTGAAGACTGTTATGATCGGTGTACGTAATGTGCGTAATAAATTGAAGAGTGGGGAAGTTTGGGTGAACGAATTGCGCTTGACCGACTTCAATGAAGAAGGTGGATGGGCTGCTAATGCGAATTTGAATGTCGCACTTTCCGATTTGGGAACAGTGAATGTGGGCGGACGTATCGAAACGGCTGGTTTTGGTGCTCTTGACCAGTCTTTGAATGAACGCCGGATGGAAGACTTTAAGCAGTATAACGTGGCCACTTCTATCGAATTGGGTAAGTTGTTCCCGGAAAAGGCACAAGTCAGCATCCCGTTCTATTATGCCTATTCGAAAGAAACATATGATCCGAAATACAATCCGCTGGATCAGGATGTCAAACTGAAGGATGCTATCGATAAGGCGGAAACAAAAGCAGAGAAGGATTCGATCCGTAACTATTCGCAAGACAGGACGGTTATCAAAAGCGTTTCATTTAATAACGTGCGTGTGAATATCAAGAGTAAGAATCCGATGCCTTATGATCCGGCAAACTTCACGCTCGGATATTCGTACAGCATTAATGATAAGAAAAATCCGGAAACAGAATATGAAACGACAAAAGATTACCGCGCTAATTTCGCTTATAGTTATGTGCCTTATGTCAAACCGATCAAACCGTTTGATAAATTATTGAAGAAAAACAACGGCTATACGCGCTATGCCAAGCAATTGGCGTTTAATGTAGCTCCGTCTATCAATTTCCAGACGGCTATGATGCGTAATTATTATGAGATAAAATTGCGCGACCTGACAGGGGCCGCAACAGGCGTTAGTAACGATATCCCGGTGACATTCAGCCAGAATTTCTATTGGGACCGTGCTTTCAGTTTGAATTGGGCTTTTACGAACAACCTGAACATAACGTTTAGTTCTGGAACGAATGCCCGTATCGAAGAACCGTATGTGCAGGTAAATAAAGAACTGAATCCGGATGGTTATCAGTTATGGAAAGATTCCGTAAAGAAGAGCATCGCTGATTTAGGTACTCCGATGAAGTACGACCAACAGTTTATGGCGACCTGGCAGTTACCGTTGCAACTGATCCCGGTTCTGGATTGGACCAATGCCTCTTTGAGCTATAATGCTACTTATAACTGGGACCGTGGAGCAACGGTAAGCGAAGATATCGAGATGGGTAACACGATCAAGAACCAGCGCCAATTCGATTTGCAGGCGAACTTGAACTTGTTATCCCTCTATAACAAAAACAAATATCTGAAGAAGATCAACCAGAAGTTCAACAATACTCGGGCTACGGCTAAAAAGCCGGAGAAGAAGAAAAAGCCGAAGTTGGAGAAAGAAATTGTCCTGAATCCGGACAGTGCTACTGTTGTCGAGCATGGAATGTTTACGAAGAAAGTACAAATCACGGCCAGAAGGACAGACGGACGTGTCTATAAAGTAAAGTTCAAGCCGATCAACTTTGCACAGGTCAAGATTTTGAACCAGGATACGGTACGTTTAAAACTGACAATCATACCAGGACCGGCTCCTACAGAGGATTTCCTTTATAAGGCTGTAGAACATAGTGCCCGTTTTCTGATGATGGTTCGCCGTTTCAATATCCAGTTTACGAATTCTGCCGGTATGATGTTGCCCGGTTTTCGTCCGGAGATCGGTGATATCTTTGGTCAGGGACATTCTTCATTTGGTCTTTCTCCGGGTATCGGTTTTGCGTTCGGTGATGTGCGTCGCAGCTATATAGATGAGGCGTATGAAAAAGGTTGGCTGATTACGGATACTGAAAGAGACGTAAATGCAGCTATCATGACCAGTACAAAGAACTTGAATATACGGGCAAATCTTGAACCGATTACAGGATTGAAGATTGATTTGACGGCACTTCGTAATGATACGCGTAATACAGAAATACAATTTATGTATGAAGGTATGCCGGAAATTATGGGAGGTAACTTTACTATGACGACAATCGCATTGGGAAGTGCCTTCGGGGGGAGTGGAAATGCCATGAACAACTATTCTTCGAAAGCCTTTGACAGGTTGTTGGCAAACCGAGAGATCATCGCCCAGCGTATCGAAAGCAAGTATTCGGGCTTGAAATATCCGGATGTGGGCTTTATCCATGATCAAGGTTTGGGAGGAATGCCTTATAATCCGGGAACCGATAATGTGAACGGCGTCAACCGGAATTCGGCGGATGTTCTGATTCCTGCATTTCTGGCTGCTTATACCGGTAAGGATCCAAAGAAGGTGGGCTTGACGGCTTTCCCTTCATTAAAGAGTATGTTGCCTAACTGGCGTATCACTTACGACGGTTTGATCAAGATTCCGGCTGTCAAGAAGTATTTCAAGAGTGTGACGTTAAGCCATCAGTATCGTTGTTCCTATGCGGTAGGTGCTTTTACCTCCTTCTTAAACTGGGTGGATGCCGGACAGGACGGATTGGGATATATTCAGTCGATCCTGAATGACAACCCGACACCGTCGTCCCCTTATTCGATTTCGTCTGTCAGCCTTACCGAAGCATTTAGTCCTTTGTTGGGTGCAGATGCTACCCTGTTAAATAACGTGACGGTTCGGGCGGACTATTCGACTACTCGCAATTTGAGTTTGAATACGACATCTTACCAGTTGGTTGAAGCGCTTTCCAAGAAAGTGACGATCGGTCTGGGTTATAAATATGCTGAGTTTAATAAGGTGTTGAAGATGAAGAAGACACGTGATTTCAGTAATGACCTCACCGTTCGTTTGGATTTTTCGTACAATAAAATGCAATCATTGATCCGCAAAATTGACACGCAGTTGACGCAGGCTACCAGTGGTAACATAGCAAAGACAATCTCGTTCTCGGCTGATTACGGTTTGAGCCGTGCGTTGACGATTCGTGCATTCTATGATATCCAGATCAACGAACCGCTGATATCGAGTGCTTCTTATCCGACTTCGAACTCAAACTATGGTATTAGTCTGAGATTCTCTCTCGCACAGTAGTTCAGGCAGGGTGATGTGTCCGGATTTTTTTCATACTTTTGCAGCATTTATTTAAAAGGATAGAAAATGGACATTCTCGATATTGCACACCGGAATCAACAAAAAGCCTGGAAGATAGTAGAAGCAACCCGTATCATTCCGATATGGGAAAGCATAGGGGCGAAAGTGAATCTGGTCGGTTCTCTGCGTACTGGACTACTAATGAAGCATCGGGACATAGATTTCCATGTCTATACCTCTGAGATCAGTTTGTCTGACAGTTTCCGTGCAATGGCTGAACTTGCCGCGAATATATCAGTCAAAAAGATAGAGTGTGTCAATCTTCTGCATACTGTCGAGGCTTGCATCGAATGGCATGCATGGTGCGAGGATGGGGAGGGAGAACTTTGGCAGATCGATATGATCCATATTCAGGAAGGCTCCCGCTATGATGGTTATTTCGAGAATGTAGCTGACCGTATTTTGGCGGTCCTGACTGAGGATACGCGACATGCTATTTTGAATTTAAAATACGAAACTCCGGAAACGGAAAAGATAATGGGGATAGAATATTACCAGGCCGTTATCCAGGCTGGAGTACGAACGTATGCCGAATTTGAAGAGTGGCGTAAGTTGCATCCGGTTACTGGTGTTGTCGAATGGTTGCCTTGACTGCTTTGATTCACGTCTGACATTTTTTCTTATATACCTTTCGCTTTGTTATTACGGTCGTGTCCTACATGTCTGTGTCTCTACCGGCTTTTTTGCGATTATCGAAACTTGTTTTTATTTTTTATACGGATAATATAAATATAGTCTTTATTTATCCTTCTTGTGCATATAAAGCAACGTGCTTCTTACTTAATAGCATTATTAGTCATTCTTCATGGCTCCTGTTTTCTGTATCAGAAATACATATCCTTTCCTATTCTATTTGATTTACTGAAATTTGCAATACTGAAAATATTTATACGATGGATATCCTGTTGTATAGGTAACGGAAGGGATATTAATTTACAGAAACAGAGTATATGGTATATAAAAATATAATTTATGTTTTACTACTGGCGGTATTGTCCTCTTGTGTAGATGAAACTCTTGTCGAGCGTAATGCGGATGGGGCATTTATCTCTATCAAGGGAATGGGAGTACAGAGTGCTACACATGCAGGAAGCTCGGAAGATTATGTCATTCGGACGCTTCGTGTTCTGACTTTTGATCCTTCAACTGGCAATTGTATAACGAATATACGCTATAAGGCTTCACAGAATGATATTATACGGCATCCGGTTACGGTAGGCAGCTATGACTTTGTCTTTCTGGCCAATGAACCGGTAACCGATACTTCTATCGAAGGCCGGCTGTCGGCCATCTCGCGTTACGATGATCTGAATAACATCGCTTTCCCTGAAAGTTACTTTACTTCCGAGCGGATCATTCCGATGATACAGGAAATCAAGAATGTCACGATCCTGGATAGTGGTCAGGGGGCCAGGTTGGAAGACGGGACGACGACTTCTCTGTTGCAGTTAGCCTTAGACAGGTTGGCCGTGCGTGTCGATGTCGTGTTGGAGGCGGTAGCTGCTTTGGATAATTTTGATGATGCCTTTACGGGGGTTACGTTCAGCGGTATTCCAAATTTGGTTCCTTTGACGGCTAATTATAACGGTACGCCAGTAGAGCGGAGCACCACTCGGACATTTACACGTGATAAAAGCTATTTCTCTGATACGATCCCGGCTGTCGAAGGGGCAACGTGGGCAAAGAAAATAACCCGTATTATTTTGCCATCCAATGAACTAGATACGAAAGATGATAAGAATAAGGCGATAGTGTTTACTGTGAATCTGAAGGATAAATACAACCCTTCGTGTGAGTTGAAGATCGCCTCTGATCCTGTAGACTACAGCTTACCTAATAACACGAAACTTGACCTAACCGGGATTATAAGAGAATCCCTTGAAATGAATATTGTAGCTACCGAATGGGGTAAAACAGATAATGAGTGGGAGATCTCCGGTAATAGGACCTTGAATGTGTCACATACCGAAGTCAGTATAACCGATTTTAATGGAGCACGTATTTCTTTTTCGTCGAATATGCCGGTCGTAAGAGTTTCGGAGGTGGTTAGAGTCGTACGCACAAATGAAGAGCAGGAAACAAATACGGTCTTCAATGCTTTGTCCAGCCAATGGTGGAAACCGAATTCAGATGAAAGGATCTCGTATAATCCGGATACAGGCTCAGGCTATATGGATATTTTGCTGGACCGCCCGAATGAGGTTGGTGAAGAGACATATGAGATCACTTTGGTCGCAGCAGAAAAGTATTATCAGGGTGGAGAGGGAAATATCATTGCCGTAAATCCGCTGAAAAGGACGATTACAGTACATGTCAAACAAGAGGGCATACGCTACCCGTTTATTGCTAACTCTACTTCCGATCCGTGGTCTAACCCTTATGTCGGAGCTTTTTACCGGGATAATGAAATCGGTGAAAGGGTGATTAGTGGGATAAGATGGAGTTATTGGCACGAATGGACGGCCGAAGTTCCTGACAAGTATAAGGATTTTATTGTTTTAAGTTCCACTCCGAGTTTCGATCCCCAGATCGGGACGGATTCCCCCGGTGATCCTGAGAAATATCCGGTGATTCCCAATCTGTACAAGTCGGAAGATGGCAGTTCGGTCAGTGGGAGAGGACGTATCTATTTTAGGATTGGATTGAGGGAGGAAAATCACGATCCGGATAGACCAAGGTATGGCATCGTGAATGTCAGCTATAAAGATGGAGAATCTTTTGTACATACAACAATTCACGTCCGTCAAGGACAGGCTGCTGATTATCTGATGAGAAGTGGAAGTTCCGGAAGCTCTTTCGGACGGAAGTTCTCTCCGTTTAATCTGACGGTAAAGGCTTTTAAGAACGATCCGGGCACAAAGGCTGTATGGCACCAGATTAATTTTAACAATCTGGCGGATGAAGTCGATTTTGTCAAGTATCCGACACAGGCAGGGGCTTTCTTCCAATGGGGATTGCCGGTTGAAGATGCGGATCTGGCCCGACGGGCATATCATCCGACGAATGTAAACAAGTCTACTTGGGAGATCGCGGGGTGGCCTATGAAGCGTTTCAATACGGCTTTCTATTGGAACCCGGCGACAGGAACCAAATATAAGGACTATTACGAACTATGTCCTCCCGGATATTATCGTCCGGCCGACGGGCCACTGGACCGTAAAGCTGTTAACAGTTTCAACGATACGGAGGTCAACCAGTCGGAATGGAGAATGTCTTTGTTCCGCAATCCGATGAGAGGAGACGGGAATCATTTGACAACCGATTCCCCTTCTGATGAGACTTACAGAACTGAAAAGTATATACCTGTGGTACTGGGTGAAGTGAAGTACGGATTCTATGCCGACGGCTTTTTTGATAGGCGACCCATTAAAACCGCCGAAATGTTGAATGGAACCACAAGGGTAGACGGTGTTACAGAGGAAATCAGTTATTACAAAGGAGTCTCTTTGGATAATACTGGGGCTGCTTTTGGAGGAAACCTGTTTTTCAATGCAGACAATGATGCATCGCTCTTTTTGCCAGCCTCGGGAAGAAGGTGGCATTCTGACGGAAGCTTGGAGTATGTGAGTGAGACGGGATATTACTGGGCTGCTTCTTCTGCTCCCGGATGGACTAATGAAATAAACGGAGAAGAGAAAGGCGCACCTTATGGCAGCGTGTGGAGTATGGAGCTCAATTATATGGCTACGACTCCGAAATCAATTAGTAATCATTACGGTTTATCAATTCGTTGTGTAAGGAGATGATAAAAATATTGACACATATGGTTTATTTGCTTTGTCCGGCACTGCTGTTGCTTATGTCGGGCTGCGAATCCGAAGTATTCTTATCGGGACAGCCGGAAGAAGGGAATAGTTCGGACGGGAAAGTGAGGGTGGAGATTTTCGCCAGGGCGAATACCTATCCTCTTCCTTTGACAAAGGGACTGGAGGATGAGAATACGGTCGGCATGGCTCCCTGGGTTCTCGTTTTCAAAGGCAATGATGCGAATGCGACTTTTATAGAAGCGGCACAGGCTTTCGAA
Organism: Parabacteroides johnsonii DSM 18315; assembly: GCF_025151045.1. NCBI lineage: Bacteria > Pseudomonadati > Bacteroidota > Bacteroidia > Bacteroidales > Tannerellaceae > Parabacteroides > Parabacteroides johnsonii. The sequence goes on from NZ_CP102285.1 coordinate 128,371, forward strand.
CTGGCAGGAAAAAGATACGTGATATTGACAAGGCAGCCTGCCGGTAGTAACTATCGGTTGCTGATATTGGCAAACCCACAACAGTTTTTTTATTATGGCGATGCCGTCACTGCATATTCGTTTACATCAGAAAATTTCCGATTGAATATGACCCCGGAGGTAACGACTTTGTCTGATATCTGTTCCCGTTTACTGACCGAGCCATTGAACGCTCCGTCCTGTACGGTTATCCCTTATAGCGGCGCAGGTGAACTTATCCCAATGAGCTATCTGCTGACGGTAGATAAGATAGATAACACGACAAAAATAGAAAACACAGACAAAAGTTCGCTGCAACTTGTACGTGCGGTTGCTAAAATGGTGATCACGAATAAGGCGCCTAATTTTGAATTGAAAGGAGTTTCCGCGGTTGTAAATGTCCCCCGGCAAGGGTTGTTACACAATCTGACAGGCTCTATAATGGATAACACATCCAACTTGACGGAGTACCGGAATGACGCTGCCTATTCGGCTCCATTGGTTACGGCCGAATGGACGGATGAGGGACAGAGTACGGAGAAAACGCCGGTATATCTATATGAATCGAGCATCTTGGCCGGCTCATATATGATTATTCAAGGAAAATATGGCGGACGTGAGTATTACTATAAAATGGTAATTGTGGACCAGCTTCTGCAACCGGTTAAAATATTGCGGAATCGTGCTTATACGTTTACGATCGTAACGGTGAAAGGTCCGGGCTACGATAGCGTGGCGGATGCCAAAGCCTCTAAAGCCTCCAACACGGACATTGATTTCATGATTTTGATAGATGACAGCGATTCTTATGAAATCACGGCCAACAACGACTATTACTTGGGAGTCAGTAATTCGGTCTTTATAGTCTACGCGGATGAGATGGCCGATCATGAGGCGTTTAGACTGGTTACAGATTGTAAGGTCAATTTTCCGGATGCTAGAAGTGTGACGGACAACGCACAAGAGGTTGCCGAAGGTGTCTTCCGCTTGGCATATCCTGCCGATGGAAAGATCCCGATCGTCGATAATAATGTCTCTCCGCGTATAGCGGCGGTCGGAGTGAATGTGTCTGCCGGGTTGCAATGGTATGAAGAAGGCATGAAAGGTCCGGCTCCCGGCTACGAGGATAGAAAGAATGCATATATCACACTAAAGCTCGGAAACTTGGAAAAGCAGGTTCACATAAGGCAGAGAAATGCGATACCTGCCGCTGGAATGACTCTGCGGTATATGCCGACAAACAACATGAATCCGGAAATCGGTGAAATAAACTATTACTGCCTGTCTGCTTATGTGGAAGATGGAACGGACAATCCGAAGAACTGGATCAAATTACGTCCTTCCATCCCGGATAGTGACCGGAACGATACGGATCGTATAACGGTAGATGATGGAGTCATATATATGGAAATATTGCCTAATGGAGGTTCGGCAAGAAAAGGGCTTGTGTACTTGACCACCATCGGTGAACATGGTTCATCAGCAAATGGTAATGCGACAAGGCGAATTAAAATAGAAATTACCCAATCAGGAATTGCAAGCAATTAATAGGATGGAAAAGGGATAAATAAATAAGTTAATAACGGTTTAATTGTAGAAAAATGAAAAAGAAGTATTTTGGTATGTTTGCATTGGCGGCAATGATATTGTCTGCGTGCAGTAATGACGACATCGGCTCGAGTGGAAACAGCGATATCGTGACGGATCCGACAGGCGAAGCCTGGGTGGCATTGAAGGTGATCACTCCATCTACACCTGTTACGCGTGCTTTGAACAATCCGGATTTTGAAAATGGAACCGAACCTGAATCGGAAATAAAGACGGTCAGAGCCATCTTCTTTACAAAAGATGCGGACCCGGTAGTTACGGCCGATATCGAGTTGACAAATGATGAAGCCGGACTGAGCAGTACCGGACAGCCGACAGGAACCGCCGGTACGGCATTCAAGATTCCGGCCACTTCCAAGCACATCCTGTTGGTAGCTAATCCTTCTGCGAAGTTTCCGGATAAAATCACGACTGTCAGTAAGGCATACAGTGTAATCAATGCGGAGATTGCAGAAGAAGCAGGTCTTATCTCTTCTACAAATGGTTTTATGATGACAAATGCCAAAGGGCATCTGGAACCTTCCCTGAGTAACGGTGATGATACGGACTTAGTGCTTTATAAGACTTCACAGGCAGCCACAACGAGTCCGTTATCTGTTAATATCGACCGTGTGGTGGCAAAGGTCCGTGTAGCGATCAATGCGAATACCGAATCTTCCGCCACTATTAATCTTGATAATGGTGGATGGCTGTTGAATGTGACAAATAAGAAATATTTTCCTGTTTCCGAGCGGCTTGCAACTTGGTATGAAACGAACGGAGGTGGATTCCGTGCGCCTTTCGACCAATATAGGAAAGGTTCTTACCGGAAAGATCCCAATTTCGCCTCCCATAACGTAGGTACAGACTACACGTATGTGGCCGCTGATCCGGGAGATGGTAACTGGTTGGCATCTGGTACAAGTAAATATTGTCTTGAAAATACGCAGGATGCAGCGAGCAATATGCATGCTTATACCACGCATGTCTTATTCAAAGCCAAATTCATCCCGAATGAATATAAAATGCCGGGAACGGCTACCGCCTCTACGGACCAGGATGAAAAAGGAGACTGGATGCTTATCAACGGTGGCTATTATACGTTCACGACTTTGATGAGTTGGATTGAAGCAGAGCTGACCTATAAATTCAACCAGCCGGAACCTTTATTGATTTCAACGGCATTGACCAGCGCATTCAATAAATATCTGGGCACAGAAGGTATCGGCATCGGTGAAGTGGTTCTTCCTGACGACAAGGCAGGTATTCCTGCGACAATGAACGATTTCCGCAACAAAAAGGCGGCTATCCTCGGAAAGTCTGACACGGAACGGGCAAAAACGGTAGGAAGTCTCACCTATTATGCAGGAGCTGTCTGCTACTACAAAGCGATTATCAAACATGACGATACTGATGCGGCCGTTAACGAATTAGGTGAATTCGGAGTAGTCCGTAACTCTGTTTATGATATCGTAGTCAGCAAGTTCAATAATCCGGGATATCCGATCATTCCGGACCCTGGAACGGACGAACCGGATGAGGAAGATGAAAAATGGTTGTCCATACAGATTAATGTGAACCCTTGGACCTGGTATAAGCAAGTTGAAGAATTTTAATTCTGCAATGGCTACCGTTCCCTTTGAAGCATCGGGAGTTTGTCTCCCGGTGCTTTTCCTTATAAGACGGCTCCGATTCTCTAATCCCTGCTTACGGAATAAAAGTTTCATGCCTATGGAACTTTTGTTCTCCTTGCATGGAACTTTTGTTTCTCTTGCATGAAACTAATATAATAATAGCATAATCAAAAAATATATGGAACTGAAAAATCTTATACATTATTTCTGTTTGAGCCTTTTCCTTGTAACTGGTTCTTTGTTCGTGACCTCGTGCAATATCTTCGACGAAGATTTGCCGGAATGCCGTTTGTATGTCAAATTCAAATACGACTATAATATGCTTTTCACGGATGCATTCCATACCCAGGTTGATAAAGTGGAACTTTACGTTTTTGACAAAGAGGGGAAATTCCTGTTTATGCAGTCGGAAGAAGGCGATGTGTTGGCTACGGGCAGTTACCTGATGGAAGTGAAGTTGCCCGTTGGACAGTATCGGTTTCTTGCATGGGTGGGTGTACACGAGTCGTACGACGTCACTACACCCAGAAGTGGCTATGATATGGTAGATATGCGGTTACGGCTAAAGCGGGAAGAATCCTGTATTATAGATAAGAAGTTGGAACCGCTCTGGCATGGCGTAAGTCATCGGGTGGATTTTACAGGAACCACGAACCAGATTGAAGTAATAAGCCTGATCAAGAATACGAACAAAGTACGGTTCGTTTTCCAGGGATATTCTGGAGAGGATACAAGAAGTGTTTCGGGAAAATCTTGGGGGCTGGATATGAATAATTATAACTATGAGATAATTGAATCGAACGGATACATGGCCTATGACAATTCGTTGCTGGATGACGATATTCTGAGTTTCCGCCCTTATTATATGGAACAGAAGAATTCTTCTGCCGCCGTGGTAGAGTTGAATACGATGCGATTGATGGAAGATCGCCAAAGCCGCTTTGTCGTGACCGATAAGACGACTGGGAGAAAAGTTTTCAGTATCAACTTGATTGATTACTTTGCCATGACTGCTATGGAGGGGAATAATTGGGGGGTGCAGGAATATCTCGATCGTCAAGACGAACATAAGATTGTCTTTTTCTTTGCGGAATCTTCTTCCGACCTGTGGCAGGCCATACAGATTCAGATCAATGGATGGACTTGGTATCTTCAGACGGAAGGTGAAATATAATGAAAACCTGTCTGCCTGTCGGACGATTCGTACCTCTCACCAGTCGATTCCTTGAATACCTTTGCTTTGGAGGAAAGCATTCGTCTTACTGAAGTGTTTGCATCCGAAGAAACCATGATCGGCAGAGCGTGGAGATGGATGCACAGTTGTCAGCACCAAGTGTTTATGGGTGTCGATAAGAGCGATCTTCTCTTTTGCATAACTTCCCCATAGCATGAATACCAGATTCTCACGTTCATCACTCAATTTTTTTATCACTGCATCTGTAAAAGTTTCCCAGCCCATATTCCGATGTGAGCCGGTTTCGTGAGCCCGTACGGTCAGGACCGAGTTCATAGAAAATACGCCCTGCTCTACCCAACGGTCTAGGTTGCCGGATGTGGGGATTGGTTTACCTAAATCTTGATGTATTTCCCTGAATATGTTGGCTAGCGATCCCGGAATGGGAATTCCTTGCGGGACGGAGAAGCAAACTCCGTAATATTGTCCTGGATTAGGATAAGGATCTTGTCCCAGAATAACAACTTTCACTTTCTCGAACGGACAGGTATTAAAGATATGGAATATCTGGTGTCCGGGAGGAAGTACATGGGCCTTTTTGTATTCATTTTTGACAAATGTGACTAGCTGCTCAAAGTATGGTTTATCAAATTCTTCCTGAAGGCGTTTCCGCCAGCTTTCTTCTATTTTGACATTCATGGCATAGCGCATTAATTAGGACAATGCAAAAGTATATATTTCGCAGGAGATTATCAAGAGATTATCAAGAAGGGTAGAGTCAACAAGCAAGTGCAATTATAGTCATAAAAATGAAATTCATCCAAAAATCGTCATTATTAAAAGAAAAAATCAATAAAGATTTGCAAACTTTAAAATAATCGTTTACATTTGTGCATATCAAAACCCTAACTATGAAAAGAAACCGAAACCTTGACAGCAAAAACAAAAAGAATTATTGACCAAAGCCAGGCTATGATTAGTAAGGCTTTTTGTACGGGTGGTATTTATACCACCCGTTTTTGTTGCTCCCATTTCTTATTTCTCGATGCAGGATAGTACCAAAGGGAAAAGAAAAATCAACTTAAAAACGACAGAGATTATGAGTACAGTACATCAAACAACCCCAAATGGAAGAATGACAGACGATGACATTATGCAACGCGATTCACGGTTCAGGTATATGCTACTTTCCCGGCTTCAATCGGATTGCGAATATTACCTCAATTATGGGAACAGACATCCTAAATGCTTATGGGCAGGGAACGAAGAACGGCAAATTGATTTCATGATAAAACTGTATGACAGTTTCAGTGAAGACGAAAAACCGGAATGGCTGACGATGGACGAAATTATAGAATATAGCAAAAAGATGATAATAGTTAAAGAATAATACGTCAAAATGTGATTCGGGAACAAAGGGTTATGTGAGTAAGCACAGCCCTTCCCGAACCACTTCAACAGCCAATCGCTGTAATAATTGACGGTATTGGTCCATCTTCCTGTTTTATAGTCCTGCCTTTTCTAATTTATTATTTCCCTTTTCTTACTCTTTGTAACCAACCAGACCCCGGCGAATACCAGTGCGGCTGCCGTCAATTTCTGCAAGGAAAAGGTATCCTGCCCGATCGAGACGGCTATCCCGGAGGCCACGATAGGCTGCACGTAGTTGTACATACTGACGGTGGTCGGACGGATATATTTCAATGCCATCGGAATCAGCAGGAACGAAAGGAACGTGGCTCCGGTGAGCAGATAAAGGAGAGCGCACAACTCCATGCCGTCGAATGTTTCCCGATGGAAAACCGGAACCTCTTGCAAATGCCGCAGGCAGAACGGCGTCAATGCCAACGCCGAAAAAAGAAACATCCATTTCATGACCGTAACCGGTGAGTAGTGCAATGAGAGCGGCTTGGACAATACCAGATAGACGGAGTAGAGCATCTGGTTCAACAACATCAACATATCACCTTTCAGACTGCTTTCACCGTCCATTGCGTGCACGGAACTATACACGAGCAGCAACCCTCCACCGACACCCAGCAGGACACCTGCCGATTTTTTTGCAGTTATCGGCTCTTTGAGTACAACCGCCGCCAACAACAGTACGAAAATCGGTACGGCTGTGGCGATGATCGACGCATCGACGGGTGAAGAACTCCGTAGCCCGGTAACGAACAACCATTGGTTGAACCCCACGCCGCATAAGCCGCAGACGGCGAGCAGTCCCAAATCTTTCGGGGGAACTCGCTCTCCGGGTACAACAAAAAAGGACACGATCCAGAACATCGCACAAGCGAAAGCAGCACGCATATAGGTAATCGCCTCCGGCGGAAAATCCGATGTCAGCAGATACTTGAATACCGGCATACTGACGCCGAACAGGATATTTGCTGTCAATATGAGGACATGTCCTTTCATGCAGCCCATTTTACCAGATGCCGGTGTGTATTCTGCTTTCCACATCGATTACCTTCTGCTTGGGCAGGAATGCGTTTTCGGCGGGATAGCCCATTGTCAGCAGGCAGGTGAACTCGTAGTCTTCGGGAGCGTTCACGATTTGCTTGATTTTCTCCGCTTCGTCAGCCACGGGGATATGGAACACCGTCCCCAGCCCTTCAGCGGTGGCTGCGAGCAGCATGTTCTCCAAAGCACACCATGCCGAAGCGAAATAGTTGAGCGAGCTTTGCTCCACGGGTTTGAGCAACGGCCATGTCAGTTGGCGGAAGAAAGGGATAACAAGCAGGCCGCTTTGTATCAACATCCTTTGCTGTTTTGGCAGTGCGTCGGCGAACATCGCCATCTTGTCCTCGTCATCGGACTCGTCCACTTCGGCCACCAGCTCTTTGAACGCCGCCATGTTCTTGGCAAGCGGAGCGATTATTTTCGCAATATTCTCGCGCCCACGCACCACGACGAACTCCAACTGGCGCAGGTGGTCGTTGGTCGGAGCTTTGAATGCCGCACCGATTACTCTTTTCAAAATCTCGTCGCTTACTTCACGGTCGGAGAAATCACGGTATGTACGGCGTTTCTCCAATACTTCATAGAAATCCATAATGTAATTCGTTTATTATGTTGGACATATCATTATTTACGTTTGCAAAGGTAGTGCGGTTTGTTGTTTGTTATTTGCTTTATCGTTTCAAATAATTGTTGTATATTTGTAATATTAAATTTTTGTAAGATGGAAGATGTGATAATCCCGTATGAATTGCCGGACGTGGAAAACCACTCGTTTTTTTTCATAGACCAGCGGATAGACACCCGGCTGGAGGCCAAGTTGCACCAACACGATGCTTGGGAACTCTATTACGTGGTACACGGACACGGAACCAGAATGGCCGGCGACACCTTACAGACCTTTTCGGAAGGAGACGTGGTACTAATCCCACCCTCAATGCACCATCATTGGGACTACGAGCCGTCATCGGCCGACGATAAAGGGTGTGTCCGTTACCTGATGGTGGCTTTCAGCCACTCCCTTGTACAAAAGTGTATCGAGGCGTTTCCCGAACTGCGGAACAGGCTTGCAGGCATAACTTTTCCGACCGAGGCTCTGATATTCGGGCCGGAAAGCTCCCGGACTATTCGGCAAGCACTTTCGCAGATGAGTGGAATGGATGAATTGGGACGCCTATGCACGATGTTCCAGCTCTTGCCGACCGTCTTCACCGCAACAGATTACACGTTTGCCGGTAAGCCGGTACGAATCGAGCGCGACGTGAGGCGTATGCAGCAGATCTGCACATACGTCATGGCACATTACGTCCACCCGATTTCGCTCGACGATATTGCCGCTGAAGTGGGCATGAACCGTTCCGCTTTCTGCTCCTATTTCAAGCGGCATAAGGGAATGACGTTCATGCAGTTCGTTATGCAATACCGTTTGAACACTGCCTGCGGCTTGTTGAAGCACTCGCAGAAATCCGTGTCGGAAATATGCTATCTGGTGGGATTCAGCGATTTGCCCCATTTTATAAGAGTGTTCACAAAAGAAAAAGGAGTGTCGCCGGGTAAATACAGAAAAGATAATCTTGCAATTTGAGGAATCATCCGTTTCCCTCCCGTTTACCCGATAGGAATGTGATCATTATTATTCTATGCCATATATCTTTTTCAGTGTAGGGCGGAACATATTGCCCCAATCTTCAAGTTTACCGATGATGGGGAGCAACGTCCGTCCCATCTCGGTCAGGGAATATTCAGAATGAGGCGGGAGTTCGGCAAAAATTTTCTTTTCGATAATCCCGTGCATCTCCAGCTCTTTCAGCTGTTGGTTGATGACCCGCGTGTTCGCTTCGGAAAAATGCCTGTGAATTTCACTCGGACGTTTCGCCCCGTCTTTCAGCGCGTCTATGATACAGCATTTCCATTTTCCGCCGATGACTTCCATTGTTACCTTGATGCAGCAGTCGATATTGAACGGTATTTTCTTTTCGTACATGATCTCGTTTATTATATGGTGCAAAATTAGTCTTTTCCTGCTATAATCTTTTCATGTGTACTGATAAAATTGTCAGTATATGATAAAATTATCAGTATATGAATAATTCAGCAGTAATTGCATGACTGCAAGCAGTTTGGTAATTTTGCGGCAAAAACAGATACGGTTATTATGATTATGAGAAAATTATTTGTATTGGGTACGTTATTGGCTATTGGCATGACGGTCCATGCGCAGAAAATTATCAGTAAAAGCAATATGGAAAAACAGTTAAAGACAATCAGGCTCGTTTATCCACAATGGCAGGGCGGTGACATTGCCCGGTGGATAACGGAAGTGAAAGATCCCGAACAGGCATCGAGAGGATATTATTTAGGGGCGCAGCTGTTGAACTTCCTTGCACCCGACAGCAGGCAGGAGACATACACCGTTCCGGTGGCCACAGACCTCGTGCAGCGGAAAGTGACGGACGGGGTTTTGGACAAGGATGCCATCATCGTACAAACAAAGGCTGCTCTGGATATATTGAAGGTGCAGTCACCCGACAGGATTGTCACGTTGGGAGGAGAATGTTCGGTAAGCGTCGTGCCGTTCACGTATCTTTCAGGAAAATACAAGGATGATGTGGCAATGGTCTGGATCGACGCACACCCGGACATCACTCTGCCCGGCGATGTGTACCCGGCCTATCATGCCATGGCGGTAACGGCCTGCATGGGTTTGGGTGACAAGCAAATCGTCTCGGAACTGCCCGCAAGGATAGACCCGTCTAAAATCCTTTTTATTGGTTTACGCGATTGGGAATGCGACGAAATTAAGGAAAGGCAGAAAGGATACGGTATCAAACATCTGACATCGGAAGACGTGCGAGAGAACAGCGACGCGATACGGGAATGGTTGAAGTCATGCGGTGCGTCGAAAGTAGTTGTCCATTTCGATATGGATGTACTCGATCCTGCCGAAATAATAGCGGCAGTCGGTGTTGTTCCCAATGGGATGAAAATTGCGGAAGTGGTGCGTGTGATAAACGACATCGCACAAGAGAAAGAAATTGTGGGTCTGACCGTTGCCGAACCGATGCCCCGTACCGCTATCCGTATCAAGGAAATGTTAAACCAACTGCCCTTGCTGAAATGAAAGTGCTTTTGGTAAACGGGAGTCCCCATCAAAAGGGAGAAACGTATCACGCATTAAGTCTGGTGGAAAAGGCATTGCAGGATAAAGGTGTCGGAACCGAATGGTTCTGGATCGGAAACAGGCCTGTGCGTGGTTGTATTGACTGCGAAGGGTGCGGTAAAACCTTTCGTTGCGTTTTCTCGGACGATACTTGCAACGATCTGATCGAAGCCATATTGAAAGCAGACGGCGTTATTATTGGAAGCCCTGTCTATTTCGCCGCTCCCAACGGTGCTCTATGCGCGTTACTGGATCGTGTATTCTATGCTGCCAGCACACATGGCGGACTGTTCCGGGGAAAACCCGCCGCTGCCGTGGCAAGTTGTATGCGTTCCGGTGCGAACAATACGGTTGACCGCATTAACAAGTATTTTTCGTTTAGCGAGATGCCCATAGTCAGCAGCAGTTATTGGAATATGCTCTTCGACAGCCATTCCCCGATGGGAAGAGACGAGAGGGGAAGCAAGACCATGCAGACGTTAGGATATAATATGGCGGCCATGCTTCAAAGTCTGTCCTGACTGCATATAGGTCGTCGATTCACATCAAAAGTGGAGAAAAACATCAATGGGATGCCTTTCTCCACTTTTTTATTCTATGTCCGTAAGTTTAATGTATTTCTTTGTAACGTTTCTTGCAGAAGCACTCCATTTTCTTCAAACTAAATTTGTCGTAAACGAGCAGGTCGCAAATCGCGCTTCCTTCCGTATCTTTAAACGGAGAATAACTGAATTGCAGTAGGTTATAGCTTTTTATCTTTATTGTTTTTGCCATTAACCATATCCGCGAATGCCTTGGAAGGCTTGAATGCCGGGATAGAGTGAGCCGGGATTACAATGGTCGTATTCTGTGAAATATTTCTGGCTACTTTCTCTGCTCGATGTTTGATGATAAAGCTGCCGAAGCCTCGTAGGAATACTTCATTCCCTTCAATCATAGCCCCTTTTACGCTTTCCATGAATGCCTCTACTACATTCATTACCACTTCCTTTTCTGCTCCGGTTTGTTTTGCAATCCGAGCAACAATTTCTGCTTTTGTCATACTTTCAAAATATTTTATGAGGTTTATAAATCCGTTTTAATGATAAATTCATATCCAATCTTTTTTCGTCATCTTCAATCCTCGAAACACTCCCCGTCTATGTCTTTGATGGAACCGATGGGGATAGAGAGACCGGCTGCCATTTCCAATATGCCTTTATCGGTATCTATTCTTTTGATGATTCCCGTAGCTGTGCGATAGTTGCCTCCGCTTTTTCTGCCGTCCTCTACAAAATAAGTAACGGAGACAGTCGGCTTTTCTTCCTTTTTCAGAATAAGATAAGTCAGTTTCCTGTTCAGTATTTCAGCTTCGCTTTCAGATAGTTCCTTATCTTCATCTGTCTGTCTTGCAGTCTCCCGGATAGCGTCTTCATGGCCCGTAAGGGCAGCAAAGGGAGCGAACTGTGCCGTGCGGTTGTACATGGACATCTGCGGGTGTACCTTGGATACGTGGTGCGGCAAGTCTATGATGTCATCGTATGTAGTTTTCATGCCTTATGTCCTCCTATCTGTTCGTTGCGTTCTTTGGCAGTTGCGCCCTCTTCATAATTCAATCCTTTCAGGATCGCATTCTTACCGAACTGTTTCTTTATTTTCAACACAGCACTCTGTACCCGACGTTCCTTGTTAAGCCATGCCTTTTTTTCCCTCTGTTCCTTTTCAATGGCTGCATAGTCCGTAAACAGGTCATATTGTACCGGAACAGAAGTTTGGCCAGCCTTTTGTTCTGATACGATGTGGTTCACGGTGAGGTTGAGTCGGCGCACCAGCAGACCGGGTTGGACAATCCGGTCAAACAAGCGTGTTGCTGCATCTGTTATCAGTTTCGCGGAAGAAGTCGGCTCGTCGAGGTTTATAGAACCGTGGGCATGTTTGGGTACTTGCCGCCCGTAATGATCGGTCGTTGTCTCACCTTTATATCTTGATCGGATGGACGGGTCGGTCAAATTCACGATGTCATACCCGACGGATAAGACAAGCTGGTCTGTCACCATGCCCTTGTCGAGCAGGTCGAGCGCCATGCTTTCCGCCATTTCACATACCACTATGCGGGCTCTGGTAGCCGTGTATGGTTCTTGTAGCACTTGTCCGTTACTGAACGAATTGACTGTGGGCTTGTATGCCTTCACCATTTCCATCGTGCAGGGTTCCCAGCCCCAAGCATGGTCTATCAGCAGTTCCGCATTTATACCGAACAGGTAATATAACAATTCCTCATTCTTCACGGACTGTCTGGCAATATCACCCATTGTATATATCCCGTATTGTTCGAGCTTTCGGGCAATTCCGCTTCCCACGCGCCAAAAATCCGTCAACGGACGATGTTGCCAAAGTTTCCTGCGGTACGACATTTCATCGAGCTGTGCAATGCGTACCCCGTCCTCGTCTGCCTGTATATGCTTGGCTTCAATATCCATCGCCACCTTACTCAAATACAAATTCGAACCGATCCCTGCGGTGGCCGTGATGCCTGTCTGCCGAAATATATCGCGTATGATTCTCTTCGCCAGTTCATGTGCCGACATTTTGAGGGAAGGCAGATAGGAGGTAACGTCCATGAATGCCTCGTCGATGGAATAGACATGAATGTCTTCCGGAGCCACATATTTCAGGTATATCTGATATATGCGCGTGCTGTACTCTATGTAGAACATCATGCGCGGCGGTGCTACGATATAATCTACCGTCCATTCAGGATGTGCTTTGAGTTCTGTGTCCGACACCGATCTTCCGGTTGCTGTTTGCCGGCCTGCCGCTCTTCTACGCTGTGCATTGACTTCCCGTATCCGCTGTACGACCTCGAACAGCCTTGCACGTCCCGGTATGCCGTATGCTTTCATAGAAGGACTGACAGCCAAACAAATCGTCTTCTCCGTCCGGCTTTTGTCAGCCACGACAAGGTTCGTGGTGAGCGGGTCAAGTCCCCGTTCCACGCATTCCACAGAAGCATAGAACGACTTCAGGTCTATGGCGATGTATGTCCGTCCGTTTTCTATCATCATTCCCTTTGTTTACAGTTGGAACGGTGTACAAAACTTGCTACTGATCGCGTCGATAGTCGCTTTTGCTGAACCCTCCGAACACACCTTTCAGGAGTTTTCCCACTACCCAGAATACGACGATTATTAGTATAACTTCCATACTTCTATATACTTTTTTTATATAACAACATAATTACTGAATTATATATTTATGTAATTAAATAATTATATAAATACATAATCTTATATCTTTGTTTTATAATTCATTGAGTTTGTTTTTATTTTCCGAAATATACGTCATGATAATAGCCGCAGCCAAAGACCGCAGCGGAATATTACGACTCGCATTGACACGGATAAGTTCCAAATTTTTCTTGACGTCCTTGGGCAGCCAGATAGCAATGCCCTGTTCGTTGATGCCGGTGTATTTGGCAAGATTCTCCTCGAAAACCTTCATGTTGCCCCGCCGGGATCTGGCGACCTTTTGAGGTACATCGGCGTTTTTCTCCACATCTTTTTTATCGGATTCCACAGAGGTTTCGGGAGCGGTTATGTTACGAACGATTTGGTCAAGTCCCATGCTTGCCAATGGATTGTCTATTATGGGTCGATTATTTTTTGCCATAGCTCTTATTTGTTAATATGGAGTTCCTCAATGATTTTACTGAATGACGGCTCGATTGCCGCAAGTTGGTTTTTCTCCAACGGGTACAAGGTAGTATATCTTTTGACGGATACGCTTTGTTTGACTGTCGGCACGACCGTACCTACCAAGCCGAGAAATTCGGTGGTCTGTGTTCTTTGGCGCAGCTCTTCCGATTTCCGTTCGGAGGTGTTGATCCGGTTCGGTATAAACACAAGGTCAGCGGAAGATACTGTTTTCAGTGCCTTGACGAATATACCCGTTGCATCGACGGTATCCGCGTCAAACGATATGGGGATAATCGCTACGTCAGCCGATTTGTAGATGTATTCGAGATTGCGGTCATTCAAATTACCGGGGCAGTCTATCAGGACAATCCCCGGAACACTTTTCAGTTTGCCCATGACACGTTCAAGATGGCCTCTGTCCGACGTGTCCAGCAACTCCACATTCCACGGAATTTGAGCTTCGGGAGCAACGTCCTTCTCCCGTTGTCGGTGACGATATAACGACGCTTGCAGGTCGGCGTCGATGGCTATGACGGGACAACCTTTCTCTGCAAGGTAACTTGCAAACAGGGCACAGAGCGTGGTTTTCCCGACACCTCCTTTAATATTGCTGAATATGATAATTTTATTCTTCATCGCTTACTGCTTTATAGGTTGTTGTTTCTAACGCAAATATAATGTCTTTTACTTGATATACCAACAATTTTCATATATAATTATATATTTAATATCTTATATAATTATATAATTACATAATTACATAATTAAATAAACATATAATAGCTTTGGAAATCAGTGCTATATATGGTTTTATATGGGATTTGAAGTGATGTTAGAGCAACATCGACAACTTGGGTGTATGTTATATAACTATATAATTAAGTAATGGCGCTTGCCGTCCAAGATATGAGCCTGTATCAGTCTTGTTGCCTGCTGCGGAGCTGTTTTCAGTCAATAAGGCGCAACTTCTCTTTTTGTGACTATTCTTCCGCAGAGTCGTCTTTCTTTTTCCTTTTTCCCAGAGGGCCGCTGAATTTCCCGCGATTAAGTTTCACGTTATTTTTGTTGAGTACACGGAAAACCGAACTCCGGCTTGAGAACCCGCTGACAGCCCAGATGTCGTCAATCGAATAGCCGTTATTGTACATATCCACGATACTGCTTTCCCGATTTTTCCGGTCGTCTTTGGGAATGGCTTTCATTTTCTTCATCGGGGGTCTGATATTTTGTTGTAAACGCATGACATGAGCGGAAGCCTTACGCAATGCAGCCGTCTCTTCCGGAAACGCCCCGAACATTTCCAGTACATTGGCAGCCGTCGTTTCGGGAAACATATCTCCCCGTGAATCTATCTTGTCGTGAAGAGATATAATGCGTATCACCTTTATTCGGCAAAATTCGATAAATGACACAAGCTCGCGAACTCCACGCATGGCATTGCTGAATTTTGACACGACAATTTCATCACCCCTTCCAAGGGTTGCTATGAGTTGTTTCCACTGCGGCCGAAGCGTTTCGTGCTCGACCGGTTCTTCCACTATCTGTACACAACCATACTGGCGCATCCACTCCTTGTCTGATTCGAAAGTGTCGTAATGATTTGCCTTAAATATATAACCGACTTTTGCCATACCGTTGTATGCTATTTATATAACAATCGCAAAAGTACAAGTTTTATTTGAACAAGAATCATACTTTGCGTGAAAACTTTATAAAATCATACTCCATATTTTCTTTTTGTTGCTTTTATTTTCATTGCAAAATCATATTTCAAAGTATGATATTAAAATTTGCCTAAAATATGATTTTTCACTGTATATGTCCTAAAAATAATGATTAGATTTGCGGCGTTTGAAATAAATTCGCATGATTGGAGATAAAAAATCATACTTAAAAAGCAAGGCATTGACTGCCGGAATATCTGCCGTTTCAATGGCCGTTATCATACTTACATCTTGTGACGGATGGAATGGCAAACGACTGTCTGAAACCGAATATGATCCTGCCGGTGTATATAGGGAGTACCTGTCCGAAATACGAAAGCCGGACGAGCTTCCTTTCGGAGACTTGGCGGCACAGCTCATGGTTTGGCGGACAATCAGAGATTCTGTGTTCACCCATATCCGGAAAGACACGACCTTGCATACCGGTACACATGAAAAATGTGCCTTGTTGCATGATTCCATACGTGCGGAGTTCTCTCGGCTTGTTTTGTCGAGACCGCGTACTTACAAAGAGGTACTCGCTCTGAAAGAACAGTTTTCTCCTTATGCCGGAGATGAAGAACTGCGCCGTTCGGCAGAGGAGATTCGCCCGTTCTTTGCCGCTTTGGATAAACGCCCGGCCTGCCGGGGTAACAGCATTCAAGTCCGTTCGGCATACCATACGCTGCTCTCGGAAACCCTGACTAACGGCATACATAGCCGTAAAGACCTGATGGAATTTATCGAAAAGGAAGATGCCGTTTACCGTGCTTTTCTTGTCGGCCTGCACGATTTAGGGCAGGCAAATGTGTCCGACATTACCCGTGATACGGAAAAGTGCTGTTCCGAGATATTCCTCGCTGCCCAGCGAAAGGAAATTACCTATAAAGAGGCTACAACCTGTATGGCTATGCGGACGAACCGTCGGCTGATACAAAATGTACGAACCTGTCTCGATGACATACGCCGGGGAATGGTCAAGTCCCCCCAGCAGGCACATGCCTATATCTGGATGATTTTGCAACCCTACGTCTTGCTGGACGATTTCTGTATGATGTTGCTTTCGCCCGAAGACAAGGCGGCACTTGACGAAATTGCGGAGGAAACGCCCCGTGCGTTCGAAACGTTGCATCAGGTTCTGCAATCGGACAGCAACCGGCTGCCGGAGCTGCCGGGAATGCTCATGGAAATATTTATCGCTTCAATGTAAAGTCAATAACAATACACAATATGATTATGCTACGACATTTTTTAGACGATTTCATGTCACTCGTTCCCCTGCAACTGCCGCAGTTGCTCGATGTGACAACGATGGAAGAGCCGCAATTCTATGGCGATTATGTCCTGCTCACGTTTCCGTTACGGGACCCGTATGACTTGGAAGAGGTAATGGATATGTTCGAAGATGATATGGAACTGATCACCCTCTATCACCACATTCCGGCGGGAATGGGAAATTTCGGACACAGCACATGTGCTTATTCCAATCCCGCTTTCGGACAGATGTTCAAAATGAATGCGAAAACGGATACCGACGGCAAAGTCAAACATATCGTTGCGACCATTTACGACTCGCTGGAACTGATGTACGGCGACTTGTGTCTCGATTTGAAACTGCACTCCGAAAGCGGGCATTTCAAATACAAGAAAGAACAGGAAGACGTGCTGATGGATTTCATGTGATAAATCCCGCTCAAATGAACACGAAGCATTGCAATAAAATGTGAAACCCCTTGCACTATGCGAAATACGATATACCGACAGCTTATTTTCTGCATCGACGCATACCGGACATGGATAGAGGTTGCCGACAGCAATCTCTACAAGGAGCATGTCATTTCGAGAAATACCCGAACCGACTACCTCGTGTCCCGTACACTGGCCCTGCGAGTATTCAAAGCGCATGGGACATACGAAAAAGGTATGTCATGGACGATTCCCGAATATGAACTGGACAAGGCATTGGCAGCTTACCGCAAACAAAACGGATCATTCAAATCCCGCATGAAAAAGGGCGGCGCCTATCTCACGGCTGAAGATGCCGAGAACATTATCCGGCTGGCCACCTACGGCGTTGTCCGGTTGGAGCTCGTGGTACGTCCTGTTTACATACCCTCAAAACCCTATTACCTATGACTTGGATTATATTGCAATTCCTCTTTCTTATGTTGCCGGTTGCATTGCCGCTGGTATTGTACAAAAGCAGACATCGTTTCATGGCAAAGTTCCACGTTGCGATGGTTCGAAGCGCCAAAGCCCGCAGGCTTTACACACAAATAGTGCTCGTCCTGCTGCTCCTGTTTCATTATGTCTTTACGAATGGACACATCGGCGAGTTCGGTGTCGTGCTTTCCACCATAGTATGTGCCGTTATGTTCTCTTCCAAACGAGTGGACAAATGGTTGCGGTATTTGCTTGACCGACCACGGGCATTTGCCGTTTACGCACTTGTGGCAGTGGTCATCGGTTTCGTTCCGCATCTGTACACGATGGCCGTTACCATTGCTTTTATTCTATTGGCGGCATTGTTCTATCCTTCTTCGAAGAGTTTGTCCGAACCGGAAGATGGAAACGAAGGAGTTGGCCGGACAAAACATGCCGAAACATCTGCCAACAGTTATTCCGATAATCATCACGCCGGGTTGCCGCGATAATGCGGATAGTGGCAGCCTTGACAAATCCGCACAATATATAATCAAACAAAAGGGAATGAAAATGAAAAATAGAAATGAAATGTCCGCCACCATATTGGCGAATGTAGAGGTGTTCGACTACCTCAAAGAGAAAGTCGGCGAACGGAAAACGAGAACGGAAGCCTATTGCGATTTGTTGGACAAAGCACTGGCAGGTTTCGTTTCTCCCTTTTTAAGAAAACAGGATTACGAACTTCAATCCTGCCAATGCCATGTAACGATTTCCGACCTTGCTGCGGAATGGCACTGGCATCGGGCCACTGTCCGCTCCTTTTTGGACACGCTGGAATCGCTCGGCCAGTTGGAAAGAATCCGGTTGACAAAGAGTGTCATTATCACCATGTCCTTGCAGACCGCCCACTCTTCGAAAGATAACGATGTACAAAATCAGACAGACCTTGCCATGCAATTACGTGAGGCGTTGTCCGATTGGATAACTGGCAAAGCAAGCGCCGAAGACACCGGCAAGGCGTGTGGACAGTTGGTTCGCCGAGCTTTAGCCGATATAGGCTTACAAGATATTTACCCGCCCGATGACATGCACGTTAATCTTAGCATGTCTGCCAGACACGATGAGAAGGGGCTGGTGGATATTCGCACGACGGCATTGGAGAATATCGCATTGGCAGCCATGCAGCGCGTGCTTCGCAAGTCGAGGTTCGATGATTGTTTGGATATTCTCGATTTCTTCCGCCTCGACCTTGGTGGGGACTGGGCAGGATTCATCGAGACCTCGAAAGAACTTGTAGAACTGATTTTGAATCCTGAATCGACCGTTGATATGGATGAAGAAGAATACCCGCTCAAATCGCTTCGCAAACCCTTTTTATCCCTTGTGGCAAGGGCGCAGGAAGCTGCGAATTAAACCGGGGCGGAAATCGAATGTATAATCCGGACAATCCGCCCCGCTCTAAAGTACGAGCACCCTGCCATTTTTAGATGGCAAACGGGCTTGCCCGTCTGCCACGGAACAAAGGGAGTGGGGAGCCTAATACCCCACCTGCCTGACGTCGGTGGGATGGGTGTCCAAACAAGCAGCAAGCTGGGACACGGGGGGATTATCCAAAGTAACGAAAAAACGATATGGTAAATGCGAAACAAGTGCTTGATGTGCAGGTATCCAAAGGCATCACCACGGCACAGAGCAACGAACATCAGCGCAGGCGCAGCGAACAGGCCGAGAAGTATGCCATGAGTAAGGGCAATTACGATCCCACACGCAAAGGACTGAACTTCGAAATTGCGCCCGGAAGGAAAGTGCGCCCCATTGATACGAGCCGCAGCATTCCGCAGCGGATGGCCGACATACTGAACCGGAGAGGTATCAAAGATCCCAACGAAGGACTGGCGGAACCGAAATATCGCACGGTGGTCAATATCATTTTCGGCGGTTCCCGACAACGGATGCACGAACTCGCTTTCGGCAAACAGCCTGTGGACTTCGAGAAGGGGGCGGACAATTCCCGTATCGTCCGTAAACCTGAAATCGAAGACTGGGCGAAAGATGTCTATTCGTTCGTATGTGACAAATACGGTGAACAGAACATAGCCGCTTTCATTGTACATCTCGACGAGTTGAACCCACACGTACATTGCACGCTTCTGCCGATAAAAGACGGACGCTTTGCATACAAGGAAATCTTCGCAGGAAAAGACAAGTTCGAGTACAGTGCCAGAATGAAACAGTTGCATACCGACTTCTTTACCGAGGTCAATTCGAAGTGGGGGATGTCGAGAGGAAGAAGTATCGCCGAAACCGGAGCGCGGCACAGAACAACCGAAGAGTATCGCCGTATGCTGTCGGAAGAATGTACGACTATGGAGGAACGCATAGACCGTCATCAGGAAGTATTGTCGGCTCTCCATTCGGATATTCGACTGGCAGAACGCAGGGTTAAGGGTCTGACCTCTATGGTCGAGAACTTAAAACAAGAGATGGCCGAAAAAGAAGCACAGCTGTCGGCACTCGAAGGTGATTTGAACGCTCAAAAGGGAGACGCCATTGCCCTTTCAGCCCGGAAAGAAAAACTTGAAAAGGAGCTGTCTTCTATCCAGTCGAAACTGGCAGACAAACAAGAAAAGTTGCAGGTAGCCGACAAGCGGCTTTCCGATCTGAAAGAGAACATGAATGCCGTTCAGGAACGTACCGAGGAACTGAAAGAGGAAGCCTATAAATACTCCCGCGATGTCCATTCCAAAGTGGATAGTTTGCTTAAAGATGCCATGCTGGAAGAAATGGTCAATGAACACCGGAATATATCGGCACGACTGGAACTTCCGCAACAGCGACTGTTCAGCGGCACTCTCGTACAATCCGTAGCCGAACGTGGCACGGAAGTCATGCACTGCGCTACGTTATTGTTTCTCGGTATGATCGATGATGCCACGACTTTTGCCGAAACACACGGCGGCGGAGGGGGTGGAAACGACCTCAAATGGGGACGGGACGAAGACGAGGACAACCGGGCATGGGCGCTCCGTTGTATGCGAATGGCGTGCTGTATGATGCGCCCGGTCATCGGCAAGAAGACGAAGCGCTAACTGGCAAATGCGCTATAAGAATTAGAAACAAACAACATGTAAAATCATTAGAGTATGACGAAAAATATCATTTTTATTTTCGCGGTGCTATGCTCGTTGCAGGCACAAGCGAATGTACAACCTTCGGATAGGGATACTGTACACAGCGTACCTCTTTATAATAAAACGGAATTGCTTCAACCGATACAGCCCGTTTATCTTGACGGAGTGGTTATGCCGATTTTCCGAAGTGGCAACTGGTTTGTCAGCATGGCCGGCGGTGCAACCGCTTTCCTCGGTACTCCGCTCGGCTGCGAGGATCTTTTCGGACGGTTGAAACCTTCGTACAGCTTCGCTGTCGGTAAATGGTTCTCACCGACTGTCGGGGCACGCATCAATTACAACGGCTTGCAATTCAAAGACGGAACACTGTCCACACAAGAGTACCATTACGTTCATGCCGATTTATTGTGGAATGTTCTCGGACGCAGTTACACGAGGCAAGAGCAAGTCCGTTGGACGCTTGCGCCTTTCGCCGGTGTCGGACTGGTTCATAACGCCGATAACGGGCATAATCCGTTTGCTATCTCTTATGGCGTGCAAGGACAGTATCGTATCTCCAAGCGGGTCAGTGCTCTTGTGGAACTCTCCGGCATGACTACATTTCAAGACTTCGACGGATATGGCAAACCCAACCGCTTCGGCGATCACATGCTGTCGCTTACAGCCGGATTTTCTTTCAATATCGGAAAGGTAGGATGGAAACGGGCTATCGACGTAAGCCCTTATATCCGTCGTGATGAATGGCTTGTCGATTATGTCAATGTGCTATCGGAAGAGAACAGACGCTATGCCGGCCGACATGACAAAGACCGCCGGGCTCTTGTCGAATTGAAGAAGATATTGGAGGTAGAGGGATTGCTCGATACCTATGCACACCTCTTTGATGATGACAGCCTGAACAACGACGGTTATCCTGTGAATAATTACAGTGGATTGAACTCTCTTCGGGCAAGGTTGAAGAACCGGCGTTGGGATGGCAAGTCTGTTTTTGACGGACAGCCGTCAAACGGGAATACACAAGCCTTGGCCGCACAGGACATACCAAAGAGTGTTCAGGACAGTGTACCCGATTCTGGAAAAGGGAAGTACGTCAATCCTGCCGATAGCACTTCCACGGAGTATATCGCTCTTATGCAGTCCGGAAATGAATGTATCGGTTCTCCGATATATTTCTTCTTTGAACTCGGTACAGCCCGGTTGACAGACGTTTCCCAGTTAATCAATCTGGACGAACTGGCACGAGTAGCGAAGAAATACGGGTTATCCGTGGCCGTAATAGGGGCAGCTGACAGTGCGACCGGTACAGTTGACATAAACGATACGTTGAGCGCTTTGAGAGCCGATTATATCGCAACGGAACTGAATAAACGAGGATTACCGGCAGAGAACATCACCAAAAATGCGATGGGCGGTATTTCCGATTACTCTCCGGAAAAAGCCAATAGGCATACCAAAATAATGCTTTATTTCAAATAGAACTTTTTGTTCGTAATAATACACAATTTTTTTCATTTGGAGAGAGCCTGTCCGCGAGGATCGGCTCTTTTGGGCAAATAGCGATAGTTTGGATGTTTTGCAATGTTTGTTCTTTATTCATCAGTTCGATCCACGAATCGGTATCATATAAATATGTTCCCCAACTTTCACATTATAAATAATTTAGTGAATCTTCGGGAGAAATTTATAATTTTGTAGCAGTAAGTCTTTTTAAGGTATTAAGAGAAATATATATGATAGAAAACATTATAGACTTTTATAAACGAATAGGACAATATAATTACTCGGAAGCTGCCGGAGTAACGAAAGGGAAACCATATTTTTCTTTGCAGGAGGGACATTGCCATATCAACCAAGCCATATTTGGTTATCGGGGATTTTATAAAGTAACCTTGCTACTGGAAACAGGTAAACTTTATTATGCGGACAAATGGATTATGGTGGATCGCCCGGCTCTCATGTTCGCCACTCCTGCCGTTCCTTATGCTTGGGAAGCGTTGGCAGACTCTGGAAAGCGAGGCTGGTTTTGTATTTTCAACGAGGAGTTTATACAGGTTTCCGAACAGATGGGGACACTTGCCGATTCACCTTTGTTCTGTTCGTCAAAAGACCGTATTTATTTTCTGGATAACGATACACTGGACGAAATACAGGAAATAGGGCGACAAATACGTCGTGAGACAGCATCGGATTATCCACAAAAATTTGACGTATTGCGCTGTTACCTTCATCTTCTTGTTCACAAAGCAATGATGTTGGAAAAAGGAAATCATTATGTTTCCCATAAAAACGCAGCACAACGTACCGTCGAGTTATTCCTTGTTCTTCTCGACCATCAATTTCCAGTGGAGTTTCCCGCAAATCCTTTACGGCTGCGTTCTGCCACCGATTATGCAGAACGTCTGTCCATTCATGTCAATCATCTGAACCGTGTTGTAAAGGCTGTTACTGGACATACTACCTCGGACTTAATCAATCGTCGTATTGTGCAAGAAGCAGTGGCTTTGTTACAACATAGCCCTTGCTCGATAAGTGAAATCGGCTGGGCATTGGGTTTCAACGAGGTATCTTCATTCAGCAATTATGTGAAGAAACATACCGGTACGTCACCTTCCGATTTGCGTATGAAAGCTGGGTAAATGCAGCTGGCGCAAACAAATTGTTTGATTCAAACAACTATTGTTTGTCCTGCATAAGTTTTTGTCTGTCTGCTCTCCTTACTTTTGTACTGGTAAAAGAAATGTTTCATTTTTCAAACTGCATTTATTATGAAGACAATATTTATTACCGGTGCATCTTCTGGCATCGGAAAGGCAACGACAGAGTTATTTTCAGCCAAAGGCTGGCGGGTTATAGCAACGATGCGTAATCCGGAAAAGGGGAAGGAACTGGCGGTGTTACCGAATGTCGTTGTCATGCCGCTTGACCTGACCGATTCTCGGCAGATTAAAGAAACCAGTCGGGAAGCATTGGAAAAATATGACGTGGATGTGTTGTTTAATAACGCCGGATACGGTATCATGGCTCCGCTCGAACGGATACCGGAGGAGGAAATTCGGAAACTTTTTGATACGGATGTTATCGGAGCTATGCTTGTCACACAACAATTTATTCCTCATTTCAAACAGCGTCGCAGCGGTGTCATTCTCACTACGACATCACTTGCCGGAACCATCGCATTTCCACGAGATGCTGTTTATGGGGCAGCTAAACGGGCACAGGAAGGAATGATGGAATCCCTTTGGTATGAAATGAAACCTTTCGGTGTTGCGGTCAAGTCGATGATTCCGGGCGGCACAAAAACGAATTTTCAAACTCCGCTTAACGACGTGACTGGATATGAAAAGGCATCAGCCAGACAAAGAGCATGGTTGCTGGACGGCAATTCTGAATTTCCTTTACCGGAGGAAGCTGCCGGTGTCGTTTGGCAGGCTGCGACTGATGAAGAAGACCGTCTGCGTTATCCCACCGACAGCGTTTGTCGGAAACTGTATGAGCAATATCTTGGAATGGGAACTGAAAAGTTTAAAAAATACTTTTCAAAGATACTGTTCGAATAATGCACCATAAAATAAAAGCTAAGAGTTTTTTTGCCCACTTAGCTTTTATTATAATTACGGTGCAAAATAGAAAGTTGGATTGTTTGCGTTAAATTATTATCACATTGTAAGTATAAATATTTGTGTATAATCGAAAAAGCCTCTTCGCTTCACAGCGGGGAGGCTTTCTCGATATATATTTTAAGGTGTGAGGTTTTATTGGATAATTTATTTTATCGTAACGATTTGATTAAAGTCTTATATACCTTCACAATTTTTCGGGTATTTATCAATATTGAGCCGTTTGCTAACAATAAATGAGCCGTAAACTAACATTATTCTTATTTAACAGCCTTAACTTTGCCACAGAAAATAAATCAAATCAACAAAGTTATGGCAAACAAGGAAAATTATCCCAAAATCGCCCTCGGCACGTGGTCGTGGGGAACAGGAGCCGCCGGAGGCGACCAAGTATTCGGAAATAACCTTTCCGCAAAAGATTTGAAGCCAGTATTCGATACGGCCATGAAGAACGGACTCAACCTTTGGGACACGGCAACCGTCTATGGTATGGGGTCTTCGGAAAGCATACTCGCAAGTTTCGTGAAGCAATGTCCGCGCGAGCAGGTGGCCATATCCACCAAATTCACTCCTCAAATTGCACCGGACTCTCCGGGTGCTGTGGAAGAAATGCTGGATGCCAGTCTGAAACGTTTTGAGACAGATTATGTGGACATCTACTGGATTCATAACCCCGCCGATGTGGAACGTTGGACTCCCGGCCTCATTCCCTTGCTGAAAAAAGGGAAAGTAAAGCGTGTCGGGGTATCGAACCATAACCTCGCGGAACTGAAACGCGCAGAAGAGATACTTTCTGCCGAAGGATTCCATATTTCAGCCGTACAGAACCATTAC
The DNA here is from genome assembly GCF_025151045.1 of Parabacteroides johnsonii DSM 18315. Taxonomy (NCBI): domain Bacteria; kingdom Pseudomonadati; phylum Bacteroidota; class Bacteroidia; order Bacteroidales; family Tannerellaceae; genus Parabacteroides; species Parabacteroides johnsonii. The sequence continues at coordinate 153,508 of NZ_CP102285.1, forward strand.
AGCCTCATTTATCGCTCCTCGGAAGATGCGGGGATTATCGATTATTGCAATCGGTATGGCATGACATTCTTCGCCTACATGGTATTGGAACAGGGTGCGCTCTCCGGAAAGTATGACGCGCAGCACCTTATGCCGCAAAACACTTCTCGCGGCGAGACCTATAACAGCCAACTTCCACGGATAGAGAAACTGCTTTCCGTCCTACGTGAAACAGCCCTGCGTCATGAGGCGTCCGTATCACAAGTCGCCATCGCGTGGGCCATCGCCAAACATACTTTACCCATTATAGGAGTAACCAAGATGCACCATGTGGAAGATGCGGTAAAAGCCGCCAAGCTGAATTTGGCGGAAGATGAGCTTTCTCTGCTGGATTCAACCTCAAGAGAGATGGACGTAAATACAAAAGGTTCATGGGAACATTCCATGTGCTGAAATGAAAATATAATAAAGATACGACAATGAAAAAGATGATATATCTGTTGACGGCGGCATTGTGCATGACTTTCAACTGTATGGCTTGCAGCGATGACCACCAGACTACGGACGGTCCGCAAACAGAGACCCCGAAAGATGAAGAAGATGGAAATGAAAACTCCGACAATCCGAACCAGCCGCAGGCAGGCAAAACGCTGGTAGTGTATTACAGCTATACGAACAATACGGCAGCGATTGTAAATGAGTTGCAAGCACAAATTGCTGCGGATGTAATAAGAATCGAACCTGCTGAAAAAGGACTCGATTATGCGGCCAACAATTACGCTATCGGCAGTGCACAGATAGCGGCCATACGTGAAAATCCCGATGACGCCTCTTCCTATCCTGCGATAGATCCGGTGGAAGTCCGAATGGAAGATTACGGGACGGTAATCGTGGCCACTCCGTTATGGTGGAGCAATATGGCGGCTCCCATGCAGACTTTTCTGTTCCATTATGGCGATGAAATGGCGGACAAACATATCGGACTTATCGTGTCCAGTGCAAGCAGTGGCATCAGCGGTGTTGAAGCAGATGCCAAGAGACTCGTTCCGGACGGCAGGTTTTTTACGACAAGCCTTTGGATACGTTCGTCGCAGACTTCAGGCAGCCACGACATGATTGCCGATTGGTTGAAAAGTATCGATTATTCAGGAGAGACGACTTCCGGAGAATGACAGATTATAAAACCGTTAATTAAAACCCCAAAAGATATGAAAACGATTGTTTGTATATTATTAACATTGCTAATATCAGCCCCTATGGTAAATGCACAGAAGAAAATCAAGCAGACGGCAGGTCGCGACCAGTTAGGCGACTTCGCCCCCAAGTTCGCAGAATTGAATGATGATGTCCTCTTTGGAGAAGTATGGAGTCGGACTGATAAACTCGGTTTGCGCGACCGCAGTATGGTAACGATCACGGCACTTGTCAGTTCAGGGATAACGGACTCTTCGTTGACGTACCATTTACAAACCGCCAAGAAGAACGGCATCACCCGTACCGAGATAGCGGAAATACTGACGCAGGTCGGTTTCTATGCCGGATGGCCGAAAGCATGGGCGGCATTCCGTCTGGCAAAGGATGTATGGGCGGAAGAGAGTGCCGATACGGACGGCAAGGCTGAATTTGAACGGGAAATGATATTTCCCATAGGTAAGCCGAACGACGCCTTCGCCCAATATTTTATAGGACAGAGCTATCTGGCACCGCTATCCTCGGAACAGGTCGGTATCCACAACGTGACTTTCGAGCCGCGATGCCGCAACAACTGGCACATACACCATGCCTCGAAAGGCGGCGGTCAGATACTGGTCTGCGTGGCCGGTACCGGCTGGTATCAGGAATGGGGCAAACCGGCCCGGATGCTCCGTCCCGGTGATGTGGTCAATATTCCGGCAGGGGTGAAACACTGGCACGGAGCAACAGCCGACAGCTGGTTTGCACATCTGGCTGTCGAAGTACCCGGAGAAGGGGCAAGCAACGAATGGCTGGAAGCGGTAAGCGACAAGGAATATGATAAATTGCAGGAGGAGAAGCGATGAAAAAGAACATCGGAAATACACTGGCTTTATATCCTATGCCGACCGTTGTGATCGGCGCCAAGGTAAATGGGAAGGCATCGTGGACACTGGTAGCGCATGTGGGCATCGTTGCCCACGACAGGCTGCTTGTCAGCCTGCATTCCGCGCATTATATCAATAAAGGCATCAAGGAGAGCGGACATTTGTCTGTAAACATCGTAACTGAAGATTTTCTGTCGAAAGCGGATTACTGCGGTATCGTATCGGGCGGCAAGACGGATAAAAGCGTCGTGTTCGATTCCGTGACGGGAGATGACGGAACACCGATGGCCCGAGAGTCGCCTTTAAGCATGGAATGTAAGGTGGAAGACGTGTACGAGTGCAACGGCTTCGAGAATTTCATTTGCAGCGTTTCCCGCACGTATGCCGATGACAGCGTGCTCGGCACAGACGGCAAATTAGACTATGACCGCCTCAAACCGGTACTGTTCGAATTTCCCACCTACCGGTACTTACGAACCGGAAGTATCATCGGACATTGTACGGATGCAGGCAGGAAATACAAAGAGAACCAATCATGACGGACATGAAACGATTTCTTTTTATCATTTCTCTTATGATAAGCTATTTGACCGGTAATGCACAGAACGTGGTGGACGTGCATTGCCACAATATCCCGCCTTTTTATATGGAGGCACTGGAAAAACACAATGCGGCATTGGACGAGGGTTTCCCCTTGCCGGAGTGGAACGTCGATTCTCATCTGGCATTTATGGACAGCGCAGGCATAGGGCGTTCCATACTGACCATGCCCGCCCCGCAGCCTTATTTCGGTGATAGCAAAGAGTGCCGGGAAACCATACGGCGTTACAACGAATACTGCGCCGGATTGAAAACAGCCTATCCTGAAAGATTCAGGTTCTGTGCCTCATTGCCTTTGCCGGACGTGGATGCAGCCATTGCGGAAGCCGTTTATGCGCTCGACACGCTCGGTGCAGACGGGATAAAATTGGCGACAAACAGCCGAGGCCAATATCTCGGTGACGAGGCACTCGACCCGTTAATGGAAGTGCTGGACAAGAGGAATGCAGTCATTATCCTCCACCCGCACAAACCTGTGCCAGTGAACGGAAAACTGATGGCCGCCGTTCCGCTTGCAGCATACGAATATCCGGCAGAAACGACCAGAGCCATTATGAATATGATGGCCCGCAATATTTTGGTGCGTTATTCCAATCTCAAGGTCGTTGTTCCGCATTGCGGCTCTTTCCTGCCGCTTGCCATACCGCGCTTGAAGGCTATAATTCCTGCCATGCAAGCCAAAGGACTGATGGATGACATCGACTTCGAAGGCAACCTTTCACGATTATATTACGATCTGGCCGGTGCAGCTTCACCGGCAACCATACGGAGTATGCTGACCGTCACATCGCTCGACCATATTCTTTACGGCTCGGACTATCCGTACCAACCTGCGGAAGTGCTGGTGGGGAACCTACGACTGTTGGAAAAAGCCTTGTCCGAAGATAAAGAGCTGTCTCCTTACAAGGAAATGTTCTTGTGGGAAAATGCCATCCGGCTTTTTTCTGGGCAGCCGATAAGTAGAGAGATTGTCAAAGCGGAAAACAACGTATCTGTCATGGGTGATAACAAGGAGACTGAAATGTTGGTGCGTATTTCGGAAATAGAAATCTATCCCGAATACCACGAAGAATACCTGCGAATGGCTTTGGAAGTAGGCGCAACCTCCGTTCGAGAGGAGCCGGGCGTGATAGCCATATACCCGATGGTACAGCAACGGGATTCTTGCCAGATACGTATTCTGGAAATATACGCCAACCGAGATGCCTACAAGCATCATATAGCGACAGAGCATTTCAAGGCTTACAAACAAGGCACGCTGCACATGGTAAAGTCTCTGGAACTGGTGGATATGATGTCGATGAATCCTGCTGCCATGCCCGAAATATTCCTTAAAATGAGAGGTGAAAAGTAAAAGGGATATTATATTTGCAATATGAATGATTGTATAGAAAGTTTGGTCAATTATAGCGACATCCTGTTAAGTTGTTGCATACCTCATGATATGCATCTGGAACATCGGATGCCTGCCCATTCCATTATTTTCGTTCGTTCCGGGAAATTGGTTATAGAAAGCAAGGACAAAACGGACGAGATTACGGCAGATAATTACGTTTTTGTCCGCCGCGATTGTTCTGTCAATGTAACCAAAGTGCCGCTTGAAGGTAAACCCTATCGGGGTATAAACTTTACGTTACCACGCAAAGAGTTGAAAGAATACTATAACCGTATTGTGGGTACATGTAAGAAGTTGCACGGTATAAGCCCTATACGACAGACTGTAAACGTCCTGCCACAGACTGTTGCGCTGAAAAGCCTGTTCAGCTCGTTCCTGCCTTACACGGATAGCGGGGAGACACCTGCGGACGGCTGGCTGCAACTGAAAGTGCAGGAAGCCATCATGTGTCTGCTGGCCATAGATACCCGTTTCTATCCGACCTTGTTCGACTTCAACGAGGTGTGGAAAATAGACCTTATGGATTTCATGGAACAGAATTACACGGAGGACCTGACATTGGAAGAGTTTGCCTCTTATACTGGAAGAAGCCTTGCCACTTTCAAACGTGATTTTGCCAAGATCAGCACTCTGTCGCCGCAACGCTGGATTACGGAGCACCGTTTGGAAAAGGCAAAAAAAATGTTGCTTGAAGATGGCGTGTCGGCGCAGGAGGTTAGTTATATGGTAGGATTCAAGAATAGGTCGCATTTTTCACAAGCGTTCAAAAAGCAATACGGGTATGCACCTGCGAATTATCTGAAATTGAACAGGGAAAATTTTATTTAGGAGAAACGACCGGTGAAAATATCAGGAGCGGTTTCAGTCCGTCTGTGAAATCCGAGAACAAGTAGGTGAACTTGTGGTATAATGCAAAAAGCCAAGTATGCTTATTATTTATTGGCAGAACCAGATTGACAATAAAAAAGCCTCCCCGCTGTGAAGTGGAGAGGCTTTTTTCGATATAGCACTCGACACGTACAGCCGAGAAACCGAAATAACACTATTTCGATGCTTCGAGCGACTCCTTTCTGAATTGTTTGAGGAGTTTTTCGAGTTCAAGTGATGCTTTGCGGGCACGGGTACCAGCTGCCTTGTTGCCTTTCTCCATCTGAAGTTTGGCATTTTCTGAAAATTGAGCGAACAATTCGCTGATCTGTGCAAATGATTTTTCCATACTATATTTTTTTAATATGATACAATGTTGGAACAAAGATAGAAAAAATTGAAACCCAAAGGTTGATTTGCGCCATATTTCATTCAGTTGTAATGAAATCTCCCTCTTTTATTCCCTCATTTTTCGGTTTGGGCATTTTCTTATCGCTCGTTAGCCGTCCTTGCCAGAGAGATTTTCCCATGCAAAGGTACAGTACCAGTCCGGACATCAAGTACCGCTGGGCTAATCGGCTTGTGGATTGAATGGCAACCTTCCACAAATCGTAGATTGGGGTATTCCCTTAAATCCCCTGCCGTTTACTTGACTTTCCCGTCCTTTTCCTTTGTCGAGCCTGCATGTAAAATCAACCCCGGAAAGGAAGCTAAAATAGTTTCCAGCAAAGGGAAAAGAAAATAGTGTTCAACGAATTAAAATCAGATGTACAACTTAAATAATGCGGATATGGAAAATTTAATTTCACAAATTAACAAAGAATTTTTGGTCAGTAGTGAGACAGCCCTTATGATGAAAGAATTGTATTATTACGCTCCTTGTAAATATTGGTATGACAAGCTGGATAGGTTGCGACACGATACAGAAGGGAGAAATACTCCGATGTATATGTGTGAATGCCCGACGTTGGCAGAATGTATCCAATGGATAGTACAAACCTACGAATGGACGTTTCATGCGGAATGGAACGGTAATGTCTGCGATGTAATTGTAAAAGGCAATGGTTATGTGCTATATGATTCGAAAAGTAATGCAGACGCTTGTTGTTGTTTGGAAGAAGCATTGGAAAAAGCGGTGCAGGAAAGTATGGAGTTTCTATATTAAAAAAAGTCCCCAGAGAAAGGGGACTTTTTTATGGCCTTACTAATTTCGCTTCATTTAATTTTAAACCGGGAATATATTCTACGACTGCTTTGACAATTTTTTGAATACTTCTATTACATACTCGGCAATTTCACAGTCTTGTGCTTCTGTACCACCGCCTACACCGATTGCACCGACAATCTTTCCGTCCACAAACAGCGGATAACCGCCTGCAACGAGCGTAATACGCGAATCATTCGTCTGAATACTCATCAACGGAGCGCCTTCGGCAGCTGCGGCAGCCACATCTTTCGTCTTGCATTGCGTTACAGCCGCCGTATATGCTTTGCCCGGTACGAGTGTGATACTCAATACCAGTGCATCGCCATAACGACGATATACGCGCGGCAGGCCGTGGCGATCGGCGATGGCAAAACTGATGTCGATACCCAATTCTTTGCTCTTTTCTCGTGCTGCGGCGCACAGTCTGTCGCACAATTTGTCCGACAAGATTTCATTTATATTTTTTGCCTCTTGTGCCGCGGTGATTTGCACAAAAGAGAGTAGAATAAATCCTACTAACAATAATCGTTTCATGGATTTTGATTTTAAGCATTAATTTTAAGGACTGCGCGGAAATGCGTTTTAGCAGCCATCATTTTCTCATAGGCCTCCTTTGCCCGTTCCAGCGGAAATATTTCAATTATCGGACGTACATCCGTCAGCATACTGAAACGAACAGCGGCTTCCATTTCGTTAATATCCGTAAACGTACCCTTAACAGCGTTCGGTCCTTTCAGAAAATCCATTGCCGACCAACCGAGCGGTTCGTCAGACACGGCCGCGACAATGAGTTCTCCGTCACGGTCAAGTCCTCCAATGAGCGGTGAAATAGCTTTTGCTGATGGTGCGGTAGCAAGGATAACCTTTGCACCTCCTTGTGCCTGCAATGCCTGCACTATATCCTCGTTGTCCGAATTGATATAGAGGTGTGCCCCTAACCTCATAACCAGTTCTTTCTTTTCTTCTCCACGTGAAATGGCTGCTACTCGAAAGCCTGCTTTTCGTGCATATTGAACAGCCAAGTGTCCCAAGCCTCCGACACCAGAAACCGCGATAAGATCCCCCATGCGTGCCCGGCTGTTGTGCAGGGCACTGAACACGGTTTCTCCGGCGCAGAGTAACGGAGCGGCTTCCTCCGAGGTGATTCCTTCGGGTATCAGAATCAACCCATCTTCGTAGGCCACCATATATTCTGCGTAACCGCCGTCAATAGAGAGAGCCGTTGTGTGTCCGTGCCCTCCATGCCAGCCGATTCCGACACGTTGTCCCACTTCCCATTTGGAGATGTTTTTACCTAATTTTTCTATTGTTCCAACGACTTCATGTCCCGGAATACGTGGGTATTCCGATGCCCAACCTTCTATTACTTTGGAATCTCCGTGACAAATGCCGCAAGCCTCTACACGGATCAACACTTGTCCTTCTTCGGGTTGGGGAATGGGAACTTCCACTAATCTCATCGGCTCTCCTTTTGCAAGGACTTGAACCGCTTTCATTGTTGTTTTCATATTTATCCTCCTATTTTAGATTTTCAATTTGTTTGCAAAACTGCATAAAATGTTGTTAGACTGCAATATGTGATAAATTTGTCATAGTATGATTCTTTTCTCACACTGCATTTTTTTCATACCTTTGCTGCGTATAAAAGAAATTATGGATAATGTATGTATGAATATAAGATACCTCCGATAGATTTGGATTGTGGTGTGACTATTACACAATATGTTATGGGAGCGAAGTGGAAACCTTATCTCATCAACTGCATGACAAAAGGCATTCACCGCCCCGTAGAGTTTCAGAATACAATTAAGGGAGCAACAAGACGTGTGCTGGTACAGCAACTCGGCGAACTTGAATCGGTCGGTATCGTGCGCCGTGTAGTATATGACACCGTTCCGATGAGAACAGAATACTTCCTGACAGAACTTGGCGAATCACTTGTGCCGATTATCCGCATGATGGACGCATGGGGCAACGAACATCGGAATATGTTCGATGAGATGGGTAATATAACAACGAAAGAATCTTGTAAATCCATTGAGTAAAAACTAACTATTCACTTTACCCTTTAACCTGTTGGCGGAATTAAATTAGCGCATATTTAACTCTGCCAACGAGTTACCAATGGATAGTAGATAGTACAAACCTACGAATGGACGTTTCATGCGGAATGGAACGGTAATGTCTGCGATGTAATTGTAAAAGGCAATGGTTATGTGCTATATGATTCGAAAAATAATACAGACGCTTGTTGTTGTTTGGAAGAAGTATTGGAAAAAGCGGCGCAGGAAAGTATGGAGTTTCTATATTAAAAAAAGTCCCCAGAGAAAGGGGACTTTTTATGGCCTTACTAATTGATAGTGCCGCTGATTGTCTTGCGGCAATGACGCGCCATAAAGCTATAAAACCTTTATAGCCCAATATCTATCTCTTCTTTTATATTTTTCTCAAAAATCAAAATAACTGTTCGGCATTGACGAGAATGAGATGGAAACGGACAGCGACAAGCCAATCCGATTTCCTAAATGAATTTTTATCGATCGGCTTAATGATTATATCGAGGGAGTTAGACGTAAGTTGCCACTTACTTAATCTGTAATCTCAAAACGAACCATCACGGAATAATTCTTCTTTATCGTGCGGAAACTGTCGAATGAAGCAGCATTGGAGGACATGACATTACTGACATTGCTCTGCGCAAATGGAAGACCACTTGTATTATCTCCCTCCACGATACGAAGCACATCACCCAACTTTTTGCCTAATGCTTCGACCAAATAAGCGGCTTTACGCTGTGCTGCTTTTAGTGCTTCTATTTTCCCTTTTTGATGATATGCCAATATATCTTTGTTTTCTAACTCTCCGATACGCATCGTATTGATACCTTTCGTGTTTATACGTTTGATTATTTCATCTATCTGTTTGAAATCGGTCAGTGTGATGTCGAATTGCTTGGAAACTAAGAAGTCTTGTCCCTGCTTTCGCCAATAATCGCCAATCTCTTGTGTACGGATTGCATCCTGCGTAATGCCTGCTTCAGCAAGGTTCTTCCGCAATCCTTGTTCTATCTGTGACAATGGTACTTTGGTGTGATATTCTTCGGGTTTGGACTTTCCGTCGAATTCCTCCTCGAAGTATTCACGGATTTCTATGATGTAATGAATTTTGTCAGGCACGATTTCTATTTCCGATGTACCAATCACTTCAATATAATGGTCGGTTGTTTCTTGGGCATACAATGGGTATATTGTTAATGCCAGTATTACTAATAATAATGTTTTTATTCTCATAATATTACAAATTAAAAATTACTTATATAAAACTCGGCTACGAAGTCAGTATAACAGTCTTTCCCTTTATTCATCGAAAAACCTTTCTTTATGCGATATTTTCCTTTTCATCATACAATTTATTTTACTTCAAACTCCGTATTCATATATATTTTCAATTGCAATCCTATCTTGTATTTGCCGGGAGATAATTTCCCTGCACTGAATTGCTTTTTATAATTAGGGTCGGTAATGCGGTTTACATTCCATGATGTAGGGATAGAAAACAGTACAGCTTCTCCGGCTTCCAAACGTACATGCCTTCTCATGTAATCCGCTTCACCACTCCACCCGGAACGGGCAAACGGATGTGCCATGTACTGTTTGTCAGTATCTACACTGGGGAAAAATACGGGTTGTACAGATAGGTTTGTATGATTCTCGAATAAAATACGGATAGAGTCATTGACCGATTCCAATACACGGAAGCTAAAAGCCCCTTGCATTTCCGTCTCTTGTACTGGTTGAATGCCTGTATCTGTCAGGTTACAATATGTGTAGATATTAGAGAACACGTAAAAGTGAACTTGATATTTGTTCGGTTTCAGCGGATATTTGAACTCGGACATTGATATATGTTCGGGTAATGTATCGCCTTTGGACAAATCCCTGCCTACACCAGCAAAGGCAAGATTGTCGATAAAAGGAAATTCTTCCCATTTTCCGTCTTTCCAATGTTTCATCCGGTGATATTCCGGCTCGGCAGTGGGAGCATCGACATTGATTACGTCCAGCGTAATTCGTTTGGTTGAAGGTGAGTAAACGGGCTGTTGGGTACGAATCTTGTAAGCGTCCGGATGCGTAACGGCAACATTGGGAAGCCGTTGGATACGCACACGGCTTTCGTACTTCTCTATTTCCGACTGTGAGAGAGGGAAATCAATGTCCTGCGCTTTCAAATTCAGCGTCCAAACGGACAAAAGGACGAATAAATAAATCAGCTTTTTCATACACGTCTATTATTGATTATTTTACCGTTCTTATTTATATAGAACCATTGGGAGCTATCCCAATAGTGTTTTTCTCCATTGGAATCGGGAACTTCCTTACTTTCGCCGGAAAAGGTAACTTTCGCTTTGCCATTCTCGAATGGAAAAGCAAATTTGAATTGAGGTTTGATGATTATATTGCCCAATGTATCCGCAAATCCTATCAGCCCTTTGTCATCTGTTATACGAAAAAGCCCCTCTCTGACATAATCCGCTCCGTTATCATATTTGAATACATTGAACAACTTACGTCCTTTCACGTTTATACAAACGATTTTTGCATTAGATTCGTTTTCATATACAAAGCCTATGTTTCGTATCGTGTCCGTTTGACAGAACCTATATTTGCCATACGGGATAATGGTATCTCCACGTTCGTTCAAGTAACATACGGGAACACCGACTTCCAACCGTTTTTCGTTGGTATGTGCTATTAGTAAATTTTCATATCGCATCAAAACAGGAACATCGCAAGTTGAATAACCGAATATTAAAACATCTGCACGAGGATGCATAGGAGTTGTCGGAGTATCCAATTTGAACTGGAAAAGAAGCGTATCCCTTCTTGCCTGTAATACGGTAGGGAGATTAATAACAGCTTTGAAAGCATCCAATGTAGCCTTCTTTAACTTCCGATTATCGCAATAAATTATTGTAGGATTGATAATATATCCGTTAATGTCTATCTCGTATGCAACACGAAGTATTCCCTCTTGATTCTTTTTCTGTAATCTTACTGGGTATTTACATGATTTGCTTAAAGTTTTTATAAGCCAATTATAATCATGAACTTCATTGAAAGACTTATGTTGAGTTATCAAACTATCCTTTTTAAATACAACAGAAACAGTCCAAACCGAGCTTCGGTATTCTCCCTTCCCATGATAATTGACTTCCGGAGTCCATCGTGGCATAGTTTTGATGATGTCTGTCACCTGATCGTCCCATGCAGGAATGCCGCAACTCCGCATGGCATTGACTTCCGTCACTTCTCCATACGAATCAATACTTATCGTATATATTCCTCTGGCTTGCTTTTGATTGCCCAACAGCTGCGGGTTATATGTAAGCCGTTCGTTGATATAATCGGTTACGGCAGACGGATTGCCCTCTTGGAAACGTGATGGAGATTCCCATGTCACAAACATTTGTTTTAACTCTTCTTCCTGAATGCTGTCCGCTTTTACTCTATCTCTGTAATGTTGCGGCAAAAAGGGTACATATACCGTGTATAAACATTCCATCCGTTTACCTTCCTTGTCCCGACACGGCAAACAATGGGGAAGTTCTTCTGTCAATCTGATTACTTCTGCATCGAACTCTTTCTGAACGGTTGTCAAAATAGTATTCCAACGAGGTAGTCCTAATGTGTCAAGAGCAAACATTACTACGGAATATCCGGCTACATTCTTTTTCAGCAACTCTTCAGGGTATTTCATTTGGGAAACATAGTATTTCGTCAAATCGTAATCCCATATTGCCCATCGGGGAGATTCTATTGATGATAAGTCTTTGATAGGTTCTCCGGTTATTTTTGCAACACCTTTATTCCATATATCTTTTTTGCGCCAAATGCTGTCCAAACGGTTTTCATTTTCACGCATTTTTGCTGGTGAATTGATGGTATTGATGTACTTTACCGCTCCAACACCTATCGTCAGTCTTTCTGGCAAATATTGAATAACCAGTGTACTGTCGGAAAGTTCGAGAATTTTATATCGCTTGAAGTCATACGTTTTGATTGTATCACCACATATCTTGTAAGAGGTTTCAATTGTCTTTGCTTGCCCGTTGTATAGGAATGTGTGTGTCCAAATAGCGTCACGAAATTCCATTTCCGAAGAGTACTGTTTTCCTTCGGGCAACTGTGCTCGCCAAATTTTGTTTTCCAACAAAACTAATGTATCTTTTATGCATTGTTCTTGTGCTGAAAGAATACCAAATTTTAGGAGTAAACCTATGAGAACAAACATTTTTTTCATGCCACATTACGCTTAGTCCATAACAAAGATAGAAAAAGGGAACTAAAAGAACGAATATTTTCTAATATTTGCCATAATTTAAAACTCTTATTATGGGCACTTTAGGCTGTATCAATGATATGTTGCAACGGGATAAAGAAAACCGAGAACTCCGTAAATTAGGCAGGGAGAGATTGAAAGAAACCTGCAATAGACTTATGGAAATCGGGAATGGTACGAAATTGCCCGATATATCTGTGAAAGAAATGGAGGAAATTCGAAGAAAGACATTGGAAAAAGAAGATGCGGATAATAAATATGTATTCAAGGCAAAATTGCTCATCGCCGTATGTACCTTATTTATCTTTTTCTTGGCTTGGTTGTTATATTCCATATTTAAATAGGAAAGGAATAGACTTCTATAAGTTAGACTATTCCTTTCTTGTTTGGTTTAAGCAAATTTTCTATGCACTCTTGCCGGCAATCCTTGTCGGTCGAATTTTTCCATGCAAAGATACAACGTTCGGCCGATAGCCAAGTACCGCTTGCACTAACGGTTTCCAGATTTTAGTGGCAACCTTCCGCAAATCGAAGATTTGGGTATTCCATAAAATCCGTCGGCCGTTCACTTGTCTTATTCGTCCTCTCCCGCTGTCAATCCCGGCATGAAAAATTAAATCCCGACAAGGAAGCCGAAAGGCTTCGAAATGGAGGGAAAAGAAAAAACAATGTTCGACAAATTAAAACTTAGGATTATGAGAAATTGGTGTAAAAGCATGTATGTCATAGATGGCGACGCAAAGGAAGTGAGAGAACTCTACGAACTGATGAAAGGATTGCAGAGAAGGAAAGAACCCTTTGTGAGAAACGGATTCGGGACAACATGGCTGGGGTGTCTTTTGAACGCTCTGGGGTACGAGTGCTATTACATGGCGAATTGTCAGGGAGCTTGGTTCCACCTCGAAATGGTTGGCGATACCTTACGGTTCACGACAGAAACAATATCGTCACCCCGACCTTTGGCATTTGACTTCGTGTGCAAAAAATACCCATCTCTTGCCTGCTATTATCGAGCCGAAGAACCAGTCACAATCTTGTTCGAAACCAACGACAGAGAAGGTAAATATTTCCCGGAGAAGTATCGGGTCGAAGTCTTCACGCCGGAATGCGAGTTTTTGCTTCGGTATTTCATCGAACTCCCGGAAGTGTTCGAATGGCTCGGAAAAATATTCGGGCAACCAGTTAGTTCCGAAGAGCAGGTGAATGGACTCGTGGCGCAGTGGGTGAAAACAAGTGAGTACGCCTATTGTTACATCGACAGGTTCAAAGTCATAAATTAAGCCGAGAAGCCGATTCTTGCTTTTATGTTGAGTATTGATAACGCAATTATCAAACCCCTCAATCTACGGGTTGCAGGGGTCTTCCTATGCTGTCCGCTGCCATACCTTTTTAACAACAGGTGTTTGCTCCCCTTTTTATGGTCGGTAACAACCGTTGGAGACCATTTTAAGCATCTTCCAGATCCGGATATTCTCTAATCGCATCATCGGCAATCCTTGTCGGTTGAATTTTCTCATGCAAAGGTACAGCGGCTATCCGGTCGTCAAGTACCGCTACGCTAACGGTTCACGGATCTTCACGGCAGCCTTCCGCAAATCATAGATTTGGGTATTCCGCTCTATCCATTCACTGTTTACTTGTCTTTCCGTTCTTTTCCGCTGTCAGTTCCGGCATGAAAAATTAAATCCCGATAAGGAAGCCGAAAGGCTTCGAGATAAGGGAAAAGAAAACAATGTTCAACTAATTAAATTTTACGATTATGCCAAATTGGTGTTCAACTGCGTATGTTATCGAAGGAAACGCAAAAGAAGTGAAAGAACTTTACGAACTGATGAAGGATTTACAAGAACGAAAAGAACCATCGGTGGAAAACGGATTCGGAACGACATGGCTGGGGTGTCTTGTGGACGCTTTGGGCGGTGATTGGAATAAAATAGAGTGTCGTGGAGATTGGAACAGTCTCGAATTGGTTGGCGACACATTAAGGTTTACCACGGAAACGGCATGGGCGCCATGTATGGAGACGTTCTATTTGGTTTGCAAGAAGTTTCCTTCAATCCGCTGTTTCTATCAAACGGAAGAGCCGGGCATGGCACTATATGCAACCAATGACAAGGACGGAAAGTATTTCTCCGACAAATATCTGGTCGATATGTACACGCCCGACAAAGAATACTATCACGAGTATTTCAGCGACCTGCCTTCACTCTACGAATGGCTTGCAGACATATTGGAGAAACCCGTAAAATCGGAAGAAGATGTGAATGCGATTATCGGGACATGGCAAGAAGACGATGATACCGCCTATTGTTATATTTATCCGTTCCAAATAGAGGATTGACCTTACCGAGTGTCTGAAAACCCAATCATCGAGCCTCTCAATCTGTAATGCAGATTGCAGGGGCTTTTCTGTATAGTCTGCTGCCATACCTTTTTTAATGGCAGGTGCTTGCTCCCTTTTTTATGGTCGGTAACAACCGATAGAACCCATTTTTAGCGTCTTCCTGATCCGGATATTCTCTAATCGCATCATCGGCAATCCTTGTCGGTGAGATTTTTCTATGCAAAGGTACAGCGTAAGGCCGATAGCCAAGTATCGCTCACGCTAACGGGTTCCGGATTTTGGCGGCAGCCTTCCGCAAATCATAGATTTGGGTATTCCGTAAAATCCGTCGGCCGTTTACTTGTCCCATCTGTCCTTTCCCGCTGCCTATCCTGCATAAAAAATCAATCCCGACGAGGAAGCCGAAAGAGCTTCCAGAAAAGGGAAAAGAAAAGTTTAACCCATTAAATTTCAAAGTTATGCACAGTAGAATTTTTCAAATTTCGACAATGCGGATAGACAAAGAGAACTATCTGAATGAAGACACACTCCTGCAAGGAGATGGCAGTAGCTATGATTATTGTGCGAATATAAGCGATGAAATACGCAAGGAGGACATCGCTGATTTGGTCAAGTATATTTTGCCCAAAGGAATGTTCGAGCTTATATCCGAAGATACCTTACGCTACAAGGGCGGTATAGAACAGTGGAAAGAGGAATATGTCGCCAATATCCGAAAGAAAGCGGAAGCTCTTACCGTCGAGAATATGTTGGAATGGGGTTCGACCTATTATCTCAAAAGAGCTGTGGACAATCCGTTGGACACTTACTATAATTTTTATCTGGACGGAGACGGCTGTCAGTCTTATGCCGAAGAGTCTTTTGCATTTATGGAGTTTGTCAGCTCGCTTGAACCGGGCACGATACTCTATATCGGTGGTGTTATCGACTATCATTTCTAATCTCAAAATCCCAATACGATGAAAGGAACAGAGCGTTTCAAACAGACCGTCAAAGAATATTTGGACGGCAGGGCGCAAACGGACGAACTTTTTGCCGTGTCATACGCCAAAGAGAATAAGAATTTGGACGACTGCATTACGTTCATTCTCAATCAGGTAAAAGCCAGTGGCTGTTGCGGCATGACCGACGACGAAGTATGGTCGCTCGCCATACACTACTACGACGAGGATAATATCGACGTGGGCAAACCTATCAGTTGCGGTATTGTAGTCAATCACAAGGTGGAATTGACCGACGAGGAAAAGGCGCAGGCGAGAAAGGACGCGATTAAAGCCTATCAGGAAGAAGAAATACGCAAAATGCAGCAACGCAACAGCCGACCCAAACCCGCAGCCAAGACACAGACAAGCCAGTCGGAACTCTCTCTCTTTGATTTTTGAGTATGAAAGCACGGACAAAATTTCAACATGAGGTAGTAGCCGCCAACGAGCGGTTACTGCCTATCACGGAGCGGCAGAAAGAATGGGCGTTCCGGCATACCCTCCCACACTTTGCCTTTCGGACGCCGAGCGGACGGACGACCTGCCTCGATTGCGGCCACCAGTGGAACGAGACAAAAGCGAAACATTGCCATTGTCCGAATTGCAACGCACGACTGAAACTCATAGACACGCTTTGCCGAAAAGCTGACAACCGGAGTTATTTTTCGGTTATTACAGTACAAGACGAGATACAGGTACAACGTGTATTCAGAATGGACGTATATTATCGCAAAGGGAAAAAACCGCAAAACATAGTGCGTGAGGTCGTAAGATACTGGATAAAGGAAAATGGGAAAACCGCTGTTACGGCATTGAGGCGGACAATGGGATATTATATGGACAATTTTTCCTACTGGTCGGACTTGGAACTGCGAAACGATAATGGGGTTTATCAGCATATCGCCGATTGCTGTGTCTGTCCGAACTACACGGTTATCCCGAAATTAAGACGCAATGGGCTGAAAGGTTCGTTCGCTGACATCGCACCGCAAAAGCTGATGACGGCATTGCTGTCGGACAGCCGTGTCGAAACGATACTCAAAAACGGGCGGAAAAAAGACTTAAAACATTTCATTGACAATCCTCGCGATTTGGATTTCTGTTGGCCGTCCTACAAAATCGTGTTGCGAAAAAAATACCCGATAACGGATATGGGGATATGGGTCGATTATCTGCGTATGCTCGACAGGTGTGGCAAGGATTTGCACAACGCCCACTATGTCTGCCCTGCCAATTTGCACGCCGAACACGACCGGTATCAGGAAAAACTGCGTATGCTGCGCGAGCAGGAGAAGCGCAAGGCGCAAATGGAAAGAGCTATGGAGAATGAAGCACGTTTCCGAGAAATGAAAAGTAAATTCTTCGGACTGGAATTTACGGACGGTACGATAGTCGTGCGTGTGTTGGACAGCGTGATAGCTTATTACGAAGAGGGAAACGCTCTGCATCATTGCGTCGGAGAGCGTGAATATTATCTCAAACCCGACACGTTGGTTTTGTCCGCAAGAATAGAGGACAAACGGGTGGAGACCGTAGAGTTGAGCCTCGAAACATTCAAAGTGTTGCAGTCCAGAGGAGCGTGCAATCAGAATACGGAGTACCACGACCGGATTATCAAGCTCGTGAATAAGAACGTATCTCTTATTCGGAAGCGTATGGTTGCATAACCAATATAGCCGATAATTGTCAGCCGCTTGCCTGAACAGGCAGGCGGCTGATGGACGCCGCCGGATTGCCTTTTTAAGACTTGGCTTGCTCCAAGCACTTCCAGTCATAACATCATTCTGCATATCCCTTTATACGAACAAGAAGCACCATTCCTCTTTTTGCCCCGGCAATAGCCGCAGCTCTGTTTTCGTGTGCAAAGATACGGTGGACGAACGTAGTTCAAGTACCGCTGCCGCTACCGGAAATGAAATTTGACGACAGCTTTCCGCAATCGCGGATTGCGGTATTTCATAAAATTTCATTGCCGGTTTCTTGTCCGTCGTTCTTGTACCCCCCCCCGTTGAGTCTCGCACATGAAAACATCTCTTCGGGCGAAGTCGAAAGGCTTCAAGAAGAGGGAAAAACAGAAGTTTCTCATAAAATAAAAAATACGAAATGGCTAAACGTACAAAAAAACAGACTGAAAAAATCCTGATGGTGGTCAATGTCAAACGGGAAACCATAGATGTCCTCCAGATAGCCAACCGCCGCTTTATGTATAATTCGCCAACCGGCATTTTAATTTTAGGAGACGAAATGTATGGCAAGACTATTTGCAGCTCCCATGCACAAGAGTTCCATGCTTCAAAAGCGGAAGGACGCTTCGATGATTATCTACGCGGGTGGATTGGCGTTTCGAGCAACTATCCACGAGGAATTATCCATTTTGCCCCCGCTGTCAGTATGGAGCAGTTCGATAGGGGATTTGACGCATTACAAATGTTCACTCAACTTGAAGGCACAAACGGCGATACGGTGGTCAGGGGATTTTGTAATCTGCCCGAAAAAAAGATGAGCGATTTATTGCCTTCCTCTCTTTAAGATATGGATAATTCCGGTAGGCCATAAAAGGGACTGCGCCCGTGATAACCCCATCGGCGAAAGGCGCGGTTTCCATTTATAAATTATCGGAACGCCGGAGGCTCTCTTTTATACCTCGTTTCTTGCTCTTATAACTTGGCATAGCCACCTTCCTTTTATATATGCACTCGTTGCGGTCTCCTCTCTGTCGTCGCCGTTGGGTTTTTCGGTTGCAAAGTTCTGCTGTCGCGCTTGATTCGGCGGCTTGAAGTGAATTTCTTGCAAATTCTTCCTTCTGCGAAGAGTAATTGGCAAGAAAAGCCGTCGTATGAAGCTCTATCGACAGCCGTGTATTGCACCGTAAAACCTCCATACGGTTCAGACAGAGAAAGGAACCGAAAAGAGGGAAATAAAAACAACGGAACAATGACAACAGTAGAACAAATTACAGCCGTAGCTACCGGTTTGGGTTGGCAAGTATCGACAAATAGGCACGAGAACGTTGTAGCGTTCGATTTTCAGCGATATACAGACAAAGGACAGGATTTCAATGTCTGTATTGAAATGAAAGACGATGATTTCGACAACTTTTTGCATGAGCTGGAACAGTATTATGAAAGTTTCGACCCGGACTATGAAGCCTACCTCTGGATAGGTTCGGACGGACACGGCAAGAACGGTGCGCCCTACCATATCAAAGATATAGTAAGCGATATGGAGGAAGCCGAGAAAACGATTGAAAAACTTTATGAAACATTAAAAACAATAGAATGAAAACGAAAACCCTTTACGTCAAAGACGCTGAAAGAATAGGAATAAGCCGCTTCCCTAACTTTCACAAAACCGGGAGCATTGCCGGAATGAAGAAACTCTATTATGGCAAAAATGCCTTGCTGGTACGTTGCGGCAGTTGGATTTACAACGTGTCAAGTGAACCCGAAATTTATTATAATATAGCACATTAGTATTATGGAAAAAAGTTATAAAAAAGATTTTCAGAGTTGGAAAGGTATCATAACGCTAAAATTACTTTGCTGCAATATAATGGCAGGTCGCTTTAATTGGCGGAAATACTGTACACCACAATCTTATTTCGGTCAGGAGATTTGCGTTATACCGTTACATTGCTCCTATGGGCAAATCGGCTATACCGTGTATTTCCCTTATTCCGATATGCCGGAAGTGGAATACGATTGGGAAATGGACAAATTAACCATTGACAATGAAGACTGGAAAAACTATTTACAGAATTAAAATTCAAGAATATGATACGGAATTTTTATAACAACATAAGAAAGATGCGGGGCAAACCACCTCCGCATCCTTCTTTCGTCTTTACCGGCGCATTCCGCCACCGTACTCTGCCTCTTGTAACTCTACCCGATACTCTTCCATATCGTTTAGCTTTTCATTTACCCTTTGTAGGTTAGCGTCAAGAGACGTTTCGTGATCGTAAGGGAAACTATGCAGCACGGCGATACCGGCATTGGTCGCCTCTCCGACATCGAGCGAATCGGTTTCTCTGTTATAGCCGACATACAGCACATCGCCATTCGGCATTTCCAGCACCGGCATTTTCTCCGCCGCCATACGGCTGAACTGTTCTGCCGCCATATCCTTGGCCACTGCCTTCACGGCATCACTGGCAAGGTTGATACCGTAACGCTTGATATGCTCACGGACTTCCTGCTCGGTATGCTTCAACATCAACTCATATGTGCCCCCCACACTTCCATTATATACCACGGCAAAGTCCTTGTCTTCCACCAAAAGAGTGTCCCCTTTGTGTTGAAAAGGAGTCAACTGGGTGTATAGTTCATCCACACAGTTCCCATCATAATGCTCTTTGATAAGCGTCATCACCCCTTTGTAATCTCCTTTGTTTTTGAGTTCATCAAGTTGATTCGTGTCCTCGGCGAGCTGGAGATAAACCACTGAAGTATAGAAAGTCTTTTCAGGCTTGGAAGTCTTGTTTTTTTGTTCCTGATTGACATCTTGTTCCAACTCCTGTGCGATCTTATCCACCTTTTGGGTAATCAACGAAGTGGCCCTCTTCACATCTAAAAGCGTCGTCTTGATGAACTGTGGCGATTCTTTCAGTTCGTCGAGCCATCCTTTGAGATAGGCATAGCTATCCTCCTTGATATGTTTTATCATACCGTAACGTTGAGAGACCAGTGCGCTACCGAGTTCGGCCACCAGCTCCTCACGGCTGTACTCTTTCGAGCCGAAAGCCGTGGGTTTGATACGGTCGAGTACACCTTCTGCTCCCGTGGAATGAGTCATCTCATGGAAAAGCGTTCCGTAGAACGATTCCCCGTCTCTGAACTGCTCTTTCTCCGGCACGACAATTTCGTTTTTCGAAATCGAATAATACGCCTCGTCCTGATGTCGTGGCTTGATCGGGCAAATCCAGAGGTTGTCTCTTATCATCGTATCGACAGGCTCGAAACTGAACTGCGCTCCATTTTCGGGCCGAAGGTGTCCGTTCTCCTGCTCCAATCGCTCCCACAGCTCCGGCCGTGCTTCCCGCAGATTGGTCTGGGCCACATTGAACACTCGGAATACCTGCATCTTGGGATAGACGTTATATTGCTGTTTATCTTCGTCCGACAATTTTTTGTAATCGTCGTACTTGATTTTCTCTTTCGTCTCCTTGTGGATACAAGTAAAAGTGGTGAGCATCACCGGGAACGATTTCTCCCCGCGCAGCACGGAAACTCTCGGCAGCTCTTCACCGTCCTTTGCCGGTTTGTTGAGCTGCTGTACGCAGTCGAAAGTGCAAAAGCGGGGAATCTTGTAGCCTTCCTTTTCGCAGTGCAGGAGCAGCATGAATGCATTCATGCCGTTGTATTCCCGCCCTGACAAGTTGCGTGGCCATTGCAGCTGTCCTTCGGTAAACCACGGTTTATGCCAGTCTCCCTTGATTTGCTCGATTTTCTCAATCATCATTTCGGCAAAAAGATCCAGAGCCTTGTCTTCGCTGTTAGGTCCTTCTGTCGTCCGTTTTCTGTAACCAGCCATAACCGTCACTGATTGGAATTATCCGTCTCCGGAACATAAAGAGAGAGTTCTTCCACCCGGCAGGAGAGATCCGGCTTTCCGTTATGCACCGATAGCGTCATTTCGCCTTTGACTTCCACCTTGACACCAGCTTGCAGCCACTCTTCACGTTGTTGGCCGAAGCAGAAAAAACGTACCCATTGATACTCGAAACCATCGTTTACTTTCTCCGTGCTGAAAGCCGAGAACATCGTATAAGGTTTGTCTTTTTTGTCTTTCCGTTCCTCGATGTTCTGGCCGACCTTCCCACGAAACGACATCTGTCCTTTGATGGAATCGTCGTTTCCCGTCGCAGGCTTGATATGCTCGGCCGAGAGATTGAAATAGAGTTTCTCTCCCCGGCGTTTCAGATACATGACTCCCGTGACTTCCACACGCGAGCCGTTTCGGTAGCCGGAGGTCTCTTCCTGACTGCCGTTCTTGCTGACACTGACTTCGACAGTTTCATGTTGTCCGTCTTTACCCGGAATGACAATCCGGAGAGGGAAAGACAGAAACGCATTTCCTTCCTTGTTCGTGTGCATGGAAGCGTCGCGGCCGATAACGCCGCATACCGTAACATTACATTTAATCATCTTACTTTGTCTTTTAATGAAACATGGTCATCAGACAAGTGTGGAATTTATTGAAGTTGAATCGGTTGGAGGAAGCCGCTAATCGGGTGCACGTATCTTTATATAGATTATCCATGCAGCCATGAGCAGCTGTACACCCGCAATGACGAGTGTCCCGGTCAGTCCCAACAGCATATAGCTGCATAGGATATGCACGGAAAGAGAGGATAATCCTAACACATACCAACCCAGTTGTATCATCACGCGCTTTATCATATCTTCCCAAGTTATCTTTTTAGGTTCTCCGTTTGTCCCTGCTGCTCGGACATTCCTTGCTCGAATTTCTGCGAGGCAGTCTCCGAGAGAATGACGGTATTCAACATACCGGTAACACGCAACCGCTTGGCTTCTTCGGAAAGAGAACCGTTGTTCAGCGTAGCTGACAGACGGCTCAACTCGGCGGCAGTCAGTTCGCGCGATACCTGAACATTTCCGTTTTCTGCCCGCAAGATAGCCCTGCCGTTCTCCCCGATAACGAGGTCGCAGGTTTTCATGCCCGGTAACAGCGGCTTCAGGTCGATTCTTTTGCTGTCCATAGCTTCGGATATAGCCGCCTTCTGTTCTTCCTCCTCTTTTCGGTCGATTTGTACGGCCAGAAGCATCAAAGAGGTAAAGGCGGTCATCGCCATATCCACGATGGGATCGTTGCAGCCGGACAGACCTATGCCGCTGTCTTCCGAAGAGAGCAGCTTTTTCATCCATGCGTCGGGAGAAAGCGGAATGTTTTCCTTAACGCTTTCCGTCTCCTTGTATTTGGTCAACAGGTCATTTCCGTTATGCATCAGTTGTTGCCTGATGTTGCCTTTTTGCGCGATTTCGGCTAAATAGGCTGCCGGATCGACCTCTCTCCGAGTGCCGTCCGCATGAATGTACCTGACCCCGAAGTGCAGATGTTCTCCGCTTTTGCCCGTTGTGCCGAGACGTTGGCCAGCCTGTACCGTGTCGCCGACCTTGACAGAGATTTCACCGGTGTTCATGTAGGTACACTGTACCTTGCTGCCGTCCCTGCGACCGTACTCCACCGTGACCGACTTGCCATTGACCGCGACAACCTTTCCGCCATTTTCCGTTGCCAGTACAGCGTCGCCATTGCAGCGAATGTCGATACCCGTATACATTCGCTGTTTTTCAGAGTTCGCCGGATCTTGCCCCATGCCGAACGGAGAGGTAATGAAAAGAAATTCTTTCCGTTCCACCGGGAACGAATAGCCTGTCGTCTTTTCAGCCTCCCGAAGCGGATTGTTTTCCACTCCGAATTTCTTCCCTTGTTTTTCCATCTCTTCCATTACCTGACGGTCGTATGCTTGCAGCCCGTTCCGCTCGATGATACGTTGCAGACTGTCGGCGTAATGGCCGCCTGTGGCATACCCTGCACGCTCAATTTCATGCGTCCAACCCTTGTAATCGTCGGGCGAAAGTGCGAAACAGCGGGAGTAGCGGCTGTTCTCTTTCAGGAAACGAGAGTGATGTTCATACGAATCGCCCACGCTGTCGTAACTGCAAAACTTTTCATTGGGCTTATCATCGGAATACAAACCGTAGCGGCCACCCTCTGCAATCCATTCGGACGTAGCCTTGATACCGAAGTGGTTGTTCTCTTTGCGTGCCAGTTCGCTTTGTCCGTTACTACTTTCCAGAATGCCTTGTGCCAATGTTACCGAGGCCGGAATACCGTACCGGCGCATCTGTTCCATCGCATACTCGGCATATAGCTCTGCATATTCTTGATTTTTACTTGCCATATCTTTATCTCCTGATTGTCGCTCGTTGTTCGTTTTCCTCTTGTTCGGCAGCCATCTCCGCCTGCCTTTCTTCCGCTACCTTTTGTCCGGCATCATAACCCGTTGCGGAAGGGGCGGCTTCTTTCTTCACACTGGCTGTACGTTCCAACTCTTCCGGCAGGTTGCTGATGGCAACACGTTCGCCCGCTCTGACAAGTTTGGGCAGATACGTGTCGATCAAATGCATCGGAAATTCGGACACCGCCGTAATTCCCTTGGCTGGGTTTTCTGTCCATTTTTCCAGTGGAATGCCCAAAATCTCCGCACCCCTTGCCGCATCTTCGTTGTATAGCCGGTAACTCTTCCCCACACGGATCAGTTGCAGGGCGTCAGGGTGTTTCTCTTTGAGTTCGTCCCAGAATTTTCGATGTGCGGAAAGTGTCTCGTTTGTTTCTTCCTTCGTGCGGTTTTCCACCGCTTCGCCGACCGGTCGCTGTGTAGCTTCCTTTTCCTGTTTCTCTACGGCAGTCTCTTCCTGCGTCACCCTTTTGCGTAGCACATCGGCGAAAAGCGTGGCCGCCAGATTCCGTTTGTACTCGGCCTTATCTTCCGCTACCCACATGCGCTGCCATTGTTGCGTAGTGACGCTTCGGGGTTGCAGCTTCTTCCCGTCGATGGTTGCGACACATAAAATGCCTTCCTGTTTGGTCTTGAATACAGATACCCGCTGAATGCGGTTCAGGTCGATGTCCTGCTCTTCGGTGCTGAACAAGTCCACTTTGAGGTCGGGCTGGATTTCCGCAAGGGCATAATACTTATGCGCCAATTCCATACGCACCTTGTCGATGTTGTCCATCGCCTGCTTGAGCGTGGAGAAGAAACGGTTCACGTCCTCCTTGTCCGGGTATATGCTGTAACCGTTCTGGTTTTCGGGCTTTATGTACAGCGCCCATCGCTTCTTGTCGTCCTGAATCATCTCCGCCCGGTCGAAATTCACTTCGTTCGCCCGTCTGACTGCAGGGGACACATCCAGCGTGGAGAGCATTTCCAGCGACCAGTTTTTCAATCGGGCCAGCGTTACCTGTTTCTCGGCAAAGTATGTGTCGTCAGGTCTGTAACCCCATACGCCGTCGGGATTGAAAAAGCGCACCTTGTCGATACCTTCCTTCCGCAAAGCCCTTTCGATACGGGCTTTGTTCATGCCGGGAATCTCGTTGTCCACTTCCGGAGAAGCACCGGCAGGAAGTATCACGTCCGCCGATTTTGTGGAGGGAGCGATGACAAGAACGATGGTTTTTTCGTCCTTGTTCGGGTGCTGCCGGATTTCATCGGCCACGAAATAATGCTTGGGCAGTTGTTCCCGCATGTTCGAGGTCTGATGTCTGTTCCGCAGGGTGGCATATTCGATTTTTTCGCCCCGTTCCGCTTTGCGTATCACTTCGAGCGCATTGTTCACATCGCTTTCGAGAGCGTCTATCATATTGGGATTCTCCTTGAGTTCCCGCTGCCAGTATTCCACCGTTTTGAGGCTTTCCTCTGACAACCGGGCCGGTAGTCCCAACTCCAACATTTTGATTCCCGAAGCGATTTCCGTGACCAGCTGTTCCTGCTTGACGGCATCTTCCGAGGGGGCCATGCCGTTTTTCATCACCATACCTTCCCGTGCGAGACGCTGTTGGTGTCCGGTGGCGCTGACGATCTGCCGCAGAGCCTCCTGCACGTAATCGTGATAATGTTCGAACTCCCTTTGGCGCGGCATATAGATTGCATCGCGATCCGTCTCGTAGTGGGGGACACCGCTGCCGTCCGAACGTATCGGGACAAGATTCTCCCGCATTTTCTGTACGAAATCGTTGAAGCGGACGTGCAACCGGCGTTCGTCGGCTTCCGTGTAACCTCTTTCCACAGCACTCCCGTCCCGTTCCAGAACAGCTTCATAAAGCTCTCTGTCCGTATAGGGCAGTGTCGTCTGGTCGATGTTGAAAAGCGTGCGTATCTCCCGGTTGTGTACTCCCTTGTACTGTTTTCGTTGTTCTATGTCCAATTCAAGGTAAGCCTCCCGGCTGATGATCTCTTCCGGGTTGTTCCGGTTGACATACTTGTTCCAGTTATAGAAAAGGAAAGGTACGCCCTGCTCGTGTTCCCGAACCGATGTGCCGCGTGCCTTGGCTTCGCTGTAAAGGGTGAACAGATTGGTCTTGCACCCGTTTCTGTCCGAGTGCAATGCCATGAACAATGCGTTGAACGGGCTGGCGGATACGCCATTCGGGTAAAGCCTCGGATAACCCTTCCCCGATGCGTTGAGCCAGTGGCCTCCGGCGTTCGACGCTTCGCTTAAAGCCGTGGAAAGCAAAACTATCTGCCTTTCCTCGGCATTCTTTTCTATGGTCGATTTCTCTTTCATATTCCATTCTTTGTTGATTACAGCACTATTGGATGCCTCGTGTCCGCACGATGGTTTCCCGTTCTCCGTTATCATAGTTCTGTGAGGCAATCTGACGGAGACGGTCGCTTTGGGCGAGTACGGCGTTCGCCAGCGTGTTCAGTGGCAAAGCTCCGGCGCGATAGGCATCGGCTACGGTCTGACTAAGCTGGACGGTGCAGGGTACACGGTCTATCGTGGCGACCAGTGTACTGCCTTGCAGGGCCGGATTCACGATGCGCGGATTGAGCGGTTCGTCAGGATAGCATCTGTACTGCACATTTTTACCTGCATCGGTTCTGTTTCCCTCTGTTTGCCCCCGTCCCAATGCCTCGTGTCCTACCTTGTTCAGCAGGTTTGCCCCGCCCAGACCGATAAGCAGCATTTTCAGCAGCGGGTTCTTGATGAACATGCCCGCCACGATACTCGCTATCGGCAGCAGATTGTCTTCCAGACCCAGCGATTGCGTCTTGCCGGTGAATACACCCAGCAAAATGTCGGGTAGCATGGCCAGAATATAACCCAAATTGCCCGCTACATTGCCGATGCCGTCCAAACCCAGCGAACGGACCAACCTGTCCCAACTGTCTCCGTTGCCCTGCATAACCTGCGTTTCCGGTCGGGTTTGTTCCTCTTGCATTTTCTCTACGATAGGGGAGACAGACTGTACTTCCTTTTCGGTTTTCTCTTCTGTCTCCGTTTTCTCTTCTGGCTGTCCGTCTGCCTTGTTTTTGTATTTCGCTATCTGTTGCAGGTAGGCTTCCTCTTGTCCGGGAGCGACGACGAGCGGCACATCTTTGTATTTTTCCGTCCGTTCCCGCTCTTCTTCGGTATAATTTTTCCAAAACGGCATACCACTTCCTCCTTTCTTTATCCAATCCATAAAATCGAATGTTATGACCGGTATTTTTCTTTGCAACTGCCCGTTGGCCGTGGCTATAAGCGTATTTTCCCCGACCGGTATCATGGCGGCTTCCTTACGGAAGTCGTCGAACACGTTACGTTCGCTGCCGAACACGCCTTTGCTGATACACGCTTCGACCGGGAGCTTGTGAGGCTCTTCCTGCCCGAAATGGGAGGCGACGGCCGAGATAGCTGCGTCCGCACCGACGAACCGGGCGAACGTTCCCCATGAACCCACACCGCCCAACATGACGGTATCCGCCGACGCCCCCAACAACCAGCCTACACCTTTCTCTATCCGGGTCGGACGATAGGCGGCCTCGCCGCGTTTTTCGATCTCTTCGGCAAGCGGCGAACGGCTCAAAGTCTGCGACAGACCGAGCAGGCTCGACTGCGCCGCCTTACGGATGATGTAATCGGCCGAAGATTTGGGCATACGGTCTTTTACCAGCTTGTCGATCATCAGCTGCTCGACACGGTAATCCATATAAGCGTAGGCGAGATCGCCGCCGAGCTGTTGCGAGAGTTCATCGTATCGCTCACGACCGATTTCTTGCACGACGGTATCGCGCCACTCGCCGGCCATGTAAGCGAGATCCTGTTGCATATCTTCCGAGCCGAGAATCCGTTCCTTGCACATCTCGATATAGTCCTCCGTAGTTTTGGAGTTCCACTCACCCGTCACCTTGAGGGTCTGGTACGGATCGGCGAGCGGCTGTGCCGATGCGGTCATCATGCTAAGTATGCCGCCCAAAGAGGTGGAATATTCTTTCATCTCTTCACCTTGTTTCTCGGTCAGATAGGTCTGCGTATCTCTCATGACGGGTGCGAGATGACAGCGGAAATAGTCGCCCACAAGACGCTCTATCTCCGCGAATCGTTTGCTCTGCTTTATTCCTCCGTCCATAAACAAGTATCTTTATATCATATTTATCTGTTTCAATAGTTGCTCTTTCGTCTGCTCGATGGCGCTATGGTAAACTTCCATCTGCTTGGGAAAAAACTCTTCGAGCCATGCGTCCTTCTCGATGTTGTCCTGAATGAAGCGTATGGCTTGTTCCCGTTCGATTTCCACCGAGGCTTCCCCTTCCTCCCGGTTGTTGAACCAAGCCTTCGTCCACCAGCGTATGCCGGCCCGGTCAGGATAGACAGAAACGATTCTCGGTATGTCGAAACTTTGGATGTCGATGTCCAGTTCCGCCAGCGGGTCGATGATTCCGCTATGAGCTACGGCTTCGTCATGAAGTTTTTTTTTACCTCGCCGCTCATCGTGGAGAGGTACACCTCATGCCGCAGGGCGAGATAGTTCAAAAAATCAGCGATAAGCAGGTTCTGTACCTTGCAGGCCAGCGGCATGGCTTTGCGCCCCAATCCGAGCGGGTTGGCCATACTCGGCATGGTTTCGTAGAAATACTCTTTCATAGCCCCTATGGTGAAAATGTGGCGCAGCGACTGTTCCGTATGTTCGGGAAGCGTGTATGCACCCCGCTGCAAATCCTCCATATAGTGCGGCAGGAAGCGCAACATCAGTTCTTCTATTTCCCTCTTGTCCCGTTCATAGTCGGTTTTCAACGTCATCTCCGAGTCGGGGAAATAGTCGGTATCGTGCCCGCCGGCCTCCTGCAACGCCCGGATATTGCCGTAGAGCATCGTCAGGAACTCCAGCGGGTTGAGTTCCTCACTTTTGAAGTGTACCCCGATATGCAGTAGTTCCCCGCTCATGGCCACCGTCTGCCCGGCTCGCACGCGCTGCCCGAACTGGGCGAAGACATTGGCCAGATGGCCGTAGGTCACTTCGTACATACCGTATCGGATAGTCTGGCAAATACCGTGTGCGGAGTCGTTTCCTACACCCGACACGATACCGTCGGCCACAGCCGACAACATGTAATGCCGGACATTGAAATCAATGCCGTGATGAAAAAACTTTTCACCCGTTTGAGGGTGTTTCTGCTCGCCATAGCCGAGCGACAACTCTACGTCTTGTCCCTGCGGAGCTTCGAACGGCATACAATAACCGCTTTCGGAGTGCAGGATCATTTCTTCTGTATATTTCATCTTCTATATATTTTCGTGTTCCTATCTTCTCATACCCCCGCTTTGGGTTTGTTCTTCCGTGGAGATGGTCGGCATCTGTACCCTCGATAGCTGCTCTGCACTCGGAGCACGGACGATTCCGGCATTATTGCCGATAAGCATCATGCCCAGCAGCGCACCGGCGATCTTACCTAACCAGCCGAAACGCCCGAATACAAGGAATGCGGCGGCTACCAGTCCTACGATGTTCAACCCCGACACATTGCCCCGTCCGAGATTGCGTAAGAAACCGCCGAGCATGTCGAACAGACCGCCACCGGAGGTCTCCCGCAGAAAATTCGACACCCCATTCAGTTTCGAGTCGATACCGGCCACTGCATTGCCCGCTGCTTCAATCGTCTCTCCGGCTTTCTCTTTCAGCTCTTTCACACTCTCTCCCGTACCGGCAAGGGCATCTGTGGCGGACTTGCCGACCACAGCCTCGCTGACGATTCGTGCGACACTCTTGTCCGTGGTCAGTTTCTCCCAGCCCACATATCCGACGGCAGCACCGGCCGTAGCGGTCTTGACCGCTTGACCCGTATTCCGGAGGGTCTGGGCCGGGTTCAATACCGCCTTGCCGACGGCTTTCCCGGTAGCTGACGTGGCGCTACCGACACCCTTGACGGTCTTGCCGCCATATTTCAATACTGTACTCCAAAATCCCATATTCTTGCTTTTTAAGGTCTTACATTTCTTCCGTTCTGCCGCCAACGCCTTTGGGCGGCTTTCACGATGTCTTGTTTGTCAACCACGGGACGCGCCCCCTCGTCGATTTCCCGCCAGATGTCGCCCAGCGACGTGTATTTCACCGCCTTGGTCAGCCGTTGCAGTGTCTTGTTCATCATCTGGAGCTTCGGGCGAATGCCGAATACGACCTCCATACGTTCCTTTTCGGTCATTTTGTTGTCCGAAAGACAGGCCGTGCGGATGTCGTTTACAATCTCCACGCTGTTCAATATCATTTCACGATAGATCTTGTTCCGCCGGGTAGAGAGAGCGACGGCCAGCGCATGGGTGCTATGACGGCTCAACTGGTCGGAAAAATCCCCCATGTTGTCGGTCAGCCTCGATATTTCGTGATAAAAACCGTAAATCTGGGCCGCATAGCAGACAATCGAGCGAAAGGAGTTCAGATAATTGTTGAACTCCCGTTGCAAGTCGGTTGTGGCTTTCACTTCCTCTTTCGTCCATATATGTCCCGTAGTTTGCATCAGCATTACCTTCTCCTGATTCTTCAATTCCTTTTCCGCCTTGTCGGTGTAGAGAAGTATCATACCGGCAAGCACGGGATCGTTCTGCGCCTGCACCTTGAAAATGCCGGCACACAATAGCAGAAACCCTATGATAATTATCCGTTTCATCGTCCCATGCGTTTTAATGTACGACGGCTGCCGCCCTACGCCAGCGGGACATGGCCATACGTGCCACCTCGCCGTTGTTGCGGTCGATCATGCCCGCCGTTATGTTGTTCCACACGTCGTTCAGCGTATAATACCGGATACTTAGGTAGAGCAGGTGCAGCTTGCGGCTGAAAGCAGACAGCTTGTCGTTCAGCGCCCATAAGGTCTTGGAGCGTTCCGCACCCGTGAGCATGTTTTCCGTCCCGCCTTTGGCAACCGCATCATTCAGCAGCGTGAATACGGACACCAGTTCCGTGGCCGTCTCGATATAGAGGTTATTCATGCCTATACTGGCGGCAATGCCCTGCGGATTGTTTTGAATTGCCTTGCCGAGTTTGCCCAACGTGAGGAAAATCCGCACGCCGTCATTGTACAAGTGCGTGCAGGCTTTCAGCGAGGAAGCGTAACCGTTCGCTGTTTTCAGGTAACTGTTGTACTGCTTTTCCCACTGGTGTATGCGGTTGAACTCGGCTGCAATGGTATTTTGCATCAGGGCCGTCTGGGTTTGTCCCTTGATTTGTTTCTCGATCTGCCCGTTTATCACCTCGTTGCCTTCGGCCAGCGCCACCCATTCCAAAGGGTTGGAAGCGGCAATCTGCGCCTTTGCCCATTGCGGCAGCAGGCAGAGGAGGACGGCGGACAGACTCAAACTAATGATTCGTAATTTCATATATTCCCTTTTTTCGTTTGTTGTATTCGACCCGTTCACGGATAAGCGAAACGATGTCGTTTTCGTGCCTTATGCCGATCAGGTCGAGTCTCGGCGAGCTTCGGTCCGTCGAGAGGAGGCTTACCGTTTTCAGACCGCAAAGCTGCTGCATGAGACTTTGATGTTCCTGAAAATCTATTATACGGTACAGCTCCATGTAATTGACCTTACGGCAGAAAAGCCCGTGTTCGCTGACAAGCTGCTCCCTGCCGACCCGGTAACGTATCCGACGCAGGCAAGCGAAACGGTATGCCAGCGCAAGGAGCAGGAACAGAGAAACGGCGGCCGCCATAGCACCCAGAGGCATATCCTCTATGCCACCGTACACCAATCCCGCCGCACAAATCGCCATCAACGGCAGCTCGTCGATGACGAACTGCCCGGCGTGCGGTCGCAGGACGATATTCCGGTCGTTTGGTATGGGGTGTGACGTGTTCATCGGCGAAAATGTGTTTGTCGTTCCTGCTCGGTCTTTTCCTCTTTCTCCGACTCCTGACTGATGGTCTCTTCGCGGTTCTGTTCAGCTAAAAGTTGCGCACTCCAGCTCGTATGGCGATAATCCGCCTCTTCACAGATCATGGCGACATCATGTTCCTTGTCGATACCGAGGAAGTCCCGCAACTTCTCACGGAACTCCCGGTAACACTTTCTCATGGTATCCATCTGCTCCTGCACGTCTTCCGGGGCGCACAGCCCGCTCGAACGCATCGACATAGCCTCTTCTCGCTCGGCGTCGAACCGTATGCAGCTCTCTTGCAAACCACCTTTGGGCAGCAGATAAAATTCCCCTTCGTTCAGATCTCCGCCTTCCGGTATGGAATCGAGGTATGGTTTCCTCTCCGGTGTCTCCTCGATGGCGGAACGCACTGTACGGTATGTTTCTTTTTGCAGTTTTCGGGCGAAATTCCATCCTTCCCGGTCGTTGTTGAAACAGATATGTTGCATGGCAGGAATGGTAAGTTCAAGCACACCCCGCATCTGTCTTTCGGTAGGCTTGCCGTCCGTCGAGACGAAGACCGCCTTTCGCAGTTCTTGGTGTTGCGCCTGATGAAGCTGGTAATAGGTCATTGCGTTGTAGGCGTTCTCGAACCAGTAGATATGTTTGGCTTCCGAAAGAGGTGTCCGGTCAGGGCTGGCAATCCATAATCCTTTGCTCGGATTGTTTCCCTCGGCCATCTCTTTGTCGTTGCCGTCTATGCTTGTGTGCTCCTGCACCTCGAAGCCTACGACAGTCCCATCATTTTGAGGCAAGGTCTGCGGAAAAACGAGATGGGCGTGTACCGTGTCGTCCGCCCCGTGTCTCACCGCCAGACAAAAATTCCGGTAAAAGGCTTGCTGCGTACAGAAGTCGAAACCCCGGTTCTCGAAATAGGGAGCGAATTTCTTCTGTGTCCCCTCGTCCTGCGGGTCGAACTTGTACAGAACATAGTCTGCGATGTCAAACGGGCGAATGTCCTGCTTGGGCTGTACGATCAGTTTCTCGCGTTCCTCGATGGGGAGGTTCAGCAGGCGGCTGCAAACGAGGTTCACCAGCCGGTTCGGGTCTATACCCTCGCGGTACTCCGCAAAAAGCTGCGGGTGTTCCTTGATGAACGAAACAACATTGTATTCCTTCTGTCGGGGCGGCTGTAAACAGCATTTTCCCTGCTGCGTTATGATGAATTTGTCGCCTCGGATACGTCGTCCTTCGCTGTCCGTGCGGACGAACGAGGGAAGGCGCAGCCCGAAGCGTCGGTTTTGGCGATAACCGGCGTCGAGCAATACATCTCGGATGTCGAGCCTTTGTAAAAAATCACTGTATGTCAGTTCCTTGTCATTCATTGTCTTATCCTTAATCGTTTTATGTAGGGTATGCTGCATGGTCATCGGTGGAAACGTGCCTGCCGTTCCTGTTCGGGTTCTTCCTCTCTGGCCGGTTCTACGTGAGCCGATTCTTGCAGCTTGATCTTCGCCAAAAGCTGTTCGTTCCAATCCTTGTAACCGTCTGCGGCCGGTTCATACAAAATACATTTTTGAAGGGTCGAACCGGAGACCGAATAGCCCCGGATCACGTCTTCGATAGCAGACAGATTTTCTCTCATTCTTTCAAGTTCCTCCCCGCTTGCTCCCTCGGCACAAGCCGCCTCGTACTCGTCTATACAGGTCATCTTCATCTCTTGTAAATACCCGTCGCCAATACCCAAGTCATCATGAACCACTTCTTTTTTATTTATAGGCTCTTTCACGGGATTTATGCCCAGTGTTGCGGTTATGAGTTGAAAATCGAATGGTTCGAGGTTCATTTCGCATTGCAGGTTCTCGTTGATGAGCCGGATAACCAACATGTTGTTTTTCGACAGCTTACTGGTGAACACCTTACCGGCATGGGTAAGTGCGAAGTTGATGGCGTACACCTGTCCGGCACGGTCACGGTCGAAGCAGAGGTGATGTGTGGCATGGGGAGCGGCTTCGATCACGCTTTTGAATTGCTGTTGTCCCGCCGCTCCTCCGGTCGAAACAAAAACCGCTTTTCTCAAATCCTTGTTCTCCCTCTGGTGAAGTTGGTAATAGGCCATTGCGTCGTAAGCGCTCTCGAACCAGTAGATATGCTTGGCCTCCGGAAGAGAGGTTCGGGCAGGGCTGGCAATCCACAGTCCTTCGCTCGAATTACTGCCCTCTGCCTTGCCTTTGTAGCTGCCGCTGCCGTCCATTTTCGCGCGTCCCCGTTCCTCGAAGCCTACGATTGTACCGTCACCTTTGGGCAGGGTCAACGGAAACGAAAGGTTCGTATAAGCTGCCCCGTCCTCACGGTGTTTCGTCGCCAGATAAAAGTCGCGATGGAAGGCATACTGTGTGTAGAGGTCGATACCCCGGTTCTTGAAATAGGGATAGAACTTCTTTTGCGTTGCACGGTCCTGCGGGTTGAACTTGTGCAGGTCGTAGTTCGTTATATCGAATGGCGGAATGTCCCGTTTGGGCTGGATTATCCGTGTTGTCCGGTCTTCGATGGGGTGGTTCAGCAGGCGGTTGCAAACGAGGTTTACCAGACGGTCGAGAGACATACCTACTCGGTACTCCGAGAAGAAATGCGGGTGTTCCTTGATGAACGAGATGATGTTATAGACTCTCTGTTGTTGCGCTTGAAAGCAGCACTTTCCCTGTTGCGTCACGATGAATTTATCACCACGGATACGCCGCCCGTCGCTATCGATGCGCACGTAGGACGGGTAGCGCAGTCCGTCGCGGCGGTTCAGGTGATAGCCTGCGTCGATCAGCACTTCTTGAATATTCAGCCTTTGCAGAAAATCGTCGTAAGTAAGTTCTCCTTCTCTCATGATTGTTTATCTCCCCATTCTCATATCGTTTATTTCACGGTTCATTTCGGCCTCGAAATTCCGTATCGCTACATCTCTCGGCGTATCGACGCCGGGTTTGAAATAAGGGCGGGGCGGGCCGCCGTAATGTCCTCCGTAGAACTCCGGCCCGTGGTGATGGTGACGCAGGCCGTGAGCGACTCCCGATGCGACCACTGCGCCGGCAGTGAGGGCGGCGAAAATCTTCACGCCGAGTCCCCGCTGCGCCTCCGGGTGCGTCTTCATATCCACTTCGCTGAAAATCTTCGAGAAGAGTTTCATTCGGTGGTAATCGTCCACCGCAAAGAATTTGTCGTAATCCTTTTGGCTGATTTCGTGGCTGATGACCTGCCCGTCGATGACGGCTGTCATCTTGTACGTCCCTTCTGTTTGAGACGGATGTACGGTGATTTCGCCGACCTCGACCTCTCGGCCGTGAGCCCCTTCCCGATACCAGCCTTTGTTTTCCTTGATGTACTGCAAGTCCCGGCCGTCTATCGTGGCTCCGTACTCATGCCCGATAAAGGTTGTCTGTTCGTAGTTTCCCTCTTTTTGAGTTTCATACTCCAACGGAGCGAGGATTTCCTGCTCCTGCTGTTGCCGTTGCACCAGTTCTTGCTGAACTTCCGGGTGCAGGCCGATTCCGATACGTTGTTCGCTGTTCAAAGCCTCTATGCTTACTCGGTCGGCAAAATCTCCTTTGATGACTTCATTCAGGACTTCCAGACGTTTTTCAATAGGTTGGTCTTTGAGAGAATTGGAAGTCAGTGTCGCAACTTCCGCTTCCGTCAGGTCATAGACCATATCGGCCGGAACCTTTTCGGACTGGACGGTCAGTGTTCGCGCCTGCTCATCGACGATAAGACCATGCGAGGCAAGGCACTCCTGCCATTTCTCATTGGAGAAATAGACCGAAGAGGTAATCAACTCTTTATAAGGACGTGCCGGTTCTGTACTTCTCGGACGGCTTACCAGCGGTGTGATGACCGTTTGCAGGTTTTGCAGGACATCGGTCTGCTGCATCGGTTGCTGCGCCGTCTGTACCGGTTGTCCGCCTTTGTAATAGAAGCCGTAACCGCCCGATTGCATCTCTCCGGGCTTCATGCGTCTGTCCCAGCGTTCGGGAACGACGGGAGCACCCGGATAAAACAGTTGGCCGCCGACCCTTCGTAAATGAAAACCCCACTGGTGGCGGGGTGTCCAGCCCAAAAACGGAGGAGGCATACCCAGACGTCCGACACGCCCGTACTCGCCGATACCGATACGGTAGCCGTGTAGCCCCATAGCGACACGACCGTTCGCATTACGGGCATGGACGAAATTCTTGGGCAGATAGAAATCCTTGCCTACGATACTCGTGAACACGTTATAGGCTTTCTTGTTGGCTGTATTGGTTCCCCAGTCTGTTAGGGCCAACATCTGACGTTCGGTAATGGCGTAGGTCAGCAGCGGCGAATCGTGGCCTTGCACGACAAGTCGATAGCCTGTGCCGTCGCTGACGATATGGGCCTGCATTCCGTTACGCATCAATATCTGTTGCATTTCTGGCTGCAAGTCCATTGCCCGTGGATTGGTATTTTTTCGTATCGCCATAGTCTTTCAGGATAAGATGATTTTATGCGTTCCCGGCTTCCATAGCCGCTTCTAATTGCTCGTCCTTGTAATGGACGAACTCGGCGGCTGATTCGTTGCCGATCATGAGGCTGCGCTCTTCGCAATAGCGCGTGTATTCTTCCTGCCATTCGGCGGAGAAATGGTTGACGTAATCGAGCCAGCCGTATTCGCCCCGTTCTATCTTCTCGACGAGGACGTCTTCTGGATAATATTGGTGTTGTGCCATATTTGCGGATAATTAAATGGTTATTTGTGAAGAGCCGCCGCGCGGTTGCGTTCGCCGCTCTTTTTCTGTTCGTTCCACAACTCTTCGGTATATTCCTCTTCGGGAACATAATCGAGGTTGCCGTCATCGTCCATGATCCAGCAGCCATACACGCCGAAAGTGTATTTGTCCCATTCGCGCTTGGATTGTTCCCGCCATTTCTGCCCGTCTCCCGAACAGAAGCGGATGCCCGTCTTGCTGTTCAGGTCGATACCGACCGTAATCGGTTCGTCGTTTATCACCAAGGTCTGTGGATTGCCTTCCTGCATATCTTTGATTTCCACAGAGCTCAGATGCAGCTCTTCGGCCAGAACTTGCAGGTTGCGCCCTATGATGGGTGTGGGAACGGACATCACCTGATTCGTCTCCGGGTCAATCTGCACGAATACCTTGCTGTGCCGTCCGTCCGCCGTTTCCGTATCGGCAATGATAGCCTTGCCTGCGAGTAGCTGCTTCTGTTGGGCTTCGTCGTATTTCTCCAACGGCGAGGATTTCAAAGCGGGGTAGAACATCACGTCCGGCTGTCCATCGTCCCTGCGGATAAAGACGAAGCGGGTGCGACTCTCGACCTGCTCTCCATTTTCGTCGCGGACACGGACGGGCAGCACCGGAGAGTGCCTTCCTTGGCAAAGATCTTCCAGAACGCGCATCGGCAAATCTTCGATCATCTCTTGTGTAAGACCGAACCGGGCCAGTGTTGAAAAGGGTAATTCCTCTAACTCAAATCGTACTTGTTTCATACTCTATTATCATATTATAATTATACTCTGCAAATATAGAATCTTTTCATTCTGTCAAGCAAAAAACGATTGATATTAGTTGATTACAAGGCATAAATTTTATCTTTTAAGTATGATATTATCGAAATAATCATACTTAAAACTTCTTTTTTAGCATATTTTGGTGAGAAAAAGGAACTGGAGGTTCTTATCTTCGAAAGAGCTTGTTATTTTTGCCGCATGAGAAAAAAGTTACTGGTTATGATGTCGGGTATTGCACTCGCCGTGATACCCTCCCAAGCGCAATTCAACACCGTTACAACTATGCCGAACAGGTACAAGGTGGAAGTCGTTTCTTCGAATACCGATACGACGGCGGTCTGGTATGGAAAGACGGCTGCCGCACAAGACACGCCGGCAGGCAACGACACATCTGTATCGTCCGATAATATCGGCAAAAAGGTATGGGTGGAACGTTATTTGAGCGTATGTTATCCGCTACGGCATATAAAAATCAATTCCGGCTACGGCTACCGCAAAGACCCGCTTACGGGCAAGAAAAAGTTTCATAACGGACTCGATCTGCACGCCAGAGGGGATGAAGTGCTGGCCATGATGGAAGGGGTGGTCGTTAAAGTTGGGCAAGACAAGGCTTCCGGCAAGTATGTGACCTTGCAGCATGGCGGCTATACGGTCAGCTATTGCCACCTCTCGCAGATTCGTACCGTCAAAGGAGCAGCCGTTTATCCGCGCGATATAGTCGGCATTACCGGTTCGACAGGACGCAGTACCGGCGAACACCTGCACATCACCTGCAAACTGAACGGCAAAAGTGTCGATCCGTTACTGCTGCTGAATTATATAAAATCTACGCAAAAAGAATGCGTGGCGGCGTTGGCCGAACTGCAATAAGTAAGGCAGACCGGATTATGTTACCGCTTTCCGGATGGCATCGGCAAGATAGCTGCCCCATACATGGCTTTTAATTAGCAATAACGGCGGCATGACGACAGTCTTGCCATAGAAAATGGCCGCTACCACCTTGCCGCCGTTCCGCTCGATTTCCTCCTTGTAGTCGGCCACGCTCTGTCCGGTTGTCAGCACGTCGTCTATAATAATGATTTCTTTCCCTGCGATATTTCCCGTGATACGGTAGTTCCGTTCGAGAATGCGGCTCTCGACGCCCTTGGCTTCATGCAGGCTATCGCGCGGTTCGAACACATCGACATCGTACAGTCCCGATGTCAGTTCCGGCCGCCGCTTGCCGATATACCAGTCGAGCCGGTTGAACCGCCGGACATACTTGAACCCGTCACTGCATGGCATGAACATTATGTGATAAGGCTTCCCGGCCGTTTGCAGGGCGGTCATGCACGCCTTGAAGAACTCGATGCCATGTATTTCCCCCTCTTTGAACCGATAGAGCGAACGGCAGAACGCCCGTTGTTCGTCGCCGAGCAGCGCATCGTATCGTGCCGGATAGTAATACCCGTAAAAGGCTATGTTTATGCCGCGCAGTTTGAACGGCTTGAGCGGCGGATGATCTTCGAAAAGGTTGGGGTGCGAGAAGCAGAACATGCGACAAGCGTCCCGATGGCCGGCCAGTACCGCCAGACGGCAGTATCTGCGAGCCGTGCGGCGGCAAACGCCGCTTTGCCGGCTTTTCGCCGCCAGTAACCGGCAATCCACCATAGCACACCGATAACGCCGAACAGTATCAGGAACAGCAGCCTTTCGTTCATCACGATACGGGTTGAGTGAGACGGGGCTGTTAAGCCAATACATCGTCCAGATGGGTGTAATTCAGAAGTTTGATTTCCCCGGCGGTATTTTCGAGCTTACCCGCATAGACCACCGCCTTGTCCAGTACGCTTTCTTTGACCCAGCCGTCCATCTGTTTCAATGCCTTTTCGAAATCCGCATGGTAGGTCATCGCCGACTTGATTTCGATACCGCATAGGCCCGAATGTTTCTTCAACAGCAAATCGACCTCGTTCTGGTTCGAATCCCTATAAAAATAGAGGTTGCTCTCCTTGCCTTGGTTATACCGCCGCTTCAAGGCTTCCGTTACGATGAAGTTCTCGAACAACGCCCCGCGCATCTTGTCCCGTGCGAGCTGTTCCGGTGATTCGATGCCGAGTAGATGGCAGGCAAGCCCCGTGTCCGTAAAATAGAGCTTGGGAGTTTTGGTCAGCCGCTTGCGTGTGTTCTCGAAATAGGGAGGCAGTAAGAAAACGATGTAGGATGCCTGCAAGACGGACAGCCATGCCGTAACGGTATGCGAACTGACACCGATCTCATTGGCCAGTTCGGAGGCTTTGAACAGCGAGCCGATACGCCCGGCGCAAAGCCGGATAAACGTGTGGAACTGCATCATATCCTTGATTTGCAATAGGTCTCGCACGTCTTTATCCAAGTAGGTTTTCATGTACGCCGGATAAAGGAATTTGGGTACGTTGCGGCCCGAATAAATGGCGGGGTAAAAGCCGTTGAACAACAGGTTGTCGAGAGGCGTATCGGTGGCCTGTTCCCGTATTTCGGAGTATGACAGAGGCAGTAACTCGAAAACGGCGGTACGTCCTGCCAACGACTGCGTAACCTTTTTCAGCATGGCAAACTGTGAACTGCCCGAAAGGATAAACCGCCGGTCGGCATCATCGTCCACCATACCCTGAATATACGACAGCAGGTTCGGTGCGTTGTGTACCTCGTCGAGAATCATGCCCTCCGTATGCTGGTTCAGAAAAGCGACCGGGTCGTTTTCGGCGAAACTCCGTACATCGAGGTTTTCCAACGAGTAATACGGCAGGTGCGAGAACAAGTTGCGGAGCAGCGTCGTCTTTCCGGACTGGCGCGGCCCTGTGACCGTGATGACCGAAAAATAGCGGTAAGCCTCTTCTATCACGGCGGACAGTTCTCTGTGGATATATTTTGTCTCCAT
Source organism: Parabacteroides johnsonii DSM 18315 (assembly GCF_025151045.1). Lineage (NCBI taxonomy): Bacteria > Pseudomonadati > Bacteroidota > Bacteroidia > Bacteroidales > Tannerellaceae > Parabacteroides > Parabacteroides johnsonii. The sequence continues at coordinate 193,573 of NZ_CP102285.1, forward strand.
ATTGTTTTATGCAATTTTGAAATACAACTGCAAAATTACATAATTTGCGATGCGACGCAAATTTTTCCGGATGTTTTCTCACGTCCTATACCGGTTTTTCTATTCTACTCTATGCAGCTCTCCCTTTTTACATAATGCCGAGCAACTCGGACGAAACTCGTTCAATTCATTCTGTCGTGAAACACTCTTTCTTTATCATACTGTATATTTTGCAAACATCTGCTTCTTTTTGTGCCATACACTAACTTATCCCTGTTGTACGACTCAAGTTTGATCCGTTTGCCGGCAGGTCTGATTTTCTCTTTTCGTCGGCAAAGGTAGGACAAAGCGCATAACGCCAATCCACATTTCATTCGGATAACGAAAACAGACGGTTACACGGTCGGTTTTCTATCCGGGTTTGGCTGTTTATGCTCCGGCTTTATCCATTTCCTGCCTCAAAAAGCTGAAAAAACAGATCTGCGAAGCAAAGCGAAAGCAGGGAAAGAAAAAACAGCTTCAAAGTTTAATCACTAAAAACAAACTGTTATGATAGAAGAAATTAGACAAGGCGACAAAGTTGTATTGTCGAGCGAGGACGGCTTTTCCGTACCCATGATTTTTAACAACATCTGCGGTAAGAACTTTTCAGGGGAGAAATACCGCAATTATGTCAAGTATGTAGTCTATGACAGCATGGGGCTGAAACCGGGCATTGTCTCCTATTATCGGGACGGAGTTTTATACAAGAGCGGTACAATCCCGAAACTCTGAACGGACATGAACGGCGCAGTTTTGTCCCTACGAAAAGAACAAAGAAATGTAAAACCAAATTAAGAATTGACAGATATGGAAACAACAATTCACCCGGCAGAAACCTACCTTCGTAATACAGACAACCCTCCGTACTTGTACGTCCGTATCGAGGGAAAACGCAGGAAGTTGTTTATCAACCGGGATATGAATGTAATCGGTATCATCGCACCGAGAAAACGCAGGCAGGGCTATTATTTTTCAAACTGGACGGCCATAGAAAAAATCTATTACCCGACCACCGAAAAGGAAGAGACGGATATAAACCGAAAACTGGTTTTGAAGTACCAGAGACTCGCAAAGCTCGCCACGCACACCAACGACTGGCTTCGCAAAATCGCTTCCGCAGACCCCGAAAAGTTCCTCTATGAAAACCGCATGACTACGGGTACACGCATCGACGGCCAATGTATCCGGCTATCGACCATCGAAAAATATTGCGGCAGTATGAACATGCGCCTTTTCAGGGAAGCTCTGAAACAGCGCAAAAAGTTTTCTACCGGACGCTTTGACTTTTGCGGCTATGACGGCACGCTATGGTGCGAGCCACGCGAAAATGGCGATATGGCGGCAGGATTCAGCAAGGAATACAGGGGGTGTCTGAACGGTTACTACTACCTGCTTATCAACGACGAATACATGATCGGTTACGACATTGACTAACAGACCTTTCAGAACGAATCCGTATCGGCAAACGACCGGTACGGATTTTTTTGAATTTCGGTCTGCCGACAGCACGATGCCCGTTATAGCGACTTTCCCTTTTCTACACCCGTTCCGTCCTTATCCCCTTGTAACCGTTCCCATTACTCCAGAAGCAACGCTATTTTATTCGCAATCTCTTCGGAAGTCGGCAGCAGCTCCTTGTAGGCTTCGGGCAGTTCCGGCGACAGACTGTATGTGGCCACGCCGATAGGCATTGTCGAACTTTTCAAGGCATACTCCACGATCATACGGCTTTTCGACTTGCAGATGATGATACCGATAGCCGGGTTCTCATGGGGCAGTTTTACGGTGTCGTTCAGCACGTTCAGGTAAAATTCCATTTTGCCTTTATATTCCGGCTGGAACTCGCCGATTTTCAATTCTACCGCTATCATGGCCTGCAAACGCCTGTTATACAGCAATAAATCTATGAAATATTCCCTGTCGTCCACTTCTATCCGGTATTGGTTGCCCACAAAGGAGAAGTCGGGGCCGAACTCCATAAGGAACGCACGGATATTCTTTATGATCGCCTGCTCCAATTCGTATTCGGAATGCTCTTCCGAAAGCCCCACAAGGTCGAATGTGTATTCATCTTTCAACGCAAGCATGGCTTGGTTCTTTATCTTCTCCGGCAAGGTCAGGTCGAAGTTGCTTTGGCCGAGCAGATAGTTTTCGTAGGTCTTTGCCTCTATTTTGTTGATAAGGACATCTTTGGTCCAGCCGTATTTCTGGGTCGCCAAGATGTAAAACTGCCGCTGCTGCGTCTCTTTGCACTTGGTCAGGATAACGATGTGCTTCGACCAACTGATTTCTCCAACTAATGGTTGGAGAATTTCATTCGACTGGTATTCAGTATAAAAGCGTGCCATATCCCACATATTGGAAACACCGAAACCTTTTATTCCGGGAAACTCTTTCTGTATGTCCCGCGAAAGGTTTTCCACGACGGATTTTCCCCAACCCAATGCCGCTTGCTGTTCGGTAATCCGTTTGCCGATTTCCCAATATAAGGCGATCATTTCTTTGTTCACGGCCTTCAACGCCTCGTACTGTGCCGAGCGGATGCGGGAGGTAATCTCGTTTCTGAAATCGAGATATTCGGGGGATATGGTAAGACTATTCTTTACAGCCATGATTTATTTATTTTTTTCTGAAAATCAGTTGCAAAGATAGGATTTTCTTTCGATTGACCGCAAAAAATCCTTTGCCGAATCCCATCTGCACCGGATTTTCGCTCTGCCGACAGCATGATGCCCGTTATAGCGACTTTCCCTTTTCTACACCCGTTCCGTCCTTATCCCCTTGTAACCGTTCCCATTCTTTCCTCTTGTAGCGCTGACTCCGATCATTCGCTCTGTGCGGCCTGCGGAGATATATTTTTCCGCGAAGGTAATTGGCCGTTCCAATCTTGCCAATGCCGGCTGCCGCCGCGAGTGCTACGCAAAAATCTTCCTCTCCTTCGGTCGAGCGTATTTTTTCATATCAGCCTTGTCCGATTGTCCCTGCCACCTTCGGAATGCAGAAAAATAATCCCTGCGGCCGCAAACAAAGCGAACAAAGGGAGATAAAAAAAAGGTTGAATATGAATTACAACAAATTGAAGTCATTGGTGGCGAACGTGGGAGCCATCGAAACAGCAATGAAAATCCACGAACAAGGCAGGACGGCTACGAGTGAAGAAAAAGAGATATTATCTCGTTACTCCGGCTTCGGGGGTATCAAAGAAGTGCTGAACATCGGAACGGACAAACCCGTACCCGATGAACTGGCCGAACCGTTGGCACGTCTGCAAGAGGTGTTGAGAGCCGTTGCAGGCGATGAAGAAAACACCTATCGCTCGCTTTTGGAGAACATAAAAGCCTCCGTACTCACGGCTTTTTACACGCCGAAGTTCCTTATCGACACGGTGGCAAGGCAAATACACGCCACATTCAGGGAAAACGACCTGCAAATGCGCTCATTCCTCGAACCCAGTGCCGGGATAGGCGGATTTTTACCGGTAGCCATGCCCGAAACCCGCAGCTATGCCTTTGAAAAGGACAGTATCACGGGGCTTATCCTCGCTCTTCTGAACGATGATACAACCGCCCTGACAACCGGGTTCGAGACGATAGCCGACCAACAGTTGGAACACACGGCCTTTGATGTCATAGCCTCTAACATACCGTTCGGCAATTTTCGGGTGTTCGACGCCGAGCTGTGGAAAAAAGGCGGCCTATACGAGCAAGCCACCAAGACCATTCACAACTACTTTTTCGTCAAGGCAATGGAACTGCTGACCGAGGGCGGTCTGCTGGCTTTCGTTACGTCGAGAGGCATAGCCGACACCCCAAGCAACAAGTTCGTGCGCGAATACCTCGTGAACCATGCCGACCTCATAACGGCCTTACGCTTGCCCGATACGCTTTTCATGCCGACCAGCGGCATAGAGGTAGGCAGCGACCTCTTGATATTTCAGAAACACACTCGCAAAGCGGCTCTCTCACAACGGGAACGGGTGTTTCTGCAAGTCGCCAAGGAAAAGGCGGACACGACAGGAACGATGACCGAACACGCAAACAAACTGTTCTCCCTGCCGAAAACCGCACTGGCGACAGACAGCCGCATTGTCTTGAACCAATTCGGCAAATACGTGCGCAAATACCAGTGGCTCGGCGGCGAAAGTGCCATGACACAATACCTCGCCGCACTTCTGAAATACGACTTCGGACGCTATTTCCGAAAAGACCTTTTCGCAAATCACGGACAAGAAACGACACCTCGGCAAATGTCGCTTTTCGGCGGTGACGATATGAACCTTGTATCGGCCGACAGAGGCAGACGCGCCTACACGGACAAACTGGAAGCATGGATGAAGAACGGCGCAATGGTCGTCTTCGAGGGGCAGGTAGGCACGGTACAGTTCCGCAAGTCGAGCCACTACCGGGAGGTTGCCGTTGATTTCGTTCCGGTGGACGAGGGCAAGGTGAACATGGAACGGGCAAACGACTATTTTCCTATTCGCAAGGCGTACTTTGATTTGTCTATCAAAGAAAGGGAAGAACAAAAAGAGTACCCGAACCTGCGTGAACGGCTGAACACTTGTTACGACACGTTCACCCGCAAATGGGGCTGTTTCCACGAAAACGACAACAAGGAATTTATCATGCTCGACAGTCTCGGCGTGGAAGTCTTCACGATTGAAATGCAGCTCGGCAAGGACATCTTCAAGGCCGACATCATGCGCGAACCGGTAGCTTTCCGGAAGATAGACACGAACAAGAAACTTACGTCCGACGAAGCGCTGGCAAGCAGCCTGAACTTTTACGGCAAAGTCGATATGAACTATATCGGACAAGCAACGGGTAAGGGCGAGGAAGAAATCACCGGCGACCTCAAAGGCAAAATCTATTACAACCCTCTTGTCCGTGCATGGGAGCACAAAGGCAAGTTCATAGCGGGTAACGTCATAGCCAAATGCAAAGACATCGTTTCCTGCCTGACCGACCTTTCGGACAAGGAAAAAGCGTGGACGGAAACCTCTGTCAAAGCACTGGAAGAAGCTGTTCCCGAAGCGATCCCCTACGAAGAGCTTGATATTAACATGGGGGAAAGGTGGATAGACACGCAGCTGTATGCCGACTTCGCAGAAGAAATCTTCGGGGTGCAGGCAGAGGTGATGTACTTCGACGTGAACGATACCTATTTGGTGCGTTTGCAAGGATATTCCCCCATAGCCTACAATACCTACTCCATAGGCAACTACAACGGCGAGGATTTGTTTGTACACGCCCTGCACGATACCGTTCCGGAAATCACGAAGGAGATAGAGCGCAACGGGGAAAAGGTACGTGTGCCGGACGAGGAAGCTATACAAGAAGCCGCTACCAAAATACAGGAAATCAGAGACCGTTTCAACCAATGGCTCGACAATCGGCCTGCGGAAGTCAGGGACGAGCTGGTAAGAACCTATAACGAGCGTTTCAACTGTTATGTGCGTCCCGCCTATGACGGCTCGGCACAGACCTTTCCGGGATTATCCTTTGAACATTTCCCCTACGATGAACTGTACCCCTCGCAAAAGGACGCCGTTTGGATGATAAAGCAGAACGGCGGCGGTATCTGCTGGCACACCGTAGGCGCAGGCAAAACGATGGTTATGTGTGCGGCTGCTTACGAAATGAAACGCCTCGGACTGGTGCGGAAGCCGCTCATTATCGGATTGAAAGCCAACGTACACGAGATAGCCGACACGTTCCGCAAAGCCTATCCTTCGGCTAAGGTGCTTTATCCCGGTAAGGAAGATTTCACGCCTGCCAACCGCAAAGAGGTGTTCTCCAAGATAAAGAACAACAACTGGGATTGCATCATTCTGACGCACGACCAGTTCGCCAAGATTCCCCAGTCGTCGCAGACGATGTTCGAGATATTCTCCGAAGAACTCGCCGACGTGGAGCGCAGCCTCGAAGTGCTCGAACAGTCCACCATGCGCTACCGGAGCGGCAAAATGCAGAACGGACTTGAAAAGCGGAAGCAGAACCTCGAAGCCAAACTCTCCGAACTGCGAATGAAGATTGACAACCGCAAGGACGACACGGTGGATTTTCATACAATGGGTATCGACCATATTTTCGTGGACGAGTGCCATTATCCAAACAAAAATAAAATCCAAACTTAATTCTATAACTATTTGATAAACAGTTATAGGATTCCTTACTGATTCTGATTTTATTTCTTACTTGTCAATTTATTATTAACAAAAAATATATAACATGGATTTAAAAAATTAGAGAGATACCTACCCACTTCTTCTTTCCTATATGGAAACAGAGAGTTATTCCAAGCAATATATACAATATATTTAAAAAGACATCCTCTGGATTATAAATGAATCAATTCATTACACTTGGTAAAGCTATGAAAAAGCAGATTGGATCCATTTTCAAACTGTTACTCAAAACGATATCGGAAGCCAAGCTGGGCAGCCGAAGTGAGAGTGAATTCCGAACCAAGTTAAGGCTGCAGGGTATTGATGTTTTGTTCCGGCGAAACGACGAAGGACGGATTTATGGGACTACGTTTTTTGACCTTACCACCCATACTATACTGAACAGTTCCCGACTGGGTAAGGAGTATTCAGCCAACGTATTTAATGATTTGTATGGTGGAAAACAGGAACAAGTACAAGAGTCAATCAAAGAATCAACCAGGCACACATTATGAGAACAGCTATACTTCGGATAGTGTAACCGGAGGACTTTTTTCAATCCTTTAATCCCAAACCGGAGAACCACCCGAAAGAAGAAATGCCATTCCTGCGCTGAAAGAAAAAGCGCAAATATGGTAGGCTGATATAAAATAAATTAATTTATAAACAAGTAATATTTGTTTTCTGTCAAGTATTATAGTTATGTAAAATACTAAAAACCTGCCTGAGTAAGTTTATATTGCATAGTTGATTTCTTATCAAATTGTCGTAAGAATCTACTATTGTTCTTAGATATGTCTCATCGGAACAAGCTACATATTTTTCAGCTAAATGAAATGTGGCAAGATTATTCGTTGTTGAAAATAAGTGAATAAAGTCACATGCTGCAGATTCATTATTTTTACAATACTCTACAAATTCATATTTGTTGATTCTGTTAGAATATACTAATCTTTGATTTTGGCTAACAGGAAAGATGAAGTCTTCAAAAACTCTATTCTCATCTATGTTTGCCTCTAAAAAAGGACAATCTCCTAATAAACATGGGGTGGATGAGGGAATAATAAAACTGTTTTTAAATATTATTTCGTAATCATCTTTAAACCTAAATGGTTGAATCGACAAAAGAAGCCTTTTACTCTCTTGCGAAAGATCAGACTGGAAAAATTTTTCTAATTCAATATCTAATCTTTCCCCATCTGCCCTTAATCCTAAACCTAAGTCATCAACCGTAAAAGTTTCCTTTAAGTTCTCAAAAGATTCATCATATAGAGGATTCCTCCACTTAGTCAGATACGCTAAAAATATAAGATTTCTCAAAGTTTCTACTGCCATCTTTCCTGTTGTATCATTAATGGCATTGTTTAGATGAGGAGAAATAGTTGATTCTAAGTAAGCATATATTTTTTCAAGTGTATCTCCTTGATTTCCTAATGCATCAAAAAAAGTATTTCTATTCGCTTCAAAAAAAATATATTTAGGAGTTTTCTTCTCAAATTTTTTATATTGCTTATTATATACAGTTATTGTTCCATTCTCATCGCAAAACCCTTTTATATAAAACTGAGGTAAATAATGATGTCTCCACGATTCTTCCATATTGTATTTCAATTATCATTTTTATTAGTAAATGAATATTTGCTTAATTTCAAAATCAAGCAAAATAAAACAATAATTTTATCTGGTGTATAATCTTCTATTTGTAGAAGAGCATGTGCCACTTCATTCCTCAAATTCCAGCCGATTTTTTCAGACATTACATATTTAATCAGTGTGCGGTGATCTTCTTCAAAACCAATTGGCTTTTCGGGTGTGTTTTGCAAGTCTGCGATTATATCATCAAAGAGTTTTTCCATTATAACACTCCCTGTTTTTGTCCGTCTTGTGGCAAAAGTCGGTATGCCAAGTCTTTCAATAAAGAATCTTAACACTCCTTCTATTTTTAAAGTCAAGCTGTCAATAATAGTAACAAAATCACAGACATATTTTTCATCTTTCACCGCATTATTAAATTCTTCAAATATTCTTTTAATTCCCGGCTTTATAGTGTCTAATGGTATAACTATTTTTGTTGTTCCATTATAATTTCTTTCAATAGATTCATTTAACCATGTGTTTTCTAAGTATGATATAGTCGATTCATAAGTTAATCTTCCCGATTTTACAGCAGCTTTAAATAATTCAAACATTTTCATTGTTCCAAAACTAAAGTAATAGCTATATGTTGACCAGAATTTACCTTCATCAGGAGAGTAGGTTTTTATTGTATTACCACGCTCATCAATTATGGACAGAGGCAATGAATCAATTAACCCTCTCTCTACCGTTTCAGATAATGACCGAATAGATTCATCAGTTTCGTACCAAGGAGAGTTTGCAAATACATCCAATAAACCTTTTTCATTGTTCGTGTTTATTGTTTGTTCAATCGCTTTGTTTACTGCATCCGTATAGGTTTGAGGTAGCTGTGTGCTAACTTGATTTAAAGGGAATGAGCCTCTATTTTCAGAATATAATATTTCAAGTTCTTGTGTCTTGACTTCATCGTTAAGTTGCTTATATAATGCTAATGCTAACTCTATAAAATGAATAGAAGCCATATCGTTCTTTCGTTGGCTTGCAATTTTTTCGTATAATTCGGCTCTTTTACGAATAGAATCATCAATAGGTTGATTAATTTTCCGTTTTATTCTATCATTGATTATTAATGCATCAACAGCACTATAAGAATTTTCGTTTTCAATTATTTTAATTGCATAATCATTACGACTTACTACTTTTGAAAAATCTATATATTTTTTGAATATACTATAATTATCAGACATAAATGCTGAATATCTCAAAGGAACATATGTAGTATTAGTAGATTCAATATCCCAGTTTTGCTGTATTTCAAATAATAAATTTATAGCTTTTTCAAGTTGTGTTTCTAATTTGCAACTTGATGCTATTTTGAATGCCATAGTAAGAGTACTTAAAATGTATCCTATTTTTTGATAATCTCCCTTCTGAGCTTCATCATAATATTTTTCTGCTAATTTTTGTAGTTCACTGCTAAGTTGAGATTTAAAATCATTCCGCTTAGAAAAATCCGTCTTTTCTCCAAAGTACACCATTAACCCATATTCTGTCTTTGCATACAGATTTTTTGCTTCATTATAACGTTCTTCAAAATACTCAAAATCTTCCTGTGTATAATTTCTAACATCAGGCCAGTAAAAAGGGGCTTCTACACCATCTTGTAAAGTTTTGATACCTGATGCTTGCCAAGACAATCCTTTCGCTATTCCTTGTTCCTCATCATCAACATAGTCAAATGACTTCCTAACTGCAAAGACTTGGCGATCTAAATCTGCTTTTATAGCAATATCATTTAAGCCTGCATCAACAAGTTTTCTTATCACTTCTTGAAGTTCATCATTAATTTTATATGAATCGTTGTGCCCATAACTAGAAGTGTCTAATTTTTCGATATATTTTTCATAAGCATTTTGCTTTTTTTCTACCTTCTGTTCCATATTCTTGTTTCCTGATTTTGTATATTCATGTCTAGCCCCCTTTCTGGGAGAATTTATAAATCTTTTTCCTTTACGAGTTTTTCGGTCTCCTTTTCCCATTTAAACATTAAAAGATTAAGAAACAGTTTTGAAATGATTTAATAATTTATATTTAATTGTTAATCAGCTAATTAACAGGTGTTGTTTCGTAGCTTCAAGGTTGCGATAAAATAAGTTATGAGCAATTATCCAACCAACCTATCTGAAAACAGTGGCAAGTTATCAAAATATTGTGGAATCACAAAAAAGAAGCAAAAAAAAGTTCTCTCATTAGAGTTTAATATTTCAAGATATAACACAAACAATATTATACATAGCATAATAAGGGGATGTCAAAACTTTCATAGACTAAAAATCACCTTTGCCACAGATCGTTGTAGCGAAAGTGATTTTGTTAAAAGGGATGTTTTAGTACACTTTCTTATTGCCAAATAATACTAATTACTACATTATTATAAGTAGGATAAATACATTTTTCAAAAAGTTTAACACCTCGAATATCTTCATATGAGCTAAACCAATCGTTTGCATTGACAATTTCAGCATCCTCACATGTGATTCCATTAATGAAATAGTCACCAGCTACTGTAAGTGGTGGCAATTTTTTAGAAGAATGTTCTTTAAAATATTTGTAAGGAAAATCGTGAGAACACCAATGGTATTTGATTTTGTTATTTTCTGAATAAACTACCATTATTGGATAATTGCCAATTTCAACAAATTTGAAAAGAGTAGCAGATAAACTTGTTCCAAATTCTTTTGATAAAGATTCTATGACAGAAAAATCGAATTTTCTTTTGTGAACGAATTGCAAAAATCGCTTAGGTGGCATTAACAGATTCGAAGCAAAACAATCAGCTTCGTATTCTATGATATTCTTAGGCAATAATCTATGATATGATTTATGTAATGATTTTCCCTTTTTTAATGCATTCCTATGTTCATCTATAAAAAAATGACCTAATTCATGAGCAAAAGAGAACCTGAGTCTTGTATTGTCTTGATATAGGATATTTTGCTTGTTTAAGTAAATATGAAATTCTCCGGCATCATGTTCCAAAACCCCGTCGAAATAGGTTCCATATTCCCCATAATTATAAGTAATTCCTGATCGTGTAGCTATTATTTCAGGCATAATCATTCCTTTGGGGCAAAAGTCGTCAGCAACAAATTCAGCTAACTCAATAAGCTCATTTTTTCTAACATTACTAATTTCCATTTTGCCTTTTCTTTGCTTCCTCCTTGTCCTGTTTCATCTTTTCCAATATATCACTGGGAATATCTTTGCCATCTCTAGCTGCTATAGCCCAATTCATATCACCTTCTGAATTGTCAAAGACTTTTAGACTTTTCTTTATAATTCTACGTTGAGATTTAAACACAAAATCAGGGGAATTGAGACATTCTGGAATAGGGATTTGATCCATATCTTTTTCAAATATAGATATTTGTTCATCTGTTTCTGGAAATAAATATCCACAAGATTTTAGTGCATTATCAAGATACACCTCAAAATCTACCTCTTGTATATTAATTTTCTTTTTCATAATCATGTGAATTTACGATTTTAGAAGATGGGTGTTATGCAATATATGGGTCTTTACTTTTTCCAATGTTCTTTGTTTTATTTTTCTCAAGTTGACACTAGTAGTTCCATATCTTTCGCATAAGAGTTTTGTAACCTCATCTGGAAGGTGTTTATTGCCATCTTGATACATCATATATGTAAGTAAGACATCTCTTTCTCTTTCAGATAAAGTTTGTAAAGCTTCATTGAGTGCCTTCTTTTCCGGAGTCTCAATGTTAGTATCATCTTTAATATCTGGGACTACTAAATTATCATCTAGGGGAACAAAAGTTTTTTCTCCAATCCTTTTTTCTTTTAGCACATCGAGCAGGTCAAACATTTCATGCTTTGCAATATTTGACATCCAAGTAGTAACCTTGCTTTTTGATGCATTATAGGTATGAGAATTTTGATAAACAGCCATCATTGTATTCATAAATACATCTTTTGCTAACTCTTCATCATTTTGACATACCTTATAACATAGGCTCCATAGAAAATCTTTATATCTATCATAGAATATTCTAAAGGCTGCTTGAGCCTCCATCTCATTTTCTTCTCGGAATGACATCATTACAAACAAATCTTCATCCGAGTATGAAATATATGTTTGTTCCTTATTTTGTAAAATATCCATTTGTTACCAGTCTATTTAATATACCTATAAGCGTGACGCATTGCAGTAAAATGCTATTTCCCGCAAATTTATAAAAAATGTCACGCTTTACAGTATAATAGTTGAATTAAATTGAGAATGATTATGAATTTAAATGACGGGGCGCCAAACGCACAGCAATCAAGAGTTCCCTTGAAGTTTGTTATTGAAGGGAAAGAGTTTGAGACTTTTGACCAGTACAAAACCGGTGCAGAGTTAAAACAATTGGTAGGTATTCCTTTGGATACAGAGTTATTTTTGTCTATCAGCAGGCCATACAACGATGAACTGATAGAAAATGAAGTTCGAGTAAACCTGGCAAGACCAGAAACGGAGTATTTCTTTGTGAAGAAGAAATTACATTTTACCATTAACGGTGTTCACTACACTTGGTACAAACAATTTATTCGCGGTATTCAGATTCGGGAACTAGGTAACATACCTCGTGAAGATGAACTTTATTTGGATTTACCAGATGGTTGGAAAGACGATTTTATCGAAGATGATGAAATTGTTGATTTAGCGCGTCCAGGCGTGGAACATTTTATTAGTCGTGCTAAAATTCAAGGTGTTGAAATCATTGTAAATCAGTCGAGAAAGAAGTACGATAAACCCCAAATTAGTTTTGAGGAGGTTGTCAGATTGGCAAATGGAAGCTATGACCCAAATAGGGGCTATACAGTGAAATATTCCGATGGACCAAAAGAAAACCCTAAAGGTTTGATGTCCAAAGGAACGGAAGTTTTTGTCAAACATAATATGAATTTCAATGTCAGAAGCAATCATCAATCGTAGTCCAGACCTGATAAAACTTCAAAGCGAAGATTATAGGATTGAAATATGTAGTGGATACTTAATTGTCCACTACATACCTTATCTCAATAAAAACAAGGAAATTAAATCAGGTACCCTTGTTATGGCATTGGCTAATTCAGGGAATATCACAATCAAGCCCAAAGATCATACTGCATATTTCATTGGAGAGCAGCCTTGTAATATTGATGGCAGTTTTGTTACTTCATTAGTAAATTCTCCCCAAAAACAAAATCTTTACGCAAATGTCGTCTCTGATTTTTATCTTTCGTGTCATCCTGATGATCGGGTTTATGCTGACTATTATGATAAAGTTACAACATACTATAACATAATCTCTTCACCTGCAATAAATTTAGATTCAGAAGCGTGTCGTCAGTTGAAAAAGCCATTGATTGTCAAAAATGAAGATAGCCCATTGGTTTATACCGATACCAATGCAAGCCATTCTAATACAGCCTGTTTTAATGACAAGTTTTATCCGCTGAAAATTGCTATCATTGGAGCAGGAGGTACTGGCTCTTACATACTTGATTTTGTTTCTAAAACACCAGTTTCCGAAATACATTTATTTGATGCTGATTTATTTAATACACACAATGCATTTCGAGCACCTGGTGCTGCTTCTGTTGAAGAATTGGAACAACAACTTTTTAAGGTTGAGTATCTGTATAAAAAATACAGTCAAATTCACAAAGGAATTATTCCTCATAAAGAATATATTACACAAGATAATATAACCTCTTTAAAAAGTATGAGTTACGTTTTTTTGTGTATAGACAAAGTGAGTGTTCGTAATACAATAGCAGGATACCTCATTGATAACGAAATTCCCTTCATCAACTCAGGTCTAGGTATAGGTTTATCTAACTGTACATTAGATGGGATGGTGGAAATTACAGCTGCTTACAAGGATCATTATTCGCATATTAAAGAAGTGTTTAGCGGTAATGATGTTAAAGATGATGATATGTATGCAAGCAACATTCAAATAGCCGAATTAAATGCGATGGCTGCAATATATTCTATCATTAAATGGAAAAAAATGTTAGGATTTTACTGCGATACAAAGCAAGAGGTTCGTTCTGTTTACTCCATAAACGATAATGATATATACAATGGAAAAGATTGATAATTACGAAATTCAGTTTGTGGGTTATATGCCTGACGAATTTAAGCAAGGGGTATTGTATATTTCGATGCGGGGTAAGATTGTAATCCATTTATGCGCTTGTGGCTGTGGCGAAAAAGTTGTAACACCAATATCTCCCGACGATTGGAAATTAACATTTGACGGGGAAACCATTTCCCTCTATCCTTCCATTGGAAATTGGGATTTCCCTTGCAGATCACACTATTTTATTCGGAATAATCGAAGTGTATTTGTTGAAGATTGGGAAGAAAAACAAATATCAAAAAAGAAGAAAAAATCCAAGAAAAGTTTTTTTCGATTTTGGGAGAAATGAACGATAAGATTCAGACTGTTGTAACAAAAACACTAAAAGAAAGGGCGTGTTAAAACTAACATGACCGCTCTAAAAAATTACAGATTGTAACTAACAAACATAAAAAAGCCGTATCAAACTCTATTTTTGAGTAATGATATGGCTCTTTTCATTGCTGATAAGGATAGTCAAGTTTTAGATTAAAAGTTCGTCCTCTCTAAAATTGAGTTTTACATATTCCTCCTCTTGTGAATTGGGAAATTTGCAACTATGTTTTTCTATCAATTATTCCCTTGAAACCCAAAAATGTAGCTAAATTGTCAGATTCAGATTTCCATTTTTTCGATATATTTTTCTGCGATAAATCCAAACTTTCGGATTTGAGCCACATGTTCAAAAATCTCATGTTTCAGACACGCCACACGAGAGTAGCCGGAATAGGCAACACGCAAGGCTCGCAAAGGGCGATGAACCTGCTTTTCGCCATTCGGGACATTCAGCACCGCACGGGCAAGGATTTGGGGGCTACGTTCTTGTCGGGTACGGTTGTGGTAAATGCGCTGACCGAGCTGTATGTCATGTTCAAATACCTGCGTCCGCAGGAACTCCGGCGGCAACGGATCAGTTGTTTCGACGCATGGGCGGCCATATTCACGAAAAAGACCTCCGACTATGAGTTGAGCGTAACGGGAGAGGTAAAACGCAAAGAACGTTTCCGAACCTACATCAAAGTCCCGGAACTGGCGATGTTCCTGCGGGAGATTACCGACTATCGTACCGCCAAGATGATAAACCTCGACATACCGAAAGAGAACGTGCGCTTCCTTTCCCTCGAACCTACGGCACAGCAAAAAGATATGATCGAGCGTCTTGTCTCCTTTGCACATAGCGGAAAATGGGAAGACCTCGGTCTCGATATGCCGCAACCGGATAATCTCGACAAGGCGAAAATGCTTGTCGCCACCAACATATCCCGCAAGATGTCCCTCGATATGCGGCTGTTGGGCGAACGGTTCGGCGACGACGGGAACAATAAGGCTTCCGTTTGTGCAAGGACGGTTTACGACTACTACATGCGCTCGAACGCCAACCGGGGCACACAGTTCGTCTTCTGCGACCTTTCCACATATAAATCGGGCGAGTGGAACATCTATGCCGACATCAAGGACAAACTGGTACGGCTCGGCATTCCGGCTGATGAAATACAGTTCATTCAGTGCGCCACCACCGAACGGGCGAGAAAAAGGCTGTTCGAGGACATGAACCAAGGTCGGGTGCGTGTGCTTTTCGGCTCGACGAGCATGTTAGGTACGGGGGTAAACGCGCAGCAGAGAGCCGTTGCGGTGCATCATCTTGAAATACCTTGGCGTCCTGCCGACATGGAACAGCGCAACGGGCGGGCGGTACGCAAGGGCAATACGGTGAAGCACTGGGGCGGCAATGTGGTGGACGTGGTGGTTTACGGCACGGAAAAGACACTCGACGCCTACAAGTTCAATCTGTTAAAGAACAAGCAAATGTTCATCAACCAAATCAATGACGGTACGATTGCCGTGCGCCGTATCGACGAGGACTGCATGGACGAGAACAGCGGAATGAATTTCGCCGAGTTCGTGGCCGTTCTGTCGGGAAATACAGACCTGCTCGAAAAGACGAAACTCGATAACAAGATTATGCAGTTGGAACGTGAACACGCCATTTTCAAGAAAGAGCGTATCAGAGCCGAGTACAAGTTAACCGCCAATCGGGAAGAAATGGAAAAGGCAAGCCGCATGGCGGCGCGTATGACGCAGGACATGGAATACATCACCTCGTACACGGGCAATCGGACGACTTTACTCCTGAACATGCCGCAGGCCACAGCCGAAGAGACCGGACGGGAACTGCACCGCATAGCCAAGACCTACCGCAGCGGAGCATACGGCACGATAGGCTCTTATGCAGGGCTTAATCTGCTGGTGCGTAGCGAATATACCATTGACGGCATATTCGACCGTAACACGTTCTTCGTAGAGGGAACGGACGGATTGAAATACCGTTGCGGCATGTCGGGCGCACTCCCTTTGGGATTTGTCGAATCGGCACAATATCCGCAAAATACGCTGAAAAGGCTGTCCGTACTGATAGAGGGACAGCAGGAGAAAATCGCAAAACTGGAAAGCGAGGTACCGGCCTTGCAGGGTATCATAGACCGAAACTGGAACAAAGCCGACGAATTGGCGAAACTCAAACTGGACTGCAAGGAGTTGCAGCGGAAGATCGATGAAAGTCTCAAAAAGGCGGAACAAACGCAGACTGCACTTTCCGGACACGAGAACATCGAACAGGCCGCCTGACCATAATTCAATTCATATATCAATCCTTCCCCTCTGCTCGGTTGCGACAACCCGGCAGGGGGATTTTTTTACGCCGCGTTAAAATCCAATCCCGCGAGGAACGCCTTTTTAACGAATACTTTCACAAGTATTTCACCCCTTTTGAAAACTGCGGTTTCCCCTTTATACCGCTCGGTGCGATGTCTGTGCCGCAGCCCGCCCTACATTGCAAGGTACGGGAAGGCCGTGCCGGAACAACGGCAGCCCGCTTCGTGTCGCTACATGCCGGAGCTTCGACTTGTCGAAATAACACGGTATTCTGCGCCATGAGGCAGTCTGCCTGATGTTGTTACGGCACTTTCCGCCTTCTTTCCGTAGTCTTTTCTTTTCGGGCCGGCCGCGTCATGGGCAAACGGTGACATCTTCTGCTTTGCGTCGTGCTGTCGGAACTCCGGCACGATGCAAGGCAGAAAAAGTCCCCCCGATGTTTGCCTCGGCAGGCCATTGCTCTCGCTGTCCGGGCCGTATTCTCCCTTTGTAGCTGTATTTCTCTTTTTTATCTCCGGCACGCCGGCCTTCCCGTTCTAACCGGCATATCTGCTGCTTTCTTCGGGTACTTCCTGCCATCACCGATTTTGTTTTTTGGACGCAAAGGTCGGCCGTCGCGCTTGATTCGGCGGCTTGAAGTGAATTTTTTGCAAATTCTTCCTCCATTCGGAGCGTAATTGGCAAAAAAAGCCGTCGTATGAAGCTCTACCGACAGCCGTGTACCGCATCCATAAAACCCAAAAACGGTTCAGGCAGAAAAGAACCGAGATAAGGGAAAAGAAAAAAAACGATTAACAACATACAGAAATATGGACAAAATCAAATTGGTAGTTTACAACGAGTACGCATTGGGTTATATCATGCCCGAACAACCCGACAAAGTTTGCACATTGGTAGATAGGATAACGCTCGGCGCACCCTTTCGGGTAATGAACGAACCCTACTTCATCGGAGCGAGAGATACCGTCAGACTGGCAAGCAGGAAAGACTTCGACACGTTCCGGCTATCGTTCGAGGGGTACGACAATCCGCAGATGTACGAATTTGACCCGACACACTGACAAATAAAAGAACTTTATATAAAAATCAATTACAAACCTTTAAGATTAAATGAATTATGGCAACAGAAAAATTTCAAACAGTAGCAGAGAACAACATCGTAGCGGTAGCATTGGCAAATGTTCAACCAAGTAACTACAACCCTCGCAAGTATTTTGACGAGACAAGCCTTGCCGAGTTAGCCGAAAGTATTCGTCAGCAGGGGGTGATACAGCCTATCGGAGTGCGCCCCGTTGCGGACACAGACCGCTTCGAAATCGTTTTCGGAGAACGCCGTTACCGTGCCTCCCTCATGGCAGGGTTGGAAGAAATTCCGGCTGTCGTTCTGAACGTCTCGGACGAGACCGCCGAAGAAATGGCAATAACAGAGAACCTGCAACGTCAAGACGTTACCCCTATGGAAGAAGCGAATGCCTATCAAAAACTCATGGAGAGTGGTCGCTATGATGTGCAGTCGTTGGCCGTACAATTCGGCAAGAGCGAAAGCTATATCCGCACACGTCTTAAATTCGCTTCCTTGATACCCGAAATCGCTCTGCTGTTGGAGCAGGACGAGTTGACCGTCAGCGTGGCAGCGGAAATCTGCCGTTACGGAGAGGACATTCAACGGGAAGTGTACATAAAACATCTGAAAGAAGAAAGTATGTTGTACAGTAGTTGGCGAGGACTGAAAGCCGCCGAGGTAGCGAAGTATATCGAACGAGACTATACGACCGACTTGGAACGTTACGCATTCGACAAGACCCTTTGTCTGTCATGTCCCCACAATACCAACAACATGACCTTGTTCTGCGAGGGTGATTGCGGAAAATGCGCCAACCGAAGCTGTCTGGCCGAAATGAACGCTTCATACCTTGTAGAGAAAGCCTTGCAGTTCGTAGAGCAATACCCCTCCGTATCGTTGGGCTATCAAGATTTCAACAATAACATGGTTGTAGTGGAACGCCTGAAAGCGATGGGGTACGAGGTCGAACACCTCAATACCTACGCAACGGCATATCCCGAAGTGCCGGTAGCACCCGAAAAAGAGGAATACGACACTATCGAGGAATACGAGCAAGCGCATGAGGAATACGAGCAGGATTTCAGCAAATATATGGAAAAATGTAGGTCAATCCATGAACGAATCGACACGGGCGAACTCACGTTTTATATCTGTATCGGGCAGAAAGAAATTAAGCTGTGCTATAAGGCAAGTGCCGCCGATACGGACGAAACGACCGAAAAACCGCTTTCTCCGGTGGAAAAATTGGAAAAGCAGGACAAACGAAACAAGGAAATCGCCCTCGAAAAGACCGTAGAGGACACCAAGAAACAGATTTTGGACGTCGATATGTCCGAAAGCAAATTCACGCAGGACGAGGAAAAGATGATATATTTCTTCCTGCTGTCGTCTCTCCGCAAGGAACACTTCGGGATATTTGGCATCGGGGAGAAAGAAACCTACCAACATCTTACAGACGAAGAAAAGATGGACATCATCGCCAACCTCACGGCCAAGCAGAAAGCCGTTATCCGCAGGGATTTTCTGATTGCCAATTTCAAAGGTGCAAACGGCAGTAACGCCGCCGCCACTCTCTTGCTTGACTTTGCACGGAAGCACATGCCCGATACGCTCGCCGGAATTGAAAGTGAATACAATGAGGTGTATGAGAAACGCCATAAACGTATCGAGGAACGCAAAGCCGTGCTGTTGGTAAAGGAACAGCAGCAGAAGCAGGCAGAAGCCGCCGAGACCGAAAATACACAGTCCACAGCAGAGGCGCAACCCGAAGCACTGCCACACCCCGAAGAAGTGGCTGCCTGACCGTAATTCATAATTCAAGAGCAGGACGGAGCAATCCGTTCCGCTCTTTTCCTTACGGACGTGCAACGCCGGGACACCCGTTTTACTTCCTCCGAGACCTTTTGTACCCCGGCCTTTTATAATCCGCTGTTCTCTCCTTATCCTTTTATACCTCTGCGAATCTCACCCTTTCTACCGGTTTCATTCTCCCTATTATACTTGGAATTGCTTCGACTAAGGCTGCTTGCCGTCAGGACTTGCTTTTTCCTGTGCAAAGGTATTGCCCCGGAAAAGCATTCAAGTACCGCTATTGCTATTTGAACGTAATTTTCCAGTGGCTTTCCCGATTTTCAATCGGTCATATTTCGCTGCCGCTCAAACCGCTACTATAAAATTCCGCCCAAATTCCTTGTCTGGTTTTCCTTAAAGGCAATTTCTGAATGCACGTAAAAATCAAATCCCGACGGAAGAAGCCTGATGGCTTCCGAACGGAGGGAAGAAAAAAACAAGATGTTTAATTACTTAAAACGAAAAAGTTATGAAGATTCAATTTGCAATCGTTCGGTCGGAAAACGTGAATTATTTGTGTTACAAGGTAGATGACGTGTATGTGAATGCCAGTAATCCCATGATAACCTTTACCGTCGGCGAAGATGAATTTGAAATCGTAGAGCCGGACGAATCTCTCATGCGGAAAGAATACGAGTTCCGAGGAGAACGTTATTACCTCGTCCCCAGATTTTACCCGAACGGTTGGTTAGCGCTCACGTTGGAGTTGGTAGAAGACCAAGACGAGTATATCGTGCTGTCGGTCAATTTGGAAGCAATGGACGCACTCGATTTGCCCGACCGTACTTTCATTGATGTCAATCACTATCCGGAAGTTATGGAGTTCCTGACTGCAAACGGATTGGCGACCGATTCCGGCTACAAACGCAGAAGCGGATTCGTGGAATACCCGATGGTCATGCTGAACTTGCCGTTGCTTTACCAGCACGCCCCGCAGACCTTCCAAAAAGCGAACATCTGCTTGTTCGAGTAAATTATATATGTTCTCTAAATAGATAAGCGATATGAACAAAGAAGAAAAAGTAAACCTGCTGACCGCTTGGTTGGCCGAAGTGGTTGCAGAGAAGAAAGCGCACGACGAGCCTTGTGCCGTCACTTTTCTTTCTGCTAACGAAGTGCAGATGTCGGAAACCGTGAACGGAAGTATGCCGACGAACAAGGTCTATCCGGGAAATCCGCTGAAAAGCCTGCTGCGTACCATCGTCAAATGCTATTATGCGGACGAGGAAAAACATTGGTTGGAAATGGTCGCCACCGAATATGCGGAGTTGCCCGACGAACCGGACGAGCTGGAGAAAGTCTATTCCCCGGCGCTGTGCCCCGAACATATCTATCATGCGCTCCGTGAGCTGAAAGCACTGGTAGCCGATAATTGAGAACAGAAACCGCACCGGCAGCGATACTCGGTGTGGTTTCCCCCTTTCCGCTTTCGTTCATTGCTCGATGAAAGTCGTTCAGCACCGTCCGCCACCGGCACGCATTGTCCTTTTGTAGCTTACCGCCCGGATACCCCGCCACCGCCCGTTTCCTTTTCTATCTGCCTTTTCCCTTTTATAGCAGCAAGAGCCGCCGATTTCTCCCGTCTGGCTCTCCTTACCGTCACCGCATAGGTTTTATCGCTGCAAAGGTAGGCTGTCGTGCCTGTTCCGCTGTTTTGAAGTGCATTTCTTGCAAATTCTTCCTTGCCGGGCAAGAGTAATTGGCAAGAAAAAACAGCGGGAGAGGCTTTCCCGACAGCCTTTTGATGCACCATAAAACCCGAAGCGGCTCCGGAATAAGGAAGCCGAACAGAGGGAAGAAAAACAACAATCATTAAAATTTAAGATTATGGACAACGAAATTCGAGAAAGCAAAGAGTACAAGCTCGCCAAAGAGTGGGAAATGGCGGTAAACAGTTACAACTTCAACCCGAAACGCTTCGCGGCAGCGATTCCCGACATGCACCCCACATTACAACAAAGCCTTTATCGGCTGATTAGAGAGTGTATCAAAGTGATGGCGGACGACAGCCGTAGATACGACGACCGCAACAGAGCTTCGCACGAGGAAGCTAAAGCTATCATGGAATACCTCGATAAACATGGATACAATATACCATTAAGATAATAGCGATATGAAAACAGAAGAATTGAAATTTGACGGCACCACCTACCGTTGCCGCGTAGTGAAATCAAATGAGAACGAAGAACTGCTGATTGCCCCGACAGCTTTGCTCGACGCCTTGCAACCGGGCAGCTTCGATGACGAGAACGAAGGCTTTGCTGGTGAAGAAGCCGAAAGGATCTACGACGAGGTGTTCTATTTCACCGATGCGGAAAACCTTAAACTCTCTGACAACGAATTGATCGAGGTGCTGAAAGAGGATAACCCCGATTGGTTCGACTGAAACAAAGTATCAAATAATCACTTAAATAGCAATGGAATGATGAAAAAAGAATATGTAATGCAGGTCGTAGAGACCATCAGGGAACTGCTGGTAGCATTAGTCCCTACGAACGCCCTTATCTCTTGGGGACTCAAAGGCTTCATAGCCACGGTATTCGAAAATATGCCCGCACTGAAATTCTACGTCAGTGGGAGGATGTACACCGGGTTCGTCATCATCGCACTGAATGGTTCGAACCATTATGCCGTCTATCTCCAGAACGACACGGGCACGGAGTGCGTACATGATGAAGTGTGTTTCGACGAGCTGGGCGAATTGCTCGATTGTCATATCTCCTGACCGACCGCAGCGCACCGGTAGGGGATGTGTGTAGATCACCGAAGGCGTGTCATAATCCGTAAAGCACGGCGTTATGATGCGCCTCCTTTTTCTGTCCCTTTCTGAATGCTGCCGGAGAGTGAACGATAAGATAAGTTTTGCAGAATAAATCTTATGTTATCCTCTCTCAACCTATTCGATAGCTTATTATTATTTAATGAAAAAACGGGAGCAATGTCGCTGCCGTGTAATACGTAAAATTATGATAATAGGTTATTTGAGAGTTAGCACGAGCAAACAGCATCTGGCTAACCAACAGGACGAAATCCGGCGTTTCGCCGACAGTAGGAATCTTCGTGTCGATCATTGGGTGACGGAAATTGTCAGTGGCAAGAAAAAACGGGCTGACCGCAAGCTCGGCGGGCTGCTCCAACGCATGAAAAGCGGTGACACGCTGATCGTGACGGAAGTGTCTCGGTTGAGCCGGACATTGACCGACATCATGTCCATCATGGGTAAATGTCTGGAAAAGGGCATTAACCTGTACACGACCAAGGAAGGCTACTCGTTCGACAACACCATCAACAGCAAAGTGCTCTGCTTCGCCTTCGGGCTTGTGGCGGAGATAGAGCATAACCTGATTTCGTTGCGGACGAAAGAAGCCCTCGCCTTGAGAAAAGCCGAAGGTACCGTGCTTGGCAGGAAAAAAGGCAGCTACACCAAGACGAATGTGCTTATCGAGAACCGTCGCATCATTATCGGCATGTTGAAACGAGACTGCTCGGTTGCCGATATATGCAGACGCTTCGACATCTCGCGGGACGCGTTCGCCAAGTTTCGCAAACAGTACAAGGATGTCATGAAAGCCTTGAACGAGAAAGAGGAGAGGAGAAGAGTGAGGGCGTTGTACAGGCAGGGTTTTTAGGAAGGTGAACTACCGTGACAAGGTAGGGGAACGGACTACGTGCCGGAGCAGCCAACATCGACCGACGACTACAAGGCAGGAGAGATTGCGAAAGACATGGTTGTTACCAACATCAACAACCGACAATATACATTCATGGGCGTCGAACTCGGCCTGTGCAACGGCAACAGCTTGGAATACAAAGAGCGCAAAGTGAAGGTGCGTTTCAAGCAGACCGGTACGGGGCAGCAGTCGGACGAATTCGAAATCACCCAGACAAGATATTATACCGAAATGCTGGGTAACTGCACCTATTACCAGTTCGGGCGCAAAGACCCGATGCTCCCGTTGTTCTATGACGATGAAGCGTACAATCTGGATAAGGATCAATATGGCCCATTACAATACAAGTTCACTTTCGTTGACGAATCAGTGACTGGTACAGGGAAGGTCGCTATTAACCTCGGCATACAGCACCCCTATCATTTCCATTATGTTAGATCCGCATATGACGACTGGTGTTCAACACCTTATCATAACCTTTGGAACGCTACCCAAACGACCGCCGGAGCGACCGACAAGGTGGTCAAAACCATTTACGACCCCTCACCAGTAGGTTATTGTGTGCCGCCTGCAAATGCGTTCACGGGAGTCACGCATAATGGCAACGGCGTTTCGGAGGCCCCTGCTTACTCGTATGGCAAAATCAATTCGCCTTACAAGCAATATTATAACGAGTTTACAAACAATGCGGGGTGGATATTCTATTGCAGTAAAATGAATGGGCTGTTGAACTGGGACAATAGCGGCGGTACGATTTTCTATGGATGTCACGGCTATCGTTATGCCGGTAGCGGACATGGCGGACTTAACGGCAATTATTGGTCGGCCAATCCGAATAATGCGAAAACATCCTATTACCTGCATTTCACCCAAACACAAGTTGCGCCTAAATATACCCAAGAATGTCGTGCCTACGGCTATTCGGTGCGCCCCGTGCGTGAGACCCCATAGAGCTGCGCTGCTCCGGCAAGACCGCATGGTTATATATGATATAAGGATTGTGATGACCGCTCCTGCCCGAATGCACTTGTTACACAAGCGGGCGGTCATCGCGATTTTCTTGTTCTTGGATTCCTTCGGACGAGATTCCTGATAGAGGTTGTTCTGTCGTTTTTGCAGACTGTATGCCTCTTCCGGCATAATGGGTATTTATTTCCCCCGTTTTTGTGATAATATTTCGTATATGTCCTTGGCGTAGCTTCTTCCTATGGGAATGGTTCTCTCAAGCCCTTGGAGGTGTATTTCCTGCTTGGAAAACCGGCTGACCTTGTTTATCGGAATCAGGAACGAACGATGTATCCTCAGAAATTCGTTTTTTGGTAACATTTCATGGAGTGCCTTTATATTGAGTCTGGAAATGATGTTTTCTCCATCTATCCGGAATATCCTGCTGTAATTCTCCATCGCCTCAATATAAAATATATCGGAAACAGGTACGGTTATACTGCTGTAATCCTGCTTTACAACAATAGTTTCCTGCCGTGATTCCGTAAGGCTTTCAATATGTGGTATGGCTTTCTCCACGGCCCTCTCGAAACGTTCATAGGCTATGGGCTTATGCAGGAAATCCACGGCGTCCAGATTGAAGCCGTCCAGTGCGTATTTGGCATGTGCGGTAGTGAAGATAAGGGTACATTCCGAAGGCAAGGCTTTTGCCACATCCAGACCGTTGAGACCGTTCATTTCAATATCAAGAAATACCAAGTCCGGTCTTGTCCGCATGATTTCTTCGAGTCCGATGCGGGGATCACAGAAAGTGGTGATTTCCATATCTCCCCTTCTTTCACAGAACTGCTGGATAACAAGCAATGCGATGGGTTCATCGTCTATGGCCACACATTTGATTTTTCTCATGAAAGCTGTATGATTAATTTCGTTATGAACTCCCGTTTGTTCTCATCCTTTTCCGTAAGCAGCGTGAAACGTTCCGGATAAAGCAGTTTCAGGCGCTTTCGGCAATTTTCTATACCTATGGAAGGAGTATCCTGCTCTTTTTCTCTCATAATGGAATTGTGTGTCTTAAAAAGCAGCGTACCGTCTTCTACAACAATTCGTATAAGTATGGTACAATCTTCGGAAGAAGACGTCCCGTACTTGAATGCGTTCTCCACGAAGGTAATCAGGATCATGGGAGGAATCTTGATGTTATCCTGATCTGTGCTGCTCTCGAATATGACCTTGGTATGGTCGTTGAGCCGTAACTGTTGCAATTCGACATACTGGCGTATATATTCTATTTCACTTTTTATGTCTATTTTCTCCACGGAGGCATTATGGTACATATACTTGAGGATATTGGAGAACTTGACGAAAGCGGATTCGGTCTGGTCGGATTTGGTTATGACCAGACCATACAGGGTATTGAGGGTGTTGAACAGGAAATGGGGATTTATCTGCGCCTTGTACATGGCCAGTTCGGCACGGTTCTTCTCCGCTTCTATTTCCTGACGGGCAAGCATCTGGCGGAAAAGTTCGAAGGTGACTTCAATAGCCAGTCCGAATCCGGATATGATAAGGAAAAAGAACCATACGGTCTGGGAATGAAGATGACGGCGGAAATCCAGCGGCAGTTTGGAATGGGAGTTTTCCGGCAGGGGAAAATGTGTCATCAGCTCGGTCACGAGCAGGAGAGTGACGACTGTCATTATGATCCTCCCATACCTTTTGCGCATGAAAAGTGACGGGATATTGACCTTACGGTACACGAAATAAAGCAGATAAAGGTATATGACCAGTGTCACTACAAAAGCGGGCTGGGTTACAAACCACTTGTCCACCGGGACAAGCAGTATGGTCAGGGGCAATATGACCAGGCAAAAAAGCAGGTCCACACAGAGGGTTATCCCGGGATATGCCGCTGTCCCCCTCATTATTTTCTTTATTCCTTCCAGAAGCATCTGAACTCTATATCTTTTTGAATGATTGAACATTAGATTGTTTCTGCAAAGATAATTCTTTGTTCTCATACCTCCAAAAGCCGGAGCATTGTCGTTCGTCAACACATTTCCGTCGTTCATCAACACATTCTTAGAATATAGATAAAATCTTTTTAGATTTGCCGCCAACCGTTTCGGGAGGACTAATTTTAATTCAATAACAATAAATAAACAGGAAAAATGAAAGGCTTCTTCATTTTATTATCAGTTGCGGCATTACTATCTTCGTGCAGTTCTAAACAACAGCAAGAACCGGGTGCCAAGTACAAGACGCTTCGCGTGGAATTTTCTGACCAGACACTGAAAAACGGATATGCAGCCAGTCTGCGGGGCCGGCAGTATGTTGAGATACGTCCGCAGGTGGACGGTATCATTACAGAGATTCGTTTGAACGAGGGTGACGTGGTAAAAAAGGGACAAGTGTTGTTCGTCATTGACCAGGTTCCTTATAAGGCCGCGCTTGAAACGGCGATAGCCAACGTAAAGAGTGCTGAATCCCGTCTGGCTACCGCGCGGCTTACGGCAGAGAGCAAGGAGGAACTCTTCCGGGAGAACGTGGTCTCCGAATTTGATCTCCAAACCGCCCGTAACTCTCTTGCAGAGGCTCAGGCCACTCTTGCCCAAGCCCGGGCGGAGGAAACCAATGCACGTAATAACTTGTCTTATACAGAGGTTAAAAGTCCCGTCAACGGGGTTGCCAGCATGATCCCTTATCGTGTGGGCGCTCTTGTGGGTAGCAATATTACAGAACCGTTGGTAACAGTTTCCGATGACGAGAGCGTTTATGCCTATTTTTCGATGAACGAGAACCAGATATTGGACTTGGTACAACAATACGGCTCGCTTCAGAAAGCGATGGACGGGATGCCCGATGTGGAGCTGACCTTGAGTAACGGCAAGGCATATTCCCATTCCGGTAAAATCAATGCGGTGAGTGGAACCGTGGATGAAGGTACGGGTGCGGTGAGTCTGCGTGCGGAGTTTGCCAACCCGGAGAAACTGCTCCGTAACGGTGGTAGCGGTACGGTATTCGTCCCTTCGCACCGTGACAGCGTGATTGCCATTCCCCAGGCTGCCACTTATGAATTACAGAACCGGGTCTTCGTATATAAGGTGGTTGACGGCAAGGCCAAATCAACTCCGGTCGAAGTGTTCCGTTTGAATAACGGGACGGAATATATTGTCGAGTCCGGCCTGCTTCCCGGCGATGTGATTATTGCCGAAGGTGCCGGTCTTGTACGCGAGGGAACCGAGATAGAAACTCACACGACCACTAATGAATAAGCTGTGCCATGAAAATAAGGACTTTTATTGATAGACCTATTTTGGCGGGTGTAATCTCCGTCCTCATTCTTATATTGGGTATTATCAGCCTTGTTCAGCTGCCGGTCGAACAGTTTCCCGAAATCGCACCGCCTACGGTAAGCGTGCAGGCCAACTATACGGGTGCCAATGCCGAGACCGTGCAGAAGAGCGTTGTGGTGCCTCTGGAAGAAGCTCTCAACGGTGTGGAGAACATGATGTACATGACCTCGTCAGCTACCAATGCCGGAATGGCGAATATCCGTATTTATTTCCGTCAGGGGACAGATCCGGATATGGCAACGGTAAACGTGCAGAACCGTATTGCTTCCGCACAAGGGTTGCTCCCGGCCGAAGTTACCCGAAGCGGTATTACGGTGCGTAAACGCCAGACCAGTAATATCAAGGCTCTGGCCCTATACAGCCCGGACAATTCGTTCGATGAGAAATTCCTGAACAATTATTTGAAAATTAACATCGAGCCCCGTCTGGCTCGTATAGCCGGTGTGGGTGAGGTGAATGTAATGGGATCGGACTATTCGTTACGCATCTGGCTTGATCCCGGCAAGATGGCACGTTACGGCCTTGTTCCGAGCGACATCACGGCAGTTCTTGACGAACAGAATCTGGAGGCTCCGACCGGTACTTTAGGTACTGAATCGGAAAACACTTTCCAATACGTGCTCAAATACCGTGGCCGTTATGAATTTGAACAGGATTACGAGAATATGGTCATCAAGTCCCTTCCCGGTGGTGAGGAACTGAAGCTGAAGGATGTGGCCACTATCGAATTGGGATCGCGTACTTACACTTATATCGGTGAGGTGAACGGGCATCCGGGTTCCAACTGTATGATTGCCCAGACATCGGGTTCTAATGCCAATGAAATTATCGAGGAAATCGACAAGGTGGTGGAGGATATTCGGGAAACCCTTCCCAAGGGTATGGAAATAGCTGACCTGATGAGTACGAAGGACTTTCTTGACGCGTCCATCAAAAATGTCATCAAGACTCTTATCGAGGCTATAGTCCTTGTTATTCTGGTGGTATATGTATTCTTGCAGAGTTTCCGTTCCACATTTATACCTGCCGTTTCAATCATCGTTTCCCTGATCGGTACTTTTGCTTTTCTGGCCGTGGCAGGTTTTAGTTTGAATATGCTGACCCTTTTCGCTTTAGTGCTGGTAATCGGTACGGTGGTGGACGATGCGATAGTCGTCGTCGAGGCGGTGCAGGCGAAATTCGATGAAGGGTATAAGTCCCCTTATCTTGCCACCATAGATGCCATGAGCAATATAACCTCCGCTTTGGTAACCACTACTTTCGTCTTCATGGCGGTATTCATTCCCGTATCTTTCATGGGGGGTACGACCGGTACGTTCTATACCCAGTTCGGTCTTACGATGGCCGTGGCGGTAGGTATTTCCCTGCTTAATGCCATGACCCTTAGTCCGGCTCTTTGTGCGCTTATCATGACTCCGCACGCGGATACCGGCAGTGGAGAGAAGATGAGTTTCTCCTCGCGTTTCCACGTCGCTTTTGATACGGCTTTCCACCGTGTTGTGATGAAATATAAAGGCGGTGTGTTTTTCATGCTCAAACGTAAATGGCTGGCTGCCGTATTGCTGGTAATAGCCGGTACCGGACTCTTTTTCCTGATGAAAACGACCAAGACGGGACTTGTACCTCAAGAGGACATGGGCACGGTTTTCATAGATGTACGTACTTCTCCCGGAAGCAACTTGGCGGAAACACAGTTTGTGATGGATGAGATCAACCGCCGTATCAAGGACATTCCGCAAATCCGCATGTTCTCCAAGATTACGGGTAACGCCATGATTAGCGGGCAGGGAGCGGCCAATGGTATGTTCATAGTCCGTCTTCAGGATTGGAGTGAACGGACAGAAAAAGGAGATGACATCAATTCTGTAATATCTGAAATCTACCGCCGTACAGCCGACATCGCTTCGGCCGACATTATGGTCTTTGCTCCCCCTATGATTCCGGGATATGGTGTGAGCAGTGGTTTTGAAATCTATGTACAAGACCAAAAAGGAGGGAAAGTAGAAGATTTACTGTCCATAACCCGGCAGATGATCGACAAGCTGAATGCCCGTCCTGAAATTGCACGTGCCACAACTTCGTTTGATACCAAGTTCCCGCAATACCTTGTGGAGGTGGACGCTTCCCGTTGCAAGCGTAACGGCATTTCTCCATCCGATGTGCTTTCCGTGTTGTCCGGCTATATTGGCGGTAACTATGCTTCCAACATGAACCGATTCTCCAAGCTATATCGTGTGATGGTACAGGCTTCTCCCGAATATCGCTTGGATACAGAGGCTCTGAACAATATGTTTGTACGGAATGATGAAGGTGAGATGAGTCCCGTAGGACAATATCTGAAACTTACACGTGTATATGGAGCCGAGACACTTTCCCGTTTCAACCTTTTCTCGGCTATCAATGTCAACGGTATTCCGGCTGACGGTTACAGTACCGGGCAGGCTATCCAGGCAGTACGTGAGGTGGCGGCGGAGACGCTGCCGGCCGGTTACGGCTATGAGTTTGGTGGCATGTCGCGTGAGGAGGCTTCAACGGGAAGTTCCACGACCGTTATCTTTATCATTTGTGTAGTGTTCATATACTTGATCCTGTGTGCCCTTTATGAGAGTCTCTTTGTTCCGATTGCGGTTATCCTTTCTGTTCCCTTTGGTCTTGCCGGAAGTTTCCTTTTTGCCAAGATGTTCGGTCTGGAAAATAACATTTATCTGCAAATCGGTTTGTTGATGTTGATAGGACTTTTGGCCAAGACGGCAATCCTGCTTACGGAATATGCTTCGGAACGCCGTCGTCAGGGTATGAGCATTTCTCAGGCAGCGGTGTCTGCCGCCCAAGTTCGTCTGCGTCCGATTCTGATGACCTCGCTGACAATGATTTTCGGTATGCTTCCGCTGATGTTCGCTTCGGGTGTGGGAGCCAATGGTAATATCTCTATCGGTGTGGGTACGGTCGGCGGTATGTTGATCGGTACGGTTGCCCTGCTTTTTATTGTGCCGGTACTTTTTATCGTATTCCAATATTTGCAGGAACGTCTTATGCCTGAACGCCAGTTGCCGAATTTGGAAGAAAAAGATCAATAAACAGAATATATTTGTACAATGAAGAAAATAATTATCTATATATGCTTGTCGGTGGTATTGGGCGGATGCTCAATCTACCGTCCCTACAAGCGGCCTGACGTGGCGGTCGTGGACAGCCTTTACCGCCGGCAGATTTCGCCTGCCGACAGTGCCGCTTCCATTGCCGACCTTTCGTGGAAAGAGTTGTTTACAGACCCACAATTACAGAAACTTATTGAGAGAGGTCTTCGCAATAATTCCGATCTGGGCATTGCCCGCCTGCGTGTCAAAGAGGCCGAGGCGCTTCTTAAATCGGCACGTCTTTCCTATTTACCGTCCGTCAACCTTAGTCCTCAAGGGACAATAAGTAAGGCGGAACATGGAAAGACAACCAAGACATACGATCTGGCGGCTTCGGCGAGCTGGGAGATTGATATTTTTGGTAAGCTGACAAATGCCAAACGGGAAGCCCGTGCTGTTCTGGAACAGAGCGAAGCCTATCGTCAGGCTGTACAAACCCAGTTGATAGCCACTATTGCCAACAATTATTACACCTTGCTGATGTTGGATGAACAGCTTAATATCAGCCGTCGTACAGCCGAGAACTGGAATGAAAATCTGCGTGTAATGAAAGCCCTTAAAAGGGCGGGACAGACTACCGATATGGCTGTGGCACAGACTGAAGCTGGTAAATTATCCGTAGATGCCTCACTGCTTTCGCTTGAACGGCAGATTACCGAGTTGGAAAACACCTTATCATCATTACTGGGATCTGCTTCGGGCGACATCACACGTTCGACGCTTTCCGGCCAGTCTTTTCCCGACACGCTTTTAGTGGGGGTACCGTTACAACTTCTGCAACGCCGTCCGGATGTACGACAGAGCGAGGCTGCATTGGCGGCCGCGTTCTATGTAACAAACCGGGCCCGGTCTGCATTCTTCCCGTCAATTACGCTTTCGGGTTCTGCCGGATGGACGAATGCGGCGGGTGCCGCAATCACCAATCCCGGTCAATGGCTGTTTTCTGCTGTCGGTTCGCTTATACAGCCACTTTTCAATCGGGGACAGAATATAGCTAATTTGAAAGTTGCCAAGGCACAGCAGGAAGAGGCATTGCTGTCTTTCCGGCAAAGTCTGCTCGATGCCGGTACGGAGGTAAATAATGCCCTGGTGCAATGGCAGACGGCAAGGGGAAGACTGAAACTTGACGAGCAACAGGTTGTCGCCCTGACATCAGCTGTGCGTAGTGCGGAATTGTTGATGAAACATAGTTCGCAGAATTATCTTGAGGTATTAACAGCCCGCCAGACATTGTTGCAGGCTGAACTGGATGCAGCTTCGGATCGTTTCGACGAGATACAGGGAGTCATCAATCTCTACCGCTCACTGGGTGGTGGGAGTGAATAATGGTTCATATCGAGGATTGTACTTTTCACGTGGATGGCAAATCGCTTTATGAAGGCTTTTTGACAGAACATCTCAAGTGGGAGATTGCAAAGAAATCCCAGAAGACCGGCAGATAGCAGTCTTCTGGGATTTTCTGTATGAATATAAATATGCTGGACGAGTGAGTATTAAATTTGAAAGGCGTTCACTTCGCAAAATCAGGTGGTGGAATCCGAAAAACCATCGGAGGCGCTCGGAATATGGGGATTCCAACCGAGGTATTTATCTAAAAATCCTCTATATTTGCAACATTAGACAGATATTTGGTTATGAGGTATAAAGATAAGACAACAACATTGGGAATACGGATGGCGGTATGGCTGTCGGCGTTCCTTTTTGTGACGGGCTGCTCGTCAGGAAAACGGTATAACCTGACTGCCGAACCGAATTATTCGCTCGGCACGATGTGGTTCGATGCGCCAGTGGATACGTCGGCACAGGTCGATGTGTTCTACATTGCCCCGACTTGTATTTGGGACTGGAAGGATCAGGATGGCAAGACCTACTACCACATGGACGTCGATAACCCGAAACAGCGAGGTCGGGTGGACGGTTCCATACGCTTGGCTCATGCCTTGTTCGGCAAATATTGCCGGTTCTATTCTCCTTACTATCGTCAGGTTACGATGCAGTCGTGGACGGTTGCGCCCGAAGAAACAGAACGCAGGTACGCAGTTGCCCACGAGGACGTGGTACGGGCATTCGATTACTACATGACGCATTGCAATGCCGGGCGTCCTTTCATTCTCGCCGGGCACAGCCAGGGAGCGAAAGCGGTCATCGAACTGCTGAAACACTCTCTTACGCCCCAGCAGCATGAAAATATGGTCGCCGCTTATGCATTCGGCTATACCGTCAGCCGGCAGGAGTTGGAGAAATATCCATTATTCCGTCCTGCCCGCGACTCGCTGGATTGCGGGGTATTGATCTGCTACAACAGCGTTTCCTCGCCGGGGGCCGTTTCTCCGTTGTTTGGCGAGAATGCGGTCTGCATCAATCCGCTTAGCTGGCGCACGGACACGGCCTATGCCCCGACTGGGCGGCATATCGGTGCGGTATTCTTCGACGGCAAAGGTGGGATGGATACCCTGCGCCACCGCATCGGGGTACGGATTGACAAAAACACCCGTACTTTAATCGTGGACGGTTTGGATGACGACGCCTATTACATTCCGAGTATCGGGGAGCTGTTTCCGAAAGGAAATTACCATGTTCAGGAGCTGAATCTCTATTTTCTGAATGTGCAGCAGAACATCGCACAGCGGATTGCGGCCTTCCGGAGCGAGTGAAGCCGAAAAGGAGGAAAAGCAGACAAATAAAAACAATAGGAATATATAGACACTGTAATTTGTAGTTACCAATTATAGGTACATACGACAACCGGACAGATACATCACACTGTATTTGTCCGGTTTTTTTGCAGTTAGGAAACCTTCTGGTGTCATTGATTAAAGCCGACCCTCTTTACTTATTCTTTTCTCTGACCAGCTCGATAGACTCCTTACCCGTCATGTGTTCGATGTCGATCTTCACCATCAGCAAATGATTGAAACTCTTGGTTATTTCATCTGACAAGCCCGCTTCGCCGTGAGAGTATTTGTCAGCCAGCAAATTCAGGGCGGCACGTTTTTCCGTTTCGTCCGTTAAAATGCCAGCTCTCCCGAAGACAATCACACTCCGGAAGTAGGTAGTAAACTCGGCAGGTTTGATATTGTCCTGTTCCACAACACAGAACGACACTTTCTCATTTCGCATAATGGCGTCCACCTTGTGTCCTTTCATTGCACAGTGGAAGTAGATTTTGCCATCGGCATAGACATAACTGATAGGAACGGCATAAGGATAACCTTCGTCCCCGTGAAGAGCCAAAGTCCCGTTTGTCATTTTCTCAAGAATCGCTATGCTCTCCTCATGTGGTAACAACTGTCGTTTACGACGCATTTCTCTGAACATACTACTGAAATTTAACGTTAAACCATTTTTAAGCCGATAATGGAAGCTATCAGCGTTACAATAAAGAACAGGCGGAGGAACGAGACTGGTTCATGAAAGAACACGATGCCAAGTACAACCGTACCCACCGCACCGATGCCTGTCCATACCGGATAGGCCGTACCTATGGGCAATGTCTGCACCGCCTTGGCCAACAGTACCATACTCAATGTAAGACTTACAAGGAATCCGGCACCCCAAAGGTAGTATTCCATGCCGGTTACTTCTTTCATCTTCCCCAAACAAAAAGCAAAGCCGGATTCAAAGAATCCGGCAACAATCAGAATAATCCAGTTCATACGGCTTTCTTAATTTATTTATGACAAAATGTAAAAGTAATTGCAAATTTACGGGTTTTTATTCATATCGTATTTTGTCTGACCGAAAATTAGGTTCAACACAACGTTTTTTTATATACGCCCGCTTCGGCTTTCCTTACAGCAAGAGTGCCCTCTATGCTGTAGGTGCAGGCAGCGGGGATGGTGTTTCCGGGCCTTGATTCGGACGAATATCCGGTGGCGGTGGAGGAACATCTTTCTTGTGCGAACGAGGTGGTGGAGATGTCTCCGGTCTGTGTCCCGGCCGGGGGCGTTCATGCGGTTTCGGCCCTTTCTTATGGTGAGGTTTCGGTCGTTCGTGCAGATGATGCGCCGGAGGAGGAGACGAATGATGAAGGCGGCGGGTAGCGCATGAAGTAACAAGCATCACTGACAAGACAGCGAGCAGGACTGATGACAATATTCGTTTCGCTTTCATTGTTTTACCATATTCAAAAGTGACACAAAAAAACATCTGATCCGGATGGAACACATACCGGTACGGGTGCTTCACGGAAAAATCCGTTTGACCGAATGCAAAATTATGAAACTATGCGAATTAAGCAAGAAATAGCAGGGGTATTTTTGCTTTTTTATACGGTGCGACTGACGTTGCCGGAAGGATTGTCGAATATGGCGGCTGCCGCAAAATCTACGATAGCTTGAAAAGAGGGAGAAAGAGCGGTCATACTTTCTATGAAACGGAATGTATTCGCGGGACATGGAGCGTGCGAGAGCTGCACTTCCAGATTGTTTCCAATCTTCATGTTCGTATCGTTTTGTCGGAGGATAAAATGAAACCGATTATGCTTACGAATAGCAAGGTG
This sequence comes from Parabacteroides johnsonii DSM 18315, assembly GCF_025151045.1. NCBI lineage: Bacteria > Pseudomonadati > Bacteroidota > Bacteroidia > Bacteroidales > Tannerellaceae > Parabacteroides > Parabacteroides johnsonii. The sequence goes on from NZ_CP102285.1 coordinate 228,684, forward strand.
GAACGAAACTCTCCGATTCTTCAGATACGTGATCCCTATACGTTCGAGTTTCTCGGTCTCTAAGCCAAAGACGGTTCTTACGGAAAGCGACATTAAGGAAGCCTTGATTGTGCATTTGCAGGAGTTTTTGCTGGAATTAGGGAAAGGGTTCTGTTTCGAAACATGCCAGAAACGCATCATCATAGACGGATAGTTTTATTTTGCAGACCTCGTTTTCTACAATCTCCTGCTTCATTGTACTATTATCGTAGGTTTGAAAAAGTGTATAGGACAGTTGAACGCCTATGTCAATTATTATGCCGAGAATGAAATGCAGCCGGGTGACAATCCACCGGTAAAAATTTTGCTTTGTACGCGCAAAGGGAAGAAGATGGTGGAATACGCCCTTGGTAATATGGATAATCAGCTTTTTGTTCCGACATATTAGTTGCAGTTGCCAGACCGTCGGCAATTAGAACAGTTCTTGATGGATGAATGTCAGAATTAGCCATCGGAAGAGTGAAGTATTTCCGTAATATAAAAACACCTGCAATAATTTCGTGGCTATTGCAGGTGCTTGATTTATTTCGCTCCGCGCTTGTTCAGCACGTCCTTTATCATCTCCTTCACGTCTTGCCCTACCTGCACGAAGTTTTTATACAGAATGCGTTCCCGCTCGTCCCGCGATTTGAACGTGTAGAACTTCGGCAGCGGCACATACGCGGCTTCCTCTTTCTTTATTTCCTTCATGTCGAAGTCTGTTTTACAGAAGAACTTCGAGGTTTTGAACTCGTCCGCTTCCTGAACGTTCATCGAGCCGCCTATGCCGGTCTTGGTCTTGATGAAATCCCTCGCCGTCTGCCCGCAGATCCAGCCGGTCGGCATGTCCGAAATCTTCGAGGCGGGCACGAGGCTGTCCATATTTTCGTTCAGGTTGATACTCGTCTTGTCCCGGTCTATCGTGACCCCTTTCTTGATCTGTACCACCTTGCCGAAGATGTCGCCTGACAACCACTCCAAAGTCTCTTTGGCACGTGCCGAGCCGCTCACCACATTACCTACTGTCGTAATGATTTTCTGCATACCCACCTTTCCGTAATCGGCCTCCAACTGCGGCAACTCCTGAAAGCCGAGCGTTACGCTCACCTTGTTGCTGCGTGCCGTACCGATCAGACGGTCGATTTTATGGAAATAGAGCGTCGGCAGCTCATCGACGATGATACTCACGGGGACATTCTTTCCCTGCCCCGTATTCACACGGGTCACGAGGCGGTTCAGGATAAGGGCGTTCAGCGCCCCGATGATACTCTCCATCTCCGGGTCGTTCGCTATCAGCAGATAGCTCGGATTCTTCGGGTCGCTCACCTTCAGGTCGAAGTCGTCGCCGTCCCGGTGGAATATCCAATAGCTCTCTTTGGTCGCCAGACGCGAAGTATAGACACGCAGCGTACCGATCATACCCTCAAGTTGTTCCATCGCCTTGTTCTTGAATGCTGTTTGGAACGGGCCGAGCAGCGGGGCCACCTCGTTGTCCGTTTCCAGCACCTCGAAGATGGTTTGGTAGCTCTCGTTCAAGAACGACAGGATATGCGGCATATCCGAGTATTTGCCTAACCAGTAGGCCGGTTCCACGATTTCGCCGCCCTCGCGGTCGCGCACCACGCCCGTCGGCTTCCAGAACTTTGTTTCGGGGTCTTGCCGTTTCTCCGCGTACAGCATCTTGCCGTTGGCATCGTAAGGCTCGCGTTCGTAGTTCACGAAGAAGTAGATGCAGGCGGCCAGAAAGTTCACCGCCGAGGTCTGGAAGAACTGGTCGCTGCCGCCGCCGCCCTCTTTCTTACCTTTCTGCAAGGATTCCAGCAACGTTTCCGCTGTCTCGCTCGCCGCTGCAAGGTTGTTGATGTACTTCGCCTGAATGGGGTTCACCCGGCGGCTGTACTCCACGTCCACGAAGTTTATCATGTTGAATTTGCACCCTTTGGGCACTTTGCCGAGCTTCTGATTCTTCTTGAAATGGTAGTACAGTTTCGTGGCCAGTGTCGGAAACTTGTAATCATATACCACCATCGCGAAACCTTTGGCCGAATGTTGCCTGATAAACGGTTCAATCAGCGAAAATGTCTTACCGCTACCCGGAGTTCCGACTACCCAAGTTCCTCTAAAACAGTTAGTTATGTTAATAAAACCTTTTCTGAATTTTTGCTTATAGTAGTATCGCATCGGGATATTTACGCTATATTCGTTCTCTATCAATTCCTCGCATTGTTCGAAACTTTCGTTTTCAAAATTGAAGCGGTCTTTCATCAACCCTTCTTTCAGGAATTTAGAGATATTGTCGAGGGCGATATGCATGAGAACCACGCCCACGACGGACGTGGCCATATAGAAGATGATATTCAGCCTCAATGTGTAGAAGCGTATATCCATCGGATGATTGAACAGCCATACGGAGAGGACAAGCAGGAATATGCCGCTGACCAGCGGGTACAACACCTGCCTGCGGGCGTCGAACTCCAGATGTTTTTTACTCCGTGTCCCGATACAGGTAATGCAGATCAGCAGCACCGTGGCGACCTTGCTGTACACGAGGTTGCCGTCGTTATATATCATCCACCGTTTGATACGCCCGTGGATGTCGCAAAGTATGCCGCCCCAGTGGTCGAGTGTGGCAGGGTCTATGGCATATTCGAAAAATTCCATCAGCACGGATACATAGATGACCGTGCGGAATATCTTGTAAAATCCTTGTAATTCTTTGCTCTCTTCCATCTATAATTGCTGTATATATTTGACTTATAGGAAGTAACTTTCATACTTTATTTCTGGTTTATACATACGGAGGACATGGCGGGGCAGCGTTGCGCCTCGTTATGCGAAGCCATGCGGAACATGGCCGCCGTTATCGGCTTATCGGTTTAATGTGATGATGGGTCTCACCTTGTGAACCTTTGTCTTCGGGGTCTCCTGCATGGCGCCGCTGCCCATCGAGTAAAGCCATGCCTTTTCCGCCTGCTGGCCTTCTACCTCTGTGGATGTCCAGTACCAACAGTTTTCATCGTTCTGTGGTAGCGGAGTGCCGCCGCATTTCTCTATCATCGGATTGATAATGTCTTGGGCTGCGTACAGCAGACGCATTTGTGCTACGGAAGGGACGTATGCGCTTTGCCCGTACCACCACATGCCGAAGACTGCTTCGGCCATAGGCGAGGCGACATCTTCCGTACTATGCAAGGCATAAGTGTTCGTGTTCCCGTCATGGGCCTCGATGTCGGCCGACGTACCTTGTTCCACGCCGAGACTGTCGGCAAAGGCCGCTGGTTCGATGTCCCACAGATAGACGGCATACCCGTACCCCTCACTCTTGCCTTCCTGATGGGTGTCGAAAACAATCCCGATGGCCTGTTTTCCCGATTGCTCGTACTCGTTGTACGGCATGGTTTTACCGTCCACACAGAGGACATGGCCGGGACGTACCGCCGTGTCGGGAACCTCGATATGTGTGTCGCAGGCGGTCAAAGCGCCGGCCATCAGGAGAACCGGCAGGATTTGGCACACCTTTCTGATAATTTTCTCTTTCATCTTTCCCTTATTTTATTGGTAGTTTTACACCGAGGACGATACCCGTCCGAAACAAGTCCGCCCCCTTTATCATCATGTCGCTTTTCACCTGCCAGTACAATGTCCAGCCGGAGCGCAGCACGTAATTATGCTCGTAACCGAAATGCAGCCCGGCAAGGAATTTGTTCGTATCGCTGCCTGCCGAAGCGCCTATGCGCAGGTTTCCGTAGTGGTTGCGTCCCCGCACGACGCACGGCTTGTAAGCCACCCCGAAGCCGTAGGTACGGTAGTTCCGCCAGAAGGATTCCGGACAGATATGGCCGCAGGTGACGCACTCCGTCCATTGCAGGTAGCCGTTGGCGAAGAACTCCCACGCATGGCGGTAGTTCATTTCATGCTCGTAAGCGAGCGTCATGTCCAGCCCGTTCTTGTATAGCGCTCCGACACCGAGTGAGAGGCGTCCGCTGTTGCGCTGTGCGTTGGCGCTCATGGCAAAGCACACGCAGGCAATAAGTAGGATAACCGTCTTTCTCATCGTCATTCCTCCTCTAATAAGTCCGCATGGAACGAATCGGCCGAAAGGACGTCTTCGTAGTCGATGTTCAGGCTGATGTTACGACCGCTGATCTGTTTCTCCGTCATCTCGATAGTCAGCAGCTTGTCGTTGGGAAAAGTCATCTTCTTGATGACGATTACGTTCCGGTAGCCGTGCCGGAATGTCTTGCCCGGTTCCAACACCAGCGCGGGCGACAGCTCGATGGTCTGGGCATTGGTGGCCTTGGTCAACTTCTTATCCGCGAGCTTTACCCGAATTTCGTCGATGTCGAAACGGATATTCGTCCTGTTCTCGATGGAGAAGTCGATAAAGAAGTAGTCGCCCACGGCGTAGATGTTGTTCAGCCGCATCGTCATACGGTGCGCCTTGGTCGCCACGTTGCGGATCTTTGCGGGCGAGTTCCATACGCGCCTTGCAAAACGTGTCATGTCTGCGGTGGACATCGAGATCGCCGGATTGTTGTAGGCGTCCCGTTCCTGCAACTGGATTTCCTTGTCGGTCACGGCCTCTTGTACCCGTGTCGTATAGAGCAGCGCATACTGCGTGCGGTAACGTTCCGTCACGATGGTTACGATGGCCAGCACCTCGCCGTCCTCGTGCCCGGCCTCTTTGGGTTTCAGCCGGATGATGTTGTCGAGCGGTTGGTCGCCCGCTACTTTATCGGTAGAGATGTCCACGAAACGAATCGGCTCCGAAGCCGTGATGACCGTTGTCACCTGCTCGTTGACCGTGAGTTGTTCCATCTCTTCATAGGTTCGCTGTGCCAGCGCATCACGGCTCGTGAACAGACCGGCTGCGAGAAAAAATACCGTTATCGTCCTTTTCAAATTCATATTCATATCATTGTTTCTGTTGATTCCTCTTGTTTACTCTTTTCCTCATTTCGCCTCATTCCTGCGTTCCATCTCTTCCCGGATTCTCCGTTTAGCAATTTCGTAATACGTTTCCTCTGTTTCGAAACCGGTATGAACGCCTGATTGTACGAATCGCTGCCACGGGTTTGCTCTATTGTTTCTCACGTCCGTTTATCAGATAGACGAACGTACCGTACTTCAGCTTGACCTTGTTCTTCTTGATGGCCTTGCCGATGGCATTGCTCGTCTTCTGGTAGGCGTTCTGTATGGCCTGCATTCCCCATTGGGAAAGGCTGTTGCCGTAAGTGCCGGTATTCATATTCAGGTTGCCCGTCACCGCACCGCTCGCTACCTCTTTGCTTGTTTCCCGAAACTGGCTGTTCGGCACGTACAGCCCTTCCAGACCGTCTGTGTCGTATATCGACAGGCTGACCTTGACCAGTTCGTCATTGACGAGTATGCTGTTGATGCTCCCTTTCACTCGTCCGGAAGAGAACCCGCTGACCGTGGCATACAGATACGTGCCGCACTTGACTACGCTTTCACCGATCTCCACGTCGTCGAGCAGACGCAGGCGCACGCGCGAACCGTCCACAGCCTTGATGTCCTCGTCGATGATCGCCTTGATGAGCTTCGGCTCTTCTCCGGAGCGGGCGAGTGTGTTGAAGTAGTCGGAAGTGGTCTTCACCTTCTTCACGACCTCGCTCGCCTTGTCATGCTCGGACGGAGCCTTGACCGAACGGCTCTCCTCGTCGATAATCCCTTTGGCTTGTATGGCTGTGTCTGGCGGAGCCGTCGATACGGAGCTGTCCGCTTCGGCCGGCGCTACTTCTCTCTGTCCTCTTAGCCTCGCTTCGGCAAGGGCTTTTTCCAGTTCCGCGAGAGCTTCCTGTTCCCGCCTTTTGGCGTCGGCTGCTTGCGCCGCCATAGCCTTTTCCTGCTCCTGTTGTCCGAGCAGGGCGATGTCGTCCTGTGTGTATTGCGACTCATACTCTTCCTTGTTGTCGTCAGGTTCGTCCCGTTCTATGTTGTCCACGGCGGAATAGTCTTGTATTTTCCCCCATGATTTGGCCATGTTCTCGTACTTGCTTCCGATACCGTCGCCTCCCTTGATGGTTGCGTCCGGCAGTTCGGGGTTCAGAAACTCGGTTGTCTGGAGCGTCTTGTCCTGTATCTCGGCCTTTTCGGTGTGGAACAGGTCGAAAATGAAATACGACGCACCCAACAAAGGGAGATAAAGAATGGCCGGAAGCATATACTTCGGTTGCCTGAAATTGATTTTCTCTAATATTTTCATTGTCTTTTCTCATTGTAGGGTTGAACACGTATTGCCTTGGGCTGCGAGAGCCGTTCCCTTAGCAGGCTGTCCTGCATCTCCGTTGCAGTTCGCCGGGAAGGATGATGGCGGTACACGACCGTCAGCCGATAGATGTTCCATACCAGTCCGCCGAGGACGAAACTGAAAACGATCACCAGAAACAGCGTCCGGTGTACGTTGGCGAAGCCTTGTACCTTGGCCGCAGCCTTGTCGATACGGGTCGCTTGGGCGAACTTACGGCCCGCTTGTACGTCACGTTCATAGCGTTCCTTGTATTTCGGATCGTTCTTGTCCGGCATTTTCTCGCCGAAGAGCATACGTCTGAATCCTTTGATATTCATAACCTTGCTGTTTAATAGTTGATTTTCGTCTTCTGCTCGATGTCCTTGTTCAGCAGGGTGCGCCAATTCACGATAAGCAGCCCGTGCGGGTTGTTCTCCGTGCGCGGCACACGTTTAAGTTGCCCTGCCGTAACCAGTTCGCGCATAAGGATATTGCTGCGACGTTCGATACGCTGACGGCCGTAGTAGGTAAATTCCATCTTCTCCTTGTTGAAAGCCACGCTGTCGCAGAAAATGGAGAAGACCGCGCTCGTCCCCAAGATATTGGAATAAAATCCTTTCTCTTTGAGCGTATTATACTGCGCCAGTCCGGTTTCGTCCACTAAATACATGGCTTTCTCCATCGTGTAACGGATATACTTGTCGTCGGGAGCCAGCGTGAAGAAGTAGTGGTGGAACATCTCCACATGGCTTTTGGCTTCCACGTCCAGCGTCTCGTCCATCGTCGTCCGGTGTACCAGTATCGGCACGTTTCCGTCCAGCACATATACTTTCTTCTGTGCGTCCGTGACCATCGTGCGGGCCGTCCAAATGCTCGATAGGCTGATAATGACGCACCCCACGAGAAATGCGGTGCAGATAATGCCCACCAGCTTGATCTTGTTTTCCAGATTCTTGATGACCATACGCTACCTGTTTTTACCGTTCAGTTCATTTACATACTCACGGTGAAGCATAGTCATCACCGTCTCATGCAACTCGGTCACGAGCGGGGCGAACACCCCGGCGAATACATGCAGGTAATGTCCCAGCATGAACACATGGGTAAACACCCACCAGATACCGCTCCGGCGTTTTTGGGGATTTTTTTGGAGCTTGGCGAGGTGCAGCCGATAAGTGAGATAATCCGCCAGCGGAACCACATAACGGTCGTTCCACTCGAACTCCTCGTCGAGTTCCTCATACTGCGGGTCAAGCGGCTGGTTCTCCACTACGTCGTTGAATGCCTCGCCCATACGTTTGTCTGCATAGCGCATGAACTTTTCGTCCCTGCACCAGTTTTCGATTTTCTTTTGAGTTTTCATTTTTACATATAGGATTATTGATTGTCTTTATCGCATGATTCCGCCCATAGCTCCCGTCGCCGTCATCTTGGCCTGCTGTGCCACGCCCTCACCGAAGTTTCGCGTAGAGAAAGCCGTGTCGCCCTCCGGTATCATCCATGCCGCAAGGTCGGGAACGAGGTTCAGACATTTCAGAGCCACGATGCTTGCAGCCATCAGGTAGCCCGCCGAGAAGAAGCTGTTTTGCAGGTAGGCGGCCATCGTCTGCTCGCTGGCGGTTATCGCTGTCAGGTTCTCCACCTGAATACACAGCACGATGTCGAACAAGAGCAATACATAGAAACCCACGAAGTATAGGGTTCTAATAGTGAAAATAAAGGAGTAAAATAGGAAAGAAAAGTAATATAAAGTGCATTATATTAGGTATTTATGTTATTTTCCTATTTTGACCGAAATAGCATAAAATGCCATAGTTTTAACGATATTTTGTTGCATATTTGTTGCACGTAACAGATTTAATTGTTAATTTTGCCCTCGTAAGACAGAGGAAAATCCTCTTATTGAAACCAAATAAAAGAAAGGGAAAAGAACATGGCACGACCGAAGAAAGTGCAAAAGGTAAAAGAGCCTGTGCGCATCAGAAAGCGTAAGTTGGCCAATGGAAATATGAGCCTGTATCTTGATGTCTATGTGAAAGGGGTACGCAAAGTTGAATCCCTCGGATTGTACCTTGTGCCGGAACAGACACCGATTGACAAGCAACAGAACGCCCACGCCATGCAAGTGGCAGGGAAAATCAAGGCAGAACGGATTTTAGCCTTGCAGAACCACGGTGTGCGCCAGTGGAACAAGGTCAAGCGGTCGTGCATTACCCTCATTGATTTCCTGAAAGAGTACGAACAGGAGAAATTCGGTTTTTCTGCATCCACTTTGAAAGGCAGACGGGATTTGCGGCTCAAAGTCGAAACCTATCTAAACGAAACGTGCCAGCCCGATATTGTACTGGCCAATGTGGATGCGGACTTTTGCCGTGGCTTCATCGCTTTTCTGCGTTATGCGAAAAACAGCGTGCGCAAGGACGGCAGCACCATCAGCAACGGGGCGGCACACCACCATCAGGCCGTGTTGAATGGGGCTTTGAACAAGGCTGTCCGTGAAGGTATATTGACTTCCAATCCTTTGAAATCCTTGGCCTCGAAAGAGAAATACCAGCCCTCGGAAAGCATCAGGGAATACCTGACATTGGAGGAGTTGAAAGCGGCGATGGCCGCTCCATGCCCCCGTGATGATGTGAAAAGGGCATTTCTATTTTCCTGCTTCACCGGGCTTCGGTTGAGCGATGTGCGCTCTTTGACATGGGGTAAAATTATCAAGGCACCGGACGGGCATACCTTATATATAAGGGTAAGGATGCAAAAAACGCAGAAGTTGTTAAACGTGCCTCTGTCAAAGGAGGCTTTGGATTGCCTTTATCCTAAGGATGATGCCGACGAGCCGATTTTCACACTCCCTGCAGGAGCTTCCAATATAGAAAGAAACTTGACTAAGTGGATGCAGAACGCAAAGATAACCAAGCACATAACCTACCATTGCAGCCGCCATTCATTCGCAACGATGATGCTTACGCTCGGTGCGGACATCTACACAACATCCAAGCTACTCGGTCATGCCAACGTGAACACGACATCCATTTACGCCAAAATAGTTGACCAGAAGAAGATAGAAACGGTCGGACTTGTAGATAACTTCTTTTCAAGATAATAGCAAACAGAGGGGAAAAGATGAAAATAACGATACGAACACGGACGCTTCGGACGGGAAGTCGCTCGATATACCTTGACTTCTACGACAAGGGTAAGCGATGGAATGAATATCTTAACCTATTCCTCATACCGGATGATGAGCCGGATGCGAAAAGGCTAAATGAGGCTGCTATGGCAAAGGCCAACACCATAAAATCCAAGCGTATGCTCGGTATAGAGGAGGAAACAAACGACGACGAACAATCGGAACTCCCCAAGCGTGTGTTTGCAGACTGGCTTGCCGACCATATAGAGGGGATTAGACGCAATCCGTCTTATGCCGCATCCACATACCGTAACTACCGTTCAACCGTAAATGTGATAAAGGCGTATTTGCAGCACCTCCGCAGACAGCGGTTGCTGATGTCTAAAATAGACAAAGGCTTTGTCCTCGGCTTTATTGACTTCATAGAGCATACCTACCGCAACACCAAATCGCCAGACAATCCAAAGGAAATGTCGCCCCATACGCTGCATCTCTACCAGTCCACGTTGGTGCGTATGCTCAATGCGGCTGTAAAAGAGGGGGTATTGGATAGAAATCCATTCTACTCGTTGGAGCGGAAAGACCGAATCGGCAAGCAACAGGCCGAAAAAGAATATCTGACCAAAGAGGAACTGATGGCGTTTGCCGAAGCTCCTACCGTCAATGAAACGACCAAACGGGCTTTCCTGTTCTGCTGCTTCACCGGGTTGCGATACAGCGATGTGAGCGCATTGACATGGCGTGACATCAGGCAGGGAGATAACGGCTGGATGGTGTCTGTAAAGGCCATGCAAAAGACAGGCAAACAGGTGGTAATACCTCTGAATCAATCAGCGATAAGCCTGCTGCCGGACAGAAACGGTTGCAAACCGAGCCAAAAGGTATTTGACATGACTTGTTTGAGTTCCTGCAACAAATGTCTGAAAAAGATTGCCGCTGCTGCTGGTATAGAGAAAAAAATCAGCTATCACACGAGCCGCCATACATTCGCAGTTTTGGCACTGGCCGCAGGTGGCGATATTTATACGGTGGGCAAATTGCTCGGGCACACAAGCATCAACTCAACGCAGGTCTATGCCGATGCTGTAATGGAAACAAAGGTTGAAGCAATCAGCCGGATTTCAAGCTATTTTTCCAAATAATGTGATAGGTGTTAATATTTATATTGCCCGAAACGGTAAAAAGTCACACACTGTTTTGTTGTGTAATGTAGAAGCGTATTATATAAACATATGTATATTCAAACGTCAAACATAAAAAGTCAAGCTATAGATTATTTTTTGGAATTTTGTGTATATTGTATTCTGGCAATCCCCAGGTAATAATTCCAATTATTCTTTCTATCAAATTAAGCAAAGATGGTATTTGTGTTTGAATTGCATTTGTACTATATTTCTCTTCAGGACAAACTTCTTTGTCTGGGTATCTCGTAGTGGCCTCTGTACCATTGAATAGAATACCCAAACAATAGAGTACCGTATTTACATAATTATATTTTACTTCATCATGTCCAGTAAGCATCATTATATAATTATTTGAATATACTGTTGTGGCCTTATTCACTAATTTGACTATAATTGGTAGTTTTTTCTCGAAATTATTTTCTATACCATTGATAGCTTGAGATATAAATTTACAATTTTCTGCATTATATCCATTATCAAATCTTTCATAAAGTTCTTTGAAGGCTTCTTCTGGTGCATGTCCTAAACCAATAGGTCTATCAATTACATCACATTCCAGAAGGATGCCTTTTATTAGACATTCGACACATTGCTGGAGAAAGAAGATGCAATGCGCAAACCTTTCATTCTTAAAAAGGACTTTTGCTGTTGCCAAATTTTCTGTCGCCACAATATACCATTTAATACCTGCACAATTGCAGCCTGCTATTATAGCATAAGCATCATTCACATCTTCTGTGTGTAAATTTTCTTTTACTAATTTTCTGTTTCTACTCATTGCTACTACTATATTTAACAAACGCAAAATTAGCTATTTGCATTTCAATAAACGATAGTTGTGGCTTAAAATTATTGCACTATGAAATAACTTTTGTCTATTAGAATTTTAGTATCTCTCTATTAGAAACAGACTTCTACCATGATTTGGTTTGTCCTAATGTTATAGCGCAAATAATAGTTGCCCCAAATGATTCAAGAATTCTTTTTTCATGTTCTATACCGTTACCAGAAGTACGTACATCATCAAATAAAACAATGTATTTGTTCTTGAACCAATTTGCGTCATACGATTTTCCTACGGCAACTGTTCCTCCTTCATGTTTAGCTTCTCCATCTGCTACAATATTTATGTGGTTGTAAGCATTATACATATTTAAATCACTGCATACTTTTTCGGCAAACAGTTTGAAACGTCTATCATTTTTCATACGGGTGGAAGCTGTTAAGCACACGAGCGTAAGTTTGGAAACGTCTGTGCCAAAGGTCTCACTTAGTATATTTTCAGTCCATTTAACAGCTCGATTTAATGCCATATCATGTTCGTATTCACTAACGTTTTTGAACGGATCATTTTTGAAACTCCATATAAATTTCCATGCATCCCACATTTCGCTCGTAGCATAATCCTTGTAATTTTTATAACTGTAGTAGTCACAACACCATTTGTGCTTTACAGAACCATTCCATGTGTGTGTATACCAATCAGACACACACTTTAATAAAGCGTTCTTTTCTTGTTGCTTCCGTTCCTCATCTCTACGCCTTTGTTCCGCTTCTTTTCGTTCCCGTTCAATCTCCTGTAATTCCCGGTCTTTGCTATTGATATTAGTTTCGGAATTTAAGATTTCCAGTATTAGCGAAAAGTCACATTCATCTAAATCTATAGTGCCGTATATTGCATTGAATCCCATTGAATAGATTTGTCGCAAATGCTTTGCGGCCTCTCTTGATTCTTGTTCTTGATTATATTTTTCAACATACAAGAATAGTTCGCTTCCTACTTTTACAACATCAAAATAGTCGCTTATATAAATCTCTGACTTACCATATTTTGCTTTATTAAAAGCTTTAATGGCATTGGCATTCTTCTGTTTTGCTAAGACTGCATCATCGAATGGTATCCCTATTTCATCAAAGTTGCTGCGGAGATCATAGAAGTCAGCTATCGTGAAACTGTCAGTAAAGTTGCATTTCTCGCCATAGTAGATTGAATCCAAAATAGCTCTTTTCAATTTTTTCTCATCGTCAATGCATATGTCTGCATTGAAAGATGTTACGGTTTCTGATTCGTTGGAAGACAAAATATGAATAATCTCTGCCTCAGAATCAATTTCATCTTTGGAAAAAGAGTTGAGACAAAATTTTCTACAGCCAGCTATGAGACTTATCAATTTAGCATGATTATCATATAATGCCAAGAAACAATTTTTGATTTCAAATTTTTCCTCATCGACAGTATTCAACTCGTCTAAAGGAATATCATCGAATATTCTGCCGTGAGAAAAGTTCTTCCATGCTTTACTGTATTTATGTTCAATCCGATGGGCTTCTTTAAGAACTGAAGCAATATTCTCAATTCGGTTCTTGGATTGACCAACCCTTTGAATTTCCACAAAAGAATGGTAGGAACTCTTCGTTCCGATAAATCTATCCACAGCCTCTTTATTTGAACGTATCAGTTGTGAATAGGTTTTCATCCAAGAATCTATGGTTCTTATTTCCGAGAAATGTTCAGCAACAATCTCTTTATGCTCATAGCCTTTCAACAATGGTCTGGATTGCTGTTTCATCCAAACTTCATAAGCAGATTTATAGTTTTTAATTACCTTGTCGTAGGTTGTTACAACATTATTATAGTCCTTGTGCTTGAATATGTAGGCAAATATGGATTTCATGATAATTTAATGTTATACAGACATTTGGGATATTTAAGACTGCTGGTTTTGAATGTTTTTACTCCGCCCATTATGGAAATTTTCTTGTCTGCGACTTTCCCAAATAGCAACCTTGATTTTTTATCTACCATAAAGTCGTGGAGTTCTGAGTTTTCCGTTCTTGAAATATACCCCCACTCAAAAAACAAATCACCACCATTAGGTTCAAGTCCCATGAGTTGGTCAACTTCACACCCCTTATTCACAGGTAACCAACGAAGCACTTTAATTGCATTTGCATCATATTCGTTCTCCAATTCGGCAAATAGTACACAATAGGTATCATGGCATGTTGCATAAGGAGCATAGAATTGTTCTCCTACAAGCGAAAACTTTTTTGTCAAAAACAGTTCTGGAACATCCGTTATTTTCAATTCCTCGATGTCTGGAAACCTGTTTACAGGCATACCAATGTCATCAACTTTATCTTTATTCATGAAGAAATGCGATTCGGGATATATTGGTATTATTCTGTGGAGCGGCATCTTATTTTCGTTTATTTCAACTCCGCAATGTAATACACAACCATCCTTAACCCGCTCACAGACATCTTTGCAGACAATGTTTTTAAGCATTCTGATGTTTCCTCCACCGTGATTTCTAACAGGGAATAGTAAAGCCATGTCGAACGTGACAGAAAGGAATCTATGGATAATCTTGTTAAACATGAAATACCCTTTCAGCTTATTCGATGGCAGAGTATTATTGGAATCGATAAAAATATCGAACACGTCACGGGCTTCTGACAAAGGAGTTCCGATAAGAAGATTTGAAATTCTTATAGCCTTTTTATAGGCATCATTTAGGCGTTTATGCAATTCCTCAACACCGTCAACATATTTCGGTGGTAAATAGCCAAAATCTTTTTTATCCATAGTTTCATCATCTTATTAAGGTTAGTATCTCTTCCGGTTTGACAATGGCATGAGAATACCCCGAATGTAGGAGTTCTACTCTTTCCTTTGTCCCCCAAAAGCACGCAACGCTTTCAATACCAGCTGCATTCGATGATTGGATGTCAATTACTCGGTCACCAAACGATATGGCTTCTTTAGCCGAAATGCCCATAAGTTCTATTGCTTTGAGCATGGGTGCCGGGTGTGGCTTTGTTGGCTTTGCATCATGATAGCCTACAATGTACTGGGCTGGTATGTGGTAATATGCTACCAGTTTATCAATATATGGCCGTGGAGATGTACTTACAATACAAGTTTTTATGTTACATTTGCGGATGATTTCCAGAACGCCAGCCATGCCATCATACATTGTTGTATGTGGAATCAAGCTATATGCCTGTGTCCAATCTCTGCGATGACGCGATTCTTCCAACAGAGTGGTATCAACCAGGGTTAAGTCCATATCGAAAATAATGCTTCTCATACCCTCAGTCGAATAATGATGTTTGTTTGACTGTTTTCACTTCTGAGCGGATGGCTTTCTCACACATCAGGAAAACCTCGTTTATTGATGCCGAACGCAGGGGATACGCTTTCCCCTCTTTGATGAGCTTTATGTTGCCCTGCACTTTTTCATGGGTGCAATCTTCATCGCTCTTGTATTCTACGGCAAACAGGAGTTTGCCGGAATTTATCGTTGCATTGACTGCGTGCATGGTGCCGCCTTTCTCGCCTGTTTGGATAACAACTGTAGCATAAGAAAGTCCTGCTTGCAGTCTGTCACGAGCAACTAAGCCATATCTACCACAACTCTGACCAACGGGATATTCGCTAAGTAACAAACCTCCTTTCTCTACGATGTCCTTTGCTAGTTCAAGGTTCTCTTTTGGATAGATAGATTCCCAATCAAGCCCATTAGCCAAAAAAGCAGTGGTCACACCGCCAACCTCCAATGCACCTTGATGGCCTGCAGCATCGCATCCCATTGCAAGTCCTGAAACAATGTTATACCCTCTTTTGGCAAATTCACTTGAAAAGTATTTCCCGGCCTGTGTGCCGTTCATCGTTGGTTCTCTTGTGCCAATTACCGCTACCCCCGGTTTCTCCAATACCTTTACGTTTCCTCTGTAATAAAGAATGATAGGAGGATTGAGCTTCCCTGTTTCATCGGTGCAATCACGAAGCATTTTAGGAAAGTCATCATCGTAGTAGGAAATGATACCAACTCCTTCTTGCTCGCAGCGCGCCTTGATACGCAGTGCGGTTTGATAGGCATATTCAAAGTCTCTCTTAGAAAAGGACTCAAATTTTTTTCCTTTCAGCGACTTCCAAAAATCGCAAAGTTGTCCGAAGTCACCAATGGAGGTTGGTGCTTGATTGGCTATTTTTAAAATCGTTTTATTTCCAATACCATCCAATTGTTGGAGAGTCAGTATCATTTCGGTCGAAAGTGTCATAGTCTTGATGTTTTTAGGATTCGTCTTTATGATTTTGGTTCATCATAGCTTCAACTCAGGTAGAGTATTCACAATGTCTACCGATTGACAAGAGAGATTTATTACTGACAACAGGAGGTCGAGTATGTAGCGAGGTTGCTCGTGTTCTCTTGACCAGTCGTTAGGGTCGTTCTTGATTTGGGATGCTTTGTCGATGGTGACGGCATAGCGTTCCATTATCCACTCGATTGCGGACTTGCCATTAACAATGTACTCGTAGGCTTTGAGTGGAATGTTCTCGATGGTGATATGACCGTTGTAAATGATGCGTGTCTTATCTGCAACGAGTTTCCCGTTCTCATCACGGACTTTGGCGAATTTCATCTTCTCCACGGCGAAGTATTGATAAGTTTCATCTGCCCATTCGCTCTGCCAAATGTTGTTGTCGCCAATAACCTTTACACCAAAGAAACGATGTGCCAACATGGGCATTTCTGCGAAAAATGTATAATCGCCGTCATGTCCTGTTGTTTGCACGTTAATACCTTGCTCGTAGTTCAGGTGCAGGTCGGCAAGCTCCTTTCCAGCTTTATAAAAGGCCATGAAGTCCTGCACATTATCTACAATGGGGATGCGTGGTAATGACTTTTTCAAGTCATCGGCGAAACGCTCACGGTATTGCTTGGAATGAAGCAGACCATATACATAGTAGAAAATGTGCTCTTTGGTGATGGCTCGTGAACCTCCGAAACGACTACGGACTTCCTTCAAAATCCAGTCGGTTATGCCGTCACGACGGATATAATAGTTCGTTTCTGCATCATCGAAAAGGGAAGCCTGCGGATTATTGTTTTCTTCGTACCAATAGAGTGGGAAGCATTGACCATTTTCTGATAAATGAAGATTAGGGAATATATTTGTAATAAGACAGGAAAAGTCATTCCTATACCCCGTCCCTGTGAGGGTTATCATTTGATTGTCAAAAGATTTGGGATACAATTTATCAAATATTCCTGGTCTTTCTATGAATGGTCGATGATAATATAATTTCATTTTGTTGAATGGCCGGTATGCGGTATTCACAAAGGCTGTCGCCTTGTATTGGTGTTTTACGCACTTACCCAAATCATTCCTAAGATTAACAGTCCAGCTAATTTTTGTTTTATCTTCTGAAATGTCGTCTTTGCCAACTTGTTGATTGTAAAATGTAATCATTGACTGCATATTACTTGCAATCTTTTCTCTTGAAAAACCAGATACCCAAGCATCGCGATTAGTAGCTATACCAATAGCATAAGTACTAAAAACGCTTTGAGTACCCAGCGAAAATTTCTTTTCAGGAGCCAGTGGAATCAGACTATCGAAAACACCGTCACGTTGATTTATCCAATCAGCCTTCTCATTAGGCATGATGACTTGCCAATCCAATTTCTTTGAGGTAATGGAGCGAAAGTCTTTTATCATTTTAAGTTTTTGTTCACGAGTAAGATAGTCGCCAATGTTTCGATATAAAATTTCACATTTGTCTTCTTTCTGATGTGCGGGATTTTTAACAAGAATTGTAATAGCAACGCCTGTCATGATATTAAAAACATTTTCGCCTTCTTTACGAGCATTTTCTTTTGTCTTTGCCCTAACAGCTCCACGGAGGTCAAATACATAAATCTTTGAAAATTCTTGTTCTATTGTCCTTCTAAAACCTTCTCCCATTGGTTTGTCAAGCCAGCCTGAATTTGTTATAAAAGCAATAATTCCTCCTTCATTTGGGTTTAATCTATCTGAGGCCCAGCGGAAAGCCTTGATATAGCTATCATAAACACCTTTTAATAAAGCTGCAGATGATTTTTTTACATATGTATCTTCTATTCTTCTTTCCAATGCAGGGTATGACAAATTCTGTGCATTGTCATTAGCCGATTTCTGCCCGATGGAATACGGAGGATTCCCCACGATGACCCTCACGTGTGTGGCCATCTGTTTCTTCACCCGTTTGGAATTGTCCTGGAAGAACTCCGTGAAAAGTTCGTTGTGCTTCTTCTCTGCCAGTTGGAATGTGTCCGTCAGGCAGATGCCGCTGTACGGCAAATAGGTTTTCCGACGGGTAATGTCATGGAATACCGATTCAATGTTCACATCGGCGATATAATAGGCCAGCAGCACGATTTCATTGCAATGGATTTCATTCAGGTACTTGCGCTCCATGTCCTCCGGTCGGATAAGGCCGGACTGTAACAGCCGCGTGATGAATGTGCCAGTGCCCACAAACGGGTCAAGGATATGCACATTCTGTTCGGTCAGCGAAGTGTTGAACTCTGCCTTTAGGATATCATCCACGGAACGGATGATGAAGTCCACGCACTCCACGGGCGTATAGACGATGCCCAGCTTCTCCACGGTGAGCGGAAACGCGCCTTTGAAGAACTTTTCATAGAGGTTCTTGATGATGGTCTGCTTGCCCTCCAGATTGTCTATGCCGCCTACATTTGTCCTCACCGACTGATAGAACTTCTCTAACACTTCGGTATCTTTCTCGAAAGCCTGCTCCTGCAAAAGGTCTATCATGCGCTGCATGGAGCGGCTCACGGCATTGTTGTTCACGAACTGGTAATCGGCAAACAACGCATCGAACACCGGACGGGTGATGATGTGCTGTGCCAGCATCTCGATGGCCTGTGCCGCGTCCACGGACGGGTTAAGGTCGCGCTGCAATCCCTTGAGATATTCGTTGAACGCCTTTTTGTGTACGCCGGACTGGATAAGTTTGGATATACGCTCGATGAACTTGTGCGCGATAAGACCGATTTCCTTTGCCCAGTTCTCCCAATAGAGGCGGTCGCCGCACTTCTCCACGAGCTTGGCATACATGCCGTCCTGCAATTCGCCGAAACGAAGTTCCAACTGTCGGGCGATTTCCGCGTTCTCCATCTGCCGTGCTTCTTCCTCTCCCTCCTGAAAGCCCAACCCCGGCCTGCCGATGGTGACGGACGGCGTATAGGACTGCTTGTTGGGTTTCTGCTTGTTGAGCGCAATCTTGTTTACCATCGCATTGAAACGGTCATCATGGGAGCGCAATGCGTTCAGGATTTCCCAGACCACATCGAAGGTCTTGCTGTTGTCGAGTGCTTCCTCCGCAGAAACATCGGACGGCACTACAATAGGGATGATGATGTACCCGTACTTTTTCTCGTCGGGCAGCCCCTTGTGGAAAGTGCGCATCACGCGGCCTACCGACTGCACCACATCCACCTGCGAGTTGCGGGCGGAAAGGAACAGCACGGCATCGAGCGACGGCACATCCACGCCCTCGGACAGACAGCGCACGTTGGTCACCACCCGGCACTCCCGGTCATTGTCCGGCTCATCCGCCAGCCATTGCAGGATTCCATTGCGCTCCTGTGAGTTCATTGAGCCGTCTATGTGCTTTGCGGTTATCGAAACGGTATGCGAAAGGCTCTCTTCATCCAGATTCTCGTCGTACTTTTCCGATATTTGCGGCAGCACGGAAGCCACATATTTGGATGCGATGCCCGTCCTGCTTGCGCTCCTGTCAATAGACGAACAGAACGCCACGGCACGGCGCATCATGTGCGGGTCGGCATCCCATGTGCGGTGGTCATCACCCCGTATCATCTTCGACAGTCCGTTGATAACGCCGATGAGCTTGGAAGTGTCGTCAAAGTTCAGTTCCGTGGTCGTGTCGGTTACATCACGTCGGATGTTTTCCGGTACATCGTCCTCACCGACGGTAAGGACAAGCACCTTGTAGTCGGTCAGCAGTCCGTTCTGCACAGCATAGGAGAAATTCACGCGGTAGAACTCCTCCCCGTACAGAGCCTTGTCGTCCATCGAACAGAGGATGCAGTCCTTTTCCGATGCCTTTATCTTGGCAGATTCACCGTACAGTCGTGGCGTAGCGGTCATGTAAAGCCGTTTTCTGCCTTGTACGTTGTCATCGGAGTGTATCTTGGTGAAGTTGCTCTCGTCCTTGTCCGACAGCTTCACGCCCGTGGTGCGGTGGGCTTCGTCGCAGATGATGAAGTCGAACACGCCATACTCGCCGTCTGTTTCGGAAAGTATCTCCTGCTGTGCCGCTGAAACGGCATCAATGGACTGGTAGGTGGAGAACACTACCACCAACCCATCGTGGCTGCAGTATTTCTTCAACTGCGAAGCGATGGATTTAGGATTGGTGGATGCAGGCACGGCAAGGTCAACCACGCTGTCATCCATATCGTCGTATTTGTTCTGAATCTTCCGTGAGGCTTTGGAATCCGAACAGATGCAGACGGCCTTGATGGGTTTCTTCGCGTCTGCCGACCATGCGTTGAGTGACTGCCCCAACAAGGCGATGGACGGAACCATGAACAGCACCAGTCCTTTGCCGCCCAACAACTGTTCGGTGATGAGCAGCGAGGTGTAGGTCTTTCCCGTTCCGCAGGCCATGATGAGCTTGCCACGGTCGTTGCCGTCAATAATATAGTGCGTGTATGCCTTGGATATGGCATCCAACTGGTGCTTGCGCGGTTTCTTGCCCTCTACAAGCGCGGAGTTTCCTGTAAGTCCATCCATCAGTTTTTGCCAGTCCACGCAGGAGGAGTTCAGGTCAATAAGCCCAACCCGTGAAAAAGGCGGGTCTTGGTGGCGGATGGCTTCCTCGGCGTTGCTTCCCCAATGGTTGGTGGTTGAAATCCATATCCGTTTGGCAAACCGGGTGGTCTGGAAAGTGACTTCGTTGGTGAACGTGCGGCTGGAGGTGGCGAGGAATGAATCCACGGCTGGCTTGTCTATCACGGCATCCTCCGCATAGCACTTGCACTGGATAGCCCAATAGTCGCCCATCTCGGTCTTGGCCACGAGGTCGATGCCCGTGTCCGTGCCTCCGAAGTCCTTGCGCCCCGGAAAATCCTCCCACAGCCACACCTTTTCAAGCTCGTTGTAGCGTGGGTCTGTCAACAGCCATGAGCGCATCAGGCGCTCGAACTTTGTACCCTTTTCCTTTTCGGTAAACGATTCGGTACGGAATTTATGCAGTATGTCCTTGAAATTCATCTCTTGATAAGAGTTACAGTTGATATTGCAAAGATACGCATAATATTGCAAAATCCGCACTTTTGCCTCATTTATAATGGGATATAAAGGATATTTGGTACGGTTTTGTTTAGTAAAACCGATTTTGGAAGCCTGTTAACTTATTGATTCACAGCATTTGTATTTCCAAGATATATCTCTTATCAAGGGATTACGGTTTTTGCTAAACAGGTTCCATCGAAATTTTTCGGTTACAAGTCTTTTAAGATTAGGCTGTTAGCCTTGTCCACCACGTTTGTGTCAAGCGATGCAAGGTAGATGCGCGTGGTTTCTTCCGAATCGTGCCCCATTCCCTCGCTGATGACCGAAAGCGGTATGTTCTTGCTCTTGGCGATGCTTGCCCAGCAATGGCGCGCGCAGTGCATGGTCAGCGGCATATTCAACCCGGCTAAACGGGCGACTTCTTTCAACGCCACGTTAATACGGCTGATGGCATTGCGGTACTGCGTCCGCTCGTCTGCGCATGGGTTGGTGATTATCGGCAGCAGGTATTGGGTGGTGGAACAACCGTCGTTTTTGGCGATGATGTCCTCCATGCATTTCTCCCATTTGATAGTCAGTTGCTGCCCCGTCTTTCTCCTGCGGTATATGATGATGCCGTTTTTCAAGTCCGATTTTTTCAAATAAGCCATGTCAATGAACGACATTCCGCGTGTATAGAATGAAAAGAGGAACATATCCCGTGCATAGTCCAGATGCGGTTTCAAGGTCAAGTCAAGTTCCTTGATGCGTTTTATCGCTTTCAACGGGAGGGCACGTTTCACTGTCTTGCTGATGCCCGTGTAAACATGCTTGAACGGATATTTCTGTTCCGTCAGTTCCTTTTCCACGGCACGGTTATAGACGGCACGGAGTATGCGCATATAAAAGGAAGTGCTGTTGGGGCAGATTTCCTTGCTTTTGAGCCATGCCTCATAAAGCATCATGGTATCGCTGTCTATCTCGCACAGAAGAATGTCCTGCCCCTCGCGGAACTTCATAAAACTGGTCAAGGCAGCGGTGTAGGTTTCCGACGTGCGCACTTTGCCAAGCTGCTTCAACTGCCCGATAATTCCCTGCATGAAACCGAATAGCGATTGCCCATCCATCTGTCCGTTAAACTTCTCTATGATATTATCTGCGGAGTATTTTCCGCCTTGCCTGTCGCATTGTGCGATGATGGCCTGCAAACGCCGGATGTCCCAACCGATGTGTTCCGCAACGCTGTGGAGATACCGTTTCCTGTTCTCGCTGGTTTCAGGCATGATTCGGACGGACGATGCTTCCTTGTTCCATTCCGCATCAAACACGCGGAAGTCCGTTCCGATTTGGCGGACTGTTCGCCTGTGGATTACCTGATAGTAGATGCTGCCCTCCTTGCCGTTTGTGGCGGAAGGACGATATTTTACCTTGATGGATGCCATTCACTTTATTTTTATTGTTTGGATTCGTTTTCATTTCTCACTTTTTTAAGCTGCCTGTTGAATACGGCCAGCGTGGAATCCTTACCGACCGTTTCCACCAGTCTCTCGTATGCACCGACGGTCACTGCCAGTTCAGGGTATAGCTCGTTGAGCATGAATGTGGTTACTTGGTACTTGTCGGCAACCGTTCTCAACCGTCTGTTTTCCTCCCGGTATTCATGCCATCGCACCCAACTAATGGCAAACAGGGCAAAGAACACGAGTGTACTAACGATACCAGCCCATGCGTAAGGATTCTTGTACCAACCATCGGGTACTTTGTCCCATAGCCGCCGGATTCCGC
Organism: Parabacteroides johnsonii DSM 18315; assembly: GCF_025151045.1. Classification (NCBI taxonomy): domain Bacteria; kingdom Pseudomonadati; phylum Bacteroidota; class Bacteroidia; order Bacteroidales; family Tannerellaceae; genus Parabacteroides; species Parabacteroides johnsonii. The sequence continues at coordinate 251,146 of NZ_CP102285.1, forward strand.
TTTTAACTTTGTAAAAGTGGATAGCTTGACAAAGTTTCTGTGTGAAGCCTTGCTTTTGCCGTGCCTTTTGTGAAACCTGTTTGTCTTTCTCCACATGGTCGGTAAGCACTTCCAATATCTTGTATAGCAAATCTTTGGTGGTAGGGATGCCTCGTTTGCGCATATCTTTGTCGTTGGCATCGGTGTATTCCTGCAAGCTCACAATCATTTCACCGCCCAATGACTTTTTGTATGCCTCGATGGTTTCCTTGCTCCCGAAAATACCGTTGATGTTCTCCGGTGTGCTGCCGCCGAAGAAACGTATGATTGGCTCCAGCTTCACCGCAAGCCTTTTCACTGTCTCGTCCTTGTCCGAAGCGTCCTTTGTGGCCAGTATCTTCTTGATTTCCTCAATGTCCTCTGCCAATACCCCGATAAGGTCGGATATGTTCTGTAAGTTGTCTTTCATCTTCTCATCTTTTTGGGTTTATACTTGTTCTTCTCCTTGTCATTCTCGCTCCATCCGCTTTCGTTTCCTCCACCTCCACCGCCGGATGAAACCTTGGCTTGGTGAGGTTGGACGCACAACTCGATAAGTGCGTTGATGCCCACTTGGACTATGCCTGTGTTCGTATCGGCATCGGCGAAAGTTCCGCTGCCGGATGCTTCTGCATGGCCATCGGTAGAATAGGCCTTATCCGTCTGTTCAAATGAATTGTCCGGTTCATATATGGTTTCCGTTTGGCTTGTTCCGCTTTCAGCCGTTGGTCGGGTATGGTACAGATTGTTTCTCCATTCCAAGCCCTCGGCGATACGGCCTCCGAACTGCTTGTCCAGCTTAAAAAAGCCCATGCTGCGGTCTATCCGTGAACCGCTGAACGATATTCCATCTTTCGTGAACGACACACCAATGATATTCCCGTTACGCCTGTCGAGCTTGAAGTTTACCTCGATGCCCTGCTTGGCCAACCTATCGCACAATTCCGACCAACTGTTACAATGAGGCAAGGCCGCTTTGACGGCATCATGGATTTGGTATTTCACCTTGTCCTTGCCGCGCAGACGGTCACGCTTCACGTTCACCTTGCCTCTGGAAAAGTGCAGTCCGTATTCCCTTGTGAGAGCCTTGCACACCGCTACGTTGCGTATGGCATCGTTCCGGTCGCTGATGGTGTTCCCGTCATTGTCCACCCTGTTGGCCACGATGTGCAAGTGCTGGTGTTCCTTGTCGGTGTGGCGGCATACAATATATTGGGTGTTCACAATGCCCATGCGCTTCATGTACTCACGTGCTATTTCAGTCATCAAACCGTCCGTCAGCTTGGGCGTGTCCTCGTGGGCGAAGTCCAATGAGATGTGGTACACCGGATTTTTCAGTTTGCGCCCCGGCTTGTCATCAGCCTGTCCCTGCATACTCGCTGCTATGGTTGCATTATTGTCAAGCCTCACGTCCTTGCTGTCTATTAGCCTTGCCTTTTTCGGGTTGTTCACATAGTTCACCAGCTTGGCGAAGCTCGCCCGTTTCTTCAAGTCGCCCATCATATCCCCGCGATGATTTTGTTGAACTCGTCCAGCAGGGCGGTGATTTTTTCTTTGGTTCTCGGAAAGCCCTGTTGATGTGCCATCTTCGTCAACTGGTTCAGGTTATTGCAACCACCCTCCAGCATCCTTATCTGCTGTCTGTCCTCCTGTGTCCGTGCCGCCACTACTTTGCCATGAAGCAATAGTTCGCGCAGGAAGTGCGACGGCTTCTTGCCTGCATCAGCAATCCGTTTCATGACCGTTTTCCACTCGGCCAGCGTGAGCCGTGTGGATATGGTCTTAGTCCGCGCCTTGCCCTTTATGGCCTTGGGGCGGCCTCCTTTATGATTGTTATCTTGTTCTGTCATTCGCTTGTTATTGTCTGTTACAAATGGGTCGGCGTTTTTAGGGCTGCAATCCGGCCTTGCCGTTTTCCGCGTGGTCGGGTCGCCGTCAGTGGCGTAGTTTTCGTGGACGAAAACATTAACTTGCCAGCCCTAAAAAACGCCTCTATAAATGGTTCATTCCATGCCCAATTTCCCACCTTTGTATAAGAGGTATTACCGTCTAAAGTATGTCCGTTTGCGTTGGCTGCCATGATGAATTGTGGTCACGACATTGTTCCCCCGCGTCATCGGTTGGGGATTGCTCGGTTTCCTTTTTCCCTGTTATCGCATCGGCAAAGTTCTCTGCATCTGCTGATGTATTGAACACATATCCGCCGTTCCCGTAGTCGCTCCAGTAGCCGTTGAACTCCCGTGCTCTTGGGTTAAATTTCCGTTCTCCGGCTGCTTCATATTCATTGGAGAAACGCACGGCGAAAATCTCCGCACCGCTTCTTGAATGCGTCCTTTGTTCGATGATGTAAGGTGGATTTTGTTGTTCCTGTCCGGCGCAGTTATCCGGTGTGGGTACGCCTGTTTGCATGTCTTGTGTTCCGGTTACTTCCTCGACTTGTCCGCTCTCTTTTTCGGGAGCCGGTTCGTCTGGAGAGTTGCCGCAGTCTTTGGTCTCATGCACGCTTTTTCGCTTGGGCGCATCCTTTGGCACTACGGAGTCATTGAGCCATGACCTAATCTCCGTGCGCATGAAGTAGAGCTTGTTGCCTTGCTTGCGGTAGGGTATGCGATGCTCGGAAGTCATGGCATAGATGGTGGAAACGGATTTGCACAGCATCGCCGATACATCCTCCACTGTCATTATCTCCGGCAAAGGCTGTGCAACGTTTGCAGACATCAGTTTCTCCACCATTTCTGTAAGCGTGTCGATTTTAGAATGGAGTTCTGCCACGGCACGGGGCAGATTATCAAAAGACATATGCAATGGTTCGTTGTCTGTCATATTAAAGAATTATTGAATGTAGGGAAAATCAATCCGCACGGGCGAGCTTGCGCATGATGGCCTGTGCTTCCTCCGAAACCTGTGCTTGTGATGCGACCGGGTTCTGCCGCAGCCATTTCAGAAGCTCTGATTTCTCAAAATACACCATCTTGTTGTTCGGCTTGAAATAAGGGATGACTTGGTTATGGGTCATCTTGTAGAGCGAGCTTTTGGATATGCCGAGGAACATTGCCGCTTCTTCCAAATTCAGCACTTCCTTTGAGGCATACACCACGTTCTTTACCTTTTCAACCTCCTGTTTAAGCCCGTCCACCATCTTTCGGAGTAAGGCGGTTTCGTTCGGGTTCTGTTCTGTTTTACACATAGTCTTTATCTGTTTAATTGTTGTTCTTAATCGTTGCCATTCGCTTGTGTTTCTTTAGGTTGGCAAGTGCAAAGTTAAAGCGAAAAGGATATGAAAACAATACTCCAATTTGGCTTTAACTAATTGTATAACAGCGATTTATATTACAAATATCCAGCTAAAATGCCAACTCAAAAGATGTCGGTTTTCCGCACCAAGTGTACAAGTCATACAGCGGCAAAATTCCATTGGCAACATTCACTTTTAACCTTGCATACAGGTTTTTATAACAGCAGAAATTTGCTAACTTTGCCACAACCTTGAATATTGGAGTGTACAAGCATATTTCTGTCGGTTGCAGTGGCTAATGTGACAGTCCAAATGCCAACCCAAAAACATCTGACGGAAAATGAAGATTTAACATTCATACTTGCAAGTCTGATTCTTAACATTCGATTACAATAGTGTTAAATACGGGGGAAATAGTTTTTCTGATTTTTGTTGCACGTTTGTTGCGCGAGCAATTTTGTAAAACTTATATAATTAATAATCAACAAGATATAGACGAATAGAAACTTCCGAAGTAGAGCATGGCGCCGTAGAAATGCACCGTCAGATACCTTGTGAGCCACTTGGCCCACGCACCTTCCCATTTGGGCAACAGCGAGAAAGCCCATTGTATAGGCCCGAAAACGGTGAGCATTCCCAATAGGATTTGCTGGCAGTAAATCGTGGCCCACCACCCGATACGGAACACCACGAGGGCGACCAGCATGATGATTTTGTCTATCCCGACCACGATGCCCGAAGTCAATGAGGTAAACCACAGCTTCGAGGCGTCTTTCTCCATATTCGTCACTTCGTCCACACCCGCCTGCTCCATCGTCGCTTCTATCAGGTTCGGGTCTGACGTGCCCGAATGGGCGACATCGGCCTGCGCCTGCAAGCTCGTGTACATCGTGTCCCGCACATGGATAAGCTCTTGCACTTCCTCGAACTTGTCCGCTATCTGCGTGGCTTCCGCTTCATAGAGGTCGTGCGTGTACGAGCCGATACAGTTCGGGATATAGGAGAGGAAGTCCAGAAAACACCAGCTACTCCCGCTACCGGCCATGCCCGTATCTGCCGGTGGGTACCACCAGCATAGGATAATCGAGACGGCCAAGGGACGGAAGAGTTTCATCACGTCCAGCGGCTCGTGCTTGACCATCATCTTGTAGGCCATGCCCGCTGCCATGATGATAGCAAAGAGTGCGGCCAAAGCCATGCACATTTGTAGTATCCACCAAAAAGGCCCTTGCGAGCCGGTGAAGGTCGCATCGGTCAGGAACTCGTTGGTCTGAAAAATCACATCGTCGATTTCTTCTTCCAAGATGTTGATGCCGAAATCCGAAAGTATATTTCCGTCTGCCATGTGCGCTGTTTTTTATTTTCCTCTGTTTACTGTCTCGTCTCCATCGCCGCTGCACGTGTCGCCGCCCGATTGGGAGCCACGCACCGCAAAGCGCGATTCGTTCCATCGGTTCATGGCCTCGCGGATAACGCTGCCCTTGTCCAATGTCCGGTCGGAGGTCGCATTCAGCAGGTTACTCGTAATCGTAGCGTTCTGCCGCCGGGCGAGATAGCCGACAAGGATTTCGTTCTGTCGCACCACGTCCTCATAGATTCGCAGGTACTCTTTTTTCCGTTGGGCGTTGGGCATGTAAGCGTTCTTGGTCTCGTTGATGGCGCACTGGTACACCTGATAATATTCCGTCCACCGTTCTTTGTCGTCGGGCGTTCCTCCGGCAAGCAGAATACGGTCGATGTTGCGTTTGAACCGTTCCATCTGCTCGCTGACCTTATCCCCCTCGGCGAGCCAAGCAAGGTCTATCTGCCGGTCGGCCACGTTCAACGCCTCGATTTCCGCCCGCTTGACCAGTGCCGAGTCGATGGATTCCGCTTCGTCCACCTGATTGTACAGATTGACACCCGCAAGGGTGCGGAACGAAAGTTTGTTCTTACTGGCCGCCGACTTTTTGTAAGAGTTGTGCAGCACGGTGTAATAGAGTTCGGGCGAGAGAGCGCCTGTACCGGTCTCCATGACCGTAATCTGGTTCTGTTTCGGCGAATCGTGATTGTAGGTCACGGACTGCGCTTGTGCCGCCGTGGTTGCAAGGACGGCTACCGTCATAAGCAAAAGTTTTCTGTTCATGTTCTTTTCCCTTTTATCGTTAATAATCCAGTTTTCCTGCGCTACGCCACCGGCCGAAAGCACCGTCGATAATCTCTTGCTTGGTACGTTCGCGGTAAATCTTCGACTTCCAGTAGCCGATGCGTACCTGTATGTACCGCCATGTTTCGATATATGCCCGGTTCAGGTGTCGCTCGATGTCGTCCAGCGAACAGTTGATCGCTTCCAGTACCATCAGCAGGTCGGAGGTCGAGCAGGCCGCTGCCCCCGTGGCATACAGCACAAGATCGCTGACCGATTTGTAGAGATGTTCCCCGTCGTGGGCGATGTCCCGTATGGCTTTCTCGTTTATCATCAGTATCCGTGTGTCGGAGAGTTCGATAGTCCCGCGTTTCAATACCTTGTCGTTGAAATCGTTCAACAGTTTTTTGTAGTCGGCGATACGGTCGCTGACAGCCGTATAGGTATTCTTCACGTTCAGCACTGTCCGCAGGGACTGGTACATGATGTCGATAACGTCGAAAGCACGGGTGTAACGGTCCAAGTCCACATTCAACTCCTTGTACTGGCCGACCTCCTTATGGCTGTACTCGTGCAGCAGCTTGTTGCTGTATTCCAGTGTACTGCGGGCAAGCAGCAGGCTGCGCTGTTTCTTGTGGTCGTTGATGTAGGCTTCCACCGACACGATGTCGAATGTCCATTGCGCTTTGGCGATGTCGGGCAGGAGCACCAGCAGCACGACCGTTATCAGCAGGGTGCGTTTCATGGCCGTACCTCCTTTCTGCCGGCTCCGCTCCGCAGGTTTCGGGCATTCTCTATCCACCGGTCATGGCACTCTTCCACGAGGGTAAGCCTGCGTCCTTCGTCCGTGTTCAGTTCGGGCAAGACGTCTTTCAACACGTCGATAATGCTCCGTTTGTAGTACATCATCTTCTCCAACGACACGAGGTCGGCATATATCTGGGTGATACGCGAATCCACCTCCCTTGCAATTTCGAGGCGGTCGCTCGACCACAGCAGGTGGTACACCTCTCCGGTCGGACTTTCTTCCAACGGTGGCGTGCGGGCATATTCCGTCGTTATCTTGCAAGAAGGGTATTCCCGTGCAATCTCCGCAATGCGGTCGTTTACCAGTTTCGTTTTCTCTGCGTCCGACATATTCGGGTCGAGCGTCAGCACATCGGCCACGTGCGTATCGCTGTACTCCGTAGTCAGCTCCCAGCTGATTTGCAGAATGGCGCGGTGAATCTTGATACCGAGGAAATACTTGGGCTTCCGGGCTATCGAAAGCGTAGCTTTGAAGGTGATGATGCCGTTGATGTTCGGCATGGTCGCTTTGCGGATATACGAGTAGCCGCTCCATGCACCGCCGTCCTGCCACGAGAGGCTGTAAGCCGTCTTGCAGTCTTGCATGATAGCCGGAATACGGTAATAGTCGTCCGTTGCCACGTCATTGTCCGCCGCCGCTTCCGTTTTTGCATCGGCATATTCCGTCTTTTTCTTTTGCCACTCCGCCAGTTCGCTTTTCAGACGGTCGATTTGTGTCTTGTTCGCATTGTATTGCTGGCGGTAGGTCGCGGCATCTTCCACACTGGCTTGAGCTATCAGCTTCAGCAGGGAGGCATTCTCGTTTTCCAAGGCGTTTATCTGCGATTCGAGAGCGGAAATCTTGTTTTCGGCTTCCTGCAACAAAGCGTCCAGCTCGGACAAATCCAAATCATTCTCCGATACCGTAGTCTGCATGGCGCACTCCTTCGAGTGAGCGTTCAGCGAACTTCCGCATTTGCGGCACTTGTATTGTGTCGAGCCTTGTCCCAATGTCGCCCCGTCCGAGCAGGTTACGCTGATAGTCACGCTTTCGCAGCCTTGCAGTTTCGCCGCATCGGTTGCCTGATAATAGTTCCGTGCATCGGAAGCGATATAATAGGTATAGCCGTCTTCGTTGTCGTTGAACTCCGAGAGACGGGCATTGAGTTGCGCTTTGAACGTATTCAGATCCATCGAGTAAGAATCGAAGACATCTTCGTAAATGACCTCTTCGCGGTTCCAACTTTTCTTCACATGGATTTCGTAGGCGTATGCCTTTTTCGTCTGCTTGCCGCCCCGACTGATGACATAAGCGCTCATCCAGTAGTTGATACTGTATGTATAGCCGTCGTTCTGGTTGTTGAGCTGCTGTACCCGGTTTCTTGACCACCCGGCATATCCTTCCGAATTGGAGAGAGCCTGTTCACGCTGCGAAGCGTTGGGATAGAAGCCGGGGTCTGTCGTCTCGAAGCGTGCCCATTCGCCGCCGTTCAGTATGCTGTTGTCGTCCGTTGGCGGGTAGTAGTCGCACAGGGAGATACTGCCTTGTTCGCGGCGGGCGATATACCACCGCTGGGTATAATAGTTTCCGGCGGTTTCGTCCAGATAGTCGGTTATCCACGACGTGAGGTCGTAATTCCCGAAGTCGAACAGTCCCGCGACATTATCCTCTCCGCCCACCATGTCGATCAGAAGACCGCCGATGTTATGTTCCGCCTGCTCGAACAGTGCGTGGTAATGGTCGTACAGATTGATGATTTCCCCGACCTTGCCGCCTATCAGGTTATGGAACGAACTGGTTTGCAGCAGGGCGTCCCCGATGTTGTCGATACCCGCCGTTGCCAACCCGACCCCCATGTTATAGAGGTTGTCGATGTCATGTTGCAGGTTCTCTTTGGTGAAGTTGCCCGGTACTCCGGCCAGATCGTCCAGCATTCGCTGCCAGTCGATACCGCCTATCTCCGAGAGTTTCAGCAAGGCAGCGATGTCCCGGTTGATTTCGAGAAATACGATGTCCGAAAACGAGAGCGTACTGTTCGTCACCACGCTCTCGAACTGCATACATAGGCTTTTCGTCTCGTCGCAGATTTTCATTAGATAACTGCCCCAGTAAATCGCCGTCTGCGGCGAGTGGAGCATCTGTTTCGCCACGACCCATATCTTCGGCATGATTTTCTCGGCCACCATACGGCAAATCCGGCGGTAATAATAGTTCTCCGTGCTGCTGCACCAGATACCGAGGTCTGAAAATGCTTTGTGCTCCAAGAATTTGGAAGCGAAAATCCCTGCCGCAGCCACCTCTGCCGCGTTATAATGTTTCAGGATATTATCGACCTGCTCCCGGTAATACCCCTCGGCCACGGCTTCCGTGCCGAAAGCAGCGGCCATTGCCGCCACGGTACGGGTGTCGTAGTTCACGCTGTAATACTGCGCATGGACAGGCCGCATGACAGCAAGTAATAGGACGGTTATAAGGAGAGCCAGTCGTTTCATCGTTTTAATGTTCTTTTAACGGATTCTTTTCCTTGTTTTCAAAATACTTCCGCTCGGATTCGATACAGCTTTCCGTAGTGAGCAGGCAGAATATCTCATATATGCAGAAAGCCTCTTTGATAGCCCTTTTCATTCGCGCTTTGGGAGAACAGAACCACCTCATATACCAAGGCTGGCATAAATAAGCCTTTTGCACGCTTTGGTAGCGTAACCAACCCAAATCGCCGAGTCTTTTCCCGTTCATAGGGTTGCTGTGAAGCTGTCTGTCCATCTCTTGTCTGAATTTCTCTTCATCGAAAGCCGGCATCTCTTCCACCGTCGTTTCCGAACGGTTCGCGCTGTCCATATTCGGGGTGATTCCGCATATTCTGTCGCATAAATCATAAAATTCCTTTTCTTCGGGATTTTCCCGGTAGTATTGGTTCAAGTATGCTTCCAGTTCTGTGTCAGGCATACCCAGCCGGAGGGAATATTCGCCCAGCAGCCGTTCGATGAAAGACAGCTCGTTCGGTGTCATGCCTTCTGCGGAGAGGATTTTCCCTTTCGTCAGCATACAAAATTCACGAAGGGATAAGCCCTTGAGCGCGGGGCAGTCGATTGAAATCTGCTGTTTCGTCAGGCCGCATTCATAAAGCATCACGTTCAGCCCGTAGCAGAGATCCAGAGTGATTAGGATTCGTCTTTTTTTCATTTTCATTGTTCCTCTATTTTGCAGTTAAGTTCAATACCTGTCCGGCCGCATTTACTTTCTGCGCGAAAGGCAGCGATTTGCCGATTCCGCTGGCGTCCCAATCCCGGCAATAAGCCTCGATAGCCTCTTGGTGACTGCATCGAAGCTCGGCCTTGTAGAGTTTCAGAGCCTCTTTTTCCGCCCGTTCGGTGGTGTAGGTCATGTAGCACTCGTGAGGCTCTTCCACGCCATACACGCCGCTGGTACTGCCCCGACGGATAAAGACCTCGCGGAAGAAGCTGCGCCCTTCCTTGTTTTCCAGTCGGTTTATCGTGAATATCTTTTTGCAGTCCACGTCCGTCAGGCCGAGAATAGCCTTGATGGTGTCGAAACGTTCCTTGAACTTGCTCTGGTCGAGCAACATCACCACGTCCGAGTTGTTGATGATAGCCTCTTTGACGATTTCGCTGCCGATGATGTCCTGTATCTCCTGCGTCACCACGCCGACCGAAGCCCAGAACTTACGGGCTGTTTTGTACATGAACTTGATGTACTCCGCCATCAGCGGGCTGGCGATAGCCTTCCACGCCTCTTCGATGACCAAGACCTTGCGGTTCTTCTTGATACGCATCTTCTGTAAGAATACGTCCATGATAATCAGCGTGACAAGAGGGAAAAGGAGAGGGTCATCTTTTATACTGTCGATTTCGAAGACTATGAACGTCTCGTCGAACAGACTGCTGTCCATGTTCTCGTTTAACGTCTTGTCATGGTTGCCGCCCCGGTAGAAGTCTTTCATCATATACCGGTAGGTCGAGATGTCGATGCCCGAAATGTGATTCTCGCCGCAGATGTCGGGAATACGCTGCACGGAAAACTCGTAGAACGAGTTGAACGACAGTTCCGGCACTTTCAATTCCTTACGCCGGCGCTCCATCTCGTCGATCATCTGCTCGATACGCTCGGCACGTTGTCCCTCGTCTTCGTCCTGCCGGTCGGAACGGTTACGGTCGTCGATCAACAGACTTTTGCGTAAATCTTCCCGTTGCAACGGTGTGAAACCGTCGAAGCCGTTGAAGTAAGTATCGTAATACTCCGTGATGACCTGCTCGATCAGACGGTCTTCCGTCTTCGTGACCGTGCCCTGCGAGCCTTTCCAGATTAACAACACGAGGTTTTTGAGGAAGCCCGTTTTCTCCACGTTCAACTCCTGCCGGTTGATACGGAAAGGGTTCATCGTGATAGGACGCTCCTCGGTATAGCTGATATACTTGCCGCCCAGATACTCGCAAAGTCCTTCGTAGCTGTTACCCGTATCGACCATTACCACGTCCGTATTCTGCTCGTAAAGCTGGCGCACGACCGAGTTCATGTGAAATTGATTTTCAATGACTTTTATCGCTGAAAATCAGCTACATAAGAAAATAACGGTACAACTATCCGTTAAAAGAAAAGAGGGAGTGAAAAAGTTGCTTTGAGGGAGTGAATGGATTAGGAAAGGCGTGTGTTTTGAATGAAAGATTTAACCAAACCTTAACATTTTACAAGTTTTTTTATCATATTGAAAAAGCCGCATGGAATTAGGTCAAAACAAAAACGTACTTAAAAAAGGACAAAAAATATGCTCCATAATCTTGTGGATTGTGCCGCAAAATTATGGAGCATGTATGTGGTGCGAAAAGACGCTTAATTATTCAATCTGGATGTCATTACGGTGTCTGAATTTTATTATGCTTTTATCTCCGTTAGTGTTAACCTGCCACCACATATCAGTGTCAGTCAATTTGATTATTTTGTATGGATAATTTCCTGCCCAGACATCATCGCTATCAAGTTCGCCTTGAAATGACACGTCTAACAATGGCTGATTGTTCTCCACTTCAAGGATAGAGAAAGTAAAAACTCTGTCATGCTTCGGAATCCCGGCAACTGTGAGAAAGTAAGTGGTGATATATCCCTGATAACCTCCGTAACCTTCATAAATTTGAGCAGATGTTATATCAAGTATGCAGTCTCTTTCAAAAACCTTCTGGTTGCCTTGGTCAACGACTTCCCAAGTTCCACCAAAAAGTTCCAACTTCGGTGCAAACACAACATCGTCTTCGTTATCGTTACAACCTACCATTACAAATGAAAGAAATGGCAAAATAAAAAGCAATAGATACTTGTTCATAATCAGTGATATTTTTCTATAATAACGTAAATAAAAGGCGTTTATTGCCTTATTAGTGAAATATCTTCAAGGTCGTTGATGTGAAAACATGGCGTGTTTTTTGCTTTGACAGGGAATCCTTTTGATACAAATCCCTTGAAGGGCTGAGAGTCGCGAGATAGTTGTCAAGGAATTATCTTTTGCCATTATAAAACAGGCTTTTGGACGCTTTGAGGAACAATGGCGGTACAAAAAGAGGAAAAATGAGCTTTGAAACGCTGATTTTTACCTGTAAACGAAGGTTCTTTAAGGTATTTGTATTACCTTTGTATTTGGATTGGGGTAACTCTATCCAAGACATACGAAATTAAGAAGCGTTATGCTCAATCTTGTAACTTGAAAACGTAGGACACTTTCAAATGGGACAAGGATTAGCATAGTGACTCCCTCGCATATGCGTGGGTCACTATTGTTACATCTGTCCTAATGGTTTCCTACGACCTTCAAGTTAAGACGTGGCATAGTTGGCTCACGTTTTCTTATAGAATCAACCTCTTGATAGAGTCAATCGAGAATATAGTAAGTAAAAAATGAATAAACTTTTAATCACACTATTTTCATTCCTTGCTATCGCTGTTGTTTCATGCAGTGATGACGATGAACCGAAAATGCCGACTAATGCTATCGCATTGAATATGATGATTGGAGATAGCGAAACAACCATTGGCGGCTCTGATGTTTTCATCAATGCTTCCAATAACTTCACATCGTATGATTGTGGAATTGCAGACCTCGGTAGAAAAGGAGGTTTCAATCAGAACCCAAATCTATCGCAGCTTGCCCAGGAGATTGCGGTTACGCCCGGCAATTTCTACCAGATTGTTCTTGCCAACAAGGTTCAGACAGTTGCCGGAGACCGGGCACTTCCTATCAACACCAACTACTACAACGTTTATGTTGATTCATGGATTTACGATAAGGACAAAGATATAGCCGGAGCAAAAATCAGCTATACTGAGTGTTTCCCCGAAGTCAAACAGCTTCCCGAATGGGACAGCCATTTCTCCGGGACCCATCAAAATGACGGGTACGGCAAGGAAAGAGCGACATTCACGTTCTCCAAAGGCTGCCATATTGACAAGAATGTAGATGCCTATTTCACAGATGGATATAATAACCTAACTGATGAACTCGAATTCGAGATAAAAGAAAATCAGATAGTGATAACTTATCCGTATTTAACCAGCCATCAGCCGGATGTCAGACTTTTGATCCGCTATGAGAGCGTGTATACACGTGTATTGTTGGACTTCGAATAATCCGATGCAGAATCATGAACCATCGATTCAAATTTCTTTCAATACTTGCTGCCTTAATATTGTTTACGGCTTGCACTACATCGAAGTCTACAGTTTCAACGAATGTCAACCTGTCACGATATGAGTATGCATCTATAATCAATAACGACACCTATCATATTCCGGCAGAGTTGATGGAGTACGAGATTCAGCTTTTTGATGCTGTGGAGAACTCACACTTAAAACTTGTAAGTGATGCCAGAATCTACGAGTTGACACCGTCACAACAGGAAAAACTTTTGTTAGTCAAGTATGGCGTAAACGTGAAGTACAAAATTGGATTTTTGTCCGCTGAATATCAGGGCTTTAAGAAAGGAGAATAAACAATGGGTAACGATTTAGAGACGAACGAAAGACTTCGGTCTGCTTTCTTTTTCCATTGTTTCAAAAAAACTCAATACAAAGATATTACTTTTCAGAAAAAAGCCTATCTTTGCATAAAATTTAGTATAAACAAATCATGTCAAGCATACGCTGTGCATTAGCACGTACCTTTAGAATCCGTGCATAGTCTATACTGAGAAAGGTTTTCTCAGTTTTCTTATAGCCCTCAAATCTTCTGAGGGCGGATTTTCTATTATTATTTATTAATCAGGATTTTGATGCAGATGCTATATCTGTGTCTATATTCATTTATAAGAAAACAAGTATGGACTTAAATAAAAAGCATTTATTATATCTTACTGTATTTTTCCTATTTCTAAGTTTGAATGCTTCGGGACAATCGAATAGCATTTCAGGAAGAGTACTTAATCAAAACACAAAAGAATCTGTTGAATACGCCAGTGTTGTTCTATTCAAGCAGGATTCCGTATTCCTAAACGGAACGACAGCTGATTCAATTGGAAGATTTGTATTTACAAACCTCACTTCCGATGATTACGTATTGTCGGTATCTTGTATGGGCTTTGAAGCTAAAAAAATCTTGTTACAAAACCTTTCAGAATCGGCAGAAATAGACGTGTTATTAAATGAAAGTGTATTGTCGCTTGGTGAGATTGTTATTTCAGCTTCATCCACAATCAATAAAATAAATCAGCGAATAGTTTTTCCGACAAAACTACAACTTAACCATTCGGCAAACGGAATGCAACTATTGAATACTATGATGCTTCCAGGATTGAACATTAACCCAATGACGAATACGATTTCATCCTTCGATGGCGGGAAAGTCATGTTGCAAATCAATGGAGTAAATGTTACTTCAGAAGAGATTCAGACTTTGCAACCATGTCAAATTAGGCGGGTTGAATATTTGGATTACGCAGGAATAAGATATGGAGCAGCATCTAAAATCGTTAATTTTATTGTTATAAGGGACGATAAGGGTGGTGTTATCGGAGTGGACTTGATGAACTCTTTGAATATTCTTGCGGGCGGCGATGTGCTTTTCGCCAAGTTTAACAAAGGGAAGTCGGAATATACATTAAATTACACAACCGCTTTTCAGAAATTCAATAGCAATAATCGGACACGTACCGGAAGCTATCAGTTTGAAAACTCAACTCCGATACAGAGAGATGAAATCGGAGATGGTGGAGATTATTCATATCAGATGCATGATGTTACTTTCGGATATAACTATCAACAAAGTGATTCGGTATTCTTCAATGCAAAGTTGAAGTATGCTTTGACAAATCATCCGCATAATGATTTCAAAAGTAATTTGATAGAAAATGGCATAAAGATAGGGCAGATATTTGATGGCGTTAGTCAGAAAATAAATACCCCTTCAATAGACCTATACTATGAGCGTGGTTTGAAGAATCAGCAAAAAGTCTATGCCAACATTGTTGGGAGTTATGCCAAAGTAGAAACAGGTCGTAATTATATAGAATACGACAATGCCAATACTCTTTTCAAAGAGCAGTTCGGTTTGTCATCTGATAAATATTCATTGATAGCAGAAGGTATTTACGAGAAGGGCTTTACTTATGGCAGTTTGAAATTTGGAGCAAAGCATATTCAATCGTTTACGAAACAAGAAGTTCAGCAAAATGGAGTTTTTAAGTCCGATTTGAATCAAATGGAAACTTCCGTTTTTTCAGAATGGAATCACAGTAAAGATAAATTCAGCTGTTCTCTTGGGTTAAAGGCTAATCGGGTACATTTTTCTAATATCTCAATTAATAAGAGTTATTATAACTTCTTGCCTAAAGCCATGTTGGGATATAGATTAAATGAAAATTCTTTTATTCGTTACGATGTGGAGATGAGCCAAACCAACCCGACTTTAGTTGAGTTGACTGACACGGAAATAAGGCTCGACCCTTATCTTGCCGAAAGAGGAAACTTGTTATTAAAGCCTTACAGCAATCTGAACAATAACCTTTTTTACGAACACAAAAAAGGCTTGTTTACATTCAATGCTAACCTACGACATCATTACAAGCATAATCCCATCATGGAATCAGTCAAAGAACAAGGTAATATTTTCCTGATAATACCCGAAAATATGAAGAGTTGGAACAAGTATAATGCAGAAATGAACCTAAAGGTGGGAATGATAAAAAACATACTGCAATTTTCGCTTACAGGTGGGTACAATCATTTCAACAGTCAAGGGAACAATTATTCTCATGAATACTCTAATTTCTATTATAGTGCGAATGTCTTGGCAATGTATAAGAAATGGATGTTTATCGTTCAGATACAGCCATTTGATGAGAAGCTGTATGGTGAAACCGTTATTAAGAGTGGTAATTATCATTATTTAGCCATTCAATACAATACCGATAACTTCTCTTTTGGTATAGGAGCGTTCAATCCATTCAAGAATGTTTCACGTACTGTGATAGAGAATAAAAATAATCAAGCACCTTTCAGACGGGAAAGTTTCAGTAGTGCTTCACAAACCATCGTTGCTACTCTTACGTGGAATTTTAGTTTTGGAAAAACTCATAGTTCTGGAAACAAATCTCTTAATAATCAAGATGCGGATTATGGAATAAAAGGCAGTTACAAATAAAGTCTATTATGAATAAAATAGATTTGAAGTTATTCAGGCTATTGTCTGATGCTTCACAAGTGACAAATGAAGAAATGCAAGATGCTTATACGCACTTTATGGAGTTGGTAAAGACTATTAGTCAATCTAAACAAAGCTATTCTGAAATATTTCGGATGTTAAGTATTACTCGTATTGAGCTTGATTTTCTGGGAACATCACCTCTTTGCGAGTTGGAAAAAAAAATAGGCTCAAAAAAACTTATCAGCGAAAGGCGATTTTATTTCTTGAGTCTGAAATTGACTTACTGAAATTCACATTTAGACAAACGAATCAGCTTATTAATAAAAACGTTATTCCCTACAACTCAAAAGTATATTTCGTCCCCAAGTCGCAAGGCTTGGGGATTGATAGCGTGGGAGAATTTGCTGTTTCATTTGAACTTTCAGGACAGTTCTTTAATGAAGAAGGAAATCCTGCTCCATATATTCATATCGCCCATGCTCTGGAGCAGGCATTCAATTTCACGTTCGGGGATGCCCACAAGTCAAAAGAACGAGTATTCAAACGCAAGCCCTACAACTTAACCAAAGCGTTAGATTACCTGAAAAATCTTATCGTTCGTGAAAGCCGCAAGAAGAAGATGAAAAAAGATGATTTTGTAAATCGTTAATTTACATGAATTTACAAATCTATTTTAGGGGAGTCCATAGGGATTCCCCTATTTTTGTTGCTTCGTTCTGCCGAACTTTGGTGCGTGTATAGTGAGATTAATTTTATTAATCTCACGGTTGAGTTTGACAGCCGTATGGCTTTTTCCGCTTGCCCGTCCTGACTTGACGTGCCATAAGCGTTCTTCTATTTTCAGTTTGGTACTGAACTGGGCGATACTGTTGCCGATAATGATTTTCCCAATTATCGGGTAAGCAGTGTTTTCTCCGACACTACTTTTTTCTAATCTACTTTCCCGTTTCAGGTAAAAAGACACTTTTAATTCGTTGCTCATAACACTCACATTTTTAAGTTGATAAAATTACTTCCATTGTGAGTTATTTGAACAATGTAAACCGAAGACAAACAGCGTTATAGTCAGCCACTTAAAGGCACTCAACTGCTGTGTTTTGCTCCGCCTAAAATGGGTAACGGGATAGAAACGGAATGTTTGCTTTTATCCGCTAAAAACTGCATTTCACCCACTCGGCAACCAAAGACATTCAAAGCCAATTACTTCTCATTATCAATCAATTACTCTCTTTTTCTTCCTTTCTCGTTTTGTGCTTCCTGTATAAACGTGCAACCCGAAGAGACTATTGTTACAGTCAATTTTATAGACTATAATACAGGGCGTCCTGTAGCATCATGCAAAGGCGCATATTCCTCTCTTGGGGTTGCAGGAGCTTCGCATGATATAAAAGGAGCAATAAACAGGGTTGCAAAGCAAATATCTGACACATTCAACCCTCAAAAGTGAAAATCTATCTTAGGATTCCACCTCGCCCTCTATCAATCTTCCAATCATACCGACCTTCCGCGACATCGCCAACCTCGTTGAGTGTATGGCGATGTTTTATTTCATCAAAGGGCTGTCGGTGTTCCGCATAGTCACAGAGCCATGTGCCGACCGCTTTCCGCTGCTCGATGGTTTCGCCGTAGCTCTGCATGACGCTCTTGATGTCGGCGGCTTCGGAGGGAGAGAAGATTGACTTGTGCCGTTCCGTGGCGAAATGGATAATCGCTTCAATGGCTCGCCTGAACACCTCGCTTGCCTTGTAGAGAATATCGGCGATGATATTCAGAATATCCCGGCTCGATTTCAGCGCACCTTGCAACTGTCTTATGGTCTTGTCCTTCTCCGCCGTTGCCCGGCTCACCGCCATGCTAATGCGGTGCTGCTCCCCGGTCTTCTGCTCCCGGAGCTGCCGCAGAGCCGTGTCCCTCTCGGATTCATAAGTGTCAGCGATTGCCATAGCACTGTCTCGCTCCAGTTCGACCGTCCGCTTCGCCTCGGTCAGTGCCTTTGTCCGCTTCGCCACCTCTTTCCTGACTTCATCGGGGAACGATTCTTTGATATGTTCGTTCTCGGCTTTCAGTCTCTCGTTCTCCTGCTCGATGGCTGCGTACTTGCCCTTGCCGAAAAGGTTGGCGATGCCGGACTTTATGCTGTCCGTATTCTCCCTGTCAACCTCTCTCGCACGTTCCTCCTTTTCGGCGATTTCGCTGTCAAGTTCCTCGCTGCGCCGCTGCTTCTCCTCGTTCCTGATCTGGAGTTTTTCATGTTCGGATTTGGCATTGTCCGTCTCACGGATCGCGGCATCCCTGTCGGCTTCGGCTGCTTCCTTTTCCGCCTTTACCTGTTCGGCTTCCTGCTTCTGCTTGGCGATGATGAAGTCAGCACGTTCAAGGTGCTCCTTTCCCGTCTGCTCCTTTGAGGTGCCCCTCTCCATGTCAAGACACTCAGCCAAAAGCGTCTGCATATCGCTCATGGCTTTCTCGTCCAGTTTGCAGGATTTCCCGGTGTCGTGGTTCATCCAGTCCCATACGATATGGGCGTGAAGGTTGGGCTTCCATGTGGCGGTATCTCCGGGAGTGCCGTAATGCCCCTCGTCACGGTGGATGAAGATTTGCAGTGCCGTGATTCCCCACCGCTCCTTGCACACCTCACAAAAATGCTGCAACTGCTCCAAAGTGGTATCATTCTTGATTACCACGACACCCTCTTTGAGCGGAGTGCTGCCGCGCACGACGGTCACCTTCCCGGTCTTCTTGTTCACGCGTTCCCGGTCTTTGGTCTGCATCGCCCGACCTGTCTTTTCCTTTACCATCGCGGCTATCTGATTGTAGCGTTCCGACAGCGAAGTGCCGCCGAAATCAGGTGCTACCCATGTCTCGTTTGCCGCCATGAGGTCAGTGCGGACATAGAACTTTTCCTTGCCGATATGTGCGAGGTATTCCGCTGTCCGCCTGTTGTGCGCCTCGCTGCTTCCGATGTTGCAGGGCTTGATGTTGATTGATGTCTTCTGTGCCATAGGCATGATGATGTTTACAGATTTACAATAGGGAAAGGGTCATTAGGGCGGAGCCTTAATCGGAGGGTGCAGGGAGAGGGTCACTTCCTGCTCGGGGTTCTCAGGGGTAGAGACCTCTGAGCGGAGTTTCCAAAGAGAGGGTCACTCTTTGGTCAGGGGTGTTGGGGACTGAAAGCCTCCGACCGGGTTCTTAGGGCAGAGCCATAAGTGGGACGGGGCAAAGCCCAGCCCCTCGGGAGAGCCCACAACTACGGAAGCGAAGCGTGTAGTTATAGTGGGCTATATCTGGACAAGCCCAGTCAGTCACCCCACGACAACGGAGTACCGCTCAAAAACGCTCCCTATGCTTCCCGACCTGCCGAGCCTATGCCGGAGTAACCTCGCCGCCATCCGTGCCGTCCTGCGCCTCGCTGTAGCTCCCTGCGCCGTTTCCGCCGGATGCCATGTCGCCACTGTCTATGATATACCGATTTGCGGCTGTGTCCGCCATGAACATATCGGACGGCGGATTATGGCTGTCGCCGTCATGCACATCGGCTGACGGATTGGAACTGGCTGACAAAAGAAGGGAAGAATAAGAAGAATAAAGGGATGCCGCGCCTGTCGCCTGGCTGTCCGTTTCCTTCCCTCTTGTGTGGCAGTCAACGGCTGCGGCTTCCAGTTCATCCCCTGATGGCAGACTGTCGGAAACAGGTGTCCGCACATCGCCTGTCTGTCCTTTGGCGGTAGCCGAAGGTCTGACATAATGGGGATTGGTGATAAGGACACCTCCGACATACCAGCCAGTGAGAAAATGCAGGGAATGAACGGAAGTGCGGTTGTTGGTTCGGGTGGTCAGCATACCGAGGCGGTTGAATCTGGCGATTAGCTTGCCGACCGTCTTACGGTTGCAGTCCAAAAACTCCGCAAGCTCCACATCGGAAGCCGCCACCTGTCCCACCTCCAGCACAATATCAATGCCCTTGATTTTATAGGCGGTTCTTGTCCGCACAGCACCATTCATCAGACGGAAGAGGCACTTTTGCCTGAGAGGGGAAAACCTGCCTTCCAAAAGAAAATCCCACTGTCCGGCAGAAAGGATGGTGCAATAGTGTATGTTCTGTATCTCGTTGCTCATGGTCTGTGACATTATGGTGCTACTGCGGACATCCGGCTGTTGCCGTCCGTCAACGCTCCCGGCTTGCGTTTCTTGCCGTTGCGCAGTTCTTCAAGCCGTCTTTCAATATCACTCTCGTTGGCTACTCCCGATGTGCCTCCTTGTTTGATCCAAGCGATGACTTCATCCTCGAAGAAGTAGAGTTTGTTGCCCCTTTTGTGATACGGGATGCGCTTGTCGGAGGTCATGGCATAGATGGTGGAAGCCGATTTGCCGAGAAGTGCCGCGACTTCATTAAGGGTGAGAAGGGTGCGACACTCGCCATGCTGCTGAGGTGTCATGCCGAGCACTTTCTCCACCTTGTCGGTGAGCAGCCCCACCTTTTCGATCAGCATGGAGACCGCCTGCGGCAGTTGTTCAAATGTTATGTTGTTCATATACTGTTGTGTGTTTATTGCTGTTTGAGTGTAATCTGTTCGGATGCCTTGCGCTTCAGGTCGCTCACGACATCGACATAAACCTGTGTCGTTCCCACGTTGCTGTGCGTAAGCATCTTTGAAATGGTATAGAGGTCAGTCCCGGCGGCGAGTTGCAGGGTCGCGTAGGTGTGCCTGAACCCGTGGAACGTGATGTGCTTCCTTATCCCGGCAGACTTTATCCAGTCTTTGAGATAGAGGGGAAGGATTGTCTTTGTCAGCCCCTTGAACACCTGACCCTCGCCGCGCTCACCGCACAGCGCGAGTGCTTCATCCGACAGCGGCAGCACTGCTTCCGTCCGTGTCTTCTTGGTGACGATGTGCATGCACCAGCCGCCGTCAGCTCCTCTTATGATGTTCTCCCATTGCAGACGGATGATGTCGCTGATGCGCAGCCCCGTAAGGCAGGAGAACAGCGCGGCACTCCTTATGACAGGCTTCTCGCAAGGGGTCTCGGCAAGCATCCTCACCTCTTCAAGCGTCAGGAACTCGCGCCTTGTGCTGTCCTCCTTCGCGTGTTTCAGCCGTGGGGCGATATTCTCCTTGATGCGTCTTTCCTCGTAGGCGATGCGGAGAACGCATTTCAGCTTGTTAAGGTTGTTGTTGGCGGTCGAAGCCATCATCTTGCCCTTTGTCTGAGTGGTGAGCGACAGCAGGTAGGTAAGGAATCCCTGGCAGTATTCCAGTGTCAAATCATCGAAGGTGCAGCTTCCGCAGCAATACTTTTCAAAATGCTTGTAGGCGGTGTTCCAGTTCCTGAAATTGTCGTCGTCAGCCATCTTTGAGCGGAAGTATTCAAGGAAGCTCTCCTTGCCACGGTTGCGGTCGAGGAAGCCGTACTCCTCGTTGATGATGGCTTCGGTTCTGCGACACTTGATAAGCTCGGCATTGCGGAGCATGGTCTTGTTGAACTCTGTCTCGAATTTGTCTTTAGGGTCGGCATAGATGTATATGCCGAGATACTCCCGTCTTGTCGGCTTGCCAGTCTTGGGATGCCGCACTGCCGGGTAATAGTCAAGGTAAAGTGATACCTGTCCGTTCTTGATGGGTCGTTTCCTGACCGTCACTTTCGTGCAGATGTTTGTCATATCGGTTGTGATTTTTAATTGTTGTCTGATTCATTGTCCGGCTCTCTCTTGGCTTTGGTGCTTGCGCTCTTTCGCTCCGACACCTTCCGTGCCTCGTCCCAGTCGGCTTTGAGGTAGTAGAGGCGGTTGCCGTGGATGCGTTTCGTCCTTACCCCGTGGGTGAGCGCGAACCTGCGGACTTGGGTTTTTCCCAGCCCGAACAGGCGCATGATGTCGAAACAGGAATACCAGTGCTCCGATAGGTTGCTTCCCAGCCGTTCCGCTTCCTGAGCCATAGCCTTGTCAACCTCCGCTTTCGGGAAGCACTTTGTGGCATTGGCTTTGACACAGGGTATCGAGTAGCGCATACGGAGATTGTAAAATCGCCCGTAGGTATAATTGAATTTCCGGCATATCTCAGCCATCGTATAAAGGTCGCCTCCGGCACTCTCTTTTTCCGTGAACGTGTCGCGCACGGACTGCTTGTAGTTAGCCGCCGGAATGAGCTGCCGTTTCGGGCTGCCCTTCGCTTTCTTCTTTCCCTCCTTTTGGGAAAGGTCTTTTTCAGTGTTCGGTGTATCTTCGTTCATCTTCTTCTTTGTCT
Source organism: Parabacteroides johnsonii DSM 18315 (assembly GCF_025151045.1). Lineage (NCBI taxonomy): Bacteria > Pseudomonadati > Bacteroidota > Bacteroidia > Bacteroidales > Tannerellaceae > Parabacteroides > Parabacteroides johnsonii. The sequence goes on from NZ_CP102285.1 coordinate 273,199, forward strand.
TTTTACCCTGCTTGGCGAAGATTGAAGCACTCCGCTTGCAGTAGGTTGTCTCTCTAATCATCAGAAAGAAATCCTCCCTGGTGATGATTGTGATGTGGTATGTCAGTCTGCAAGCCCGGAGAGTTCCTTTGTAAATGAGGTTATACACTGTCCGGCTGCTCACTTGCAGGATGTCCGCCACTTCCCCGATGGTGAGGAAAGGCTTGTCGGTCATGCCCCGGTCATATCCGGGCTGACCTGTTAAATTGTGTTTAATTTGACGGTCCATTATCGAAGAAATTTGTTGCACGCTCTTGAAAGCTGTTGCACGTTGCTGAAAGGAAGTCGTGCCGTGTGACCCCTCTCGCGTGGTACAATCGCGGTACAAAAATACTCCGAAAAGGACGAATCGCCAACAGGCGAAAATCTCGTTTGTTAAAATCTATTAGCTGAAAATCAAGGTATTATAACGCCGATTTTTGCAGCCATTTGTCGCCGTTTTGCCCTCCGAAACTCCATGTGGAAAGATTTCCCCGACCCCGAAGGCCCTAAACAGAAAAAGTTCGAATTATCTGTCAGTTTGTTCTTTCCCTCTTTTCCCGTGATGTCGATGGCCACAGGTACACCTTGGCGATCCGTGTAGTAGATTTTCAACGGTGTCTCCTCACTGTGCAGAATACGCTCCTTGTACATTAGGCACATCGCCGCGTCGCTAAGCGTCAGAAAGCGGTCGTATTCCTCGTTCATGCTGTAACAGTTGCCCGGAAACGAACTCACGAACAGTTCCAACTGGTTGTATGCCCTTTTGGAGATGTGGATACCCATGCGGGAAAAACTGTTTTCCAAATGGTTGGTACATTTTTGTATATCGGTGTTCGCTGCTATCCCCACCACAAGGTTGAAATGGGTGTACACCAGTTGCTTGCTCTCTCGTGCAATCACTTCCTGCACCCGCTTGATGTCCTCTACGGCCATTTGGTTGGAAGGATTCGGAATACTGGCATGGCGGTTCTTCTTTTTGTCGAGCAGCGCCAGTTCTCGTTTCTGGTTGGGTAGAAAGACAATCTGGTTATAGACGACTGCCTCCGCACCCGGTATGCTGTCGATGGCGGCCAGCAAGTCCACGGGCATATCGGTATTGTTCACCTCGATATTCGTGTAGGGCCGGATAAGAGAAGGCAGAGCTGCGCAATCCACATCGACAAGGCTGTACACCTTGCAACGTTTGTCGCCCATCGAGACGGTTTCGTCGTCCACCTTGAAGTTACTCATGGAGACTACCTTGTCTTTGAAATTCATGGCGAAATATCTGTCCACATACTCGCTTGCTTCGCTCTTGTTCAGAAACCTCGCCTGTACGCCGGCATCGTGCAGTTGGTCGTGTACTTTGCGGATTTTCACGAGAAAATCACGCCATTTCTTGCTGTCGAACGAAAACAGCCGGCTTTTCTTGGCTTCCTGCGTAATCGTCAGGTAGCACGCGCTGTCCGTGTAGTTGCGCCCTTTGAAATAGCGGAAATAGGCCGACGAGAGAAACTCGTGCTTGCCGCCCGTCTCGTTCTCGAACTGTTTCTTGACGAAAATGTCTTGTTTGTGAATGGCATATCCTTCGCCCAAAGTCTGTGCAAGGGCCGTGAAAAGCTGCGTGAACTCGTAGTAACTGTCGATATTCGCGGAGTATTTCTGCACCGGATTCTCCATTTTCAAGATGGCGGAATACTCGCCGCTTTTGGTGTACAATACGCCTATGCCGTCCGTATCTTCCACGGAATAGTAAATGTCCTGAAAGATACGTTTACGCTTGCCGCCGGTTCCGAAAGCATAGACCGATATGGCCATGCCGGTACATACGGCTATGAAGATCAGAATAATGTACAGAGTCATTTCAAAATCCATAAATAAAGGCAAGCCCGCCTGAACTTCAGGCGGACCTGCCCGCGTTCAACATCAATAAGACCACACGTTGTTCGTGATGGTTTTTCTTTCGTAGGTCATAACTTCTTCGAATAGGCATAGATATACACACCATGTCTGTTCTTTTTGGTATGCAGACCCTTACGCTGTTTGAGCATGATGAGCGCAATACCCGTCGATAAGGCAGCGACCAGCGTAACCAGTCCTGCCACGAACCCGATCAGACAGTAGGCGATGATAAAACCGACGATAGCACCGCCGGCAGCACCCGCCGCCCAATAGATATATCTGCCTTGCAGTCCCATCAGTTCCAGAGGTCGTTGCAGACCTTTGAAAAGCGGGTAGTCGAGATAGCGTTCGTCCTTACCTTTCATCGTGCAAGACCTTTATCCGCCAATACCGAAGAACATCGGAAGGGCTTGAGCGGCAGCGATTAAGAAAATACAGGCTCCGACCACCATCATAATTTTCTTCTTGACGTCCTGCTCCTCGTTGTTCATCGCGATATATACCGAGATGGCGCCCACGATGGCAACGACCCCCGCGATGGCGTAACACAATTTGACCATAATGGGGACATACTTGGCAATCTCCTCCGTTACGGTAGCCAAAGCGGTTGTACCGGCTGAATAATCACCGGCGGAGTTCTGCGCCATGACGGTTGTCACTCCGCACAGCAGCATCAGCATCAGCGTCTGCGGTTTTTTCGCAGAAATCATCTTTCTAATCAGTTTTTTTGTCTTCTGAAACATGCTTGATTGTATTTTAAGTGAATATTATGGTTGTTCCGAATTGGCTTATCGGCGGCAGGGAATCGTTCTGACGCTTATATGCGGTAGCCGAAAAAGGCCGGGAAAACGATAGAAGCCCCGATAATGAAAAGACACGCCCCGAAGAGCGTCATAATGGACTTGAGAATGTCCTGATCACCGGCATTCCACTTGATGTAAATCTGGAGCGCGGATACGATGACACAGAGCGAGGCGATAGCGTAGCAGATGTACAGGACATACAGCATATTGGTAACTACGAAATCGTGCATCGTGGCCAGTGCGTCGGCGCCCCAACTGTAATTCACACTGCCGCTTTTGGCCATTGCCGAACAGGGAATAATGGAGCATAACGTACACAGTATTTTCTTTGTATTCGACATCTTACAGCTTATCTTTGATAGGTTTCCATGACAGTTCGGCACGCCCGTCCAGCCGTCCTCCGGAGACCATTGCTTTATACATCTCTTCAGCTGTCAGCGGATCGGACAGGTAGGGTTCGGTATCTTCCAGCCGTGCTTCGACTTTCGCTTTCAGTTGTTCGAACCGCTCCTGCGCGGCTCCCTCTCCTTGATCGGTGTCGGTTTCTTGGGGTGGTTCGGAAGCAGGTTGAAAATTTTCCGTATCGTATTTCTCGCTGCCGATACTGAAACCGGTATCGTTCTCCGAGACGTCGATACTCTCTTCCGTGGTGTCTTCCATATCGAGGTCGAAAATCTCTTCGCCCGGTTTATCCGTCCCTTTTTTCCCATAAAGATCCTGAACGACGATGACTGCATAATAGATGATATACACTACCGTTAGGGCAATGGCGAATATAAAGTATGAATCCATCTGTTTAAGTATGAAATTAGACTTTAATTAAAATATGATCGCAAAGAAAAGTATTATATCTAAAAACGCAAAAGAAACTTATTCTTAAATCATTATTTTAGGGAAAATATTTTTCTAAAATATAAAAATCATACTCTAATTTCATACTTAAAGGCGTTTTTTTACAGGATAGGCAGGCATAAAAAAAGCCCTCCTGTCGGAGAGCTTTCGGGGGAATGGGACAGATGATGATTTACCGCTTTTTCCCGCGCAGGTAGTCGTTCAGGTCTTTGTACTCGGCATAGCGGGCGGTTTCGTTGATCGCTCCGATGCCGTGCAGCTCGACGATGGTCTCCACGGTCTTTTGCCCAGCCATGTCGTTGTCCAAGTAGCAATGGATATATGAATACGGTTCCAGTACCTGCAAGGCTCTTTTCAGGTTGCTGACGGAGTTCATGACAACATGGTCGCACGGCACTTGAACGCAGGCAACCGTGTCGCCTTTTCGTTGCAAGGTCAGAAAGGACAGAAAATCCATAAAACCCTCGTACACGCAAACGTGCTTCTGTCTTTCTTCTGCGATATGCCCGATGAAGGATATGTCTTTATTCCTTATACAACCTTTATAATAAGGATTGCGTATCTCATACCCTCCGGACACATTCTCAAAGGCAATCGAGAAGTAATGCCGCTTGCGCAATTCATAATGGATCTCTTTGCAGTATTTCCGGGCAATGTCCGTATCTATGCTGCGAGAATGCAGATACGACAGCAGCGCGTGGTGGTTCAAATCCAGTACCCGCACGTCTTTCATGGCTTCCTCGATGTCGGTGTCGAAACGAGGCATACGGGTATGGACAGGAAGCGATACGCTCAACCGGCTCTCTATCGTGCGTAGAGCTTCATGCACGGTACTCAAACGGTAGAGTTGCATGACAAGCTCTATGATGCCGCCGCCCTCTGACAAACCGAAGTCGTACCATTCATTCAACCAGTCGTTGACCTTGAAAGATGCCGACTGTTCTTCTCTGTAAGGAGATAAATACCAATACTGGTGATTGCAGACCCGGACCGGAGCATAACCGAGCGATTGCAGGAAATCGACGATCCGGATTCGCTTTGCTTCTGATATATTCATGGGAAAGGAGCGTTTAGTATGGTTCTACTATATATATCCACAAACTAAACCGGCATGGTCAGATATGGAAATTCTCGTTGTACACGTACCCGCGTCCGTTTTTTTGTATGGCGTCGTGTTGGATAAGGAACTTGCACAGATTGACCAGCGTGTTGCGCCCCCTGCAATAGCCGATACTGTCGTACCCTTTCTTTAAGGCATCGAGCAAGGACTGGTAGCCTGAAACATCATTGTCCGAGAAGGCCGCCTCCAAGGCGGAACGATGTTGTTGCTCCGTCATGTCCGTATAAGACGACAACCGTTCTCTTTTACTCATTTTGAACTGGTGGTCTTCTACCAAGTGCGGAAGAGAATCGTCCCCGATTTCAAATGCGAAAGGGGTGAACTCCCGGTCTCTTATGTGCATGGCCCTGACTTCGCTGATTTTGCCGTTCTCTGCGTTTTTCGATATTTGCAGGATTGTCTCGGCTTTGTTGTTCAGCTCCGTACCGATGTGTCCTCTCGTGTTGTCATCGCCTTTGTTCAAATGCAGAACCGTATGGATATGCAACTCGTAATAGCTCGACCATCTCATAAGTTCATTGATGATGTCGAGGGATTCGCTCGGACTGTTTATGTCATGGATCAGGTCGCGGATACCGTCGATGATAACCAGCCCGATGTTCTCTTCCTCGTGAAGCGCCCACCGGATAATGTCCCGACGCTGGTCGGGAGTATATTCGCGGAGGACGAAAAATTCTATCCGGTCGTTTTCTTGGTCTGTCGGCAGGCCGGCCAAGGTCAATATCCGGTGAAGGACTTTGTGGCAATGGCATTTGCTCTGTTCCGTGTCGATATACAGGACACGGTTCTTGCAGGGAGGCAGCTCTGCCTTGTATTTCAATACCTCTTTCCCCGAAAGGGCGGACGCGACGATGGCACTGACATTGAACGTCTTTTTGCTTTTGGGCTTTCCGGTAGATGCACTGAAATTGCCTAACGTTGCGATGGTCACGCCGTCTATCTGTACGATCTCCTGCGGGAAGTCATACTTTTCGGTAACGCTCAACCGGATGTATTTCAATAGCGACCGGTATTTCTCTTCGTCAATACGGTGATTATCGGGTAAAGCCATATCTGTTTTCATCGTTTCCCTCCTTTCTTGATTTGTTTTTGTTTGTTATCCTTATCCAATAGATAAGCCATGATGTTCGCCTGCTTCTCGATTTCCTCGTTGGACAGGCAAGGATTACGTTTTATCCACTCGTTCAGATCATTCCGAAGAATGAAGATGTTCTTGCCATTGGGTTTGTACACCGTCAGCTCTCTGGAAGAGGTCAGCTTGTAAACGTAGCTTTTGGATACTTGCAGATAAGCCGCTACTTCATCTATGCTCAAAAAATCTTTTGCCATATACGCTATTCTTTCCACCCTTGCCAGATGGGACAGCAATTCGTTCAGAGAACCGAACCGTTGCAGGAACTTTTCGACTCTCAATACCTCTTGCTTAAAGCCTTCCAGAGAGTTGTTTTCGAGAAAGGCTTTAAGCCCTTCGATTCGCGAGAGCAATAAGTCAATCTCTTTTCTATTCATAACGCTTCGTTTTCCGTGCGGGGTGTAGTCCCGGTTGTTTGTACTCGATTTCTCATAACCCATTTGCATAACTCTTTCCGGTTGAAATAGACCAGCTTGCCGTTAGGCTTGTAGTGGGGAATCTGTTTCGATGAAGTGAGCTTATAGATATAGCTCTCCGAAACACCCAGATAGACCGATGCCTCATGAATCGTAAGCGTTTCTTTGACAGTCCACATCTGTTCCTTGATTTGTCTGATACTGGCCTCGATGGATTTGATTTTTTCCACCTCATTGATTTTCCGTTCCAACGTTTTGATACGTTCAATGGGTTTCTCCGATGTCATCATGGAGATAATCTCTTCCATTTGAGCCATGTATTTGGAAAACGCATTGTTTCCCATTGTTGTCTTTCTATGTCTCATTGTTTTGTAAAATTTGATTTGACAAAAAGAAGTTTACCCTCCGTAGTGTAATCGATTACGGAGGGCAAAGGTAAAAGTGTATGTCCGGCCTTCGATGTTGATATTATTGAGTGTCAACGTATCTCTCGATACAACTATCAACAAATCGGGTTTCTTTTATTGGACTTCTTTGTTCTTGATTAGCTTTACATACCTGTCGATGACAGCCAGAAGTTTCTTTTCGGAGATGCCGGGCTGCATGTCTTTTATCCGATTGAGGGTAGAGGACAGATCGTGCTGGTCGAGATACTTCCTACCCGAAGAACTTATGATAAGCCTCCTTTTCGCGATAAAGGATTGCCAATGGTAGGGTATGATGCCATGCGAAGCCAGCTTGTCGAACGCCAGAGCCAACCGGGTATTGTTGTTCGACGTGACAGCCTGCAACGTGTCCGTTTCGTAATGGGCGAAAACATCGTCCGCGTTCAACTTTTCCTTAAACAAATTGACCTCATTGACGAGTTGTACAATGAGGTCAATAGTGGCCCTGTCAAGTGAAGGCTTGAAAATGAAAGATGATGATGTTGTTGATTGCGGATTCGAAGTGCCTTCCAGAATGTTCTCCGGGACGTCTGTCTGTGGCAGGTCGAGGGTGTAGAACTCGTTAAGCAAATCGGAAATGCTGTTTTCGTCGAACACGGCCCGCTCGAAATATTTGCGTACCAACTCTTCGTGGTCGCTTAACAGATCAGCAATGGTACGGTAATTCTTCCAATGCTCGTTCTTACTCCAAGCATCTGTTTCATCGTGATAGCGCTTGGAATGTATAAAATCAAGTACATATCGCCTGTAACTCTTTTGATGAGTCAAAACCTCGGCAGTGTACGACTCTTGGGCTTGCTTGACCAACCGGAATAGCCCTTGTTTACCGGTCTGCGCAGGCATCCCTCGGAAGCCCCGCATCGCTCTTTTCAAAAAGAGAGAGGTGCAAAGGAAAATTCTTTGTCATTTTGATTTAATTTGGTGTTAAATTGCTGAATATAAACGCTCCCGTTTGGTCGGGAACGTCCATATCCTTACAAGTATAGTTGTTAGCTATCCTTTTCAATTCAATGTTAAACGTGTCCAACAACCCCTTTTTCTTGATAGAGCGAAAATTGCTGTTCATGCTGCCCCGGTTCGGTTTTGCTCCGCCCGGAAAGCAAAAGCAGTGGACGCATTTTCTCCATACGTCGAAAGGGTTGTCCGCCTTGAACGCCAGTTGAACGAAATACATGAGCTGTGCTTGGCTCTTTGTCCATTGAACGGGTTCCGTGAACTTCGTTTCGTCAAAGATGCCTTCGAATATGGAAAAAGACGTTTCCGGTGCGATGTATCCTCCTTCTGCAAGATCCGAATACATCTTCTGTTTTTCCTTGTCGCCCTTGGTGCTATAAAATACGCACCGGCTTGTATGTATCAGTCGCTCGTCCGTGCCTTCGTGGGGCATTACACTCCCCTCTATATGATTGAACTTATTGCAAATCGCTTGTAACTTCACATCGTACTTATTCATCCAGCCGGCCCGTTTGAGGTAGCTGTACCCCGTAACAAAACTCGCCCTGTGGGGAATATTCCCGTTGACACGGAAACAAGTCTCGCCTTTTATCCACAAGGTCTTTTTGTTGAACTTCTGGAAAGCCAGATAGACGAAATAGGCCAACTGACGTTGCCCCTTTATCCATTCCACCGGTTTCCGGAACTTCTTCTTGTCAAAGATTCCCAAGAATACGGATAAATCCGTATCCGGCGCAATATAGCCGAATTTAATCAGGTCATTATACATTTCTATTATGTCGTCATCGCCTTGCGGAACATAAAAAGTGGCAATCTCATGTTTCGGCTCGAACGAGGAGAAATCCACTTCGGGATAAAGGGTTTTGGCCGCTTCATAGCATTCCACATGACGTCTGGGCATACGACATGTGGCGATTCGATTTCCTTCCCGGTTCCATTGCTTCTCGAAATGGGCATAGGCACGGGGAAAACCACAAAGAGACGATACCGCAAAGGCGATGATTTTTAGTTGCATGGTCTTTGCTTGGAGGGTAGGCTGGTAATGGCAATCCAGTATTCCCGCATCAACCGCTCTTTGCAGCAAAGTCGCAACCTGCTCGTTGGCCAACGATGCTATCAAATCTTTATACGGGCCTCTCTCTTTGACGCTCTGTTTATCACAGAGAGACTGCAAATCTCGCATTTGTTTCACATACTTGTTAAGCACCCAAACATAGGCGGACTCGATCTCTTCCTCATGTTTTTGCACATAATCCTCCAGCAAATCGGTAAATCCGATATTGGTTATTTGGCGATACAGCATATTAGACTGGTTAGTTATCAGTGGTTTATGGTTTAAAAGATAGAAGGCTCAAAAATTTACTTGTTTTTTCGCTGGAAATCGAAGATTTAACACTTTTCTTCGTTGCCTGTCTCAAAACAGAGGGAAAATGGAGAAAATCGCTCTCTTTCGCCCCGAAACCTCCGATTCGCAAAGATAAGATATGTCGGGGATAATTTCGCCGATAATGTAAACCTAACTGTGTTTCTTTGCTTTTATTTTTAAACGGCTTTTAAGTGTTAAAAATAACCCTAAAATCATTAATACAATACCCGGAGAGGCATTGATTAGTCTTGATGTGAATCCTGAGACTTCAATTATCCATTCAATTGAACCTGTAAATCCAAGTACGGTTAAAACTATTCCTGCAATTAAACATCCTATTCCGCCAATTAGGCTGATCAAGATGATGATAAATTCATAATGCAGAGCTTGCATACCAAATGTTGTATTGGCTACTGACGGATCAATATCTATTGTGCAGCTATTTAATAATGAGAGTGCTAAAATACATATAAGTATTGTGATGCATGCTTTTTTTTGTTTCATAAATTAATAGTTTGATAATAATGTTGTTCCCTTGCAATTTATCTGTTTTCTATCCAGTTACAAAAGTACAAAATTTAGCTATGTCTTCGTCGATAATCTCAATTAAATTCAAGAGACTTTTTTGTATCTTGGTTGATGAATAAAAGAGAAAGTCGGCAGATATGGCTCTGCTCAACTTTGGTGAAGCCATCTCTTTTTCTCCCTCTGTTAGCTTTACTTTAATGCACGTATATATGAATACGGAGATAAAGTAAAGTTAGTTTCTGCTGTGATTCGCTTGAAAAAATGTCGTGTAATGGGGATAATTCGTTTGAAAAAGTGTAGCAAATCGAATTTATTCGTTTGAAAAAGTGTGTTCAATTCTTGTTTATTCGCTTGAAAAAGTGTAATTTTGTAGCGGAAAGAATAAGATAGCGCTATGCTTAAAAGGAAAATAGAAACATATTTAGCCAACTGGAAACAGACTGAGGGCAGAAAGCCTCTTGTTATAAAAGGCATCCGCCAGTGTGGAAAGACATATATTGTCCAGAAATTTGCAAAGGAGAATTATGAGAGTGTGGTTTATATGAACTTCATTCTTGAACCTGATAAGAAGTCTGCCTTTACTGGCAATATAGATGTCGATACCATCATTCTCAATCTCTCCGCTTTGATTCAAGGCAGTCGGTTCATTGAAGGGAAAACCTGTATTATCCTTGATGAGATTCAAGAATGCAAGGAAGCAAGGACAGCCTTGAAGTCATTTCATATAGACGGACGTTTCGATGTTATTGCAACAGGTTCTCTTTTGGGAGTGAAAGGCTACGGTCAAAGTAAGAAAAAGCAAGAGGATGTCGGACAAGATTCTGTTCCTGTCGGATATGAAACTGTGATTGATATGTACCCATTGGATTTTGAAGAATTTCTATGGGCAAACGGAATCAGTGAGACGGTTATTGATTCTGTCAGATCATGTTTTGAGAACGAAAAGGCAGTTCCCGATGGGGTTCACAAGGCAATGATGGAGCTGTTGTACAGATATGTCATTGTCGGAGGTTTGCCGGAAGTGGTGAATTGCTTCCTTGAAACCAAGAATATCGAACTTATATATAAAGTGCAGCGTAATCTTATTGCCGAATACGAAGAGGATATGGTTAAATATGCAGATGATGCGGACAAACCTAATATCCGTGAATGTTTTGAATCCATTCCGAAGCAATTAGCCAAGGAGAACAAGAAATTCCAGTATTCCGTAGTTAAGAAAGGAGGAAGATCTTCTCAATACATCGGTAGCATTCAATGGTTGGAAGATGCCGGAATAGTCCGTAGATGCTACAATACGCAGATTACGGAACTGCCGTTAGAGGGCAATTCTATCAAAGATTGTTTCAAGGTGTACACTACCGACATAGGTATCCTTGTGGCAATGCTTGATTATGGCACTCAGGCAGATATTTTAAAGGGTAATCTTCTTGGATACAAGGGGGCTCTCTTTGAGAATCTCATGGCGGATTTCCTATGCAAGTCCGGGCAGAAACTATACTATTTCCATAAAGACAGTGGACTTGAACTGGACTTTCTGGTAAGGTTCAAGGGTGAATGCGTTATCCTTGAAGTCAAGGCAAAGACGGGTAAGACAAAAAGTATGACAACAATTCTTAGAAACAAGGATGTGTATCATGTCGGGAATGCAATCAAGTTGGGCCAATATAATGTAGGACGTGAGGGGGATATACTGACCATTCCGTTGTATATGGGGTTCCTTGTCGAAGATAAGCTTGCGGACGTTATCATTCCTGATGTTGATGTGAGTTTATTTAACGTAAATATGAACACGGGAATGAAGTAAAGCTAAAGGACTTTAATTGGTTTTGTAAGTTATCAATTGATAACGTCTATTATAATTATCTTGATTAAGATTATAGAAACCATGGGATTAAGAAATATTATATTAATGTTTCTTTCGTTTAAGGTCTTAACACGAACTGTTTCGTTTCATTGGTACTATGATGAAGCGTATAAAAGGGTTAAACAATGGGTATAGAAATTACTTGTAAACTTAAGGAAACGCTTGCCAATATTTTCAAGAGAGAAATAGAAGAACTAGGTTTTGATACATCTTCTTTGACTACTAATGATGATGTATTGCAGTCTTACTGTTCATACACCTATCGTCTTATAGATAAAAGGCCCAGGACAATTTACAAAGCAACCTCTTTTACTTGTCCAGTAGAAGTAGAGATTGGACTAAAATGGTTGGAAGAGAAAATTCGTAAAGGAGAAAGTGTGAATCCTCACTTGAACAATGCTACCAAGAAAGACAAACTTGATGGGCTTTTGTATGACTGGGGCATACATCATTTGCATTTAGGAGAAACGTTTTCTGCCCCTGGCTATGTAAAGCGTACAGGTCCTGTGCTTTTCGCCATTTTTCGTAACGATAATGTATACTTTATTGATATCAGAGACCACGTAGGATGGTCGGATAAAGGACTTTTGGAAATAGTAAACGAGAACTGGCCAGAATTACTTTCAATCTATAAGATGGAAGGAGGGAAACCTGAAACCTCATTTGACGAAAAGAATATCACGTTATTAAGAAAATCTGGTGTAAATACTTTTCATGAATTATCTACCGGGGATTCATATTTACCTATGGGAGGTGGTATAACGTCAGCAGGGACAAGCATGATGGCAATGCGGAGTTACGTAGAAATGGTCAGAAGGTTAAATGATATTGGAAAGAACATTAAAGCGAATGCGAAGTATTTTGTGAGTCATGTGGAGCCTAAGGGACGTCCTTTTCGGAATAGATATAAATTCGTTTTTGTTTGTAGACGGTATGGAGATGAAATTAGATTCTATGATGTCGTGAACAACAACTTTTGGACACAGACATGGAGAGTAAAAACTTTAAGAGAACTTTACGGCATATAAAAATGGTTATGATAGAAAAAGATAAGCGAGAATTGCTTTGGACAGAGAAACGTATTACCTATAACAATACGTGGCCAGAAGCAGGACAGTGGTATAGTGATGTACAGCAGATGCTAGACGAATGGCTTCATGGGCAAGGGATAACACAAATCTTTGAACCTGTGAAGTTATCAGAAGGGGCAAAAGATATCCTATTTCCCAATGCGAAATTGAACAAGGTGTTCTCGGGTATCATTGATATCTATGACGAATTACCTTACAGACCAGATGAAGGATTCAATATCGCATGGCGTTCGCTGGAGATATTTATGAATCATCATAGAAGTATAGCGTGGCCGAAAGATAACGATAAGGCAACTCACCTAATGCTGAGAACAGTAAAAGAGTTGATCATGCCTCTTGTCAATAAAGATCTGCGGGTAAAAGAAATGTGGGAGAGGTTTTTAAGTGAAATACCCATTTCTGTATTAAGATTTGCAATTTTGCGCTGCTTTATCCAACATGATTTGGCTATTACAGATAAAGCAGAAAAAGTTTCGGAAAGGGCAAAAGACATCTTAACGAAAGAATTGTATGCTGATCTTAAAGCCAAGTATAAACTTGAGGAAACGGTGAAGCCTAGTGCAGACGTGTTGAGGCGGTCTTCGCTTTTGCTCCAGAAGATATTGAGAGGAGAAAAAGTGACGGTGAACAGCAATGAATATATGGTTGACATAGAAAACCGGCTATTATTTATGTTGAGTTGTGTGCTTTATACGTATAGGTGTGAACGTTTTCATGGGGACTATTTCTCTCCTTTTAAGAGCGATAAGGCGACACTAAATACCTATGCTTTTTCATACTATTTGTTGACTTTTAGCTATGTTTATTTGTGGACGTTAATCTATCAGTTCTGTGAATGGCAAAAGTTAGGAGAAATTTGCTCGCTGTCAAACATCTTGGCAGCAGCTAAAACTATGCAGGAAAGGATGAGATTGATGATTTAAAAATAAATTAAAGGTAATTTATGGTACAGCGCATATATGTAAAATGTCCCAGTTGCGGGAAAGTATATCAGTTGAAGTTTCAGATAGACCAGACCATAAACATCTATGAATGGCCCATCAATTTTGAGTGCGTGGATTGCGGAGATAACCTTACTTATAAATATGGGAAGCGAGGCCTTTCCCCAAGGGAATTTATGTACATGCCTTCGCCTCAAGACCCACCAATAACAACCATTGGTTATTCTTCATCTCTGCCAATTATTGACGATTTGTATATGAAAGACTTAGACTTTGCACAGTCCATGGCTCTTTCATCGTTATTTTTGAGTTTATCGTTTAAAAGTCCTTTTTTTTCACTAGAAGAGATTCATAAGTATGATGTGTTCTTAACAAGGATGCAGAATGGGTTGTTACCCTATAAGGGAGCACTGAATTCACTATTGCCTATCCTGAAGAAAGGGAATGCGGAAGCGTTTAGTCAGAAGATGGCCACATTGTTCGATGTGAAGAAATATAAGCCCCTTGGCAGTGTTCAGGATATGTATGATTCCTACTTTAAGCTGCTGGAAGTTGTATATTTAAACATTGCTCCACAATACTATCTGGATGACTGCCATGCAAGGTTTATTAAACCGCTGGAAGACCTTATCAATAAGTTGACTGTAGATGAGGTGCGGAATATCAAAGTTAAACTGGATGCTAGCGGCTTGATTTCAAAATGGTATAAAGATGAGGTATTGCCTTTTTTAGCTAAGTCTATTGACAACATACAAAAAATTCTACCGGTCATGATATATGCAAGTGCTGGCATCAAAGATGTGACAGAAAATGGCGATTTGAAGATTGTTACTATAGGTTGTGATGATGTTATGGATTTGTACAAAGAAGGTTATGAGGTATTTGCACATAGCTTAAAGATACTTGTAGGATTGAACAATCTTCAAGAGAACGGAGATATAGATGTGTTTACCCATTCTGGGCTAAGCGATGTTGATACTATCACAAAGTTTGCCGGAAAAGCAGCAGGAAAGATGATAGAAGTTCTTGAAGGGAATGGTGCATTTATGGATTATCTGGACGGTTCAATGAATAATAAAATCAGGAATGCTGCTAGTCATAGTGGAGGCATTGATTACGATTCCACGACACAACACATAAAATGCCACTACGATGCAACTGATGATAGTAAGGTATATGAAACGACTTTGATGTCGGTTTGTAGACTTTGTCATGTATTGATATTACATCTGATAGAAACGACATTACTTGCAAGGAAGATAGTAGAGAAAGCAAAATGACAGATATAAAAGTTATATATAAGGAGGCTTCAAAAGAGACTGTAGAGAACCTGATAGGCAACTTCTCAAAGACCATCGAGGATTTGTACAAGAAGGTAGTAGAAGATATTTCACTCTTGAAAGAATTAAATGAAGATGTACCACAATTGCTAAGACTGGCTGTAGAACTGCGGATGGACATGAGGTTTATATTGATAGACCTGATGACCAGTTTAAGGGGCAGTTTGAATGGTACATACACCTTTGAGAAATGCTATCATATCAAGAACCTTGAAGGTATTAGGGTGGAGGGATGCCGTTTGCTATTAGGTCATGGTGAAGAAAGAGAGGGGGCAGTATGGACGAAGCTCGGATGTGAACTTAGACATGAATACCAAAGATTCGAAAGGAGTAAGTATGCTCAGGTATATGAACAGTTAGTAGCCCTTTATGACAAGGTGTCAACGCAATTGAGAGCCGTGATGACAACCAATGAAGAGCGTAAAAGTAGGAATCTTACTTACCATTATGATGATGACCTCTATAAAGTGTATAAACAACTCGTAAAGGTAAAAGATAAAGGCGAGGATGACCCCATGAAATGCGTAATTCCGTGGATGGATGCACTGCTTTGGATACAGGTATTATGTGATACTATTGAATACGTGGAGGCCTTGCAGGGAAATACATTTTCTAAGGTGACAGGTTTTCATCATTTTCAAATCAATGTTATCAAACAAGATTTCTACAAACGAATGGTTTCTGAATTTTCAAAAAATGATCAATTGAAGGAAGTGCTCGGTAAGGTGCTTAAAGATATTGATAGCATTGACTGGGCCGCTAAAGAAAAGGATAAACTAGGACGGTTGGGAGACTGGTTGGGCGAGAACGCACTCAAACAAGACAAACCAAAGACAATAAAGGACATGAAAGACTTAATGAATGTTTATCTTCTGGTGGAAATGTCTTTTGCTGATATGGCTTGTGTCATGAGGGCTTTTATGAATGCAGGAAGTGATATAGAATACCCCTTGACATTTCGTCGATTGCTTGTATCAAAGGTTTCAACGCTTGGCCATCTTGTCGGATATAATGATGCAGAAAAAGGAAATGCACTTTGGACATTTATACAGAAAGCTGTTCCAACTGATGCTGCAAAGTTGAAAACTGAAGCGGCGGAAATTCGAATTGAGTTAGAAAGTCTTTTAAAGCAGGAGAATGTGAAGCGGAGGGCTTTGTACGTGCACTATTTGGACAGAGATACCAACGAAAGTAATGTTCTTCGCATATTAGAAAGTGTTGAAGGAATTGATTTGCTGATAGAAATCAATGCTTATTCAACGTTTATAAAGATTATGGGTAGAATCCGAAAGTTCTTGAAGAGCCTAATGGCTGAGTTTGCGATAAGAGTGGATAAGACCAGGAAAGCGAGCAATATCAAGATGAGAGTCCAGATAAAAAGATTAAGACAACTTCTGAAAGACCCCAAATGTCCAGCTGAACTGAGGATATCGTTCAATAAAACGCTTTACCAGATGGAGAATTTTTTTTAACTGTATGCTTAATCCTATTTTGGGAAATTATTTAGGGATGTACAGGTTTCGTGTTTTTTATGGTCGCTATATCTCCCTGTAACATATCATTAAATAAATAAAGTGTGCTATCTTTGCATATTATATGATATGTTGAATATGACAAAGAATACAATGGGGACTAAATTACCCCGAAAACTGGAGCAAAAGATGTCGGTAGTGGGAGAGCAGATAAAACTAGCTCGTCTACGTAGGAATCTGTGTGTAGCTCAGGTGGCTGAACGTGCTACCTGCTCCCCGTTGACCATATCCCGAATAGAGAAAGGTGTACCGACAGTGGCAATCGGTATTTACTTGCGTGTTTTGTATGCCTTGCAGCTTGACGATGATATTCTATGGCTGGCCAAAGAAGATAGATTGGGGAAAGCCCTGCAGGATTTGAGTTTGAAGACAAGGAAGCGAGCTTCAAAAAAGTGATAGAGTGCATACTCCCTATCCGTAAGTTAAAAATGTTTTTATGAGGATAAAAACAAGACTTGAAATTTCGTATTATGTTCCAAAATCATTATGTTTGCATTGCATAATAGATATGACATATGAAATTCGTTGATAGAATAGATGAAGCAGCACGTTTGAAGGATGCTCTTGCGAGAGAGAGGTCCTCGTTAGTCGTTATGTATGGTCGTAGACGATTAGGTAAGTCAACGCTTATCAAAAGAGTGTTGTCGGACAATGATGTTTATTTTCTCGCTGACCGTTCTGAAGGCCAACATCAGAGAGCGTTGCTTGCTAAAGTAATAGCACAAGTGTTTCCGGATTTCGATAAGTTAACATATCCGGACTGGGAATCTATGTTTCGTGCGGTCAATTATCGAACAGACAGGCGTTTTACCTTATGCTTGGATGAATTTCCGTATCTTGTGGAACAATCTCCAGAGCTGCCGTCTGTTCTGCAGAAACTTGTTGATGAGAAGCAACTGAAGTATAATCTTGTGCTCTGTGGTTCTTCTCAAAATATGATGTATGGGTTGTTCCTTGATTCAACAGCACCTCTCTATGGTCGTGCTGATGAGATAATGAGGCTTGCGCCGATACGTTTGCCGTATATTCAGGAGGCTTTGAGTCTTGATGCGATGAATGCCATTGAGGAGTATTCCGTATGGGGAGGTGTACCACGTTATTGGGAACTAAGGGAAAACAGAAGTTCGCTTGATGATGCATTGTGGCACAATATCCTTTCTGTAAATGGCACTCTTTACGAAGAACCTATAAAACTGTTTCAAGATGATGTTAAGGATATTGTCAAGACTTCGACAATAATGTCTTATATTGGGACTGGGGCAAATCGTCTTTCTGAGATTGCTGGACGATGCTATGAACCGGCAACAAATCTATCACGACCATTAAAGAAACTTATTGATCTCGGATTCTTGGAAAAAGATGTTCCGTTCGGGATTGATGAAAAGAATGCGAAAAAGAGCCTTTATAAGATAGCCGATCCGTTTATGGCATTCTATTACCAGTTTGTTGTTCCGAATCGCTCGTTCATTGAACTTGGTCGTCGCTTGCCCATTGAACAGGCTTTAAACGCCCATTTCTCTGAGTATGTGAGTATGCAATGGGAAAAATTATGCCGGGATTCTGTAACAGGTAATCTTGTCAATGGAGTAGTTTATGGTAAGGCAAAACGCTGGTGGGGGGCTGTTCTCAATGAGGATAAGAAACCTGAACAGGTCGAATTCGATGTGATGGCAGAATCGCTTGATAAAAAGTATTTGCTGGTTGGTGAATGTAAATGGACAACTCAAGAGAATGGTAAACAGTTAACAACTGAACTTCTCCACAAGGCTAATCTGCTGCCGTTTGCCAAGAGCTACACCGTCGTTCCAGTGCTGTTCCTTAAGAACACTCCGAAAGATGATGCTGGGAATGTAATGTTGCCAGAAGATGTTGTTGAGTTAATGAAATAAAGGAATCTCAAATCCACTATTTGACAGAGTTATTAGATGGCAAAAAAAACAATAAATAAAGAGCTTACAGGTGCACAGGACTTATACAATTTCTTGTTTGAGGCCTGTAATATAATACGCGGTCCTGTAAGTCAAGATAATTTTAAGGATTATATCACGCCTTTGCTTTATTACAAGCGGATATCTGATGTTTATGATGAAGAAACAGAAGAAGCTTTAATATCAAGTGGTGGTGATAAGGAATATGCATCTCTTCCAGAGCAACATCGTTTTGTTATTCCTGATGGTTGTCATTGGCAAGAAGTCCGAGAACGTACAGAAAATCTTGGAGCAGCCATAGTTGGTGCTATGAGACAGATAGAGATAGCAAACCCAGATACATTGTATGGGGTGCTATCTATGTTTTCATCTCAGAAATGGACTAATAAGGCAATTCTCAATGACAGTAAGATTCGTGACCTGATAGAACATCTATCAAGACGAAAACTTGGTAATAAGGATTATCCTGCAGATTTAATGGGTGATGCCTACGAGATACTATTAAAGAAGTTTGCTGATGACAGTAAGGCCCAGGCCGGAGAGTTTTATACTCCTCGTTCTGTTGTGAGATTATTAGTGCATATTCTTGATCCGCAACCGGGGGAAACTGTATATGATCCTGCTTGTGGTAGTGGAGGAATGCTTATCGAAGCTATACGATATATGCACGATGATTCTCTTTGCTGTGGAAGTATATTCGGACAAGAGAAGAATGTCGTGAATGCGGCCATTGCTAAAATGAATCTATTCCTGCATGGTGCATCTGATTTTAATGTAATGCAAGGCGACACATTGAGAGATCCAAAAATTCTTCAAGGTGGTAATATCGCCAAATTCGATTGTGTTATAGCAAACCCTCCATTTTCTCTTGAAAATTGGGGAGCAACGGAATGGAGTTCAGATAAATATAAGCGGAATATTTATGGAACGCCGAGTGATAGTTGTGGTGACTATGCGTGGATTCAGCATATGATATGTTCTATGTCTTCCGGCAAGGGGCGTATGGCTGTTGTAATGCCGCAAGGTATTCTGTTTCGTGGAAATCAAGAAGCAGAAATAAGGAAACAATTAGTCGAAAGTGATTTGATAGAAGCCGTTGTTACATTAGGAGATAAATTGTTTTATGGAACTGGACTTTCACCGTGCTTTTTGATAATACGAAGAATGAAACAGGCTCATCATTCCGGACGGATTTTGATGATAGATGGTTCCAAAATTCTAACTCAAAAGAGAGCGCAGAATATTTTAGAAGAGAATGATATAGATAGGTTATATTCACTTTATCAAAATTACTCCGATGAAGAGGACTATTCTCGAATCGTTACATTGCAGGAGATAAGAGATAAAGAGTATAATCTTTCGCCCAATCGCTATGTGGTTTACCACAAGGAGGAAATTCGTCCTTATACGGAAGTGTTGGCTGAGTTCAAACAAGCATACGAAGATGTGAAGCGATTGGAGAACGAATTTTCATTACTCATTAACGCATAATCAATATGGCAGAAAAAGTAAAACAATATCGTCTTCCGGATGACCCTATTACGCTCGATGAACTTAAAAGTTTCCTTTGGGCGGCTGCTACTCATTTGCGTGGTCAGATTGATGCTGCAGGATATAAAGAGTATATTTTCCCTTTGCTTTTTTTCAAACGCATTTCCGATGTTTATGATGAACAGTTTGAAGGATTTGTGTGTGAAGGAGGAGTTGAGTATGCAGGTATGCAAGTAGAAGATCTCCCCATCCGCATTCCTGATGGTGCGCATTGGAGAGATGTTCGTGAAGTAACGGAAAATGTTAGTAATAAATTAGTCGAAGCATTTATTGCCATTGAGCAAGCCAATCCTGCTAAGGAAATGGATGGCAGAAAAATCGGAGGTTTAGAAGGAATTTTCGGACCTAAGGATGGCTGGACCAATAAGGCGAAGATGCCCGATAGTATAATCACTTCGTTGATTGAGGATTTCTCTAAATATACGTTGAGTTTGAAGGCATGTCCTGCCGACGAAATGGGACAGGCATACGAATACCTTGTTGGAAAGTTTGCCGATGATGCCGGGAATACGGCTCAGGAGTTCTATACGAATAGAACTGTCGTTCAGCTTATGGCTGAAATACTGCAGCCCAAACCGAATGAAAGTATTTATGACCCGACTTGCGGTTCCGGGGGAATGTTGGTTAAATGTTTGGACTATCTTCGCAACAAAGGGGAAGAGTGGCAGAGTGTGCAGGTGTTCGGACAAGAGGTAAATGGATTGACCTCTTCTATTGCACGAATGAATCTTTATCTGAACGGCGTAGAGGATTTTTCAATAGTATGTGCTGACACGTTGGAGCATCCTGCATTCTTGGATGGCAGCCATCTTCGTAAGTTCGACATTGTTCTGGCAAATCCTCCTTATTCAATCAAAGAATGGAATCGTGAAAAATTCATGAATGATAAGTGGGGACGTAATTTCTTGGGAACGCCTCCGCAAGGAAGAGCTGATTATGCATTTCTTCAGCATATCATAGCTTCAATGAATGAAACTCAGGGAAGATGTGCGATTCTTTTTCCCCATGGTGTACTATTTCGTGATGAAGAATTAGAATTACGAAAGAAACTCGTTGAAATGGATATACTTGATTGTATAATAGGTTTGGGAGCAAACTTGTTTTATAATTCTCCTATGGAAGCTTGCATATTAATATGTAACTGCTCAAAGGCTAATAGCAAAAAGAATCGAGTTTTGATGATAAATGCTGTGAATGAAGTTACAAGAAAAAATGCAGAGAGTATGTTGTTGGCAGAGCATATACAAAGGATTGTAAATGCATACCAACAAAATAGAGAATTGGATGGCTTCTCGAGAATTGTAAGTAATGATGAAATTAGAGAAAAGAAGTTTAATCTGAATATATCATTGTACGCATATCAAAGTGTACTACAGGATGCACTTACTGTCTCTAAAGAGGATGCTATAAATGTTTGGATTTCCTCTCATAGTCAATGTATAAATGAAATGGATGAGTTAATTAAGTTGATTAAATAATATGGGTGTAGTAAAATTAGGTGATGTCGCTCGTGAAAGTCGACTTAAATGGACAAAAAGTAAACAGGATGTTCCTATAGTTGGTTTGGAACATCTTATCCCTGATGAAATACGTTTTGATGCATATGATATAAATACAGATAATACTTTTTCAAAAAGGTTTGTAAAGGGACAAGTCTTATTTGGTAGACGTCGAGCTTATCAACGTAAGGCTGCAATTGCTGAATTTGATGGTATATGCTCAGGCGACATAACTGTAATACAAGCAATAGAAGGGAAAATGCTGCCTGAGTTATTGCCTTTCATAATTCAAACACCTGTATTTTTTGATTATGCTAATAGAGGCTCTGCTGGCTCTCTATCACCTCGTGTAAAATGGGAGCATTTGGCTGATTATGAGTTCGAATTACCTCCATTAGAGGAACAAAAAATTCTTGCTGATAAATTATGGGCAGCCTATAGATTGAAGGAAGCCTATAAAAAACTACTTGTTGCCACCGATGAAATGGTGAAATCGCAATTTATCGAGATGGTGGGTGATCCAAGGAACAACCCGAAAGGCTGGCCAACAAAAAGACTTTCAGAATTGGCAGAATATTCCATAGGCTTAACTTATAAGCCCGAACAAATTTGTGATGATGGTACCATTGTGCTTAGGTCTGGTAACATACAAGATGGGAAAATATCCTTTTCAGATATTGTCAGGGTTAATGCGCCAATCAAAGAAAGCCTCTTCGTGAAAGAAGACGATATCCTGATGTGCAGCCGTAATGGAAGTGCTTCACTTGTAGGTAAAGTGGCTATGATTCCCGACATTAATGAACCAATGACTTTTGGTGCGTTCATGACTATAATACGTTCTGCCGAGGCAAAATACTTGTACCTCTATTTCCAATCTCAAGATTTCAGAGAACGTGTTAGTGAGGGAAAGTCCTCAACAATGAACCAAATCACGCAAAAGATGCTTGATAAAGTCGAGGTTCCCTTCCCCGACAAAGATGTTCGAGAGACTTTATCGGCCATCGCCTCTCAGGCAGATAAATCAAAATTTGAATTGAAGCAGTGCATTGAACATATCGATAAAGTCATAAAGAGTTTAATAAACGGATAGAATAAAAGAGATGCGTTGATAGCTGCGGCTTAATTGGATAACAAATTTATTAATAATATGATAGAGAATCTGATTAATGACATAGAGCAGGCTATGCTGGGAGTTTTAAACAACGAGCAAATGAGTCAATTACGAAAGGTGCTAGATTATGCCTTTCGTGATATCAACGTGTCGTCTAAGAACAATGAAGAGTGCAGTGGTAATAGTGAATTAATAGATAGTTTTTTGTCGGCTAAACGAGTCGAAGGTTGTTCGGATAAGTCGATACACTATTATCGAAGTACATTAAATAATGCTATCAGGAAAATAGGGAAAAATATTCGCCATATCACTACTGATGACTTGCGTAATTACTTGAATGATTATCAGCAGACAAGCGGTGCCACAAAGGTTACGGTAGACAACATACGCCGCATTTTGTCAAGTTTCTTTTCATGGCTTGAGGATGAGGATTATATTGTGAAGAGTCCGGTACGTCGGATTCATAAAGTAAAAGTCGGAAAAACAGTCAAAGAAACATACTCCGATGAAGCGTTGGAACAAATGCGTGACCATTGTGAAGGTATTCGCGATTTAGCCTTGATTGATTTGTTGGCCTCTACCGGTATGCGTGTTGGGGAGTTGGTCAAACTCAATCGGAACGATATAGACTTTGAAAACCGGGAATGCATCGTTACCGGTAAAGGCGATAAGCAACGTCGAGTTTATTTCGATGCTCGCGCAAAGATACATTTACAACGTTATTTGGCAGAACGGATAGATGACAATCCTGCGCTGTTTGTTTCGTTATTAGCACCTTATGATCGACTACAGATAAGTGGCGTGGAAATTCGATTGCGTCGATTGGGACGTGAATTGAATATTCCTAAGGTGCATCCTCATAAATTCCGCCGCACGTTGGCAACAATGGCGATAGATAAAGGTATGCCCATAGAGCAGGTCCAGCATCTCTTAGGGCATCAAAGTCTTGATACAACATTGCAATATGCTATGGTGAATCAGACAAATGTAAAAATGTCTCACCGTAAATTTATTGGTTAGTATGTCGCAATTTATCGAGATGTTTGGGACTGTTGAATCTTATTGCAAATTGGAAGATTTGGTATCTGATACATTCCCAGGGGAATGGGGAAGCGAACCGACTTCTGAAAATGCTATAAAAGTGATTCGCACAACAAACTTTACTAATGAAGGACATCTTGATCTGGCGGATGTTGTAACTAGAGATATTGAGCCTAAAAAAGTTGCACGAAAAAAGCTCAAACAAGGTGACACAATCTTGGAGAGGTCCGGAGGTACTAAGGATAATCCGGTTGGTAGAGTCGTGTTTTTCGATGAAATAGGTGATTATTTGCTTAATAATTTTACACAAGCATTGCGTCCTAAGGAATCTGTAAATCCAGTATACTTATTCTACGCTTTATATAATTCCTATAATATCAATAAGGCTGCAATGAGAGCAATGGCAAGCCAAACTACCGGTATCCAAAATTTAAGCATGTCGGACTTTATGTCTAAGTCTATAGTACTACCTTCAAGAGACGAACAAAACAAATTTGAACAGATCTACCGTCAGGCCGACAAATCAAAATTTGGCGACTTCAAATCGCAATTTATCGAGATGTTTGGGAATCCTCTTTCTTTAAATCAGAAGAATGAGTTGAAAAGATTAGGAGAATGTTGTATTCTAAATCCAAGACGTCCTAACATTGCTCTTTGCGACACCGATAAAGTCTCTTTTATTCCTATGCCGGCGGTAAGTGAGGATGGATATTTGGTAGATATGACTGACGAAGAATATGGAAAAGTAAAAAAAGGCTTTACATATTTTGAGAATAATGATGTCTTGTTTGCTAAGATTACACCTTGTATGGAGAATGGCAAAGGAGCTATTGTACATGGACTTATAAATGGTATAGGAATGGGATCTACAGAATTTCATGTATTGCGGCCAATTAACGGAATATCTAGTCCCTATTGGCTGTTAGCATTAACACGAATGCCTATATTTCGTGAGCGTGCTGCAAAAAATATGTCTGGAACAGGCGGGCAGAAAAGAGTTAGTGCTTCATATCTGGACCATTTTATGGTTGGGTTGCCTGCGATAGAGGAACAAAGGCGTTTTGAAGCAATATATAGACAAGCCGACAAATCAAAATCTGTCATTCAAAAGACTTTAGTATATTTGAATGATATACAGAGTGACGAATTAGGTAAAATCGCTTAATTATTAAATTGATAACAATAAAAACTATAGATATGTTTAACGAAGACAATACAGTGGAGCAAATGCTCATAGAAGCTGCAACCCAAAGTGGTTGGCAGTATGTAAAGTCACAGGATATACCTCGCAGTACAGATTCTGTTCTTGTGGGATCATGGTTATTGGAAGCTCTTATCAGGTTGAACCCGATAACACGTCAACAAGCGGAACAAGTTATTTATAAACTACGTGCTGCGATTACTTGTGGAGGCAATTATGATGAATTAGTGACTGCCAATGATCGTTTTCGTACATTGTTATTTAATGAAAACACAGAACCTTTTGGAAAGGATGGTGAATATATACCTATCAGATTCTTTAGCGAAGATGCTGTTGAAGATTATTGTGTTGTGACCAATCAATGGGAGTTTCCACGTAGTTCTGTTGATGGAGGTAAACGTTTGGATTTGGTTTATCTGATAAATGGAATTCCGGTTTGTGTTGGTGAAGCAAAATCTCCTGTTCGCCCTCAGATAACATGGGCTGACGGAGCCATCGATATGCTGCATTATGAAAAAAGCATTCCAGAAATGTTTGTTCCGAATATATTGACCTTTGCTACTGAAGGCAAAGAACTTCAATATGCCGGTATCTGTGCTCCTGTTGACAAATGGGGGCCTTGGTTTAAAGATGAAGGTCGTCAGCATGGCACAATAGAGTCGGTTAAAAGTAATGTAATGGGGTTAGTTCAACCAAACCGACTACTTGACATATATCGTTACTATAGTGTTTTTACAGGAACATCATCAGGCAAAAAAATAAAAATAGTTTGCCGTTATCAACAATATCTAGGAGGTGAAGCTATTGTTCAGCGTGTCTTAAATACATATCGAGAGAAACAAGGTCCGAAGAAAGGTCTTATTTGGCATTTCCAAGGTTCGGGAAAATCATGGTTGATGGTATTTGCTGCCCAAAAATTACGTTTGCAGAACGAATTACATGCTCCCACTGTTGTTATCGTTGATGACCGTATTGATTTGGAAGATCAGATAACTGGCGATTTCACTCGTGCTGATATCCCCAATATAGAATCAGCAAAGACAAAAGAAGAGTTGGTCGCATTTTTCAAGCAGGATCAGCGCAAGATTTTGATAACGACAATTTTCAAATTCGGAGATGTTGATAGTGTACTGAATGAAAGAGATAATATCATACTGTTGGTAGATGAAGCACACCGAACTCAGGAAAAGGATTTAGGACAAAAAATGCGCAATGCACTACCTAATGCATTTTTCTTTGGTCTTACCGGAACGCCTATCAATAAACGAGATAAGAATACTTTTCAATCTTTTGGAGCTGATGAGGATTTAGAGAAAGGTGGATATATTTCAAAATATACTTTCCAAAATTCTGTTGAAGATGGAGCTACGCTTGAATTGAATTTCCAAACAGTGCCGGTAGAGATGCATCTTAACGAAGCTCAATTACAAGAAGAGTTTGATGAACTGACCGATCAAATATCAGAGGAAGAAAAGAACGAATTAGTAAAACGAACTTCTGTTGAAGCATTTTTTACAGCGGAGAAGCGAATTAACGATGTCGCACGTTATATTGTAAATCACTTCAAAGAGTATGTAGAGCCCACTGGAATGAAAGCTCAAGTCGTGGTATATAACCGAGACTGCTGTGTGAAATATAAGCAAGCGATTGATGCTCTTTTGGGTTCGGAAGATGCAACCACTATCGTTATGCATACGGCTGGCGATAAAGCTGATGAGTATAAGGCATACCGTCGTGATAGAGAACAAGAAAGAAAACTTCTTGACCAATTCCGTGATCCATTGTCACCGATTAAAATGGTGATTGTCACTTCAAAGCTATTGACAGGTTTTGATGCTCCAATTTTGCAATGTATGTATCTTGATAAACCAATGAAAGATCATACGTTGTTACAAGCTATTTGCCGTACGAATAGAAAGTACAATGTTGATAAGAAATGTGGTCTGATTGTAGATTTCGTTGGTGTATTTGATAATGTAGCCAAAAGCCTTGCTTTTGATGAGGAGACGGTAAAAACGGTTGTAAAGAATATTGATGAGATAAAAGTGTTGATACCTCAATTTTTGCAAGAGTGTATTGACTTTTTCCCTGGTGTAGACCGGACAATCGGTGGTTGGGAAGGTTTGCAAGCTGCCCAGCAATGTTTACTTGATGAGTCTACAAAAACGAATTTTGCAAAACATTTTTCACGATTGGCTAAAGCTTGGGAAACAGTAAGCCCGGATGCAATGCTGGCTGCTTATCAGGCGGATTATACTTGGCTGGCTCAGGTATATCAAAGTGTACGTCCTGTTAGTACCGGAGGATCACTCATATGGACTTTATTGGGTGCTAAAACCATTGAAATCATTCATCGTAACATTGATACAATTGATATTGGGACTCCACTTGAGGATCTTGTGGTAGATGGAGATGTAATTGATATGGTGTTGGAGCAAGCCAAAGATAATCCTAAAAAGATATTGGAAGTGGAAAAAATGCTTCGTTTGAGGTTAGGAGAGCATCATGGAGACCCTAATTACAAGGCATTTGCTGAGAAGTTGGATGAACTGCGCCGTCATATGGAGGAGAATCTTATAACTAGTATTGATTTCCTCCGAGGATTGCTCACCCTTGCCAAAGAAGTGCTTGAAGAAGAAAAAAACTCAAATCAACCTCTTGACAAGAGGGAACAAGCTAAAGCTGCTCTTACGGAGTTGTTTGAATCAATTAAAACTGAGGATACACCTATTATTGTAGAACGTGTAGTTGCTGATATTGATGAAAATGTGGTAGCTATTGTACGTAAGTTTAAAGATGCTTTTAAAAGCATTACAGCTCAGCGAGAGATAAAAAAGAAACTACGTTCTATTCTGTGGGTTAACTACCAGATTAAAGATCAAGAAGTTTTTGATAAGGCTTATCAGTATATTGAGATGTATTACTAATCGGTTGATAAAATGAATTTGTTATGGCTGTTGAATCACACGATAAGAAACTTGATGACCTCCTAAAAATGGTTGAAGAAGGTAAGGCTCAATTACCCGACTTTCAACGTAGTTGGGTTTGGGATGACACGAAAATATGTAAACTAATAGAAAGTATCACATCTGGCTTCCCAATGGGTGCAGCGATGTTTTTGGCTAATGGTGGTGAGCATATCCGTTTTAAGTATCGCACATTTGAAGGTGTGGATTCTATATCAGAAGTTACACCTGAGTGGCTTGTGCTCGATGGACAACAGCGACTCACAACCTTATATCAGGTCTTGAAGAGTAAGAAAGCAACTAATACTCGATTAGAGACCAATCGAGATACAATTATCAAACGCTATTATTATCTAGATATTCGTAAATGTCTAGACTCTACTGCGGACAGATTGGAAGCAATTATATCTGTATCAGAGAAGAAACAGCTTACAACAAATATTGGCCGTGATGTAACGCTGGACTTATCCACAAGAGAGAAAGAATTTGAGAACCTGATGTTTCCCCTGAATATTACGTTTTCTCATAATGATACGGAAGATTGGCATTATGATATGGAAGACTATTACAAAGGTGATAGAGTGTATAGAAATTTATTCCGTGATTTCTCCCAGCAGATTCTTCGTCCAATTTTAGAGTATAACATACCTATAATTCAGCTTGATAAAGAGACCCCAAAAGAAGCTGTCTGTCAGATTTTTGAGAATGTAAACACTGGTGGTATACCTCTTACGGTTTTCGAACTCGTCACAGCTACATTTGCTGCTGAAGGACATGAATTGAGAAAAGATTGGGAGACCATTCGTCATATTTTTGCTCAAAAAGTAAATGGCGAGCTATTGAAAGAAATCACTGGTGCTAATTTTTTGGCGGCAATGACTCTGTTGGTATCATATTATAAAAGAGTGGTTTCAGGTGATGATGAGCGTGTGGCTGTAACATGTAAGAAAAAAGATATTCTTAGGCTTGAATTGAAAGATTATTTGAAGTATCATGACGCTTTGATTAAAGGTTTCTGTGATGCAGCTGATTTCTTAGTACATCAGGGGATTTTCCGTTCCAGAGATCTTCCATATTCGTCACAACTTATTCCACTTGCTGCAATCTTTGCATACGACAACGAAAATAAAAAAATGTTGCATCTTGGAAGCAAACAGGAATTATTGTCTCGTTGGTATTGGTGTGGCGTAATGGGTGAACTATATGGGGGTGCCAATGAAGCTAGATTTGCAACTGATATAATGGGCGTATTCCGTTGGATGGAAGGTGGTGAAATGCCAGAGACTGTATATCGTTCTAATATACAACCAACTCGTTTATTGACCATGCAGACTAGGAATAGTGCAGCGTACAAAGGTGTTATGGCACTTATCTTACAAGACTCACCACTTGATTTTATGACAGGTCATCGTATGGATATAGCATCTTACATTGATGAAGATGCTGATATTCATCATATATTCCCTCAAACTTATTGCGAGAAAAATAACCTTCCACGTATAAAATGGAATTCTGTCATTAATAAGACTCCAATTTATGCATCTTCCAATCGTTCAATAGGAGGGCATGCACCAAGTACCTATATTGGAACTATGGCAAATAAGGGATTAAAACAAGTTGAGATACAGGAAGCCATAGAGTCACATAAGGTAAGTTATGCTCATCTTGTATTAGATGATTTCAATGCTTATTTCATAGATCGAGCAAAACAATTGCTTGACAGAATAGAGCAAGCGACAGGCAAATCTGTCTCAGGAAGAGATAGCGAAGAAACAATCCGTGAATTTGGTGTTGCTTTAATATAGATAGCAATCTGTAACAAACTAGAAAAATGTGATTAATAAATAGCTGAAAATAAATGAACTGGAGATTTTGGAAGAAAATATGTGCAAATAATTCGATGGAGGATGATAAACAAGTATCATTAACTCCTGCTCTGCTTAATCGTGATAGTGAAAGTGATAAGAAGCAGTATAGGAGTGTTTTGAATCTTGCACGAAAACTAGAAGAGAAAGACATATTGAACATTGCTCTTACAGGTCCTTATGGAGCCGGTAAGAGTTCCATTCTTCGCTCTTTGAAGAAAGACTATCCTAAATACAAATATCTTTCAATATCTCTTGCTACATTAAAGTCTCCATTAGATGATAAAAAGAATGAAATAGATATTGATACGATGAATAATCGTATTGAATACAGCATTCTTCAACAACTTATTTATAAAGAAAAACAAGAGACGCTTTATAATTCTAGATTAAAAAGGATTTATCATAAATCAACTTGGGCTCAATATGTTTTATCATTTGCAATAATATTTTATGCTGTTGCTTTAATTATTGTATTTGAACCATCGTTTTTGAAAGTGGAATGGATTTGCAACCGCTTAAGCAATCCGATATTAAATAAATGGTCTGATATTTTTGCTCTATCATATATATTTATTGCAACAATAATATTCGCTCAAAAGACTATCAAGTCATTGAGTAATAGTAAACTTAATAAGTTAAATCTAAAGAATGGGGAGATTGAATTAAAAGAAAATAAAGAAGATACATCTGTTTTCAATAAGCACATGGATGAAATTGTCTATTTCTTTGAGGTCACTAATTATAATGTCGTGATTATAGAGGATTTAGATAGATTTAATAATACTGATATTTTTCTTAAGTTACGAGAAGTCAATCAACTCTTAAATCAGTCAAACTCCGTAGGACGTAAAGTTACGTTCATTTATGCGGTTAAGGATGATATGTTCTTTGATGAAGAACGTACTAAATTCTTTGATTATATCACAACTGTAATTCCAATAATCAACTCCTCAAACTCGGCAGACAAACTGAAAGAGGAACTAGAGATAAAAGGTTTTTCAGATCTTAATGTTGAGGTAATAGAAAGTTTAGCTTTTTTTATTGACGATATGAGATTACTTAAGAACATTGTCAATGAATATGCCCAATATAGAGAAAAACTTGATGAGAAACTTGATCAAAACAAGCTTCTTGCCATGATTGTATATAAAAACTACTACCCAAAGGATTTTGCTGATCTACATAAAGGAAAGGGTGTTTTATATGATTGTTTGCATAAGAAAAGCGAGTTGTTAATTGAACGTAATAGGCAAATTGATGAACGTATTGGCGTAATCACTAAAAAACTTCAATCTTTAGAAGCGACGCATGCCATGCAAGAAAAAGAATTAAGGCTGATTTATATTGAAGGGTATCGTAAAAAATTATCAAAACAATATAAAAGTAATGTCTTTTCGTTTTTTGTTGAGAACAATTTTATACCTCTTGAAGATATCGCTGAAAATGAAACTTTATTTAATTCATTGATATCGCAACCTTCAATTCGATACCAATATTTTAAGGGATGTCAAATTAACACATATTATGGTCATGTTAGATCTTGTTATGATACATCTGAAGATAGTTGCAATGTTCAATTCAGTCAGATAGAGGAAATAGTTAATTCGGACTTTACTTACCATGAGCGATTAGAAGCCTTGCGAGAGGGCGAAAAAAAATATCGTGAACAAATCAAGATACTAGAGTTGTCTCGGAACAATCATTATGCTACTCCAATACATGAATTGTTGCTGGATATTGATATGCAGACGCATAAGATTTTTAGTGAACTCAAAGTCTCTAAAATGCTTGAAGCTTTCTTGAAAGAAGGACTTATAAATGAAGATTACTTTGATTATATCTCTTTCTTTTTTGGTAAGTCAATTAATAAGCATGACCATGATTTTATTCTGGAATTAAAACTTCGGCATAGCTTACCATATGATTATCATATAGATAAAATAGAACTGTGCGTGAAAAACATTCCTGACAAATGTTACAATGATGTAAGTATATTGAATATTCAGGTGGTGGATTGTATTTGTCAGCATCTTGAAGAAGAAACTAATAACTCAAAACTTCATTCGATAGCACAAGTTGTTAAGAATAATAAAAAGTGGGACTTTTTGATTGATTTCTATAAGTCAGTTGAAGATTCGAGCCCGCTTTTCAACCATTTGGGTAGTATCGTTGATGGATTATGGAAGATCTTCGTGAAACAGAATTCCGATGAATTATTCGAGGCTTGGTTGCGATTCCTAGAATTAAACTATTCCACAAAAGAAAGTCGTAACTGGTTGAATAAACACTTCGCATTTATATCTCATAGAGTAGATCTTATAGGTTTTGATATAGTCAAACAAACAGTGTCGAATGGAAAACTGATTTTTACAGATATAGATGCAGAATCAGGGTGTTTGCTGGAATATGTTGTAGAAAACGAAGCATATATGCTGACACCTGAAAATGTTGTATGCGCATTTGTTTATTATCGAAATGAAAGGATGGAAGCATTGAATAATTATCCTTTAAATGTTACAATACTGAGGAGTTGTGAATCTGCTAAACCAGTGTCAGATTATATAGATGAACGTTTTGATGATGCACTAAATAATGTATTTATCACAGATGCAGCGAAACAAGAGAGTGTGGAAATTATTCTTGAAATTATTAATTCTGAAGATATAACAGAGGAGACAAAACGCAAATACCTTTCGGGGCAACATAATAGAGTTTCTCTTTCCTATGTTAACAATACACAGTGGGAGTCCGCTATTGAAGTTGATATAGTTACACCAGCATGGCCTGAGATATATGCATTCTATGAGAGTCAGAATAATGTAATGATTGCTAGTTTGCGAATATTCATTACGAAGCATATTGATGAATTAACAGATATATCTGAATTGGATGATACTCAGAAAGAACTACTGGCAAACAGTGCTTTGTTGACATCAGATTTTGAAATGTCGGTATACGATAAACTTATCAAAATCTTTGATGGAGTTACATTTAAGGATGCGAATATTAACAGTGTAGATAACGCTCATTTTAAATCGTTACTTTGTGCCAATATGCTTCCATATAGCACATATTATACGACTACAATTAGAGACAATCATAGTGATGTACTTACTTATTATGTAGATAAGTATTTGGATGAGTGCATTATAGAAATAGAGGAGTTACCTACAGATATGAGGTTATACAAGTATCTTATGAGAAATCCAAGAGTAATCGGTGAAAAAGCTCTAAGTGTAGTTCAACACTTTCTTCCTCATATTGTGTGGGATAACGAATTGGCAAATATCACTCTTCCTGTGGTGAAAAACAATATTGAAAAATTTGATTATGATACAGAGAAGAACATTTTGGTCGATTCTACTAATTTGCCAGAGCGCTTGTCTTTTTTGATAGACTTGATTGAAAAGTATAGAGATGATTTTGATATTGTGACAGAATTAATAGAGTCTTTAGGCGATTCTTATCGAAGTATTACAGATAAATCAAAAAAGGCTACTATAGAAAATAATCACATGAATGAAATGTTTTTAGGGAAGCTAAAAACTATTGGATATATCTCATCATATAGAGAAGATGATGATAAACTTCGTGTAAGCCATAAACGTAATTATTAAATCAAATGCAAAAGAATAGAGTAATTTATAACTATCAGTGATGTTTGCTAGTGATTAATAGTAATCGATGAAAGTTTCCATTAATAAAGATTTTGTGTCAGGATTTAAAGCAACTTTAAAAGAATAAGATTTTGGTATGATAGAAGATAATGTTGAATTCTTGAGTTCTGATTTCGAACAGATTAAGAAACGGAAGGATGGCGGAAAAGAATATTGGTCGTCAAGGGATTTATGTGCTGTATTAGGATATAGTACATATCAAAAATTCACTCGTATTATAAACAAAGCCATTGCGATAGCCAATAATAAAGGATTTAATGTATCGGAGCATTTTAACCAAACGGTTGAAATGGTTAAGGTTGGTTCTGGCTCTTTTCGCAAGGTGGAAAATATCCATTTATCTCGTATCGCTTGCTTGATTATTGCGGAAAATGCAGATGGAAAGAAGCCACAAGTACAAATGGCAAGAGAATATTTCAAGCAAGAGATATCTACTCCTGAATCAATTAATAATAGTCTATCTGCTAATATTTTATTATATAAAACAGGACAAGGGGAAGTGCGTATAGAGGTAGTCTTCAATAGTGAAACATTCTGGATGTCGCAGAAGCGCATGGCTGATTTGTTTGGGGTAGATGTACGAACCATCAATTATCATCTTGGTCAGATTTACGAAACAGGCGAACTCAC
The DNA here is from genome assembly GCF_025151045.1 of Parabacteroides johnsonii DSM 18315. Taxonomy (NCBI): domain Bacteria; kingdom Pseudomonadati; phylum Bacteroidota; class Bacteroidia; order Bacteroidales; family Tannerellaceae; genus Parabacteroides; species Parabacteroides johnsonii. The sequence goes on from NZ_CP102285.1 coordinate 306,958, forward strand.
TAAAGAGGCAACTATCCGAAAAATTGGGATAGTTCAGTCAGAGGGAGAACGAGAAGTGGAACGCACACCACTGTTTTATAATTTGGACGTTATCATAGCTGTGGGCTATCGTGTAAATAGCTACCAAGCTACTCAGTTTAGAATATGGGCAACATCTGTTCTTAAAGAAATGATAGTTAAAGGCTTTGTTTTGGATGATGAACGTTTGAAACAAGGAAAATATTTTGGTAAAGATTATTTTGATGACTTATTGGAGCGTATCCGGGAAATACGGGCTTCTGAACGTCGATATTATCAAAAAATCACTGATGTATATGCAGAATGTAGTTCCGATTATGATCCTAAGGCCGAGACGACTCAGCTATTCTTTAAAATGGTGCAAAATATGATGCATTGGGCGGTTACTCATCAAACTGCTGCTGAAATCGTATATACAAGAGCAGATGCAGAAATGCCTCATATGGGACTTACTACATGGAAAAATGCACCGGAAGGAAGAGTTCAAAAGTCAGATACGATTATCGCAAAGAATTATTTATCGGATAAAGAAGTAATCTCTTTAAACCGTCTGACAACCTCGTTTCTTGATTTGGCAGAAGCGCGTGCGGAACGTCAGATAATTTCTACTATGGAAGACTGGAAAAAACAATTGGATGATTTCCTGACTGTATATGGCTATGACAAATTTCATGATTCTCGTATCATTTCTGCTGAACAAGCAAAGGAAAAAGCGTATGCTGAATATGACAAATTTCGCTTGATTCAAGATAAAGAATATCTTTCAGATTTCGATAAGGAAATTAAGTTATGGAAAGAAAAGGGATTGTTTGATAACGAATAAAATAAAGTCTCAACCGATAGCACTTCTATCCAGTTGAGACTTTTCGTTTATTTACCTCTATCCAAAAACTTCTGTACTATTAACGCTATACTAATCTCCAAAGCAACCATAAGAATACAACCAATAGCAGCCTTCCAAATCAATCCGGAATGCAAAATCTCTGCATTAGCCACTATCATGCACACGAAAAAGGAAGATAGAGCGACTACAATGATAATCAAAATGTAGAATGCCGTATCTGGGATGGGGATGGCATTGTCGGCTTTCTTCATTCTTCGCTCGGCTTCCTTGCATTTGCTCTCAATCTGACTGAGAAAATCACATAGAAGCCTTGCTCCAAATTCAACTGCCATCTTCTGCATTTCTTCAGAAATAATAGGTTTGCACTCACGTATAGAGCCGGACAGATTTTCAACTTCTGTTCTCAACTTGAACACGTTGTCATTCAGCTTGGCAAGTTCTTGCACATTGATATCGAGTAAGCGGTTTTCTTCCTCCAGATATTCATTCTTTGGAGTAGCTTTTATGGTTTCTGTTTCACTCATTTCTGCGGAAAAATCAAATTTCTTTTTCATGGGCTTATCGTTTTAATCCTGTTTTCGGTTTCTTCCCTAACGAACGACCGGCAACACGAGCGCATCTGTGAGCCCATTGCAAATCGTCTTCGTCCTTGTCTCTCCACGGAAGGTCGCTTTGTGAGCCTCCACCACCTCCACTGCTTGTTACGTTGGGGGTATCTATCAGTCCGACAAATATAGCTACAGCCATATCGGTAAGTTCCTGACAGTTGGCAATAAACCTGTAATCAAATTCGTCATTGAAACAGTCAAGTACTTTTTCCGGAATATAGAATCGATGTTCCTTGCCTTCATAAGTAAAGACATAAGGAATGATATTCTGATGGTCTGGGCGATATTGGGTATAGTCAATAGGATCAACCTTATGTGTCGCTACCTGTTGAACGGTTTGGGAAGTATTATTTCTAATGACGGAAGTTGGCTGATGGTGCAGTTTCTTCCATGTTGCAGGAAGTTTCGAGACCATCAGGTTCCTGCCGACTCCCAATTCTGAAGCCTTGTATTTGGTGTTTCCATTCATGAGGGCATATCCACGAAGAATACCTTTCTTGTCCTCTCTTTCATGGACGGTATAACCTTTCCGTATAAGAGCATTCTTGTATTCATCCCATGACCACGATAGCATTGCTTTCAACACCTCCATACAGTCCCGGTTCACTTGTGGAATGTTGCGATTTCGGATTTGCGCCGCAGTTGTCCACCCTCGTTTCTTTGCCACTCGCTCGGCAGCACGTTGCGCACGAAGATGAATGTTGTGGTCGTTGTTGATATTGCCGTCTTCATCCAAACGGCAAACCGCAGCATGAAGGTGGGGGACTTCGCCTTTGGACTCTGTATGAAGCCAAACTGAGTATTTGCTACCCGCCAAATTGGTCGGACAGGAACGGACTTTTCCGTTCTTGCCGATAATCACTTGTTTGTCGAACTCCTCGGCGAATTCCTGCCAAAGTTTCTGCCAATCTTCGATGTCATAGAATTGGGTATGTTCGGGCGATGGGCTCAATTCGATTCTGATTACAGAATTCTTTATAGGCCGATATTGGGATAGGGTCAACTGCATGGAGTTCCATATCCCCATAGCGTCTGGTTCTGAGGTCAACAGATTGTCCAATACCCGATAGATTTTTTCCGGATGCTTCTTATGCTGTGATTCGCCGGTAATGTAACGGAGGTCGTTTATGCCGTGTGATATGGCTTTGGCTTTCGCAATCATTCTTCTTCGGATTTAGGGTTGGACGGAATTTTGTTCTTCTCTTTTACAGCATTTAGGAACTGGCAGATATTTTCAGCCACATTGCCTAATTCTTTCAGCCAGCCCACCATAAACGGAATCTGATTGAACATTGCCATGCGCTGCTTTGTGGACATTCCGTGTAGGGCGGAGGTGTATTTTACGAGGTCTGACCGACAATCGTCCAGATTCTGTAACAGTACCGCTTCTTCTTTCGTGAGCCTTGCTTTTGGCTTGAAGTTATACGCACGTGATAATATGTAGTCACTTACAGTGATGCCGCATTGTCCGGCCAGAGATTTTATATGCTCCTTCTGAGTAAGAGTGACTTTAGCTCCGATAAAGACACTTCTGGTTTCTTTCGAGGAGTCCGATGTATTTTCAATATCTTCTTTCATTTGAATCGTTTTATAATGGTTGAATAGGTGCGAGCTTGCGAGTACCGCACCGGCGAGGGAACTGAGCAGGCGAGAGCGCCAATGTACAACCGTAACGCAGTGAGGTTATACCTTGGCATATCTCGCAACAGTTACCTGTTGATGCTTCACGGCAAGCCATATCGGTTGCGTATAGTGAACTGGCACTCGGATAGGAAACATAGGATGATACTAGCCTCTAAAAGAGGGGAGAATATGAATATCTCACATGATGTCTTCCTCCGACTTTGCTTTATTCTTATATATACGCCCCAACAATAAAGTAAAGTTGAACTCAATAATGGTATTCTGGATTGAAGGCATAATCTTTCCCTTCTTTTATAACCATTTGTTTGTCGCTGAGCAATGTTGCGACCTTTACCGCCTTGTTATAACCGAGTTTTATACCCTGTAATCCGTAACCCTCTTTCAAGCGTTCTATATAATCATCGTAATTGTTGATGTTGCCATTGGCAAAAACGGCATCCAATGCTGGACGATGTACATTCTTTGGAATCTCCTTGTCCGGATCGAACGGCCCTTTGGTTGGTCGTCCGGTCTTCTTCTCTTTTGGCAGATAGGACTCTACTGGTTCGGGCATGGCTTCCTCGTTTATGCGGAAGGCGAAAGGCTCAAACTCACGGTCACGGATATGGACGGCTTCGACCACGCTTACAGTCTTGTCCTCTTTGTCCACTTCGACCTGCATGATGGTTTCTGCTTTGTTGTTGAGTTCCGTGCCGATGTGACCACGGGCATGTTCATCATTCTTGTTCTGATGCAAGACGGTATGGATATGGATTTGCCTGTCATCCGTCCACTGCATGAATTTGGAGATGATGTCGGTGGATTCGCTGGAGGAATTGATGTCGTAAAGGAAATCACGAATGCCATCTATGATGACCAATCCCAAATCCGGTATTATGCCAATGGCCTGTTCGACTATCGCCAGACGTAGTTTAGGGGAAAACTTGCGCAGAGCCAGCATAATCAGATTATCCGGATTCTTGTATTCCGGCAAGTCGGCCAAACGTAAGATGCGCTTCAATACCTGCTGGCAATGATACCGCCCCTGCTCTGTGTCTATGTATAGAATCTTCCGCTTATTTTCGGGAAATGTAGACCGATAATGAAGAACGGTGCTGCCACTCAATGCCGATGCGACAATGGCTGAAACGTTGAACGTTTTCTTGCTTTTGGCTTTCCCGATGGAAGCACTGAAGTTTCCCAATGTTCCGATAACAGTATCGTCCACCATCAGAACCACCGGGGAGTGTTCGTATGTACTTGTTACGCTTATTGTAGACTCCGCCATGTAAGCGGCCAATTCTTCCGGAGAAAGAATAATAGTGTCTGTCTTTTCCATCACTACCAGCTTTTAGGGTTTGGTTTACGGTGATGAGAGGAGAGCATGGACTCATTCTCGTCCTCGAAACTTTGCGGAGCCGGATTTTTCCGGGAAGATTCCAGCCATCTATCCAGTTCGTCTCGGTAGATGTAGAGATGCTTTCCTTGTTTTATAACCGGAATATCGTCATTCTTGACCTTGTAATAAAAGGTCGACAACGGCATTTTAAGATAGTTGCAAGCCTCCTGTACGGTCATGGGGACGTGCGTGTTCTCTTTGGTTTCGTACTGCTTGGAAAGTTTCTCCGTAAGCAGGTTTTCCATACTTGCGATTCTGTCGCATAGTTCGCCTACCACAGTCGGCAGGTCGTTGAATGTCAGTTGGCCTTTTTCCATATTGTAACTCTTTTAATCGTTCAACATGCTGCGAACCAACTCAATGAAACCTTGCAGAACAATACAGACCGGATTAATTATTTCGTCTGCAAACTTTTTTTATTGCGAGTCATCATTATCTGCATCTAAATGGAAGCGATAGTCGCCTTTATCTGGTATATCAATGGGAATCTGGCTTGAGACATTATCCCGTAAATTAAGTTTAAGATATTCAAGGGTTGCGTTTGCAAGTTCGTATGGAAATGATTTCTTGATAAAAACGGCTCTTTTCGCTAAGGGCACTCCCAAGCGTTCACCGACATTCCATGCCAAATGGCGAAGTCCCGGTGACCTCAGCGGATTGTCTATATTGGAACGAATCGGTTTATATGACTCAGGTTGATCGTAAGCCATATACTCTATATTGGAAATGAGGGTGGCAATATCCTCTTTGGAGAGATAGGGGGCAGTCTTGACGGTTACATATTCCCGAATCGCATCCATAATTTCCGCTTGCCTTTCAATCTCTTTCTTTTTGAGTTCCACCAATATGGAATCATATTTATTCAAATGAGAATCTTGCGGACAATCAGAGTTTACAGTATCTTGATTCGACTGTTGGGACGGAGGACATTTCTGTTCAAGCAAATCCATCGGTTGCTCGATGGGCAGTGTTTCAGTAGCATCCGTAGATTCTATGGCGTTCTCTGATTTTACAATAGGGGTATATGGTTCGCCCAAAGAGAAGTTGATAGGATTTTTTGTCAGCCAGTTATAGAAAAATTTGTGCAGGAGTCCGCACAATATGATAGCTATTACCAGTCCAAGGATGACTGGAGTCGTTATACGCATGATATTGATGTCATGGCAAAGGAAAAGATAAGTATCTATGGCCGCATAAATGATAACGGACAGTGCGAGGATAAAACTTATCTTTTTAGTCTGAATTTGTTTTTTATTCGTCATGGTCTGCAAGTATTTGGAATCGTTTTGCGCTAAAGATATAATCGATATTCCAGATAGTTGCAATAAAGAGACTGATAGTTACCACGTATCATGCTAAATATCACGGTCAGAGTATGATTTTAGGTGAAAAATCATACTCTGACCGCAGAAATCGAGGACAAAGCCGCTGTCAGTCTTGCCGTGTCAGGGTAATTTTCTTGCTGGCTTCACGTTTGTTGGCATCCACGACTTTGATATACCTTTGAGTGGTGGTGATACTCTTGTGCGCCATAATGCTCTGTATGGTGCGGATGTCCGTCCCGGCAGCTGCTTGTAGCGTCGCAAATGTTCTACGATACGAGTGAAATGTTATGTTCTTGGTAATTCCGGCAGAACGAATCCATTCTTTCATCGGTATTTGCGTCCAACTGCGCATAAGCCCCTTGAATACAAAACCTTTCTTTTCAGAATTATAGCCAATCAATCCCAAAGCTTCTTCACTAATGGGAATGATGTCTTCCGCCTTGTTCTTTTGTGTAATGATGTGTACGCATTTCCCACCGGCAGAATAGTCCACGATGTCTTCCCAACATAGTGAGAGAATGTCACTGATGCGCAAGCTGGTCATACAGGAAAACAGCGATGCCGTTTTCAGAATAGGTTTCTTGCAAGGTGTCTCAGCCAATTTGTACAATTCCTCAACTGACAGGGCCTCTTTCATTACATCTTCTGTCTCTATCTTTTCCAAGAAATCATTGACATTGGTCTTTATCATCCCATTACGATAGAGTATTTTCAGGAAACCTCTGAAAGTAGACCAGTATCCTGATGCGGAGTTCCGTGTGATACGTCCGTTACGCCTTAGCTTCTTGGCACTCAGCAGATATTCCCGAAACTTGTTACAGAGGTCGATGTCAATCTCTTCAAAGGTGCATTTACCATGTACGAAGTTACTGAAATGCAGATAGACAAACTCCCATTTCTGGTCATGCTTACGGAGCTGCTTGCGATAATACTCCAGAAAGTCTGCCTTGAGTTTGTACTTGTCAAAGAAGTCATACCGTTCATTGACTACCGACTCGAACCTGCGGCAACGGATGGCTTCGGCTTTCTCGGTCATTACCTCGTTGAAATTCTGTTCACGTTTGTTTCTCGGATTGGCATAGATATAAATACCAAGCGATTCATGACGGATAACTTTCATTGTCTCTTTGTCTCGATACCCCGGATAATAATCCAGATAGAAAGACATCATCCTGCCTTTTAGCGGACGTGTCCTTAATGTCACGGTCTTGCATTCATGCATAATGTTATATTTTTATGGTTATTATTAATTCGTCGGCGAAACTCTATAATGTAATCATGCAGATTACCTACAGCAGGGATTAATTTTTGAATAATTTACGGATAGTCATAAATTAGACTATTTGCGGACACCCATTACCCGGTCAAACTCCACTTTCAGGAATCTGACGAACCGTCCGTTCTTCTCACGGTTGATCTGATGGAATTGCAGAATACCGTAAACCGAATCACGAGAGAGCTTGAATTTCTCCATTGCCTCCTTGACGGTATAGTATTCCGCCTTGCTCTCCTGTTCGGAACTCTTCGAGAGGTCGAAGTGGAGCTTGGAGTAGAATATCTGCCCATGCTCCTTCTTGGATGGAATGTTGTTCCGATACACCTGTGAACGGATGGCGACACGTGTCATGCCGTACTTCTCTTGAATCTCTTCCGGTGTGTACCATTCAGTAAGGTTGGAATCCACCTCGTATTTGGCAAAGGCGGCATCGATATGTTTCTTGCTGTAATAGTTGAACTGGCGGATTCTCACTTTCGGCACTTTATGTTGCCTTGTGTAAGTCCACACCCATTTAGCGTTGACTTTGTATTTTTCTGCAATCTCTTCGGCTGTGTAATACTCAGAGATGTCGAAGTCCTCTTTGGGCACGACACGCTCGTAAGGTTTGGTTTTCATCATCAGTTCAATGTCAGCACGGCGGATGAGTGACTTCTTGCCGCTGATGCGTGAAGCCCGAAGTTTGGATTCCTTTACCAATTTATATATGTACTGTCTGGTTACGCCCATTAACTTTGCTGCTTGGGCAAAAGAGAAGAAATCCTGCCCCTCGGCGGCTTGTCGAGGTTGCAATAATTCTTGCGACCGTTTCAACTGTCGCTTACGTTCCCGGATGCGCTCCTTGTAGCCAAGATTGGAACACTGATGGCTACAATAACAGGTCGTTGTTTTTTGAGCTATGAATGGCTTTCCGCACCATTGACAAATCTTTCTTACTTCCATATTTTCTCGTTTATATTGGCGGTAATTTCGCCTTATTTCTCCCGATTTTTGTCAACACATGTAAACCACTGTCAACACACGTCAACTAATGCGTCACTGTGACATTCGGGTTAACCGTGAATTTCTGTCGTGGTAGAAATATGATAGAAAAATATGGATAAAAACCGTTATCTCCAAATACGGATTGGAAACCGTTAAAATGTAAAAGTTGCTGAAATACAGCGACTTTATTCTAAATGGTTATGGTTGCTTATGGCTATTTCCAAGCCATCACTTTCCGGGTTAAAATAGGCGAGGGATTCTGTTTTATATATTGACCGATCTCGCGTACCCATTCGTCGATATACAGCAAATCGGGTGAGAGAGTTTCGATTTCTACCTCGCCGTCCAAATCCAACCGGTATTTCCATTCCCCTATGATGTGGTTGATTTTGGCTATTTTGATAACTATTTCCTGTCTGGTCATATTATTCGATATTCGGTATCAAAGATACGGCATTTTGCTTGTTTTTATCCAATACTTTGGCATATATCTGCGTCGTAGCCAGTTCTTTGTGTCCGAGTAATTTCGATACGGTGTAAATGTCGGCACCCAAGTCCAGCATCAGAATGGCAAATGTATGCCGACCGCAGTGGAAAGTCAGGTTCTTGTTCATTCCGGCCGCCAAGCTCCAACGCTGCAATTCGAGGGATGTCCATGCACCGTATGTAAATCCCGTAAAAACGAGATCATCGGGATTACCCCTTTCTCCGAGATACTTTTCGGCCTGCGGGGTAATGTCGAGATATTCCTGCCCGCCCGTTTTCTTTTGTTTGAATACGATCCGGGTGTACTCGCCGAATTTCTGCACTTCACCCCATGTGAGTTTCTGAATGTCGCTTTTACGAATCCCCGTAAGGCATGAAAAGAGGAATGCGCGTTTCAGAATGGGATAGCGGCATGGAGTAGCGGCCAACTGCCTTACTTCGTCCAATGTCAGATAGTCGCGTTTCACTTCTGCGGCTTTGAACCCCTCTATGCCACGGAGCGGATTGATGGGGATAACCCTTTCGTCGTATGCCTGATTGATACAAGCTCGCAGTTTATTAAAGTATGACACTTTGGAGTTTTGCGACAAACCCTGAAACGTATCTCTTTCCCTGCGAGGTCCGACGCGCTTGTGCGTATCCTTTTCTACATGCTCCAAGAACTCTTTGAACCCCATGACGAACTCCGGAGTAACATCGCGGAATGTGGTCTTCTCGTCGCAATAGATTTCGAGGTAGCGAAGGCAGCTTCTCCAGTTGCCCCAGTTTCCTTTCGATTCAGGGTTCTTGCGACGTTCTTCGACCATTTTTCGGTAATATTCCAAAAATGGAGTGTTCTCCTTAAATTGATGGGTGAACGAATACTCTCCATTCTGCAACTCAATCAGACGTTTGGACTTAATCGCCTGTGCTGTGGCCAACGTCTGTCGGTTCTGTTCCTTTTCCAAAGGTGTTTTTGCATCTATCAGGTACAGCTTCAGATATTCTTTGTGGCGCTTGCCGTTCCGATAGATGTCAAGAAACAAACTCACATTGCCGTTCGACAACTTCTTTTCACGAAGTTTGACGGGTTCTTTTTGGGTGGTAGTTTGCTTTGCCATATCTGTCTTCTGTTTTGATGAATACTTTTCTCTATTTGTCCCTCGGTTTTGGGGTACGGTTTTTTGTCCCTCGCTGTCCCTCTGGGGGACAATCTGGGGACAAAAATAAGGAAAAAATATGTAATCACACAGAAAATATGGAGAAAAAGAGAAAATAAAATTTTCTCGGAATAGGCTGATATTATGCGTTTTATAGCTTTGTATTTTCTCTTTTTATGATTTTGTTTTCATTCGATTATTTGCCGATACAGCATGTGTACATCGTTGATTATCAATAGCATAGCGCTCTAAAAGGTACAACCAGCAGGTTGGCAAGTATCTGAGAATGTGTAAGTTAGTGATTTTTAGCACCATTCTCGGCTTGTACCTCCATTTTGGAAAGTAAAAGTAAGTGTAATTTCTTGAATATCAAAATGCGCGGTACAAAAACTTGTGAAAAATGCCGTTTTTTGATGAGAAAAGGTACAAAAATAGCTCTGAAACCGGGGGGACATTATGATTATTTTGCGAAGTATTCAGTCTTCAACCAATAGGCATAAATCGGGTCTTGGAACGAGATTTCACCGGCTTTATTATCCAATAATCATTCTTGATAAGGACTGCCTTTGAACGGAATATTGAGGTTGTTGAAGAGATTTGATAGCGATGCATCACTTCGGTCGAACTGATGGCCTTTTCGCCGGCAATAAGAGCTTTGAAATAGTTCAATTGCTGTGTGTGGTCAGTGTTTCGGTGATTGTTACAAACAACAGACCTATGTGACAGCGGTCGCTATTTTTCAAGATTACCTAAGTAGTAATATTCTGTACAGAAAAGGAAGTATTATTTCTTTTTCTGTTCAAATTATTGCTTTCTTTCTATAAATAATATATTGTTTGTTATCTGTAAAATATCAGCCTTATGAATAATATAATAGCATTTAATATCTCCAACGCCCAATAATATGACCAAAGCAGATTTCAACAGGAATAAATTCAAAAATTTATCTCTGTAACACATCATAAAATAAAGTAAAACTGCTATATTTGTATATTATATGATATGTTGAGCTATGACAAAAAGTACAATGGGTACCAAGTTGCCAAGAAAATTAGAGCAGAAGATGTTGATAGTAGGTGAGCAGATCAGGCTGGCCAGACTACGCAGGAATCTTAGTATTGCCCAAGTCGCCGAACGTGCCACCTGTTCACCTCTGACGGTTTCACGCATAGAGAAAGGTGTACCAACGGTGGCAATAGGCATTTATCTTAGGGTGCTTTATGCACTTCAGCTGGATGATGATATTCTTCTGCTTGCAAAAGAAGATGCAATGGGAAAGGCCTTGCAGGATTTGAGCCTTAAGAAACGAGAAAGAGCATCCAAAAAGGAATAAGAAAAGACTCTATATATTTGTTGATTTTGATTGGCTTAAAGAGCCAAAACTGATTGGAGGGCATATCAATATATATAAGTGAAGTATTGTAGATACAAAAAAAATATAGACACATAAATGAGTAAGATTTATTTCCTTCCTGTAAAACATGGCGATGCGTTCATTATAGAATGCGTTCGTGGAGATACTCAGGGGGTAGTCGTTGTTGATGGTGGGCCAAGGAGTTGTGGGTTTGAGCTTAAGCGCAAGTTGAATGAGTTGGGCACTCCTGACCTTATGGTACTGACCCATTATGATGAAGATCATATTGGTGGAATTCTGCAGTTGGTAGACACATGCTTGGACGATAACATGATACCAGCTAAAGAGGTATGGGCAAACTGCGCAGGTTACGTAGAGGTGGCAGCGAGTAAGTATACAACTGCCGCACACGGTATGCTGCTATCCGTAAGGTTGAATGAATTGGCAAAGCAACATGGAATGGTCTGGCGTAATGATTTGCATGAGGGGATGGAGTTTGATAGGCCTTTTGCCAGCATAGAGGTGGTATCACCTACAGAGGATGTCACGAAGATGGTCATAGAGAAACAGAAAGATGAAGCGAGGCAGCTATTGAATGCGACTCAGAAGGATACGATAGACCTAGAGAAACCTCTCGATAAATTAGCAAAAGAAATACCCCCAGAGCCTAATCTGAAGAAGGATAATGAATTGGCAAATGCAGCGAGTATAGCCTTTATCCTAAGGTGTGATAATCTGAGCATATTGATGTTGGGCGACAGCTATCCCCAGAATGTGGAGAGATACCTGAGAGAGGAAAAAGGCTACTCTGAAGAAAACCCATTAGTCGTTGATTTCGTAAAGGTATCGCATCATGGAAGTAGAAACAATACGAGCAATAGCTTATTGGACATTATCCAATGTGATAAGTTTATTATATCGACCAACGGAGGCAACGGAAGTTCCAATCACCCCGATAGAACTACAATCGCTCATATTTTATGTCACACGAAAAGGAACATGGACACAAAAGTACATTTGTATTTTAATTATAAATTAGAACTGATTGAAACAAATGGTATTCCTTTTTTAAATGAAGGCGAATGTGAAAAATGGAATTTTGAAGTACATGATAATATCAAAGAACTATGAATCTGACAAAAGCAAACATAAAAGCCCTAAGAAAGGTAACAGTTAAGATTGAGTGTTCCAACAACAATAAAGGATCGGGCATCATCGTTTCTGTCGGAGAGAACCTCTATGTCCTTACTGCTGCACATATAATACAAAAAGATACCAAGGATGGCCCTCTAGACAAAGAGCAGATAGGTATTTTGCTCAAGAGGAACAGCCGGACATTCCACTTAACTGTGGAAGAAGTGGTTTACTACAACAAGCCAGAAGAGGATGATGCTACTGTGTTGCGTGTGATAAAACCCAACGGTATGCCCACATCGGGACTTGACCAAGTGCGACTATTGACAACGGATATATCTGGCCAAGCAATCCTCTGTGGTTTTCATAAAGACGACACTTCTCTGAAAATCTACGATGTTGTAAAACGAGGGGAAAAAAGTTGGGCAAGTACAGATATTCAACTTCAGTTTCAAAATTTAAGTCCTAAAATAAACTTTGAAGGAACATCTGGAGGAGGTATCTTCTATCAAGGTACGGACGACGTACTGTATATGGTTGCCTATATGTCGGAAGTAGGTAGATTTGATGGGAACAACAACGAGTTTATTTGTATGCCTTCATCCAATTATATTCCAAGCGGATTGTTGGATTCCATTGTCGACAGTCGTGAATATACGTTTATTGCCGACACCGGTGTGGCTCGAGAGGTTGATAGCCGTCAACTGTTAAATCTATTAGACAAATCCGATTATAATCTGAATCAGACTGGTTACTTTATAGAAAACGATAAGACGAAAGAGATTATCGACCAACTGAGGGACGATGATACTTCAACGCTGCTGCTGACAGCATTATCGGGAATGGGTAAGTCAAAACTGATTTATGAGGCTTTCAAGGAGACAGAACGCGAACCAAACCGATATTATACGAAATTTAATGGTAATCGAGATAAACTGATGGGCGAGTTGAAGCAAATACTGAAAGATAATCCCGAAAGTGATGGAATTATCATCGTGGATGACTGCCCAATGGAACTTGTTACGGAAATTATCAGTATCAGAGATAAATACAACAACTTATTTCGATTGATTTTTGCTCATCATGACTATTTTAATGAAGAGCTTGAACGTATCACTTTCCCCGTTATTAAGTTAAGACCTCAAGACATGGAGGAGAGCATAGGACACTATATTAGTGAGGCACTGCACGAAGATGAACAGAATAAGAATGACATTTTGGTTATCAAACAGTTAGCAGGTGGATACCCTCAAATGGCGATAGAACTTGTTAAGGCATACAAGAATAACAAAATTGCTGGTCCCGAGGATGTAACGCATCTAATGCCGAAGTTACTAAACCTTACCCCCAATAAAGAAGAAGAGGAAAAAAAGATTTGGCAAACATTATCACTTTGCTTACCCCTCCCTTATGAAGATGCTACACATGAGGGTTTTGCATACCTGTTAGGTAACAATCACGTAACGCCACTTAACGGAATGGAATATGAAGAGCGGAGGAGTATCGCGGTAAGAATCGTGACGAAATACCATCCAACACTGATTGATATACAAGGCAAATGGCTTTATGTAAGGCCATTTCCACTAGCTGTCTGGCTGACTGCCGAGTGGTTTAAATATGTGTGTAATTCACGGATACATTTCAACGAACTTATTGAGGACATCAAAAAACAGCCACCAAGCATACAAACAGCCATTAGCGAAGGCTTCTGTAAGCACATACAGCAGATGTCCGGTAACAAGGAAGCATTTAAAATGGTAGGGCAACTGGTCAATGCAAACATCGACCACCCTTTTTTCGACGAGGAGAACTTATGTTCTGGTTTGGGTTCTGAACTTTTCCTCGCCATGAGTACCGTGAACCCTGCCGCTATAGCTACACATTTACGGAGAGTGCTTGGATACAAGGATATCGATTGGCTGAGAGAACAGGTTTATGGTGATGTAAGGCGGAATATAATCTGGGCTCTAGAACGTCTTTGCTTTGCCCGCGAGAGTTATCATGATGGCGTGTTCATGATGGCACGATTGGCCGTGGCCGAGAATGAAGAGATTGGTAATAATGCTACGGCACAATTAGTTCAACTGTTCCATATTTATTTAGCAGGAACAGAAGTAAATCTGAAGGATCGCTTGGCGACCCTGCAAGGACTCATCGATGAGAGAGAGACTTATATACCGTTAACCATACGTTGCTTTGAAGCTGCATTACAAAACGGAGGATTTGTCCGGATAGGTGGAGCCGAGAAGTTCGGATTTGAGAACAGGAAGGACTATACACCGAATACTTGGGATGAAATCTTCGAATACTGGTACGGATGCCGGGACTTGTTGTTGGAATGGATAAACAAGAATCCTGAGATTGTCAATCTCTTGGCCGAAATGGCAGAAAGAAAAGTCTACAATTGGGCACGTACAGTACGAAAGGAAGTCTTTGTTCCGCTCTTGGAGAAAATAGCAGAACTAAAAAACTATGCCTGGGACACTGGTTATGAGGCCTTATTCCAGATGGTACATACCTTTGGCATCGACGCGAAATCCTTAGGAATTGCGGGACTGATGGAGAAAATGAGGAACCAATCTTTTAAAATGCAACTGAACGAAGCCAGGTATATACAGCATGGACAATACCGACTGAAGGACAAAGAACAAATCGAGTTATCCGAGAAACTGTATGCTCCGCTGGCGGCTGAGTTCATAGACAAGGAGATATATGCTAATACTGAAGAAGTGAAAGCGTTACTTGAGGATAACAAGTATATTCCTATCGAGTTTGTAAAACGATTAGTAACAACAGCCACAGACGAACAATTAGGAATACTTTTTGATACCATCTTTAATGTATTAGCAACAATGCCCCAAGACTTCTATAGCCCGTTTTTTGGTAACCTATCTTCATGCGCCAAGGAAAAGAAACCACTGTTGTCGTTTCTGAAGAGATTAAGAGATGACGGACATGAATACCTATATGTATCATTAATGGCCAGCACCGAAGACGATAAGATAAGTCATTTTTATCAGCTTTTTTCAGAACAAGAGAGCGGAGTTCTGACGATAGACTATCTAGCTACTTATCTCCAGTATTTCAGGTCGAATAGTTCCGAACATTACTTGTTAATACTAAAGGCTCTGAGAGATTGTTTTCCTGATCGTCCAAATGATTTGATTGCATACGTAATATCAGAACGATTCATGATGCGAAAAGACGACCTAGACGAAACTGTTAACATTGTAAAAGAAGCGATGTTAAAGTTTCAAATAAATAGCAATATGGGACATTTACTATATGACTATAGCCGTCTTCTTGTAGAGACCTTACAATTATGGCATGATGCTGAATTTGCAAAGCAAGTAAACAGGAAGTTTATCGACTTGTACAACACTCAGATGGTGCATTTAAATACTGAAGGAGTGTTCACAGAATTGTTAAAGGATTATTTCGATGATGTATGGCCGGAATTTGTTAATGCTTTTTTGGGAACAGATACTTTCTTGTTCTATTTCCAAGTGAAGGATGAGCTGGGGTCTGGGTTTAGCTTTGACAAAGGTCCGCTATTTGATATCAACGAAGAGTTAATCAAACAGCTTTGCATAGAGAATCCAGAGTCTGCACCTGCAAGGATTGCCTTAATGGTACCTTGCTTTGAAAAAGAAGACGATGGAAATGAAAAAGAGTATTTCAATAAATGGATTATCTGGCTTCTGGATAATTTCGGGGAACGAAAAGATGTAAGGGATAATATTTCATCTAATTTAGGCTCTTTCTCATGGAGTGGTGATATATCCCCATATTACGAGAGGAATATCAAATGTTTTGAACAGTTGTTGGATCATCAAAAACAAGAGGTACGGGAATGGGCACAAAAATGTATTAATAACGAAAAGAAGTTGCTTGACATGGAGAAAGATGAAGAGGATTTTAGGAAGATAAGACACGAAATGTAAAAATAATTAACGCTGTACACACCCCACCTAAAATTTTATGTACTTGGAAATACGAGACTCTAAATTGAATCCCGTATTTCCATTTACACAATATATTTTTAGTGCCTAACTATCTTTTAATAGTATATATAAGGCGGCTAAAATTATCATAAATGACACTTTCTCCCAAACCTATATTTGTTAGAGTATTACTGATTGAGCAAACTTTATTAAAAGGGGCATCTGTTTCTGTTAGAATAAGATTACGTGGTATGCGCTTAATTATTTCTATTCCACTATTAGTTTTTGTCATTTTTTCGTTGACAGAAAAATAATATCCATGTTCTACTATCTTAGGAATTAGAGAGAGAGGACCTGAATACCAATGGAATATTACATTCTTAATGCCATAGGTAATCAGCATTTCGAACAAGACTTTTTCAGCTCGTCTGGAATGGACACTTACTATTTTATTTTTTTTACTTAATAGCTGCAATACTTTCTCTAAAACGAAAACTTGATCATCTTTTGTTTTTAGTCCTTCGTTACTAAAATCTAGACCGATTTCACCAATATAGCTAGTTTTATCTAAACACTGGCTAAATAGTCGTAATTCATTTTTATTTTCGCTTGCATATAATGGATGAAATCCTAAAGCCAAACGTGAGAACTTATATTGTCTTACATGCTCATAGCCCAATAAAAAATGACTTGGCAGATTTGTCATTCCTATCGAGATATTCTTTTTTACCTCTTGTTGTTTGAGATACTGTTCAGGATTTGGCATCATGTCAAAATGACAATGGGTGTCTATAATCATATTCCTGCTCTTATTTGTATTTCATTTGTAGCTTTTTTCTTAAGCCAATTGATAACTTGTCTGTATGAGTGTAAGGCTAATGATGTATATTCATCTAACTCCTGCTTTTCTATAATTCCATTAAAGAATAGTTCTTGGCGAATTGTACGTTCATTCATTCTGTTTTTTAGGAAATACAGAAGAGCGTTAAAATCCCTATTCCTTTTTTGATGTTTATTGTCAAGATTAAATTTAATGCCATGAAGTACATCAGTGCCAAGCAATGCCTCATTATCTAGACCTATTGTATCTAGTGCGACTCTTCTATATAAGCATGGCAAACACATACCACAATGTTTGATTTTGGCATTGCGTATTTCTATTCCGCTTTTGTCCCAAAAAACATTGTGACCACGTTTTGCACAAGAGCATGATAAGTCAACTAATGATTCTAAAATTGCCTTTTTCGAAGTATCTTGACAGCACTCAAGAACCATGTCTGCTTTTGATTTTAATCGATATGGGTTGTATATTGAGTTTGATATACCTATAGCATATAAAGCCTCCTGTATGCGTTTGATAAAAGTAGGATGCGTAGTTCGAGTACTGCATGAACTCCTTCTTCCACTATCAAGAGGTATATTTATTGATATAGTTCCATTCTCTGGAACTATCAATTGACATTGTGGGGATATTTTGTTTGCAATATATATTCCTGCTGCAAAAAATAATAAGGAACGTGAGCGGAATGTACTCTCTGTTGGAGTTTTAATATTCCAAGAATGAGGTTTAAGCCCTGCGTTCAGCAACACTTGTTCGTATTTATTCGAAAAGATATTGTTTTCCCTGCAATATTCTAAAATGCTTTTTTGATCACTATGCTCTTTGCCCAGTTCCATATGTGAAACAAGTAGTATCTTTTTATCAACAGAGAGAGTGCTGGCCTCATCTATAAATCCAATCAATGAGTCTAAACCTCCTGAAAACAATGCAACCTTTTCAAAAAACTGAGGATCATATTCCTTTACTTTTTTAGTTGGATTATACGAGTATGAATCTGCCTGTATAAAGTGAATATCCCAATTGTCGCCCGTAAGAAAATTGATTGCTTTATTAAAAGCTTCACGACCTTTATTCATATCCTCAAGATTTATTACAGGAACATTCAATAATATCAAGTTTCGTTTCCATCCATCATCTGAATTAGACAAACGAAGTACAGCTCTGTCCACATTATATACAATCATGGATAAAACTAATAAATCAAAAGCAACAGATGATGTATCTCGTGAAAACTCCCATAACTGTTTGGGATTAAACTTTGTGTTGACAGAATGAATTTTTCCGTCACTTCCTTGAAATGAAAGAGTAAAAAGGCCAAAAACTTCGCTTGTTTTTGACGGAGTATAATTAATGTTTATTCTTGTTTCCATATATCCAATATTTCTGATGTTAAAGAATCCAGGTATTCTTTTCCTTCTCGGCTATTGAAGTCGATTTGAGTTAGTTCTTTGCTTAACTTCTCATCTAGTTCGTTATGAAGCCAACCTCTCATGTCCTTCTTTATTTCTTCGGGATTACTCCCTTTGTCAAATATGTGGCTTTGAAATAATTCTGCAGAATATTCCAGTATGTATTCAATTTCAAATGTTATAATCCATTCATGAAGATCGTCATCTGTTGCATTCTGAAGTTTATCTTCAATTTCTTGTCCGTCTTTACAATCTGACAAAATATCATTCAGCACTTTATCCATTGCATAAGTTGCTGCTGCATCATCCATTGTAGAATCATTGTCTCCAATGATCTCGTGCAAAAGCAATTCCTTGAAATCATGTGGCGTTTTCGGCTTTTGTGTATCAGGCAGTCTATCAATGCCTAAACTTGATACAAGTCCATATTGTTTAATATTGTTTAAAACAGTAGCCAACCCTCTGACTGCATGTCCACCAGCACGTCCAAACGAACTGCCGCCTCTCTTACCTCCATGCCCTCCAATTCTGCCACCCCTATACAAACCATTGCCGAGCGCTATTCCTAAATTACCAAAAAACTTTGCATTTGAGGCAGGCTTATTGTCTGTTCCATTTGCTAGACTCGTCATGGCTCGTTTTGCTGCAGACCAATTAGGCGAAGATTTCAAATTATGTGATTGTGATGTACCCATATTTATTATTTTTGAATTTTTCGTTCGATAGCTTTTGTTAAAGGGTTCGCTTTTGGCAAACTATTTATATAGTTATGTATCTCATTGCTTAATGAAAGCATTCTAACAAAAAATATATCCGCTTTTGTATCTATATCTTCGGTCTTTATATTACTGAATAATAATTTTAATCTGTCTATTTTGTCACCAAATAATAAATTATTCTCATCGCAATTAAGTATTCTCCAACAATTTTCTGACTTTGGATCTTTTCTTAGGTTATCATTAATCAAGTGAATAATCATGTCTTTTTCTGAATCATCGCAAGCATTAATAATTCCAGGCAAATCTCGCTTCATCATACTGTTTGTTTGCAAGGTACATAATCTTCGGAATAACAGCATGACTTTGTTTGTAACCAACGAAGCTATTGGTTTTTCATTTTTCAAAGCATCTCGTGCTATCCAGAAGTAGTTTTGTAAATTTATATCTTTTAATGACGGATCTGAGCTTAACCATTGCCTCAAATAATCTGACGACCAGTTGTCTTTCCATTGTGGATTTTGAATACCATTTTCAGTTTTTGCTTCTTGCTCAACATCATCCAATGGCAAAACACCTCCATTTGCATTTTGAAGTTTATAAAGTTCTTCAAAACGAGAATTGTACAGTGTGTTGTACTCCAATACCATTAGTTTGGTTAATACTTCAGGGCGTATATCTGTAAAACCTGCTACCTCAGCTAACTCTTGACGTACATATAAGGTATTTAGAAAACGTTTTAGTTGTCGTGGATTACCATTTAAAAAACGCTTAATAAGAGGTACAGTTGGTAAACGATATTCTACTGCATGAAAATCAATTTTTTTATCTTTGGAAATATTTGCTTTGATGTCATCTATATTATATTTGGAATGCTTGTCTGTTTTTCTGAACTCCAAATATTTCTGATGTATTTCATTAAAGTAGATATCATTTAAATGATTTTTGCATAGAAGAAGTGTGATATAAGTCTCTTGCTCGTTGTCAGACAAACGTGGCAGTTTGTATGGTAGCTGAATGAGTTTTTCCAAATAGTCTGAAAATGGACTGGATATATCTTCTTTCTTCATTTGAATAGGATAATGCTGACTAATAGCATATTCAATAATACGTTCATCTGCACCAATGATAAATGCGGTTTTCCTTACATTTACAAACAACTTGACGGCCTCCAGGCAACCAATAATTCTTTTGGGTTCACATCTATCCAAATCATCAATATAGACAACAACAGCCTTATATCCCATATCGTCAACCAATTCATCAAAGAGTTCTCTGAATGTTGCGATAAATTTTGATGTATTACCTTTTGCTACATCTTTAAGTAGATTGTTGTATTTATCCTTGTTTGTTATCTTATCAAGGTCTTCCTTTGTTGGCAACCATTTCTTCAGCCAATCAGGAGTGAGATTTTCATAGGCTTTCTTCAAGATAAATACGCCTGCTTTCAAAAAGTTGATTCGCTCGAGCAAATCATCTACCCGTTCAAATACATTTTTTCGCTTATTAATATCTTTGTCAAGTGCTTCTAATATACTTTCTATCATTGTCAGTTTTGTTGAGTCATAGCTTTCAAACTGCCAACTATTAAAATACACTTGAAGTATAATCTTACAACCCTTTTCATGTTGAGATTTTTCCCATTCATGCAAGGACTTTTGAAGCAATAGCATCAAACTACTTTTTCCAGATCCCCAATTTCCAAATACCCCTATGGAAATGGGTAACATATCATCATTCAAAATTATTTTTTTGAGTAAATCTGCATGGACCTGATAGCCAAGCAAATCTTGCGTTGTTTCATTATCTGACCACATTTTATACTCTTAAATTAAATTGTTTATATCAAGTGTGTCACATTAATTTTCTTATACTTATTCCCCATGCCAAGGGCAAAAGCCATCTGGTCTTTTATAATCAGCTCACCCTTTTGAAGTCCGGCTATAGCAGTTCTGATTTCTTGAAGTTCTTGACCACTCACGCCAAACAAGTCTTTGATGACCTTATCATCAATAGTCTGC
The DNA here is from genome assembly GCF_025151045.1 of Parabacteroides johnsonii DSM 18315. NCBI lineage: Bacteria > Pseudomonadati > Bacteroidota > Bacteroidia > Bacteroidales > Tannerellaceae > Parabacteroides > Parabacteroides johnsonii. The sequence goes on from NZ_CP102285.1 coordinate 328,079, forward strand.
TGCTTCATAATAAGTGGGTATTGTGCATTGGCATAAAAATCAAAACCTTTTGATTTGAAGCTACTCATGTTCTGAGTGGCAAGGATAATACTCAGACCTTTATTTCGGCCTACAGCAATTAGATTACGCAGAGGGCGATTGTCAAAGTCAAGCATATAGTGAGCTTCATCAATAATAGAGAAATGACGTATTTGTACTACTTCATCATTCACTGCTTGTTTATCCAATAACTCATAAATGTTATTAAGTTTAGACATCAGGAAATACACAATAGCTTTGGCTATAGGGCCATCTTTTGGATATCCATCCATCTTGATGATGTAGCTGTCATCAATCAAAGAAACTTTATCTTCTGATTCAAAGATATGCGCATTAACCAATTGCTTCAGAACAGAAGAAATACTATCATCATTATTTGCATCTTTCATTCGTGATTGATAGCATTTCAGCATTAATTCAAATGAAATAGGGGCGCCATTTGTCGATTTATAGGCTTCTACAATAGCTTCACTAAGACGATTGTTCATGTTGGCACTCGCACTTACTCGGTCTATGGAACATAAAGCAGAAGACATTTCTGTAGAGTACAGATTGATTTCATTGATAGAACGCCCAGTGAAATCCTTAAATGGAGTAAAAGGCAATGGCTGTGTCAATGGATCCAGAATACAAGAACGGTCCACATCGAAAAGTGATAACCAATGGTTATTCTGTATATCGCTGAACTCTCCTTTGTAATCAAACAAAAGGAAGTTCACGGGATATTGTGATTCTGTGGATAACATTCTGAATTGCTGAATCAAAACAGCCAGCAAATTAGTCTTTCCAGATCCTGTAGCTCCCGCAATGATAATCTGTGAGTTGGTAATGGAACGACTGTTTATGTCCAAAGTCGCTTCCATTTCTTCATCACCATAGTTGCCAATCAGAAGATTCAGCACTGGAATATCTTTTGTTATGGCTACTTTGTTGTTCATAGCGTATAAGAAGGAATCCAGATTGTTGTCAGACATCAGATAGTCACGTCCACGAAGCATTTCTGCTGCGATAATTCGAGAAAGAGTAGCGTTTTGAGTCCAATCAATATTCAAGTCTGCATATCTTAGCTTTAACAATGCTGAATATAAGGTACTTAAATCATGCATCGTGAAAAAACTTGGTATGATTCTGGCTGATGACACTGATAGCTGTATATCCTTATAATCATCTATGGAACGTTTTGTAGGCAAACTTAGTCCCACGATGAAGCAGATACGCATTACCTTATTCTGATTCAAGTTTATACGTTTCTCCCGATCAGCTGTTCTGGAAAGATTGATTTTTGATTCAATCAGTTCCTTGATTGGATTGATTGCGTCAAACAATCCTTCCATCTGGCGCGTATTTGAAAAATTTATGATGCTCATTTCTTTTACTGATTAAGAGTTAAACCAAAATAACCGTCTTCAACCGTAGTATTCTGTGCTTCTACATTGCGATGAAGTGTATAGGTTTTGGAAATAAACGGTTCCAGTTTGATGTAGTCGCTGTCTGTTCTGATTTCAGAGGTCGTACAAAGCAAAATCGTTTGTTCTGCCAATTGTGGAAAATATTCTTCCATCAAGGCATCACGACTTTCATTATCAAGAACACCCATTACTGTATCAATCATTACAGGTGGATTATAATCTCCCAGGTTTCGCAATACTTTCAATAAAACCTGGATGAAGATTTGTTTGGATGCAGCATTAAGCTGATTCAATGAAATCTCATTTCCGGCAGTATGATAGAGTTTTATATTGAATTGTTCAATGCTGTCGGACAACTCAACTTTGGCTACATGACCTTTATATGAAACCAGTAACTTGTTGAGTTGCTGTTGCATTTCACTTTCAATCTGGGCTTTTTTCTTCTTCAGCAAACTGTCTGCAATCTTTTCAAACAGAGGTTTAAGCTTGACCAAAGTGTCGAATTTAATATCAGGTTCTTGCTGGATTTGTACATCAAACTGATGAATCCGTTTCTCAAGACGTTGAATGTCTGCTTTCAGAGCCGCTTCCTGACCTTTCAGTTTCTCTATCTGTTTTTGAGCGGCTTCATAATTTTGAATTAGATATTCATTACCACCGGCCTGTGTTTGTTCCAAGGTCTGTTTTTGCGAACGTAAGTTATCCAACGTGGAAAGTTGAATTTCCAGTTCCTGGCGTTGGCGGTCAAGTGCAATGAACTGATTGGAGCCAGTTCTTTTTACCAAGTTGGATAAAGCGGTTACTTCCGCTTCGTCAAGATAACCAAAAGGATCTTCTTTATTAGTACTATTTTGGATAGCTACAATATGAGATACAACCTGTTCTTCATCCACAGATTCACTGCATAGTGACAAATCTTTTAAGTAAGTTATAATTTTATTTGTCACGTCTTTCAATGTCTCCAACGGATAAGCACCAGTATTCTCTTTCTGAAGTTGTTCCTTTATGTGGAGGATATTATTGATTTCTTGTGCCAGGTTCGAAGCTAATTTAGGTAAGAATAAATCAATTTCTATGTTATCAACAAATGCTTTCAAGTCCTCAGCATACGTTGCTGCACGTTTTACAATATCGTCAATTTTACTGGCAAGTTCCTGTATCTTCTTATTAAGGGCAGATGCTTCTTGGGCACCGTCTTTTGCCCGTTTATATTCCACTTCTACCGACGCAAGATACTTATATTTTGTATCTTGTTCCGCTATACACGTATTTAAGTCTGCGGTCAGTTTGTCTTTTTGTGCGCATAATTCATTATATTCCTGTGCTTCTTTTTCTGCTTCAAGACGTTGCTGTGCCCATTCTTGCTGTAGTTTTTCAGCAGCACGCTTTAACTGAAGGTATTTTTTGAAGCCCAACACATTCTCAAAATTATCACGAATGGTTTGGGCAAATACATTTTTCTTCAGCAATTCACTCGATTGCATTGCATCAAACAGGAAATACTGGCTCAGTTCCTGAGGCAGATTAGCTTTGATGATTTTATTGATTTCCTGTTCTGCTTTTACCCGGTCTTTGGGAGCAGTCATTGTACCGTAAACATACATGTTCCCGTTCATGTTCAGCGATACGCTTTCCAATGGCTTGCCTTGCGGATTTAACTGATAAACACGCTTTAATATGTACTTCTGTTGCTGGCCGAGTACTTTCCCTACAAATGTTATTTGTAAGGAAATCTCAGGTTTGGCTGTATTTAAGGCTCCCTGATTGAGCAATTCCATGAAATGCTCTTTGTTTTCAATTTTCAAACCATAAAGAGCTCCGCTTATGGCCTCGAATAAAGTAGTCTTACCGCCACCATTTGCACCGCCAATCAGAATAATAGGGCGATCGTCATCGACTGTCAAATCCAGATCAAGTGACAAGTAAGTCTTATAATTGCTTATTTTAATTCTCTGTATCAGCATAATCGTATTTATTGACGTATTTTTTGGATTGCATTACGGATGATGTCTTCCGTTTCATTATCACTCATTTCTATCACGTCAACCTTCTTGGCATGATAGGCCTTCAGAATATCTTCACTTAACCAGTCAAAATCTACACCTTCCGCTTCACAGATTGCTTCTATCATAGCTAAATCATCTTTGCGGATGCCGTAGTGAACAAATTTCGGATCTATACCTTTAGCCATAATCTTTATGCGTTTTCAGGATAAAAAGCATCCCAGTTTAACAAATCAGTAGTATTCTCAATAGGTAGTTTGGAATATAGCCAGTTACTTCCATCTTGAATGATAACTCCTCCATAAAGAGGTGTATCTTTAGTTGAATATTCCTGGCTATATTGCAACAAGGCATTATGTTTCTCCGGAGCAGTTACATCACTTCCGGCACTTTTCGTATCGAAAAGATATACATGTCCATTCTTCATACGGATAACAAAATCAACGTAAAATAAAGATTTTCCGTATGCAATGGCATAATGTTGTTTTCCTTTGTCCCCATTCTTATACCACCAGTCAATCCATTGTGAATGTTCTTCCAAATATTTCACAAATTCCTTCTCTGGATTAGAAGCTTCGTTAAGTTGTACGAATGGCAACAAAGCATGATTTTTTGCAGTCTCAATATGGTTGGTTTCACTGTCATAGACTCTTTCTTCCGGAACTTCCCAGTTGTATTGTTTTAATTCTCTGGCAGCGGCAGATCTTCTTTTCGCATGTTCTCTTTTACGGGCGTATGTTTCTAAGGCCATGTCCAGCAAACGGTCAAACTTTGGTTTGTTATCATAATAAAGGACTACCTTTTTTGCATCAGTATCGAAGACTCCAAAATAGTCAGCAAGCATTTCAAGCAGGTAGTTGGCTATTTTATCAGCTCTACCTTTACTCTCAAATTGATGTCCTTTACCGCTTATATATGCCATAAATACGCGGTCTATTTCAGATGCTTTACGGGCAAAGCGCACTTGATCTACTTTCAATATCTGTTCTTCATTCTGGAAGTGTACATCTTTCGGAATCTCCACATTGATTGTCTTGACATCCAAACGAATTGAATTCTTTACCCGTCTTCTGTTTTCATTTACTAAATCGTCATCACTTTCCGGCAACGGAGTAAATTCAGCATTATCATTTCTTAAGGTGGCCAATTCTGCGATAGAAAACAAGCCGGCACCTCTTTCCAGTTTCCAGAATTCATCTGCTACTTCATACAATGTTTTCTTGAAGTCTGGCCCCAAATAATTTCGTTCCACATTAGGACGTTCTGAATAGTAAGCCGGTAGAGACACATTCTCAAGATTTTCACGTCTGCATGCCGTAATTGTATTTTTCAGGATATAGTCAGAGTCGGCTGTGACAATCTGAATTTTATCTTTTGCAATATCGGTATAAACATAACCGATATTAAGCTGTTCTTTCGGATAATGTTTCTGTTCCGGCATTCTCAGAATACGTCCTACGGTTTGTATTGTAAACTGGTCGCTTTGCAATTTTCTGAAGATCAAAAGAACAGCTGCACGAGGGCAGTCCCAACCCAAAGCAATTGCTTCTTTGAATAGCAATACTTGCGTCATATTATCGGGACGTTCCAGTCCGGCGAGATTCTCTTTTTCGTTGGCGAGCCATACGGCCAATAATCCATTTTCGGCGGTTATCCCGCATATAGCTTCCAAATAGGTTTTCACCTGTTCTGCGATAGCTTGATCTTCCGAAGTCATGGTTTCCTTCACATCGTTGGGCAGCTGGATAAGTAATAGGGGATTGATTTTGACGCCCAATTCCTGATAAAGCTCAGCCAACTGATTACGTTTTGCCAATGCCGCCTTAATCAGATTTTCGTTCAGTGTGCGTTCTTCACTGAAATCCAGTTCTATATCCGGATTCAGCACGACTTCTTTCTTAATCATTTCAGCCGCAATAACATCCTGTCGGTAAACTTTTACTTTTTCATCAGGATGAAGTGTCTTGGGAGTGGCCGAAATACGCAGTTCCACAGCCGGATTGATACGTTCCAGCACTGCTGCCGATTTATCGGCAGTTTTTGACCAAAACATGTGTTCCTCGTCTATGATGGCAACAATGGGCAAATCGTATTCTTCTTGTGTCCGTCGTGCAATTTCATACAAAGAAGCAAAGCTTTCGTTTTCGCGTACCATGACATTACTTTCTTTGTTCACACTTTCCCAGTTGACAAACAATATTTCTCCAGATTGTATGCCTTCACTCTGGTCAATCTCGTCAAACATTACAGGCCGAAGTTTCCGTGTTTCGCCAAAGGCATTCTTTAAGCTGACATAACTTTGCAGGTGAAGTTTACGAGGTGCAAACCAAATATAGGCAACTTCCTGATAACGGCTGTCACCACGTTCTTTCAATTCGTCGGTAATATTTGCCAAAGCCTGACAGGTCATGACCGTTTTTCCCGCACCTGTTGGCGCTTCACACACAATTTTGTGTCGTTTGCCACCGAGGTTTAACAGACGGATTGTTTTATCGGTCAGTTCATTGACAGCGTTCTGTTGGTATGGTATATTTTTCATTGTTTTCTTCCTTTTTTATTCTCTAAGTTTTTCTTTTCTATCTCTTTCATTTCCAGTAGGAAACGGTCATAATCAGATAAAAATAACTGATCTTGTATGATTCTGTACTTTTCAAATTCCGTTTCTGCATGCAAACGTGCAATTTCAGCAGTCACACGTCCGGCATCATTAAGAAGACCGTATTCAAAGAGATTGATAAAACTGTTCAAACGCTGTTCCCAGTCGGCCATAGTCAGAGGAATGTGACGCAAAGTCATTGATTCTGCAAAATCCAGATAGGCAGTAACCATGCGTTGAAGTTGTCCCATTTCTGTATCTGACAAATAATTTTTAGCTATCACTACATCGCTTTTCCGTATTTTCCCATCAGGAGCATCAGCCCATGTAGTCAATCCCATGTGTTCTTTTGTGGCATCTGCACGTTCTACAATGAGTTCCGCTGCAGTATGTCCATGAACAGCATAGTGCATCTTATTCTGTACTGTAGCATAAAAACGTCGAGTAGCCAATGCTGTCTTGTCGTAGTCTACGGCTGTTGCATATAAATCCGTTATTTTTTGATAGAACAAACGTTCACTGGCGCGTATCTCACGGATACGTTCCAGTTGTTCATCAAAATATTTATCAGTAAGAAAAGTTCCGCGCTTCAATCTTTCCGAGTCCATAACCCACCCTTTAATGGTGTACTCTTTGGCTATTCCATTTACCCATTTTCTGAATTGTACGGCCTTTTCTGAATTAACCTTGAAACCAACAGCAATAATCATTTCCAATGAATAATGATTTGTGTTATACTGTTTCCCATCCGGAGCAGTTATTCGAAATTTTCGAATAACTGAATCTGCTTGCAATTCACTATCTGCGAATATCTTTTTGATATGATAATTGATGGTATGTACTTCTACACCATATAGTGCTGCCATCAGTTTCTGGGTGAGCCAAATGTTTTCATCTTCGTAGCGTATTTCTATTTGCTGTTCATCATTTCCCACGCATGCCACATAGTTCAAGTATTCTGCTGCACTGCTGCGTACAGTTACTTGCTCTTTTTTCTTTTTATTCTTATCTGACTGCTCTTTCATGCTTCCTCCTCATCTGTAAAGTTCAACATTCCATCAAACAGGTCTTTATCTTTTTGAGTGGTTGCCAGAGCATCATCTTCCGGCATAACGACGGCATCCTTTTTCTTGGGCAAAATTCTGCGGTAAGTATTGTAGATAGCTTGTGGCAGAGCGCAGAGTTCTACTTTATCGCTGACGTCGTCAAACGAACCTTCCCAAGGGTCTTCACTGGGTGAGAACACATAAACCTTTATTGGTTGGGTTATATCCAAATCATAGATTATATCAACCAACTCATCGATGGCTTCTTCACGATAAATTACAAGCATCTGTTTTTTCCCATTATCGAAATAGCGGAAGATACCTTTATAGGTTTTCTGACCTCCAAAGGTATTTTGTTCCGTATAAAGGTCTTCTTTGATACAAAGCATATCTGTAGCAAGATTTACCAGTTTTCGCATATTTTGCATAGAGCGGTTGCGACCAACAAATCCGGTACGATAGTAACGGAGATTATTCTTTGTTAAACCAGTTACCTCTTCGCCTTTTGAGTTTGTATAACCTTGGATCACTCGTTTGTTTCGTTCGTAAGTAACTTCTTCACAGATATTGTTTTCATTATTAGTAACAAGAATACATTGGCGATGGCCTCCATCTTCTACATTCAGTTGCATAGTGGCGTGGAGAGTTGTTCCGCTACCTGCGAAGAAATCAAGTATAATTGAGTGACTACTATTTGCAAGCCCTAGTATTTTACGTATTAAATCTGTTGGCTTAGGTGTGTCAAATTTTTTTGACTCTAAGATGTTTTTGAGTTCTATTTGAGCTTTTTTGTTCCCTTCAATATCTTGCCAGAAATTTGATGGTCTTTTAACTTTATTTTCTGAATAAAATTTGTAATATACCTTCCATTCGTTATTTTTATCTTTTTTAAAATATAGGAGATTATCTTTCTTCATTTGTTCTACTTTCTTAGGTCCTACTCTCCATCTACTTTCGTAACCTGTAGGCCCATAAGGAAAAACCTCACTTCCATCTGGAGCAATAATAGGGAAAAACATTGTAGGCCTATCTTCTCTTCTATCTTCTCCACCTGTTCTTCTTAATTGTAAGATCGAAAAGAAGCCTCTTTCATCTGATAATGAATATCTTTCAAGATCTTTTTCTGTAAGCGGAATGCCACTAATAACATAGTTGTTTTTTGATGAATACACTAATATGTAATCACAAGCTTTACCTAAACTTCCTGTATCTTGACCTGTTGTTGTTCCAGTTGCTCTAGAAATCATACCAACAAAATTGTTATTAAAGATCTCATCACATAGTAATTTTAATTGTGCCTGTTCATTATCATCAATAGAAATAAAAATTACCCCATGTTCAGACAACAACTTCTTTGCTATTTTTAGCCGTCGGCTCATAAACGACAACCACTTAGAATGGCGATAAGAATCTTCTTTATCCACATAACTGTCGTTATAGATAAAATCTTTATTTCCTGTATTATATGGAGGATCGATATAGATTACATCGATTTTCCCTTCATGTGTATAAGCCAAGGTAGCAAGAGCTTCCAAGTTATCTCCTTCAATCAGAATATGGTTAGGGGCATTTTTATCATTACTAATTATGGCACGTTCCGGCACCTCTGTCAAGATGGGCAGTTCATCGCGAAGACGTTCTTCTACGTCCTCTGGCTTATCTTCCCATACCAGACCATAAGTTTTATTCTCTCGTAGCAAACCTAACAGGGCACTACGTTCCTTATCGGTCAGTCCTTCTAAAGTGTTGATACGTTTTATAAGATTGGCTCTATCATTACTGTTCATAACATTACTTGGCTTTACTGTTTTTGAATTCTGACTAACTGAACATCGTCGCGTGTAGAGTTCAGCAGTTCTTTAATATCTACATCCAGAACACGTGCTATCTCCAACAGTGTTTCTAGTCCGGGTTGTGATGTGTTTGTACACCACTTTGATACCGTGGCAGGGTCCTTGCCCAATTGTTCGGCCAACCATTTGTTGGTCCGCTTCTTCTCCACAAGAACAACCTTGATGCGGTTTATGTCTTTTTCTTTTTCCATAAGGATTTTCTTTCGTTCCATGCAAAGATAAGAAAGCCTATCTATTTTTCATCATTTCAATAGGACTATTTGCAATATAAATTGCGAATTAGTTCAATATTATGCCAAATTATATAGGAAATTTATTCTTTAGTATAGTTGAATATCATTACATTTGCATATAAGACAGAAACTTAAGTAAGTTTTGATTAAAAATTAAAATTTAAGCTATAATGAGAATAGATCATATCCATATACGAAACTTTAGAAAACTAAAAAATTGTCGTATTGATTTTAATAAAGATCAAACAATCTTCGTTGGAGCTAATAATAGTGGTAAGACATCTGCTATGAGTGCTATAATTTGGTTTTTAAAGGATCAAAATCGTTTTACGACTCGTGAATTTACATTGACGAATTGGAGAGATATCAACGAACTTGCCAATAGTTGGCTTGCCGTTAATGATGAAATGGAAAATAGAGAAGAACTCCTTGCATCCCTTCTTTCACCAGAACAATGGGATAATCATGTCCCTTCTTTGGATTTATGGATTAATGTAGACGAAAGAGAGGCATACATGGTTTATAAATTAATTCCTTCATTAGAGTGGAAGAAAGATTTAGTTGGTGTAAGATTACGGTTCGAACCCAAAGATATAAAAAAACTATATGCTGATTTTCGAACAGCCTCTTTGAAAGTTAAGGAAATAAAGGAAAGTCCTCAATACAAAGACGCAAATAACGTAGATTTATTTCCTCAAAACATGTGGGATTTTTTAAATCGTAGAGGCAATTTAAATAAGTATTTTGAAATAAAATACTATGTTTTAGATTCGCAAAATATTGATTATGAAAATCCAGACTGTAATGTTCAAGCGACTCCATCAATTTCTCTAGAAAATAATCCTTTAGTTAGCCTAATAAAGATTGATAGTATTGAAGCATTCCGTGAATTTTCAGATCCAGAAGGTAGAAATGATAATGATATTGATACTTTATCAAGACAGTTGCAATCATATTATAAATCTAATTTTGAAGATGAAACACAAATTGATTTAGATGATTTAAAATTGCTTGGAGAGATGAAAAGGGCTACAGAAACCTATGATGAAAAGTTAGATAGAAGTTTCAAGGCTCCTATTGCAGAACTTAATAATATAAATTATCCAGGCTTTCAGAATCCGGAAATTCATGTAAAAAGTCATGTTAATATTGTTGATTCAATAACACATGAATCTTCTGTTCAATTTACAGTTCAAGGTGATGCAGAATTATCCCTGCCAGAAAAATATAACGGTTTAGGGTTGCGTAATCTTATCTCTATCTATTTAAAAATGGTTCAGTTCCGTGAGCAATGGACTAATTTAGATAGAATAGATAAAGCTGGTATAAATCATATTGAACCTATTCATCTTGTTTTTATTGAAGAACCTGAAGCTCATTTGCACGCACAGGCACAGCAAGTTTTTATTCGTAAGGCTATGGATGCCCTGACGAATGATAGTACTAATGAAATACTTAGAAACAATAAAGATTTGACGACTCAATTAGTTGTTTCAACCCATTCAAATCATATTGTAAACGAAGTTGATATGTGTCATCTTAGATATTTCAAAAGAATTATTGATGATAACATAAAAATTCCAGTATCAGAGGTTGTTAATCTTTCTCGTACATTTGGAGATGATAATGATACTAAAAGGTTTGTTACCAGATATATAAGATTAACTCATTGTGACATTTTCTTTGCAGATGCAATAATTCTTGTAGAAGGGGCTGCAGAAAGAATTCTTATGCCTAAATTTATTCGTGATGAGAATATGGATAATTTCTATATCTCTGTCATAGAAATAAATGGAAGTCATGCTCATAGATTTGATTCTTTAACTCAGAAATTAGGTATACCAACATTAATTATTACAGATATAGATGCACAGGAGGGACGGTTGGAAAAAGGAGAATTAAAATGGAAATCTGCAATACCTCAAAAAAATAAAAAGCAAATAACTAATAATGATACAATAAAACACTGGCTTAAAATAGAATCCATTGATATGTTGTTAGAATTACCTTTCCCAAATAAGCAGAGAGGCAATATTTGCATATCATACCAGACACCAATATCAGTAAATTGGACAGATCAAAAGAAGGAAGATGAATTATATGAAGTACACCCGTATACTTTTGAAGATTCATTGGTTTTTACTAATATAAAGCTATTCCAGAGTGATGAAAAAATGGCAAAAATGGGAGTAATAACGACCTTTTATAATTATCTCAAAAAAGCTATTTCTTTAGAAGATTTTCATGAAAAGATGTTTTCTTGTTTGGAAAAACGAAAAAATGTAAAGGCTTCTTTTGCTACGGATATACTCTGTACGGAACAATTCGATAAGATACAGGCGCCTTCTTATATTAAAGAGGGATTAATATGGTTACAGAAATGCTTAAACAATAAAATTCGTAAATAGGATGAATAAATCTGTTGATAATATATTGGAAGAGTGTATCACAAAAGGAAGTCGTAAAAGTTTCTTTCTTTTTGCAGGTGCAGGCTCTGGAAAGACTCATTCGCTTGTTGTACTTTTAAATAAGATACGAGATAAGTGGGGGCAAAAGTTCAAAATAGAAAATAGACATGTGGCCGTTATTACATACACAAATGCTGCCACAGATGAAATAATTTCACGCTTAAATTACAGTCCACTTTTTCATGTCTCTACAATTCATAGCTTTGTTTGGAATGTAATTCAATCGTATCAATCCGATATTAAAAAGTATTATTTAAGATTTAAAGAAGAAGAAAAGGCTGAATTAGAAGAGAAAATAAATAAGGCTAGGAAAAAAGATGGTAAGACCTATTTAAATAATGTGGGCAAATTTGATAAGGTTATCAAAAGCATTGCTAAAATTGAAACAGTACATAAATTTATATATAATCCCAATGGAAATAATTTTGAATATAATGCTCTTAGTCATGCAGAAGTGATTAAAATAGGAGCTAAAATGATTGTAGAGAATAAATTGCTTCAAAAAATTATAGCCCAGCAATATCCATTTCTCCTGATAGATGAAAGTCAAGATACTAAAAAAGAACTAGTACAAGCCTTTTTTGAATTAGAAAGAAATTTTGGAGGTGAGAATTTCACGTTGGGATTTATTGGAGACCAAAAACAACGTATATATACTGATGGAGAAGAAAGAATAACAACAATCATTCCCAAAGAGTGGGAAACACCTGTTAAGCCTATGAATTACAGATGTGATAAAAGGATAATTAAGTTATCAAATAAGATCAGTGAATCTATTGAGCAAAATGCTACGCAGAATCCTAGAGAAAATGCTGAAGAAGGATTTGTTCATCTTTATTTGATCAGGAACAACGATGAGATGAATAAATTTGAAAAGGAAGCTAATGTAGTCCTATCAATGAAGGAATTAACTGGTGACGATAAATGGTCAATGGAAGGCAATAACGTAAAAATACTTACCCTTGAGCATATGATGGCCGCAAGAAGGTTGGGCTTTGAAGATTTTTTTGGTATTATGCGACATGTAGATAAGTATAGTCAAACTTTGCTTCAGGGTAAGGTTGATGATATGGACATATTTTCCAAACTATCATTTCCATTAATAGATTCATTAAAAAAAGGTGATAATTTAAATGCTCTTAATTTGTTAAAATCATATTCTCCATTATTAATGAATTTGCCATCAGACAAAGCGTATGAAACATTGTCTAAATGTCAAGAAATATTAGATGGTTTACAAAAGATGGATTTAGGAAGAGTCACTATAAAAGAATTCTTAAAAAATATTGTAGTGACTAATTTATTTAATGTTCCCCAATTATTGATAGATGCATTGTCTGTATCATTAGAATCATTAGAAGAGCAAAATGATGAAGTGCTTTATGCATGGTGCTCAGTTATGAATTTACCTGTAATTCAAATAGTCAAATTTAATAATTACATTAATGGAAATTCTATGTTTGGTACTCATCAAGGTGTGAAGGGTTTAGAATTTGATCGTGTTTTAGTTATTATAGACGAAAAAGAATCAAATATGCCTCTCTTTAATTATAATAAACTTTTTGGAGTGGAACCACTGTCAACGACTGATATCAATAATAGAAAAGAGGGAAAAGAAACAACGATAGAACGTACAATGCGCTTGTTTTATGTTGCATGCACGCGAGCACGTCATTCATTAGCTATTGCAGTTTATACCGATAATCCAGAAATCATTAAACAAACTGTTACTAGAAATGATTGGTTTGACTCTGACGAAATATCAATTATGTAATATTTTAAAGATACGCAAAAAGGAGAGGAAAATCCTCTCCTTAATAAAGACATCCACATTACACCTCCAGCTCCTTCAACGGCAACCCATAATTATATTGTCTGAAAAATCCTTTATGGATAAGTTTCAAGCCAAGGGTCTGATAATACTTGTAGTCATCATCTTCGGTGCAGAGGTATTTGTAACCATAGCGCGGGGCATACTCCTTGAAGAAGCGGGCAAGGTCTTTCAGATTTTCCTGTTGGTTTCGTTTGAAGTTGCTGCGTACAATGATAATGCTCCAGTCGGGGATGCTGCCAACACCACAACTGTATTCCCAGAAACGGATATATAAATCCATTTCGCCTACATGAACAGAAACACAAATGCCGTTGGCATTGTGCATAACGGAACAACAGTTTCTGTAACCGAATCTCTCACACAAATAAAGATTGAAATCGTAAATAAAATCGGAATAGTTCATAATAATTTGAATTTTGATGGTTAATAAAAAATTGATTATAGACTGAAACCTCGCTTGCGTTTCGGTTTCTTTTTCTTCTTTTTAAGCCGGTTAGCCTGTATCGCTTCCTCCGTATCATAATCCGTAGGAGAGGGCGTGAACAATCCCACACTGATGCTGGAATGATTCTCCTGCTGGTATTCATGACGAGGTTCCTCGCGTATGGTTTCTGCCTGTGCCTGACGCTGGTTCATGGTAGCAGAAAGAGCGTTATATCTCAGCTCCTGGTCGATGTTCAGGAAACTGAACTGGCGGTCAATCTTGGAACCGCTAAAGGTCAGTTGGTCACATGTGAACTTGACACCTTGCATCTCTCCGGTCGTGCGACTTTGCTTCCATTGCGTATCAATTCCGTACTTCCGTAAGGCCAGTCGCAGTTCACTCCAGCTTCGTGCGTTCGGAACTTCTCGTTTCAAGGCATGATAGATAAAGTACTTTACCTTGTCGTAACGACGCAACCGCATGAAATTGACATGCTCTTTTCCTTCGGCAAAATGCAAACGGTAACGGGCTGTCAGCATCTTGCAGACCTTTTCGTTCCGGTAACGGTCGTTCTTGTCGCTGATGGTGCGGCCGTCATTATCCACCCGGTTGTAAACGATGTGACAATGCGGATGGTCACGGTCGGTATGTCGGGCGATGATGAACTGCGTGTTCTCAATTCCCATCAGTTTCATATAGTCGTGGGCGATCTTCAGCATCAGCCCATCATCGTCACGGATACGGTCTCCGTCTTCTGCGGAGAAGCTCAATGATATATGACCGACCGTGTTCTTGACCTTGTCGTTCAGTAAAGTCTGCAACTCGAATTGCTCCGCTATTTCTTCGGGCGAGCCGTAGACACCAACCGCTTTCAGCAGGCGCGATTTATCTTCTTTCAGCACATAGTTTACGCATCCGGAAAACGACGTGCCCTTTACAATTTTACCTATCATCCTTGAGCTGTTTTATGAGTTGTGAAATCTGCTGGGTGACTGTCCGGCATTCATCGGCCACACGATAAAAACCGTAAGCGTTGGCTCGTTTGGCAAGCTGGTTCAGGTTTGTGCTTTCTCCAATCAGTTTTCGGATAATGTCAAGATTTTCTCTCGTAATTCGTTCGCGCACCGTACCGTGTTCGATGAGTGAACGCACTACTTCGCTTTGACTGCGTTTACTGCGTCGGCTGAGTGCTCTGAGCCAGCCGAATTGTTCGTCTGTAAGACGGATTGTAACTGTATTTTTCTTGTCCATAATATTTGCTTTTGAGATTAATAATTGTGACCATCGGGAGCTGTCTCACCTTCTTTTGAAGTGAGCAAGTGGCCGGGAAATGTAATACACCGGCATAAACTTGCTCCAGTGAAAAAGAAGTGAATCAGACATCTGAAAGTCATCGTTTGAAAAGTCCTTTCCGGGTACTTTGGACCGTTGCTGAAAGCGGTGCTTTCTCCACATTGACAAGCTGTAAATCGAAAGTCTCGATCAGCGTTTTCAAGGCCGGATTCAACGTGATAAGACGATTGAAAATTGCGTCCTTTGTCTCTTCTCTCAGCAGAAAATCGGCGATGTCATAACCTGCATCACGTTCTTCTTTTGTTGCGTTTCTTTCCATAAAATCGAAGAGAGAGACCTCTATTCCCAGGCTCCGGATCATCTCCATTTTGCTGTTCCAATAGTCGGTCGCCCCCAGATCGGGGAAGAGCAGGACACGGCGATTTCTCAATACACTCATGGCATCCCGATTGAACGCTCCATTCTTTCCGCCTGAAGCAATCCAAAGGTATTGCGGCAGATAGAAGCTGGATATCAAGGCACTTTTCTCACTCTCCACAAGGGCTACCGGACGTTGCTGGTCAGAGGACAAAAGATGCTCACCAAACAGGCATTGCCGGAGGTTGAAATTCTCTTTCTTCAAAAGGGAATGTACCCACGTAATGTAGTTGTGCGGCTCTTTAATCCGTCTCCCGTTTTCAGGATTGTAGAGCATCACTTTTCCGGTGCGTACCCGTCCGGAAATATCCACCTGCCAGAAGACTGTAGCTCCCGGCCAATGCTTCGAGGTTCCTACATGGTAGCGCAACATCAGTTCTTTGGTAGCCTCCTGTCCGAAATGCAAACTCAGGAATTGAAACAGCTTGTTCGTGTGATACAGCTTCAGGGACTGCCTCATGATTTTCGGCTCAATGAATGAAGGTTCAGGAGGCAGACTGATGCGGGGCTTTGACACCGGTACAAACTTTTCGCTCAATCGTTCTTTGGCAATCGGGTTTTCGTCAAAGTACATTTTGGGCGTATAGTTGTAGCCACACTTCTGTTCATGGTTGCATCGCCCTACATAATTGGGAAAACTGATTTGCTTTTCCGTATCAATGTATTTGGCAAAACAACTTTTGCGGTGGCAGTTCGGGCATGTATGCCGGGTGCTGACACCTTTGTATGGTTCTAATGTAAATCTGTAGTTCATTTTTCTTTCTGGTTGGATGTTACTATGCACATTTTCGCAACTTCACAAACCCCTCGGTTGCGAAAATGTGCATAGTAACAGGTTTATTTACTGTATTCTCCATGATTCTCTTTTCTGAATAATGTTCCGATGTGGCGTTTTAGAAACATCTTGAAAGCATGCTCCTTCATCCCGTAGCTTTCAGCAATGCCGATACCTTCTGCCGTTGTAAACCTCTGAGGCAGGTTCAGGTAGATGTTGCGGTGCAATTCGCTCAACTGTTCTTGGCTGACGGCAGTCTGTACTTTTACGGCTGTTGTCCGAAAATACTCAGTCAGCAGGATGGCACGGTTCACGCTTTCAAGGTCAATCGTAGTCTTATCGCACTCTCCGCAAGTCCATCGGGCAAGCTGGATAATCAAACAAAACCGGATAATGTAGATTTCCAGTTTGCAGTAAATACCGACCAAAGCATCGTTGGTTTCCATATCACATTGGCGGGCATTTTCATGCTGCCAACCGTAAAGCCGTTGCTTGGCATTTTCATCGAATGGCAGGCATTGAGGCTGCAACTCATTATTCTCGTCATGCGGACAATCCTGTGCAATCAGCTTGTCGATAATCTGTTGCCACTGGATTTCCAGTTCTTCAGGAGTTTCCCGGTCGTTCCATCTGCTTTTCAAGACAGATTCAGGCATCACGAAAAGAATACGGTCGATAAATCCGTTACTCGAACGCTCGCCCTTGACCAGTTCGCCCAGAATCTTCTTTTGGATGGTACCGATAACAGAGATATAGGGACGTCTGATAAAAATGGAACTTTGCGTACTCTTGCGGTCGGAAATCGTAGGCTTGGCATTGAACACCGAAAGCCAGAACTGTTCTTCCGAACCGTTGTTGTAACGGTTGAAATTCTTGAACCAGGCCGACAGCTCGTCCGACCAAAGGCAGAGTCCTCTGGGATTCTGGGCATGTATCAGGCTCAATCCTTCAGGAGTGATATCCGAAACAAGAAAGCGTCTGCGCACGGGAGCTTGCGGAAACTCATCCAAACCGGCTTCCATGCGTTCCTTTTTGCTCATGGACATAGTGCGTTCATACTCGGCATACAGCTTCTGATACTCCTGATTCTGACAATAGTCGTGCTCAATGAACGGTTGGAAAGCGAAGCTCAGCGGATGACTCTTATTGGCCCCGGGGCGACCAATCAGTGCCATGTACAGAATGGGACTTTCCAGCCAGTTGCGCTTCACCTGTACCAAATGGGAGTTGCCAATCCCCACGGCAATGGCCGCAAGGATAGCTGCGGCGACATAATCCACGGGATAGCCCTGACAATCGTGTAAACTGCTGATGATGCGCTGAATCCTGATAGGAAAGATTTCTATCGGGAACTCACCACCGGACATCTTGGCTCCGATGCGCACAGCCTCTCCGATGATACCTTCTGCTGTTAATTTGGAAGTTTCCATAGCCGTGCAGATCAAAAGTTATAGCCTCCCTTTGGTTTGCGTTTCGCTCCATGTACTATCTCCGCTGCCTGTTCCTGGAGCGATATTGCCTGCATCTGCTTGCGCCCGGACTCAATCCATTGCAGCAACTCATCTTCATAGAAGTAGAGTTTCTTACCTTTTTTATAGGCTGGAATCAGTCCTTTACGTGCAAGCGTGTAAATGGTAGGCTTCGCTTTTCGTGTGATTTTACAGGCTTCGTCAATTTCAACAATACGATGCTTGTCTAAAGAAGTTTGTGGCTGCAGTGCCGCCACCATTTGTCGGATTTGTTCCATCTGTTCTGTGAGATAACCTACCGCCTGCGGCAGCTTATCAAAAGTGATTTGTTCGTTTGCCATACGTACTCATTTTTAATTGTTCGCTGGCAAAGGAAATTGGTGTTTTGATGGTGGAAAACATCACCGGAATATAACTGTGAGATAACTTTTGATGATGATTGTTGACGGTAAATAATTAAATATCAATATAGAAAGCGATTGGATACACAGAGTTCGTGTGTAAAAGAAATATATTATTAGAATATATGAGGAAAAAGCAGTAACTTTGTTTGTTATCAATTTAATTTAGTGAATACCAAAATGATACCGCAATTTGATCAAATTAGGATACAAGCGCTGAAAACACTAAAGTCGGGGGCCGTTATGAGAGCCAAAGATTTTAGAGTTCCTTTAGCAGAACATTTTCATTTGACAGATGAAGAGATGAATGCATGGTATCCATCAGGTAATGGAGAAATATTTTTAGATCGTATTTCCTGGGCTTTGTCTTATCTATTCATTGCTGGCTTAGTTGAAAAGCCTAAAAGAGGAGACTATAAAATTAGTGATAAAGGATTGGCTATGCTTGAATCATGTTCTGATGAACAGATAAGTGAGTATATTAAGACAACTGTCAACGCACGAACTCCGAAGAAAGAATCTAAAATTAAAGACACATTAGAAGAAGCATCAGAAACAACCGGAGAGAATGAACCGACTCCTCAAGAAAGTTTATATAATTCGTATGATAATATAAAACAATCCATTCAATCAGAAATTCTCACGACAATACTTAGTAAAAAGCCCCAAGAATTCGAACGATTAGTTGTGAGATTACTTCAAGCAATGGGATATGGAGGTGAAGTAAAGAACTCAGGATTTGTTACAAAATTTTCAAATGATGGAGGTATTGATGGCATTATAAAAGAAGATATTCTTGGCTTTAATCATATTTCTATTCAAGCTAAACGATATGCATTAGGTAATAATGTTGGACGTAATGAAGTTCAGAGTTTTGTGGGAGCTGTAGCAGGAACTCCATCTAAAAAGGGGGTTTTTATCACTACTTCAGATTTTACAAAAGGAGCTATGGATTATGTAGATAGCTTAAATGGTTCGCCTACTGTTATTTTGATTAATGGCCATCAATTAACAGAATATATATGATTTTGGATTGGGGCTTCAGACAGAAATGACCTTTAAGGTGATGAAAATGGATAGTGATTATTGGGACTCAATGGAAGATGATAAATGACATATATTACTCTTTTAATTGTTGTAGTTTAATGTAACATTCAGATTCCGTATGTGACATTTTACGTTCAATCGTTGAGATCTCTAAGTCACGGAGGGTATGGGCAAAAACATTCTTTATGAATGTGGCTGTGTGAATGCGCTTTATACCAAAAGCCTTGCCAATGTTCCAACCAAAATGCATAATATCAATGCTTTTAAGTTGTGAATCCACCTTTACGGGCGTTATCTTTTGCAAGGTATCGCCTGAACTATATTCAGCAACGTATGTACATAGACGGTTGAGATCCTCTTCACTCATATAGGCAACCATTGTTTGCTTCGTATAGCTAATGACCTTTTCCAATTTAGTTTGAATAGCACGATTCTTTTTTGCGATAGAATTGGTTCGCATAACTTCATATTCTGAAGGTCCAGAGATTGTTTCTTCAGCGGTAAGAGCAGACTCAATGACATCAGGCGTAGCTTGGTTTGAATCTTTGATTGTAGGGGCTTCCGGAACAGAAACGGTATCATTGTGATTTTTCATCGTTTGAAAAGCAGAGAAACGCAATAGAAAAGCTTCTATGCGTGGTAGCAGAAACTGATTAAAAGTTGTCTGTAAACTGGCATAGATCGCCATCAAGACAATTACTGTTGCAAAAAATGCGACAATACTACTGAAATCGTCAACACCTCTGGATAAAACAAACTGACGAGCTAAAACGCCAACAACAAGATTACCTACCAATACAAGGGAATAGCGTGCTATATGTTCTATACTTTTCTGATTCATAGTGATATTTGCTAATTGTTTGTGCGCAAATATATGTCATTTCATAGATACCATGTTATAAATCCAAGAAAGTGGCAGCATTTGTCCTCAATATGTAGCTTTTTTCAGCTATAAATAAGACAAAGACTGTATTGACATGTTTTATACTGAATATGAATAGAGCAAAATCAATATATTGGGTATACACTATGATAAATTTAGATATTTTGCTTCCTCACACTACTAAGAAGAAAATGAAATTCCGTATATTTGTATATTAGAATAATTGAAAACAATAATCAGGACACATATAAAAATTGATTATTATGGAATTAGTAAAATTTAAAGAGGTCAATTTAGAGGATCCATTCTTCGATAGTTTGAAAGCTGATTATAAAGGTTTTGAAGAATGGTTTGGCAGAAAAAGCGATAATGATGCATACATTCAGAAAAAAAATGATAGTTCTTTGCAGGCTTTTCTTTATCTTAAGATAGAAGATGAAGCAATAACTGATGTAATACCTAATTTCCCTGAAGCTAAAAGACTGAAAGTCGGAACTTTTAAGATAGAAGCGCATAATACGAAATTAGGCGAGAGATTTGTTAGGATGATAATGCATCATGCTTTATATGAGAAGGTAGAAGAGATTTATGTGACGATATTTGAAAAGCATGTAGGTCTTGTAAATCTTCTGAAAAAATACGGGTTTGAGAAGAAAGCTATAAAAGGAGATACCGATAATCCTGAAAGTGTTTATGTCAAATCCATGAAATGTTATACTGGTGATATTTGTAAAGATTTTCCTTTTATACATACAGCTGGAAAGAACAAATATTTGTTGGCTATATATCCTAAATTTCATACGGTATTGTTCCCCGACTCTATTTTGAATACAGAAATAAGAGATAAAGATTCGCTTATCAAAGACGTTTCTCATACAAATAGTATCCATAAAATTTATTTATGCAGGATGGAAGATGCTAAGCAAATGAACCCAGGTGATCTTGTTGTTATTTATCGTACATCAGATGATCGGGGATCTGCAATGTATAGAAGTGTTGCAACTTCTGTTTGTGTCGTTGAGGAAGTGAAAACTCCAAAAGATTTTAAAAGTTATGAGGAATACATCAAATATACAAATTATTACAGTATATTTGATAAAAACACATTAACTATATTTTATAATAATTCTAAAACAGTTATCATTAAGATGACATATAATGCCGCTTTTAATCGTAGGATAATTAGAAAAGAGTTGATAGAAGAAGTTGGTATTTCTCAAAATGCTTATTGGGGATTTTTAGAGTTAACAGATGAACAGTTTAATGATATTATAGAAAGAGGTCAAATAGATGAAAGTCTTATTGTCGATTAAACCGGAATTTGTTCGTGAAATTTTTCAAGGACGAAAAAAGTTTGAATATAGGAAAAACGTGTTTACAAAACACGTTACTCAGGTAGTCGTATATTCAACTAAGCCTGAAGGAATGATTGTTGGAGAGTTTTCTGTAAAAAAGATATTAAGTGATACTCCGGAAAAATTATGGGAAAAAACATCCTTCGTTTCCGGTATCTCTAAAGAGTTCTTTGACCAATATTTTAAAGGACGTGACAAAGGTTATGCATTACAGATAGAGAATCCTGTTTTGTATAAGAAACCAATAAATCCATTCGATGTTTTTACTTCATTTGTAGCCCCTCAATCATTCAAATATCTAGAAGAAGATGATATAGAGGAATCTGTTTTGAGTTTTGTGGAATTATGAAAAATGATATTATATTTATTGGCGGTATTCATGGTGTTGGAAAAGGTACATTATGCGAACGTATCGAATCTGAACTTGGAATTGTACATTTATCAGCTAGTGAAGTATTGAAATGGAAAGATTTTAATGTGGATTCTTCAGATAAGCGTGTAGCAGATATTGATGCTACACAAGACCGCTTATTGAAAAATTTGAAAGGAGTTGTCACTTCAGGTAAAACTTATTTGTTGGATGGACATTTTTGTTTGCTGAATAAGGAAAGTAAAATTGAGAAAGTTCCTGAAGAAGTATTTATAGGGATAAACCCAAAGAAAATAATTGTAGTAAGCGAAACGCCAGAAATTATAGCAAAACGTTTATCTCAAAGAGACGGAAAAAGATATGAAACTTCACTTCTTGAAAAAATGCAAAATACAGAAATAGAACATGCTCAATATATTTCTAGTTTATTAGGATTAGAAATGTTTGAGATTCAGTCTGATTCGTATAGTACTTTGAAGGAAGTAATAAATAATTAATTAATATGATACATTCTATTTTTATACGTTGTTATACAGTATTTATGAGTAAAATTAGAACTGTTTGGACAAACTAAGACAATATTTTCTCAATTAAAAAGATGTGGTATGTAATCAATGGGCATATTTTTTATCGGTTTATGTATAATTTCTCCTACCATCAAGCCCATCATAGTAGAACTTTTATTGTTTTGTAAGATATTCAGTATACATTTAATTTTTTATGAGTAAATATAATATGGATTTATCAGCTGAAAGAGAGAAAATTTTACTTAATATCCAAGATGATGTTTTAAAAGGAAGCATTTGCTTACAAGATTGGACAACATTTCAGTTGGAAAATGCTTATATTGCATTCTGTGCAGGAGCTGATTTAGCTTGTATACTCATGTGTCAGGCAGCTATAGAGTCTTATATGAGGGATGATGAAGGATTGAAGAATCGGTCTTTTTATGATTTAATAGAACAATGTTCATATGATGCAAAAACAAAAATAAAATTACATAAGTTGAGAGAATACCGAAATAAATGGGTGCATATTAATGAACAAAAAGAATGTAATATTCAGATTGACCATATTGAACTCGAAAAAATGGCACTTTTCGCATATAGATTAACATTAGAAGTGTTTCATTATTATCCATTCGTTTAAAGTATAGAAGAATTTTACATTTAGACATATAGTGAAAGACAAAAATCTTTCACTATATGTCTAAATCGTACATTCATTTCAATGAAATCTTATTCGCCGTCTCTCGTTTCTTTGAATTGACTAAATCAGCATAGATTTGAGTGGTGGTGACATTCTTATGTGTTAGCATCTTCGATACTGTGTAAATGTCTGTGCCTAAAGAGATTTGGATGACCGCATACGAGTGCCTAAAGCAGTGGAAGGTTATGTGTTTTCTGATTCCGGCTTCGGCAATCCATTGTTTCAAGGGATGATGAGTCATGGAGCGGGTCAAGCCTTTGAAAACTTTTCCAGTACCCCCTTCGCCACACAACTCCAGTGCCTCCTGACTGATGGGAAGGGTGGCCTCGGTTTCTGTCTTTTCGGTGCAGATACGGATGTAGTAGCCTTGATCTGGGCCGACCTCAAAATCACGCCAGTCCAGCTTCAGAATATCACTGATACGGAGGCCGGTCATACAGGCAAACAGGGATGCCTGTTTTAAGACAGGAATCTTGCATGGCGTAGCTGCCAGTTTCTTGACTTCATCAAGTGTCAGATACTCTTTCTTGACCTCTTTCCATTCGATTTTTTCTAGAAAGTCGTTCAAGTTCTCACGCAACATCTTCTCTTTATAGGCTATTTTCAATAAGGCACGGAACGTCGAATAATAACCAGCTGCCGAATTGCGTGAGATATAAGCATTGGGGTGATTAATCTGTTTGCATTTGAGCAGGTAATCCCTGAACTTCTCGCACAGTTCCACGGTGACATCGCCAAAGGTACATTTGCCGCCGACAAATTTCTCAAAGTGGTTGTAAACACAATCCCATTTCTCATATTTTTCCCGTGCCTTTGTCCGGAAGTAGGCGAGGAAATCTACCTTTTGCTTGTTCTTGTCCAGGAACCCGAATTCTTCATTGATAAGCGACTGGACACGGATACAGCGGATTGCCTCTGCCTTGTTCAGCATATCCTGATTGAACATTCTTTGCTGCTCATTCTTGGGCTTAGCATAGATGTAAATGCCGAGGAATTCCCGGCGACTCATCTTCATCGTGTAAGGATTGCGGATGGCCGGATAATAATCCAGATAAAGGGATATGCGGTCGTTACGCAATGGCTTTTGTCTCAGTGTTACGTTGGTGCATGTAAGTGTCATAGCTATATTGTTTTTTGATTAATACTTGTTTTGTTGCAAATAAAATAGGTGTTCTAATGGTGGTATTTATCACCGGAAAATAACTTTCGGCTCATTCTATCTTTGGAGGCTCAAAGAACTTGTCCAGCTCTGCCCGCAGGATCTTGGTATATTTACCGACTTTGATACGGGGAATATTATGGTATTTCACATAATGGTAGAGTTGGTCTCGTGTCAGATTAAATCGTTCCATCGCTTCGGCAATGGTGTAGTATTTGGGCTCTTCAGGAGCTATGAGACCTTTGGCAATGTCCACATGCTTTTTGGAGTAGTACACCATGATGCCGACTTTCTTTTTGGGAATGGCATTCTTTGATACAAAAGAATATATGGCCGTCAGCGTCATGCCGAACTTCTCCTGCATGTCTTGCGTGCTGTACCATTCCTTGATCTCAGGATCGGGAGCTTTCTTTGCAAAGTAGTCATCAATATGCTTTTTGCTCCAATAGGTTTTACCACGGTGAAAGGTTCGTGGGATATTATGTTCCTTAGCGATATGGAATATCCAGGAATCCTTTACGCCATACTTTTCCTTAACTTCAGCTGTGGTGTAGAAATCTGATATTGGAGTTTTCTCTTTGGGCTTATTCTCATTATTGGAAGCAATAATGTAGTCGAACATCTTATCAATATCCGAACGCCGTACAAGAGTTTTCCCATCAAATCTAACCGCTTTAATTTTCGCGTTTTTGATATACCGATAAATTGAGGTACGGCCTACACCTAAAAATGCGGCAACTTCAGTAGGGGTTAAGAACTCTTTTTCAGAATTAGGTTTTAATTCTGCATCGTGTTTCAAGTGGAATTCTTGAATTCGTTTTTTTCTAACTCGATCTTTGTATGCGAGGTTTGCGCACCTGTGTGAACAGTATGCGGTAGTGATCTTGTGGGCGGTAAAAATGGTGCCACACCACTCGCATTTCTTTTGAATTTCAATGTTACTAGCCATTTTAATTATCTCTTTAGTTCGCCAAATCTGTTTCATTGCGTACCACAGCGTTCCAAGGCGTTCCAGGTTGTTCACCATCTGGCAGACAGTAAACCCGACTTTGGGCTTGTGAGGTACACAGGAGGTACAAAAAATGGCGTAAAAAGGCTTAGCAACGATTATCAACGATACTCGAGCAACAAAAAAGGCGCTCCGTAAAGAGCGCCATATCAATCGATTACAATTAATTTAACTAATTGATAATCAGATGTTTACTTGCCGATACAAAACCTCTCAAATATATTCCCCAACACCTGGTCTGTTGTGACTTCTCCAACGATGTCTGAGAGGTGGAAGATGCATTCTCTTAAATCTTGGGAGATGAAATCTCCGGAAAGGTTGGCGGATAAGCCTTCCTGGACACGGTGGATGGAGTCGAGGGCGTGGGTTAGGGCTTCGTAGTGACGGATGTTAGTGACGATGACGTCGTTTGAGGATAAAGAGGGGATATGAGCAGCTTGGATCAGGAGATCCTGTAACTCGTCGATATGCTCTCTTTTCTTGGCCGATATGAAGATCGATTGTACATTATCGGGAAGGTCGGTTGTTTTAAACTGACGGTCGGTGAGCAGGTCGGCCTTGTTGAAAACGAGGATTAGCTGTTTCCCTTTCGAGCGGGGTAGTATTTTTTCAGATAATTGGGCGATCTGTAGGGAGGCATCGGCTGCATCTATCATCCAGAGGACAATGTCTGCTTGATCGAGCTTCTGGAAGGTGCGTTCGATGCCGATACTTTCGATCGCATCGTGCGTTTCTCGGATACCGGCGGTATCGATGAAGCGGAAAGTGATCCCTCCGAGGCTGACTGTGTCTTCGATAATGTCGCGGGTTGTACCGTGGATATCGCTGACAATCGCTTTATCCTCATTCAGCAGGACGTTTAGCAGAGTCGATTTTCCGGCATTTGTTTCACCTATGATCGCAACAGGAACACCGTTCTTGATTGCGTTTCCTACACTGAAAGAGTTGGCCAAACGCGATATAACGGTTTCGATATGGGTTGCCAACGTGCTAAGTTCACTTCGGTCGGCAAACTCCAGTTCCTCGTGGTCGCTGAAATCCAGCTCCAGTTCCATCAAAGAAGTGATATGCAAAAGTTGTTCACGTAAGTTCTTTAATTCATGACTGAACCCCCCGCGCATCTGGTTTAATGCCAAACGGTGCTGGCCGGCTGAAGTCGAGGCGATCAAATCGGCGACCGCCTCGGCTTGACTCAGGTCCATCTTACCGTTCATGAAGGCGCGTTGAGTATATTCGCCGGGGAGGGCGGAGCGGCAACCGCTTTCAATCAAAAGTTGCATGATCTGCTGCTGGATATAGACGGAACCGTGGCAAGTGATTTCTACCGTGTCTTCGCCGGTAAAAGAATGAGGTGCACGGAAAAGGGCGACTAGCACATCGTCTATGAGTTCTTTATTCCGCCTGATACTACCGTAACGCAGTGTATAAGCTTCCTGTGACAACAGATCTTTCCCTGTTATACGCGGTACGAATATCGTGTTGCAGATTGCGATTGCTTCTGGTCCGGAGATACGGATGACGGCAATTCCTCCAGCTCCGGGGGCAGTTGATACGGCGCAGATAGTATCTTCCATTCTTCTATATGGTTATTAATTCATATTCCTGTGTTCCGAGGCCGATCTTTTCAGCATGTTCCAGCCCTGCTTGCCAGTTTGTGTCGGGGTGCATGAGATGGAATTTGTCGCAACCTTCCAGATGTTCGTGATGCGGAGCGTCTGAAAGGCGGTTGCCTGTCTCCAGGATCGGGGCCTTGATCACCATATCGGCACAAGCCTTGTCTAATGCGACCGGATCAAAAGAGGCGGCGATGCCCAGATCTGGCACAATCGCAGCATCATTGTGATTCCAACAATCACATTCAGGTGAGACATTCATGATAAAACTGATGTGGAAATTCGGTTTGCCCGACAAGACTGCTTGGGTGTATTCGGCGATCTTATAGTTCAAACGTTCAGACGTGTCGCCTTCACCCATGACGGCTCCATCGTATTGGCAAAGAGCTACGCATTGGCCGCAACCAACACATTTGCCGTAGTCGATTTCTGCTTTATGGGAAGTATTCAAATGAATGGCATCGTGGCGGCAATGTTTGACGCATATATTACAACCCTTACAACTTTCGATGTCGATTCTGGGTTGCGATGCCGAGTGAAGTTCAAGTTTGCCCCCCACGCTGGCGCATCCCATGCCGAGGTTCTTCAATGCACCGCCGAATCCGGTCTGCTCGTGTCCTTTGAAGTGGTTCATGGAAATGACAATATCTGCATCGGCAATGGCGGAACCGATTTTGGGAGCTTTGCAATATTCACCGTCGATTTCGATTTCACGGTATTCGGTCCCTTTCAGGCCGTCGGCGATAATCACATCGCATTTGGCGGAAATGGGATTGAAGCCGTTTTCCATTGCACTTTCCAGATGATCTACAGCATTGGCGCGACGACCTGAATACAATGTGTTGCAATCTGTCAGAAAAGGCTTCGCCCCTAAACTGCGAAGCAACGTGGCCATCCGGGCCGCATAGTTTGGTCGAATAAAGGCTAGGTTGCCCGGTTCGCCGAAGTGGATCTTGATCGCTACAAACTGATTCTGGAAATCAATGTTTGCTATGCCTGCACGTTTTACGAGACGTTCCATCTTGTCCAACAAGTTGCTGGACGGAGTTGTACGGAGATTGGTAAAGTAAACTTTAGACGTTTCCATTTGTTTATTGGTTTATGTGGGCAAAGGTACAAAAAACTATTTTTCCTGCGAGTTGTTGGTTTTGTAGATTGGCTTTTATATAGTATTTTTGTGTCAAATCAGTTAAAATATGGACATGTTTCGGTTAAACCATGAGCAATTACTTAAAGGCGTAAATCTGAGTTTCCAACGTTACTTATCCCGGCAGGTCAAGTGGGACAGGAGGTTGATCGGTCTCTTTGGAGCGAAAGGGGTGGGAAAAACTACGCTTTTGTTACAGCATATCAAATCGACTTATGGTGATTCTCATGAAGCCCTGTATTTGCCACTTGATAATATATGGTTTCAGAAACGGCACATGTTGTCCGAAACGGTCAGGCGATTCCATGAGAAGGGAGGGAGGCATCTTTTCTTGGATAATGTCCATCGATATGGAAACTGGATACAGGCGATAGAGCGTTTGCATGACGATTATCCTGATATGCAAATTGTGTTTGCCGCACCTTCGCTAGTCGAAGGTGAAAAGATGGAGCCGTCTTTGGGCGGGAAAGGCGATTGGTATACGTTGCATACCATGTCGTTTCGTGAATATTTGTCCTATGAAGGTGCGCTGGACCTCAAACCGATCCCATTGGACGAGCTTTTGCTTCACCATGCGGAAGTGACGCAACAGGTGATGGACGAGATAAACATAGTCCCCATTTTCCGGAATTATCTGGAACATGGCTGCTATCCTTTCTATTGGGAAGATCCGGATGCTTTCAATTTTCGTTTGCAGGATTTGGTGCGGGATTCGGTTGATGTGGACCTGCCTGCCATTCGCCAGATGAACAATGCCATGTCCCGGAAGATGAAACAATTGCTGATTCAGCTTGCCAAAGAAGCTCCGGAGTTTCCCCGCATGCAGGTTCTGACATCCAAGTATGAGATGGATAACACACAAATACACAAGTTGCTGGATTATATAAAAGAAATAGGAGTGCTCCGCATTCTACAAGTCAGGAAAGAAGACGGCGGACTGACCCGTTCGTATCGCTCTTTCTTGGCGAACACGAATCTGATGGCAAGCCTTTTCCGGGAGATGGAGCGGATTTACTTGGGAGAAACGTTTTTCGTCGATCAGATGTCTAATTGTGGAACGGTGGAACTTCTGCATAATGGAGACTATCGTGTGAATGGAAAGTACACGTTCGTGATTGGTGATCCGTTGATGGACTATGAACGTATCAAGAATGTAGAAAATACGTTTGCCGCCATACACGGGCAGCCCAAGAGTGTAGGAAACAAGATACCTATCTGGGCGCTTGGCCTTTGTTATTGATCGATTTTGTCATCAACTAAATATGTAAGTTATGTTGGAAAATATGAAAAACAGACGGACGATCCGTAAATATACGACTCAGGACATTCCGGATGCTTTGTTGAATGAATTGCTGGAAGTTGCCACCCGTGCATCCAATACGGGGAATATGCAACTGTATAGCGTGGTCATTACTCGCGATAAGGCGAATAAGGAAAAGTTGGCTCCAGCCCATTTCAATCAGCCGATGATTACGACAGCTCCAGTCGTGCTCACTTTCTGTGCTGATGCCAACCGTTTTGTAAAATGGGCGGAGCAGCGTGATGCCCTGGCCGGTTTCGACAATTTCCAAACTTTTATCGCTTCGACTATTGATGCGATGCTGTTTGCCCAGAGTTTCTGTACGGCAGCAGAAGAAAAAGGTTTGGGGATCTGTTATTTGGGAACGACGGCTTATAATGCAGATAAGATTATCGACGCCTTGTCGCTTCCACGCTTGGTTGTCCCTATCGTGACAGTCACGGTCGGCTATCCCGACGGAATGCCTGATCAGGTGGAACGTCTGCCACTTGGAGCAGTGGTTCACCAGGAGGTTTATACGGATTATACGCCAACTTCTATTGATGCATTGTATCACGATAAGGAGGAACTGGAAGTAAATAAGCAATTTGTACGGGAGAATGATAAAGAGACATTGGCCCAGGTATTTACGGATGTACGTTATACGAAGGCCAATAATGAATATTTCTCCGGTGTATTACTGAAAGTCTTGAATGATCAGGGTTTTATGAAATGATATGCACGTCGTAGTGTATGAACAGCCCGCTTTCGATAACCCCGGTGATCGACTTGATCGATTCTTCCAGGTTATTGGGGATATGATCGAACCAGGTATCGAGAATCAGGTTCCCGTTCTCCGTGATCACAGGGCCGTCTTTCCCTTTAGCCATTCTTAATTTGATTTCTTTGGGATTATAAGCCCGGAGCACTTCTTCGACGTAGGTAAGTGCTTCGGGAAATATCTCTATAGGGACCGGGAAGCGGGATCCTAATTGGGTTACGATCTTGGATGGATCGGCGATAATATAGGTGCGGGGACTGGAGTTGATCAGTAGCTTTTCTTTGAACATTGCTCCTCCGCGCCCTTTGATCATATTATGTTCCGTGTCTATTTCGTCGGCCCCGTCGAATGTCCAGTCCGGTTTGTGTTCCCACAGGCTGGTGACAGGGATACCCAAACGAACACATGCCATACGGATTTCCTGTGAAGTTGGGATTGCACGGATATGTAATTGTTCGTTTTTCATCCGTCTGGCGATTTTTAATAAGGCCAGATAGGCAGTCGAACCCGAACCTACTCCGATGATTTCTCCCTCTTTTACCATCGAGGAAATGATGTCTGCCACTCTCTCTTTCTCTTCTCTGTTGGAGATGGTTTTTCCCCATTCCAAAGATGATAATATTGTCTTTCCCCATTCCATGATTTATCGACTTTGTTTTAGTAACCATAACCCTATGCATTAGGTGGCATAACCCATAGGGTTAGCCCCCGTAAAGCATAGCTTTTTTAGATCCGATCCAATACTGTTTCGATCAGCCCGGCGATGGAACCTTTGTATTCGGTATTCATGTCTTGGGTTACCCGTCCGGCAATGATGCAGCACACGGTCATGGCACGATGTCCCATCAAGGCGGACAGCCCGGCGAGGGACGAACTCTCCATTTCGAAGTTGGTAATCCGGCTATCGTTGAACTTGAAGGCTTCTATTTTCCGGTTCAACTCCGGATCGGCGAGTGGCAGGCGGAGCCGACGACCTTGCGGACCGTAGAAACCGTTGGCCGCAATCGTTACTCCCCGGATAATATCATATTGCGTGATCTGTTCGACCAGAGAAGGATCAGCGGAAACAACATAGGGCTTGATGCCGTTTAGCTTCCATTCCAATTGTCTTATCAATTCTGATTCGAAAGCCTTGTCGCGCACTTCCTCGGAGCCGGCATAAAAATACAGGACTCCGTCGAACCCGATCGATTTTCCGGCAGCGACATAAGTCCCGACAGGAACAAACGGTTGCAATCCTCCTGAAGTGCCGACACGCACCATTGTCAGTTGCCGGAATTCCGGTTTGATGGTGCGAGAGGCAAAGTCGATGTTTGCCAGAGCGTCCAGTTCATTCAGGACGATGTCGATATTATCGGTCCCGATGCCGTGTGAAAGCGTCGTGATACGCTTCCCTTTGTAAGTACCGGTGATGGTGTGGAATTCACGGCTCGACACTTCACATTCTTTCGTATCGAAATAGGAGGCGACAGTGTTTACGCGATCGGGATCGCCGACCATGATGATCTTGTCGGCGAGCTGTTCCGGTTTCAGATGGAGGTGGAAGCAACTGCCATCGGGATTGATAATAAGTTCAGAAGGAGCGATCATTTGATTTATGATTTTATATTTATGATTTCAGATTTATGTGTGGATAATAAATCATAAATCTGAAATCATAAATCCTTATTAGTCTTTTAATGGTTTCGAAGGTGCACTTGACGGTTTGGCGATTGCTTCTCGCATGCTGGTGTCTGCTTCGATATTCTTCATCTTATAATAGTCCATGATACCCAAATTGCCGCTACGGAAAGCTTCGGCCATAGCCTTGGGTACTTCGGCTTCGGCTTCGATAACCTTTGCACGGGCTTCCTGTGCTTTGGCTTTCATTTCCTGTTCGACAGCAACGGCCATAGCACGACGTTCTTCGGCCTTTGCCTGGGCGATATTCTTGTCGGCTTGAGCCTGGTCCATTTGCAGATAAGCTCCGATGTTCTTGCCTATGTCGATATCGGCGATGTCGATGGACAAGATTTCGAATGCAGTCCCCGCATCCAAACCTTTGCGGAGAACCAGTTTGGAGATGGAATCTGGGTTTTCCAATACGCTTTTATGATTTTCAGACGAACCGATAGAGGATACAATACCTTCGCCGACACGGGCCAGAATCGTTTCTTCGCCGGCCCCTCCGACTAACTGCTTGATATTGGCACGGACCGTCACACGCGCTTTGGCGATCAACTGAATACCGTCTTTGGCAACGGCTGTAACGGGAGGTGTGTCGATGACTTTCGGGTTTACCGACATCTGCACGGCTTCGAATACGTCACGTCCTGCTAAGTCGATAGCGGTTGCCATCTGAAAAGGGAGGTCGATATTCGCTTTCGATGCGGAAACGAGGGCATGGACAACCTTTTCGACATGTCCGCCTGCCAGGTAGTGTGCTTCCAGTTCGTCACGAGTCAGCATTTTCAGACCAGCTTTGTGGGCTTCGATCATGGCGCGAGTGATGACATAAGGCGGCACGTTACGGATACGCATCAGGAAAAGCTGTATCAGCGAGATGTTGACACCTGAAACTTTTGCCGAGATCCATAGGAGGAACGGCACATAATAAAAGAAAATTACCAGCAGCAATATCGCTGCCCCCAAAAGGGCGAGAGGTACAAAGGTCATTTCCATGTGAGTAGAATTATGATTTATGAATTATGATTTATTTTTCAACTTTTAATTTTCACGATTACATTATAACCGTCGACGCGTATCACCTCGACCGGTGTGTTTTCGTCAATCAGTTCGTCCACCGATTTGGCTTCCACCATAATCCCGTTAATACGGGCCTTCCCGATTGGAGCGAGGCGTGAAAGTGTCAACCCTTCGTCACCCGGCACGATCCCCAGATCACGGCTGGACACCAGCTTGGAATCGATGTCGGTTTTCAAAGCCACCCGGTTGAAGGATTTGGAACGCAACAACCAGACGAAGGAGGCTACGAATACGAGCAATGATACCGCCAATGTCACATTTCCCACCGGCGTACCGACCGAGTAGGCATAGATCAGGCCACCGGCAGCAAAAAGGAATCCTCCGACACCGGCAACCGTGATACCTGGTAACATAAATATTTCCAGCAGGATGAGTACGATGGCTACAACCATTAGGAAAGCGATGATGAACGTTTCAAATATCATATAGGCACTTGTTTTATCGTTTGTTTTTCAGATAATTGATCTCTGCATTACGGGCTTTCTTTTCCAATTCGCCGGGTTGTTCCAGCAAAGCATTCAGTTGTTCTTCCGCTTGCAGGATGGTAGGCTTCAACTGCTCTTTGCGGGCCGTGTTGCCTTTGACATAGGAAGTGCGCAGACCATCGAGTTTTTCATTCAACTCTTTGATCTGTTTGTTCAAGGCAACTACTTTTTCGTAATAGCTCTTTGCTTCTGGGCTGTTGATCTCATCGAGCTTGTAATAGACGATATTACCTGCGATGATGAATTCAAAATCCTTTTCGATCTTTTCCTCTCCGTAGGGTATTTCCGTATGGGACAGGCGAATCAGATCGGTATAGTCGGAACCTTCCTTCCAGGAATCCCGGATGGAAGTAATCGCGGCACGGGTCCGTTTCATTTCGATGTCTTCGCTCTCCACTCGTTTGTGCTCCGGGTTCGGGATAAAAAGATAGACGCAGGCTTTACCCTCCGGTTGGAAACGGTCGGACACGAACCATCCCAATCCTTTCACTTCGTCGAAGACCATCATATAATCGTTGTAGGGCGAATTGAACGGCATACCCAACTGCTCTGGTGCCAGATAAGTGTCAGAATTGATGTTGTAGCGGGTGACAAAGAGGTCATAACCGCCAATCGAACCGTTCCCTTTGGAAGAATAATAGATTGTAGCGCCATCGGAAAGGACGAACGGGTAGTTGTCGTCATCATTGCTGTTGATATTCATCGGTAACTGTTTTTCGTCACCCCATTCGTCCATAAGCATGGACTGGGTGAAAAGGCAATAATGGTCGTTGTCCGTCGAATGTGCATAGTAAATCTTGTCGCCTTTCTGGTTCTTGTATACGGTTGAACTTACAGGCTCGTTTGTCTGGAAAAAATCTTTGTAGGAATCGAGTGTGCCGCTTTCTTCACTCAAGATATAGGCGGAAAGGAAATTGTCTTTGTCCACGACCAGGCTATCGATGATCTGAATGTCTTCCACCTTTTCCATCATGCGTTGTGCATTGTTTGCCAGATCGAGCTTGGCTTCGAACGCCTGTGGGTTCTGTTTTTTCTTTGCCAGCAGGTTGATGTATTCTTCTAGCATTTCTCTGGCTTGGTCGAAACGATAGGTCTTGTAGTAGACTTCGGACATATAACGGTATGCTTCCTGTACTTTGCGTTTGACAGCTACTTTCAAATGCTTTTCCGCACCGGTCAGATCGCCAGTCTCGTAGCAGCAGACACCATACCAATGATTATAGGAGGAATTGCTTGGCGCTTGCTTAACCAGCTTTTCAAAGGCGGGTTTGGCTTCTGCGTACTTTCCTTCGTTGTATAATTTTTTTGCTTCAGCCAGACTTTGTGCATGCAGCCCGCCGCAGAGTAACGTAATTCCTATTGTGTAAAACAGTTTATTAGATAACCAATTCATCGATTTATGATTTATGAATTATGATCTATGATTCGGATTTATGGCTTATAATTCATAAATCTAAAATCATAAATCATTACTTTTGTGTCCGATTACAAAAATAGGAATTAAAATCAAGAATCAAAACCCTTATTTTTTAATTCTTAATTTTTAATTCTTAATTAGTAAAGTATGGCAAAGTTGACAGAAGAGGAACTCCTGTTTCGTAAAGTAGAAGAGAAAGTCAAGAAGGCGATATTCGAATACGGCCTGATTGTGGATGGCGACCGCATATTGATCGGATTGTCGGGGGGGAAAGATTCGCTGGCGCTGGTGGATCTGCTCGGACGCCGTTCCAAGATATTCCGGCCCCGGTTCGAGGTGGTCGTGACACATATCGTGATGTCGAATATTCCTTATCGTTCGGATATCAGCTACTTGAAAAGCCGGACAGACGAGTACGGCCTTCCCTTTTTCGTGCATGAGACGAGTTTCGACGCTTCGACCGATACCCGTAAATCCCCTTGTTTCCTTTGCTCCTGGACACGGCGGAAAGCTTTGTTTGATATAGCAAAGAAGCATGGTTGCAACAAGATTGCCCTCGGACATCATCAGGACGATATTCTTGAAACCCTTCTGATGAACATGATCCACCAGGGAGCGATCGGAACGATGCCGCCGCGCTTGAAGATGGATAAGTTCGATATGGAGATTATCCGCCCCATGTGTCTGGTGGAGGAGAAAGACTTGACCCGGATTGCTGCGTGGAGGGGATATCGGAAACAGATTAAGAATTGCCCGTACGAATCCGGCTCCAGCCGTTCGGACATGAAGGAGGTGCTGTCGCGTCTGGAGGTGATCAACCCCGAGGCGCGTTATAGCCTTTGGAACAGTATGTCGAATATCCAGGAAAATTATCTTCCGAAAATCATAAATTATAAATCATAAATCATCTCATGCAAGGATTTTATACTATTCTGTTATTGGTCGCATCCAATATCTTTATGACGTGTGCTTGGTATGGGCACCTGAAGATGAAGCAGCAGTTCAGCTGGTTCGAGCATCTGCCGTTGATCGGTGTTGTCCTGTTCAGCTGGTTTCTGGCATTTTTCGAATATTGCTTCCAAGTTCCGGCAAACCGGATGGGCTTTCGCGATAATGGTGGGCCGTTTAACCTGATCCAGTTGAAGGTGATCCAGGAGGTGATTACGCTGGTCGTCTTTGTCGGTTTCAGCTCGATAGCCTTCAAAGGCGAATCGTTTAAGTGGAACC
The DNA here is from genome assembly GCF_025151045.1 of Parabacteroides johnsonii DSM 18315. Classification (NCBI taxonomy): domain Bacteria; kingdom Pseudomonadati; phylum Bacteroidota; class Bacteroidia; order Bacteroidales; family Tannerellaceae; genus Parabacteroides; species Parabacteroides johnsonii. Next base: position 364,065 of record NZ_CP102285.1, read on the forward strand.
ATGCACTGGCTTTCCTGTTTCTGGTGGCAGCGGTTTATCTGGTGTTTAAGAAATAGTCCGAATTTGTTGATCCAGATAATCCATTATTGCCTTTTCATCATCCGGATGAAACCATCGGATGCTGGTGTCCCGTTTGAACCAGGTCATTTGTTTGCGGGCGTAAACGCGGGAGTTGCGTTTTATCTTTTCAATAGCGAAATCTAATGTCCATTCGCCATCCAGGTACTTGAACAGTTCTTTGTAACCGACTGTGTTAAGGGAGTTCAATTCGCGGAAAGGATAGACGCGGCGTGCTTCTTCCAGCATGCCATCGGCCATCATTTGTTCTACACGGCGATTGATGCGGTCGTAAAGTTCTTCACGGTCACGGGTAAGTCCTATCTGGATGATCCGGAAAGGCCGTTCTTTGCGGGTGTTGGTACGGAAAGAAGAATAGGGTTTGCCTGTCATACGGCAGATTTCTACGGCGTGGATCACACGCTTATAATTGTTGCGGTCGACCTCTTCGTAATGCAAAGGATCGGCCTCTTTCAACTCGGCAAGGATAGGAGAGAGCCCTTCTTCTTCAAATTGTCTATAGATGGCAGTCCGGATTTCGGGGGTGATAGTGGGGATGTCGTCGATCCCTTTTGTAACGGCATCGATATACATCATGCTGCCACCTGTCATAACGACGGTCGGATGTGTCTGGTGGAGTTCCCTGAGCAGGGACATCACATCTTCTTCGAAATTACTCGCACTGTAATAATCGGTGAGTGACAATGTGCCGACCATATAATGGCGTACACGTGCTATCTGTTCAGCCGTAGGGGCAGCCGTACCTATCGGAAGGTCTTTATAAAGCTGACGGGAGTCGGAAGAAATGATCGGAGAACCGAAATGCTCTGCTATACGCAGGCTCAGTTCCGTCTTGCCGACTCCTGTCGGCCCCAATAGGATGATAAGAGTATTGTCAATTGAATTCGTCATAGGGGTTCTCCATCGGTCCGTCGCCGAGCCCGTCAAAACCTTCTTTATCGAGTTCGTCGATATCGTATTCGGAATCGCCGTAGAAATCTTCACCTATTTCGGTGTTGCCGGCTTTGGTGTCCATCTCGTCGAACGACATGATCTGTACAGGTGCCTCACCGATAGATTTGCTGCATACGGCTTTGTCTAGATCTTTGCCCGGGATGATTTCGCGGAGTTCCATGAAGAAAGCACGTTCGGTCATATAATCGAAGACGAAAAGCAACTTCTGATGCTCGTCTTCAAGAAGCTCTTCCAGACGTGTATCTTCCATTATATAATTGTCCACCTCAGAAGTGGTATCCATTTCAACCAGTGTGATTTCCGTATTCTTGCTCCAGTCGTCATCACAGATGAAGAAAGAACACATCTGATCTTTTGTATACCCAACAGAGTCCATAATGGCATTGTACAAATCCAAGAATGTCGCTTCCGAGTCGATCTTAATCTCGCGTTTGAAGTCGTCAACTTCATCTGATAGAATTAGAAATCTAAATACCATAATCGTTATTATTTTTTGTTACATTATTTACTCATCGATCGAACCCCTGACGATACCGCGCTGGGATGATTTGATGAAGTTCAGGATCAGATCCCGTTCTTCGCTGGGCTCGTATTCGGTTTCGATGGCTTTCAAGGCTTCCGTATTGTTGAGGCCACGCGTATAAAGTGTACGGTAGATGTCTTGGATCAAGAATACCTGGCTGTTGGTAAATCCGCGACGGCGTAATCCTACGATATTGATACCGCAGTACACGATCGGGTCACGTCCGATCAGGGTATAAGGAGGAATATCTTTGCCGATACGCGAACCGCCCTGTACCATGACGTGCTTGGATATACGGGAAAATTGGTGGACCAGGCTACCACCGCTAACGATGGCGAAGTCGTCGATCTCTACTTCTCCGGCTATCTGTGAAGCGTTGCCGATAATGATATTATCTTTCAGCAAGCAATCATGGGCAATATGGGAATAGGCCATAATCAGGCAATTGTTTCCGACAACAGTTTTACCTTTGGAGGCCGTTCCGCGGTTGACGGTTACGCATTCGCGAAGAATGGTGTTGTTTCCGATTTCGGCAGTTGTAATTTCTCCTTTAAATTTCAGGTCTTGAGGGATGCCGGCAATAACGGCTCCGGGAAATACCTGGCAATTGTTACCGATCCGGGCACCGTCTAAAATAGTCGCGTGCGAATAGATACGACAGTTGTCACCGATCACGACATCTTTCTCGATTACGGCAAAAGGGTCGACTGTTGTATTTTGACCGATTTTAGCTTCGGGATGAACGACTGCTAAAGGGGATATGTTCATAATGATTTATGATTTATTATTTGTTTTTTACGATTTGTGCCATAAACTCGGCTTCGCTGACCAGCTTATCACCTACGAATACATATCCTTTCATGGTTGAAATACCACGGCGGATGGGAGCCAACAACTCTAAACGGAGGATCAGCGTGTCGCCCGGAACGACTTTCTGGCGGAATTTAACGCCGTCGATCTTCATGAAATAAGTAGAATAGCGTTCTGGTTCGTCTACCGAATTCAGAACGAGCAACCCGCCGGTCTGGGCCATCGCTTCTACTTGCAGTACGCCCGGCATAACCGGTTCCTGGGGAAAATGGCCTGTAAAGAAAGGTTCATTGCTCGTGATGTTTTTCACCCCCACGATATAGTTGCCGCCGATTTCGATGATCTTGTCAACCAACAGGAACGGGTAACGATGCGGGAGCAGTTCGCGGATACGGTTGATATCCATAACCGGAGTGCTGTTCGGATCATAGACGGGAGCCTGAACTTCGTTTAGTTTGATGTCCTTGCGGATCATGCGTGCCAACTGGTTGTTGATCTTATGTCCCGGACGGGTAGCGATTACACGGCCGCGGATCGGTTTGCCGATCAGTGCCAGATCTCCGATCACATCAATCAGCTTGTGACGTGCCGGCTCATTGTCGAATACCAGCGGTTTATTGTTGATGTAGCCTAAGTCTTGTACGTCCTTATGCGGGATAGACAGCTTGTCGGCAAGGTTGTCAAGCACCTCCTGCGATACTTTCTGGTCATAGATGACGATTGCGTTGTCGAGGTCGCCACCTTTGATCAGGTTATTCTGTAACAACATCTCTACTTCGCGGACAAACACGAATGTACGGGAAGCGGCCAATTCTGTCGGGAATTCACTCAGGTCATTCAGTGTGGCGAATTGGTTGGAAAGCACTGGTGAATTGAAAGAAATCAGTACATTGACGCTAAATTTGTCGTCAGGCAGGATAATGAGGGAAGAACCTGTCTCTTCATCCTTCACTTCGATCTTGTGCTTTACGATATAATAATCTTTCGGTGCGTTTTGTTCCACGACACCGGCTTTCTGAATCTCTTCACTGAAAAAACGGGAACTACCGTCGAGAATCGGGAATTCGGGTGCATTCACCTCTATCAGGCAGTTATCTATTTCGTAGGCATATAAAGCTGCCATCGCGTGTTCAATGGTACTTACCTGGATACCGTTTTTGGAAAGTACGGTTCCCCTCTGGGTTCCGGCTACGTTTTCAGCAACGGCATCGATTACAGGTTCTCCTTCCAGGTCAACACGTTTGATTTTGTATCCATGATTTTCGGGTGCAGGATGGAAAGTAATCTGGATATCCAAACCTGTATGCAACCCTTTTCCTTGCATAGAGAAACTCGTGGCAAGCGTCTTCTGTTTCTGCATACGATCTATATGATTTATGATTTATAATTTATGATTTATTCATTGTCAATTGTGCATTGTCAATTGCCAATTTAAGTCGTTCTATCTCACGCTGCATCTGTCCCATCTGTCGATACATATCCGGCAGGCGATTGAAGATTGCGCTGGAGCGCATAAACGCCTTTGCGTTGATAGCCGGAGCACCTAACAGGGTTGTCGGTTCTTTTACATCGCTGATCACGCCGCATTGTGCACCGAATACTACATGGTCCGCCACATGGATATGACCGGATAACCCGGCCTGGCCTCCGAACATGCAATGGCTGCCAATCTTTACGGACCCGGCAATACCTACTTGAGCTGCCATGACCGTATTTTCGCCGACTTCCACGTTGTGAGCAATCTGTACCAGATTGTCCAGTTTGACTCCTCGGCGGATGATGGTCGAGTCCATAACGGCGCGGTCTATCGTGGTATTGGCTCCGATTTCGACATCGTCTTCCAGTACGACATTTCCCAACTGGGGAATCTTCTTGTAGTTATCGCCTTCCGGAGCGAAACCGAAACCATCCGATCCGATCACGCTTCCGGCGTGCAGAATGCAGTTGTTGCCGATTACACAGCCGTTGTAGATAGTTGCGTGTGGATAGATCGTACAGTTATCGCCAATGGTCACATGGTCTCCGATGTAGGCGTGTGGATAAATGCGGCTGTTCTTGCCGATCTTCACATCTTCGCCAATGTAGGCGAAGTTGCCGACGTAACATCCTTCGCCGACCGTTGCCGAACCGGCGATAAACGCCGTAGCATCTATACCCGCTTTCTTGGCATTCGCCTGTTCCACCATGTTCAACAGGATGGCGAGCGAAGCATAGGCATTGGCAACCTTGACCAATGTAGCTTTTACCGGTTCGGCGGGAGTGAAATCATTGTTTACTAAAACAATGCTTGCTTCAGTTTTGTAGATAAAATGTTCATATTTAGGATTTGCCAGGAAGGTCAATGTTCCCGGCTTACCTTCTTCTATCTTTGAGAAGTTGTTGACTTTCACTTCAGGGTCGCCTTCGACGGTTCCACCTAAAACGCTCGCTATTTGTTGGGCTGAAAACTCCATTACTTAATCTTTTATATGTATTTCAAATGCAACTGCCCGGACTTGCTTCAAGGCAGTTTGCAAAAATGGTGAAAATTATTGGGATAGCCTATGCTTTGCAGGGAATAATTCCTTTATCGTGCAGATATCCTGCCATTTCGCGTTGTACGGCCAGGGCTGCTTCACGCGCTACATTGGCAAAATTCTCCGTTTTGTCTGCATATATGATAGCACGGGAGGAGTTTACCAGTAATCCGCACTGGTCGTTCATGCCGTACTGAGCCACTTCGGCGAGGCTTCCACCCTGTGCGCCTACGCCCGGAACCAGCAGGAAGTGGTTGGGAGCATGTTTGCGGATATCCAGGAACATTTTTCCCTGGGTGGCGCCTACCACATACATCATCTGTTCGTCTGTAGCCCAATCCTGCGACTTTTTCAGTACTTTTTCGAATAACCGTTCACCGGCTGCATCTTCTGTCAACTGGAAATCGTGCGAACCTTTGTTAGAGGTCAGTGCCAGCAGGATCACCCAGGCTTCCGGATAGATCAGGAATGGTTTCACACTGTCTTCACCCATATACGGAGCGACCGTTACGGCATCCACCTTGATATGGTCGAAGAAAGAACGTGCATACATTTCGGAAGTGTTTCCGATGTCCCCGCGCTTTGCATCGGCAATGATAAACTGGTCGGGATAGTTTTCACGTAGGTAAGCGACAGTCTTTTCGAATGACAGCATACCTTTTACGCCCAAACTTTCATAGAAGGCCAGGTTTGGTTTATAAGCCACGCAGTAATCGGCTGTCGCGTCGATAATCGCTTTGTTGAATGCAAAGATCGGATCTTCTTCAGACAGCAGGTGCTGCGGGATCTTCTTTATATCTGTATCGAGCCCCACGCAAAGAAAGGACTGCTTTTTCTTGATGTTTTCGAATAATTGCTGCTTGTTCATGTTGTTACGTGTAAAAAATTAGTCTAAAAATGATGTTATAGTTCAGACTCTTTCAGTCGTTCAGCGTTCTCGGCCACGATCAGTTGGTCGAGGCATCCTTGTATATCTCCATCCATAAAGGCTGAAAGATTGTAAATCGTGTAGTTGATACGGTGGTCGGTGATGCGTCCCTGCGGATAGTTGTAGGTACGGATCTTTGCCGACCGGTCACCGGTGGAGACCATCGTCTTACGTTTGTTAGCAATGTCATCCAGATATTTCTGGTGCTCCTTGTCATATATAAATGAACGCAGGCGCGTAAGGGCGCGTTCCTTGTTCTTCGGTTGGTCGCGTGTTTCGGTACATTCGATCAGGATTTCTTCGCTTACGCCTGTATTCGGGTTTTTCCAGACATAGCGCAGGCGGACACCTGATTCGACCTTGTTTACGTTCTGTCCTCCGGCTCCACCCGAACGGAACGTATCCCATTTGATTTCGCCTTCGTTAATTTCCACGTCAAACTCATCTGCTTCGGGAAGGACGGCAACGGTTGCAGCTGATGTATGCACGCGTCCCTGTGTTTCGGTAGCCGGCACACGTTGTACGCGATGAACGCCCGATTCATATTTAAGAGTTCCGTACACTTTTTCTCCGCTTACGGTAAAGATGATTTCCTTGAAACCGCCGGCAGCTCCTTCGCTACAACTGGACAGGGCCACTTTCCAGCCTTTCATCTCGCAATACTTCACGTACATGCGATACAGGTCTCCGGCAAAGAGTGCTGCTTCGTCGCCACCCGTTCCGCCACGTATTTCGACAATGGCGTTTTTGTCGTCCTGCGGGTCGGCCGGCACGAGGAGTAGCTTGATCTCCTCTTCCAGTTCCGGAATACGCGCTTCACAGGCAGCCGCTTCTTCACGGGCTATTTCTTTCATCTCCGGATCGGTTTCGGCCATCATCAAACGGGCTTCTTCCAAACCGTTGAGGCATTGCATGTATTCCTTGCGGGCTTTTATGATTTCGTTCAGCTCCTTGTATTCTTTCGTGAGCTTGACGTATCTTTTCTGGTCAGCGATGACGTTAGGGTCCGTAATGAGCGTCGACACCTCTTCGAAGCGGGACACCAGACCTTCCAGTTTTTCTAATAGCGTGTTATTCTCAGCCATATATGAACTCACCGAACTCGCTTTTAATAATCAGTTCCTTCTTGTCGCTTTCTTCTACCCGGCCGACAATTTGCGCGTCGATATTGAATGATTTGCTGATGGCAATCACTTCTTCCGCATGTTCCGGAGAAAGATAGACTTCGAGACGGTGTCCCATGTTGAACACTTTATACATCTCATCCCAAGCCGTACCGCTCTGTTCCTTGATCGTCTTGAACAGTGGGGGAACGGGAAACATATTATCCTTGACCACGCGACAATTATTGCCGACGAAGTGCATCACCTTAGTCTGTGCGCCGCCTGAGCAATGTACCATTCCATGAATATCCAGGCGCAAAACATCCAACAGCTTCTTAACGACCGGAGCATAGGTCCGTGTAGGAGAAAGCACCAGTTTGCCTGCGTTCAGCGGCGATCCTTCTACGGGGTCGGTCAGCTTCAAGCCTCCACTGTAAACCAGTTCGTCGGGGACAGCATTGTCGAAACTTTCCGGGTATTTTTCTGCCAGATATTTGGCAAACACGTCGTGGCGTGCACTGGTCAGCCCGTTGCTTCCCATGCCTCCGTTATATTCTTTCTCGTATGTAGCCTGTCCGAAAGAAGCCAATCCGACGATCACGTCGCCCGGACGGATGTTCGCATTGTCGATCACGTCGGCACGTTTCATGCGGCAGGTAACCGTACTGTCGACGATAATGGTGCGGACCAGATCGCCTACATCGGCCGTTTCGCCACCGGTCGCGTAACAACCGACTCCCATTTCGCGAAGTTCGGCTAATAGTTCGTCTGTCCCGTTGATGATGGCGGAGATCACTTCACCCGGAATCAACAGCTTGTTGCGTCCGATGGTGGAGGATACTAATATGTTGTCTACGGCGCCCACGCACAGCAGGTCGTCGATATTCATTATCAAAGCATCTTGCGCGATACCTTTCCATACGGACAAATCGCCGGTTTCTTTCCAATACATATAAGCCAGAGATGACTTGGTTCCGGCTCCGTCGGCATGCATGATGTTGCAATATTCAGGATCGCCTCCCAGAATGTCGGGAATGATCTTACAGAATGCTTGGGGAAAGATTCCCTTGTCGATGTTCTTTATTGCGTTGTGAACATCTTCTTTCGAAGCGGATACACCGCGTAGATTATAACGTTGGTCACTCATTGTTTTTGTGAATTTGTCTGCAAAGATACTATTTTTTTGTCTTACTTATCTAAGTTTTAGCACATCTCCTTCTTCGGGAATATAATCTTTGTGCTTTTTATTTATCTTATATAAGCTCTTGATCTGTATTCCGTATTTCTGTGCGATGCTGTGCATGGACTCGCCTACCTGTACGACATGGTCATAATTCGGCTTGTCTGCTTTCTTCTTTTTCTTTTCCAGATAAACAATATCGTTTTTCTGTAACGGGAAATCTTCCGGTACTTCGTTGTATTTCTTCAAGTCTTTTACCCGGAAGCCGAGGCTGGCGGCTATGTCGTCGAAGCTATCTTTACCGTTGGAGTAGACATACAGCAAGCCGTTTGTACGGTAGATCGTATAGCGGGAGATGCGTGCCGGTTGTTTGCCCTTCTTCTTGCCGCCTTTTGCCGTATCATACCGGTAGAGGTCATAATCTTCGATCAACTTGATCAGCCGGTTGGCGTAGGCGCGGTCTGTAGCGTACCCGCATTTCTGAAGCCCTCTTGCCCAGCCTTTATAGTCGGTGACTTTCAGTTTGAACAGGCGGGCATAGCGGGGACGGTCGACCAGAAAACGGGCGTGGTCTTCGTAAGACTGTTCCGGATTTTTATATTTGCGGAAACATTCTCCCCGCAGGTCGTCGTCGTGATAGACACGCCCACCTCTCCAATCGGAATGACATTTGATGCCGAAATGGTTGTTCGACTTGCGTGCCAGCTCGCTCCGGCCGGCCCCCGACTCCAATAATCCTTGTGCAAGCGTGATACTGGCAGGGATACGGTACTTTTTTTGATGCTGAACAGCTAAACTGCTGTATTGTTTGATATACTTTTCGTATGCCGGCACTTTCCGTTGGCTGGCTCCGAGTGCCGTCCCGGTAACGGACAGCACCAACAGCAGGGAAAGGATTCGTAATGTTAATCGCATGACTGATTCGTTGTATGTAATTATATTTAACGGCAAAGATAATTAATTTGTTTTACATCATTGTCATAGTCGTGTGCCGGGGCGGGAGGCCGTATCAAAATTTGATAGATATGGATTATAAATGATGATTGGTCACCATGCTATTTATAAATAAGGATTACGCGGATCTCTGATTTGGCTCCACCTGCCCTCGAAACTTTTTGATTATTATGAGGTATAAAGGTGAAGGTAATCATCCGAACTGTCTTCACCCTTGTCTTGTCCTGATTTAGGTTGACCATGTCGCTCTGATTCGTTTTTACTACTATGTATTTAAGTGAAAGGTAAGTATTTACAGCTATTACTACCACTTTTTAACCTTTCGCCCTTGGTCGAAAAGGCTTTTGACATTGGTCGAAAGTGCTTTTGACCAAGGGCGAAAGCCTTTTCGACTAAGGGTAAAAGGTCTATGGTTGGGATGTTTGACAATAAATGTATTTGGGGGTTCTCTACATTTTCTTTATTTTTGCTTGTATCATTTAGAATGTTATTTCATGAAAGAAATCAAGTTGGAGACAAAAATCCGGATCTATCCTCTTGCCGAGCTTCCGGAAGAGGAGTTGCGGCTAATGGAGGCAGCCATAAAAGCGACGGGACAATCGTATGCTCCTTATTCGAAGTTTCATGTCGGAGCGGCAGCCTTGCTGGAGGACGGCACGATCGTAACCGGCAGTAATCAGGAGAATGCCGCTTACCCTTCCGGTTTGTGTGCGGAGCGCGTGGCGTTGTTTCATGCCGGCCATAAATATCCGGATATTGCCGTTGTCGCTCTTGCTATTGCTGCCGCCACGAATGGTAGCCAGGTCGAGAGCATTTCCCCTTGTGGTGCCTGCCGCCAGGTTTTGTTGGAGGCGGAACAGCGTTATGGCAAGTCAATGAAGGTCTTGTTGTGTGGTACAAAAGAAGTAGTGGTGGCGGAGAGTGCCGAATCGCTGTTGCCACTTTGTTTCGGGGCGAAAGATCTGAAAGATGATTAAAAAGAAAAAGAGGCACAAGCCTGGGGAGGTGATAAATTAGCTTACTGCTTCCTGGCGGCGGTGTGCCTCTTGTGCGCTGTTGTTATGCGCATTTTCTTAATTGTCAAATATCCGGATCAATAGGTTCGACCTTCAGAGGTTCCAGGTTGTTTTCTGCTCCCGGATAACCTATGTTTTGGTTAATCACGCCTCCTGTGTTACTTGTGATAGCGGTTTCAGGAATCGGCCATAAAATGTGGTGTACGCTCATGCGGTATTCACCGTTCGGAATTTTAACACCCTTATTGAAGAAATTATTCTTGACGGAAACCCAATCGAAATAGAAGTTTACGCCGGTATCTTTGCAGTTCGTACCGATACCACCCGGTCCTGAAATATTATCCAATTTATACACACGTCCGTCCAAAGCTTCGCATGCCTTACCGGTCTTGGCATACAAATAGGAGATACGGACCAATTCGACATGGCGGTTTTCTTCGTAATACAATTCCCTGGCTCGTTCGGCAAGTACGTCGGCAATACCGACGGTTCCGTTTAGAGGTTCCGCACCGGCACGTTCACGGACAACATTCAGCATTGCAGCTTCATTTGCCATATCGCCTTTCCAATAATAACATTCTGCCAACATCAAGTAAACTTCTGCAGAACGATAAATATACCAAGGTGTTTCTCCTCCTTGGAAATCCTGAGTCTTTGTTGGATCAGGGACGAATACTTTATAATGTGGCCACATGTACCAGCAACGGATGGAATCGGCGACAGAAAGGTCAACCGGGCGAATCAAGTTTTGTCCGTAATAAGAATTGTTCGATTTCTTCAAGCCGGGATCGTTATAGCGTAAATCTTCCATCCGCTTCCAGCTATCATGATTGAATGGTCCGCGTAAGTCGTTCTTTTCTTTTTCAGTCCAAATATCGTATTGGTAATAATTGGTTGGGCGTAACGTTCCGATACCGCGACCGTATTGGGTGTCGTTATCGATTTCCGTATTTTTGTCCGCTCCGTCGGGTGCAATGGCAGTGCCGCTTTTCCCGTCAGGTGTTTTAATGGCACCACCTTTTGCCCAATAAGGCACAGCATTACGCATGGTATAAATACGGTTGTCTTTATCCAATGGGGTGGTCGTTGGATGGGCGACCACATACATGATACCTTCCGTGTTGTTCATGTCAATTTTGGCTTCCACACTGTGCAAATCATGCATCAGGTTGGTGTTGGGCTTTGTCTGATTCCCTGTGAAACGTTCGGTCATCAACGGATGACGTCCGACGACTTCTTTACCGACCGTAATAGCGCGGTCGAAATCACCGGTGGCCATACACAATTTCATAAGTAAGACACCGCACGCGTCCTTGTTGGCACGTCCGCGCGGTTGTACTTCCGGCACCCACTGGTAAGCAAACTCCATGTCTTTCTTGCACTGTTCCAAGATACTCCAACGGTCGTACGTATAAAAATCCAATTTCGGTTCAGTGATTTCCCGATCCAGATAAGGGACGTCGCCGAACTGGTGTGTCAGTTTGTAATAACGATAGGCACGTTGGAAATAAGCAGCTCCCAATACCGCCTTTCGCTCTGCTTCGTCTTTGTATTTGGCTGCATCCAAACGGCTGATGGCGATATTTGCATATTTGATGCCTTTGAATCCTTCTTCCCAATACCATTTGTTTTTACCTTTCATGTCGTTTTTCGTCCGGGAGGGTAACATTTCGTTATCCAAATCGACCAGGGAACCGCTTTCGTCTGTCTTTCCATGTATGGCGATGTCGGTCAGATACATTTCTGTTAGAATCGGAGCGCCGTCTCCGAAAAATTCATGACGCATATTACGTTCACAGGCTGTCAAAGCGGCATAAAGTCCTTCTGCATCCACATATGTGTTTTCTGGTGAATAGAAAGACAAAGGTTTCGGTTCCAGCCAACTGTCACTACAGGAATTTAGCATGGGTAAGGTGGCCAATGCCAGGATTATACAATTTTTCTTGTTGATATTCATATTCTTATTATATTTTTTCAGGTTAATTATAAAGTAAAATTCACTCCGAAATTCACCGTACGCAAAGTTGTATCGCCACCTTCCGGATCACCGAAATCCCAACCGGTAATCACGAACGGATTACGGACTGCTAAAGAGAAGCGCATGTTTTGTACAGCTATCTTTTTCAATAAATGTTTGGGAACGCTATAGGATAAAGTGATGTTTTCCATGCGGACAAACGTTTTCTTTACATAATTGCTACCCTTATTGGTTGAACCGATACGGGCATAATCGTTTGTCGGGTTGTCTGCGGTCCAGCGTGGAATGTCGACAATCGTATAGCGGTCATACATACCGCCTGTATTGGCGGCACGGTTGAACGTACCATATTGTCCTACATGTGAATACATCATGAATGATAGACTTAGATTTTTGAAGAATGTGAATTCGTTACGCCAAGACCAATAATATCGCGGAGTCTTGTAACCTTGGAATACCTTGTCTTTCGTATCCAGTACTCCATCCCCGTTTTGGTCAATATACTTGAAGTCACCCGGCTTGTTACCATATTTTGATGCTTCTTCCTCTTCACCCAATTGCCAAACCCCGTCACGCTCGTAGTCCCAGATCTGTTCGGTGTCATGACCGATAAACCATTTGTTTTCATAGTCGTCGGCCTCTTTATATCCGATCACGTTCCCATTGTCGTCTTTCACTTCTTCTACATCGCCATAAAGATGTTTGATCTTACGACGATTGAAAGAAAACGTACCGCTTGAATTCCATGCAAAATTGTCGTGGTTAATCAAATTGGCATTCAACGAAAGTTCGAAACCTCGGTTTGTTAAAGCTCCCAGATTGGCCATTACGCTGGCATATCCTAAGATGGAAGGTAATGAGCGATTGACTAACAGGTCGTTCGATTCGGCCATATACGTTTCGACGCTACCGCTTAACTTGTCTCCGAACAGAGAGAAATCTAAACCGATATTGTAAGACTCAGTTCGTTCCCATTTCAATTGGCTGTTAGGCATACGGTTGATGTATACCTGAGAAGTCAGATAGACATTTCCGTTCGGGTCGACGTATGTATAAGCTCCGGAATTTAGTTGAGCCAATGCTTCGTACTGGCCAATGTCACGGTTTCCGTTTTGCCCCCAGGAAAAACGTAATTTACCATAATCCAGCCAGTCGGATGTTTTTTCCATAAACTTTTCAGATGTGAATACCCAACCCAAAGCTACGGCCGGAAACGTGGCACGTGGGTTCATCTGCCCGAATGCCGAATAACCGTCACGGCGGACAGAGGCCGTTAGCATATATTTGTCTTTAAAAGAGTAGAACAAACGTCCCATCAAAGCATCACCGGTCTTATATGTGTCATTGCTGGAAACAGACGGAGCCGTACCGGCACCTATATTATGGAATCCCAATATGTCGCTCGGTGAATAGAGTTTATTGCTTGCCACTGTTTGCCACCATTGCCCTTTTTCTGCATTGGCCAGGAAAGTCGCTTCAACTCGATGGTCTTTGCCGAATTCTTTTTTCCAACGGACAATGTTGTCTACTTGCCAGTTGAATGTTTTTTCATTTTTACGTTCGGACCGGCCACCGTCACCTGCCCATTCCGGATGTTCGGATGATTCGTGGTTCATATATTCGTACCAATGGTAACGAGGCGTGAAATTCATTTGATATTCCAAGCCGAACGGTAATTTGACAATTGCATATAAGTTCGCATTCAGGTCATGGTTGATGTCACGCCTGTCACGGTATAAATTATCGAAGAACGGGTTTTTCGTATTGTTGTCGCCGGATGGATACATACGGTATGGACTGTCCAATATATCGATATCGTTTGTCGTAAAAGGAGAGTTATGCTCGCGTTGGCCCACATCGGCTGCTAAATATCCCCCTAAGCGGGTTGCAAATTGTGCATTTACACCCACTGTCAAAAAAGAAGTTACATTCGATTCCAAATTCAAGCGAGAGCGGAAATTACGATAGCGGTCGCCGACTTTTACTCCTTCGCGGTCTGCATATCCCAAAGACCAATAATAAGAAAAGTCTTCTTTACGGTTTGAAATGCTGACAGTATAATCCTGCTGTAATCCGGTTTGGAAAACAACATCATCCCAATCTGTTTCGATTCCGTTTAAATAATTCTCCATTTCGATCGTTTTGAAGTTTAAACGGGTCAACCATTTGTAGATCATTGTCTTTTCATCCGGTAAGGCAGAGACAGGAGATTTTTGGTCATAGTTATACCAAGCCAATGGGTCAATTCCTGCTGTCGACAAAGTTCGCGGATCGGTAAATTTACCTGGCTGTGCAGCTATTTCTGCTTCCGTCATTAAGCTTTCGCCATATTCTTGTCGGAATTTGATGAATCCTGCACCATCAACCGTTTTAGGCAGAAGTGCGTTGCTTACCATACCGACGTTAGCATTAAATGAAATTACAGGTTTTCCTGTTTTTCCTTTTTTGGTGGTAATAGCTACTACTCCATTGGCGGCTTTTGCTCCATAAACGGCAACTGAACTGGCATCTTTCAAAACATCGATGTTTTCGATATCCATAGGATTAATGTCTTGTAAAGATCCATCATAGATAACACCGTCCAAAACTAACAAAGGAGAGGAGCCTGCTTTCAAAGAATTTTTTCCGCGTATTTGCAGATCAGCGGTACCGGCGGCATCTGTAGCCATTGAAATCGACAGACCGGAAGCACTGGCACGCAACAGGTCTTGGACAGAGCGTGGGGCTTCAGTTTCTAATTTTTCTGTTTTTACACGCGAAATCGCCCCCGTCAAATCTTTCTTCTTTGCCGTACCGTAACCGATTACAACCACTTCTTCCAGCTCTTCCGTATCTTCTTTCATCGTTACATTGATTGTTTTCCGGTTGCCAACAGGAATCTCTTGGGATATGTATCCAATATAAGAGAATACAAGGATTGTTTTTTTACCTGTTGAGGAAACACTGTATTTTCCGTCCATATCCGTTATAGAGCCGTTGGTTGTTCCTTTTTCCATCACATTTACACCAATCAAAGGTTCACCGGATTGATCTTTGACAGTACCGGTAATCGTTATATTTTGGGCAAATGATTGAGTCGTGAATAACCCTAACAGAATTGAGATCAGGTTGATTCGTATTATAAAAAATAAGTTTTGTTTTCGCATCTTAATTGGGTATTAGATTGAACATTCTAAAAATATTTATAGTAATAGATTGAAAAATAGCTGTATATGGGAAATTTAAAGTTATGAAGTGTCAAATAGGAAATGCATAATGATTATCATAATATTAGATTAATTTGTATTTGTAACTTAGTCCTTTCTGAACTACTGTTATATTCTAAGGATTACACTTCCTAAACACTTTATGTATGCAAATAAAAGTTCCTGAAATTTGTATTAGTTTAAATTTATCCGTATGTTTGCGGACACGTACGATCTGAATATGTATAGTTGTTAATTTTTTCTTTAACAATATACCATAGTTCAGAAAGAACTATGGTTGGTTAAGGTTTAGGAATAAAGGGCATTTGCCGAGTCTGACTTTTCTTTCTCTATGAGTTTAGTAAATGTTCAATTTGAGGAGATCAAATATTTCAATGAACAAAAGATGTATGTGAAGATATTTTAGGATATCTATAGGAATTTATGGAAGGATAGATATTTGTAAAAGAAAAAAGCTGACAGTCTCTAATTGATAGAACTGTCAGCTTTTTTTGAGAAGATGGTTGGTTATTTTAGATTCCCAACGAAGCCTTTATCGCTTCGATCTTTTCTGCTCCTGCTTTTTCGGCAACCGGCAGTTCATCGAGGCTCTTTACTTTGGAATGGACTTCGCAATAGAACTTGATCTTCGGCTCCGTACCGGAAGGACGGATAGATACTTTCGTTCCGTCTTCTGTGAAATATTGGAGGACGTTAGAGGTAGTCGGCATATCCAATGTCAATGTTTCGTTTTCTACATAGTCTTTGCCTTTCAGGGATGCGTAATCGTAGAATAATGTAACTTTGGAACCAGCGATTTCCTGTAACGGGTTTTCACGGAAATGTTTCATCATCGCTTCGATCTCTTCAGCACCGCTCTTTCCTTTCTTTACAACGGAGATCCCTTTTTCTTTAGAGAAACCGTACTGAACATAGATGTTCTGCAATAACTGGTACATCGTGATGCCCTGATCTTTTGCCCAGGCGGCGATTTCGGCCAAGATGGCACAAGCAGAAACGGCATCTTTGTCGCGAACGAAATCTTCGCACAGGAAGCCGTAGCTTTCTTCACCACCACCGATATAGTTCTTTTTCCCTTCGTTCTTTTTCATGACATCAGCGATCCATTTGAAGCCGGTGTAAACGTCATACACTTCGACGCCGTTCTTTTCGGCGATCGTGCGGATCAGCTCGGTCGTGACGATTGTCTTTACGATATATTCCTTGCCGTTGATCTTGCCGAGTTCTTTCCAGCGTGTGATGAGGTAGTAGACGAACATCAAAGCGGTCTGGTTGCCATTCAGCAATACCCATTCGCCTTCGTTGTTCTTAACGGCTGCACCTACGCGGTCTGCATCCGGATCGGAAGCCAATACCAACTCGGCATCTGTTTCCTTGGCCTTTTCAACTGCCAGAGCCAATGCTGCCGGTTCTTCCGGATTGGGGGAAACAACGGTAGGGAAGTCGCCGCTTACTACGTCCTGTTCAGGAACGTGGATGATATTCGTAAAGCCGAACGCTTTCAATGTCGGCGGGATAACCGTTACACCTGTTCCGTGGATCGGAGTATAGACGATCTTCATGTCGTGGTGGCGTGCGATGGATTCCGGTGACAAAGATACCTTTGTCAGATCATTGATATATTGTTCATCGATTTCCTTGCCGATGATTTCGATCAGTTCCTTGTTGCCTTTGAACTTGATTTCGCTGGCATTACGGATTTTGTTGACTTCGGCAATCGTATTCTTGTCATGCGGAGCGATCATCTGAGCGCCATCGTCCCAATAGGCTTTGTAACCGTTATATTCTTTCGGGTTGTGTGAAGCAGTCAGGATAATACCACTCTGGCATCCCAATTTACGGATGGTATATGACATTTCAGGAGTCGGGCGAAGGTCTTCGAACAGATAGACCTTAATGCCGTTTGCAGAGAATATGTCAGCAGAGATTTCAGCAAATTTGCGGCTGTTGTTACGGCAGTCGTGGCCGATGACAACTTTGATCTGGTCCAGATCGGCAAATTCCTTTTTCAGATAGTTGGATAAGCCTTGTGTGGCTGCTCCTACCGTGTAGATGTTCATACGATTTGAACCTACTCCCATGATGCCTCGCAGGCCGCCTGTTCCGAATTCCAGATCTTTGTAGAATGATTCGATCAGTTCCGTCGGATCTTCATTGTCTAACAGAGCTTGCACCTGTGCACGTGTTTCGGCGTCATAACTTTTAGTAAGCCAGCTTTGTGCTTTGCTTCTTACCATTTCTAACAGTTCCTTGTTTTCCATGACCTATATGTCTTGCTTTTAATTTAAAGAAATCCTGATTTTGAAATTAACAAAGGTACAAATAAATTGATAATTTCCAAGATTTAGGCTTTTTATTTACCAGACAAAAGAATGCTTGTATTCCGATTGATTTCCGGCTGCATCCGTAACGGTCAGTTTGAGGGTATGTTTTCCTCTTTCGAGCCGTTCTTTATCGAATTTGTAGGTAATGACCGATTTGCTGTTCATTTCGAACAGGACGTATTGTCCGTCTATCTCTCCTCGGTAGGTTTGTACGCCACTCAGGTTATCGGACAGGCGGAAAACAAATGCCTGCTTGCTGATCCATGTGTTGGCGCCCAACGGGGTGATCGTCGGTGCTTTGAGATCTTGTCCGACCGTATAATTGCCAAGTTCTTTGATCGTGCCGTCGATCCAGCCGTTCCGGTAAGTACCGCCGATCCAGGATTGACGTCCTTTCTGAGTGCGGACGATACCATATTGCTGCTTGTTTTCCAACGTGTCGGTCCGTAAACGTAAGGACAGCAAGGCCGAGTTGTGAAGCGGAACGGGGCGGTTATGCAAAATGTGCCTGTCTGCCAATGCCGTACTGTCTTCTTTTACCGAATAACGGAAATAAAGATCGTCGTACAGGTTTCCTTTCGGGATCGTCATCCGGATGCCTTTTGCTCCGAACCGATTGTCGGACATCCAATGAAACAATTCTGTACCTTCGGTCTCGATCTCCGGAATCTCCTGTTCTTTCCCTTCTATCCAAACGGAGAGGCGGGTCGTGTTACCGAATGCATCGGAAAGCGTATAGGTGAGATGATACGTTTTCTCTTCTCCTATATGAATGATTCCCCGGTTGACGTTTTCGTTAAAACGGAGGCGGTTGCCCGGTTCTACAAAACTGCGCATATAAAAGGAACGACGGTCTTTCCATTCCTCATAATCGACGTAACTGTTCAAGTAGCGGGTCTCGTCGAAAGCAAAGCGGTCCAGGTTGCTATGGTAGATGATCTGGCTGTCCTGGCGAAGGGTAATATCCTTCACTCCGTAAATATTTGTCGTATTATCCATATAATCGTAGGCTTTGACCGCCAGTCCGATTTCTCCCCAAGCTTCGATCTTGCCGGTGATGGTTTGTTTGCCGTTTTTGGCTGTGACTGGTTTTAGCTCCAGTTTACGGCTGCTGCCGTTGACCACTCCTTTGCCCTGTTGCGGACAGATCAGTATTCCCTGTATTTTCGGTGCGCGGGTGTCGGTTATCTTCTCTTTGAAATATTCGATCGGGTCGAGTACCTCTTCACTTTCCGTGTCGCGCACTTCAAAATGGAGATGCGGACCTCCTGAGCTTCCGGTGTTTCCGCTATAGGCGACAATTTCTCCTTTTTTGACCGGGAATTGGTCCGGGTCGAGGAACAGGTTTACGTTGAAACTTTCCTGTTCGTATTGTTGCTCTTTGATATATCGGGCGATGGAAGGGGCGAATCGTTGCAAATGGGCGTAGACGGTTGTCGTTCCATCCGGATGTGTCAGGTATAAGCCGTTTCCGTATCCCCACGGACTGACGGATATGCGTGATACATATCCGTCCTGTACGGCGTGTACGGGTTTTCCTTCAACTCCTTGTGTCTTAAAATCTATTCCGGAATGGAAATGATTGTTGCGCAACTCCCCGAAGTTTCCGCTCAACAAGATCGGAAAATCGAATGGCTGGCGGAGTTGTTGGGCGCTTATTGTCTGTATGCAAAAAAACAATAGGGGGATGTATAGTTTGTACATATTATATGTTTATTTAGAAAAACAAAAGTAATCATTTATTTCAATAGTAGAAAGTCGACGATCAAAGGGAGATGGTCGCTGTAGCCGCCTTCGTATTTGAAACCGTAGTAGGTGCGGAAAGGGCGTTCACCACGCCAAGTTTTATCTTTTGTAAGCAGAAATGGCGGTGAAAAGATGCGGGCACTTCCCGGGATGACCTGCATCCGTGAGGTGGTGTCGGTGAGGGAGGAGGAGAGGATGAGTTGATCTAACTGGCTCCATTCTCCTTGATATTTATGGCTTCCCGGAAAAAATGGCTTGTCTTTGGCAAACAGATTGTATAGATGGAGAGACGGATAGGCATCCGTCCGAGATTTCATAGGCATGGAGTCTGAACCGGACAGGCATGAAATTGGAAACGGATGGGCATACAATATTTCCCGGATACTCATGTCGTCCGGCGTATCATTGAAATCTCCCATAATCAGGATGTGTGGGGCAGGATGGAGATGGTGGAGCGAGTCGCATAATACGCGCAGGGTGCGTGCCGCATCCAAACGGTCCGGTTCGCTTTCTTTTTCTCCTCCGTAACGGGAGGGAAAATGGCAGACAAAAACATCGATCCGGTCCCCGGTAATTACATCTCCCCATACATGCAGGATATTACGGGTATGCTTATGCTGTTTGCGGGTAAAACGGACCGGATGTTCCGTATGCCCCCGGTAGCGGAACTTGTCCCGTTGGTAAAGTAATGCTACATTGATCCCTCGCGTGTCCTGTCCGTGCGTCATGCAATAACGGTAATGCTGCCGACGGAGCGGAGTGTAGTTCAGAAGCCGGACAAGGACGGAATCGTTTTCTACTTCACAAAGTCCGACCAAAGCCGGGGTGCTCCATTCTCCCGCTGCCGTAATGACTTTTGCCAGTTGCTGTAATTTATGGTAAAACCGTCCCGGTGTCCAGTGGCGGTTGCCGGAGGGAAGGAAATCATTGTCTGCTGTAAACGGATCGTCTTTCGTGTCGAACAGGTTCTCGACATTGTAACTCATCACCCGGAAGTCTGTTTGCCCTTGTGAAGGCAAAGAAAACAATGTCAGTATAAAAAACGTCATAGTTAAGATTCTGGTCATGTCGTTTTATTTTGTTTCATCTTCTTTCGGTACGAATTCGTAGGCTCCGATATCGGGACCGTCGTTTGTCAGGCGGTTGATACCGTAGCGGTCCACCGGATATTGCTGCGTAACGAAGATATCGGCTTTTCCCACTCCCAAAGTCGTCAACGAATCCGGACGGAAATCAAAGCGGTATTTGTTTTTTTCACCGCCCTTTAGCCTATAGGAAGGACTGACATTTGTGAACAGTACCTCTTTGAAGTGATCATTGTTGCTGCCATTCGTTTTGACCACGCAATGATTAAACAGGTATTCGAATGGCGCTGCATCGTCGACAGACAGGTTGAGTTCCCCTTTGTATTCTTCCTTGCCGGCAGCGAAACTACCGTCGATAATGCAATTGTCGAATGTCGTTTTGAGCGGGTAAGCCTCTTTATTCGCATTGTTTGCCATCGTGAGGCAAGACGTGTTTCGTTTTTCCAGTGTCATGAAATTAGCCAGTGTGCAATGGATGAAGCGGTATTCCCCGCCAATCAGCACGACGACGCCTCCTCCGGCATTGGTCAATTCCGTGTTGGTCACTTCTATATTGCAATTGAGTGCGAAGAACAGGTTTTCTCCCATATTCGTGATCTGGGAATTGCTTAGTTTCAGTTTGGATTCGCCTGGAGACGACTTTTCGAACGTCAGTCCTGTTTTCCCATTTCGCACGATAACATTGTCCATAATATTATGGTAACTTTCCGGACGGAAGAAAATCCCCCCCCATTGTGACGGTGTCCGGTCGTAGGGCAGGATGTCGTTCAGAATGAAATCCAGGCGGTCTCCGCGGAAAACAATCGGTTTTTCACGTGTCCCTTTGGCCAGCAATGTCCCGTATGTAATGACTTTCGCAGTGTCGTGCATATAGAAGATGGCCCCCGGATCGATGTTGAGTGTGATATTGGGAGAAATAACCAGGCTGTCATATATAAGGTAAGGCCGTTCGGCTGTAAAATGCGTGTCTTGTGTCAGGATAAGCCCGTTCTTATACAGGTTTACATTTTGCCCGTATGCTTCGAGGCGGACAGACTGTTTGATGCCGTTTGTGGTGAAAATGACGGAATCGTCCACCAGCAGTGGTTGGTTGGATGCGTTCGGATTGACGGTGACTTCCACAAAAACATACAAGCTGTCGTCTGCCTGTATCCTTACATTTTGGAAATGGTCGCCTTTACGCCCGTCCACGTTGATGCGGAAACCGGTCTCTTCACCGCTTGCCAACATGATCTCGCTGATCAGCAAAGGCTGATCGTTACGGTTGTAGATCATGAACTCTTTGGTTGCGGAGCCTATTGTGGTGAATACCGTATCGAAAGAAAGCGTGTCGACCGAGAAGCTCAGCCGATGGTTGGGGTTACTCGAATAGTTTTCGTCCAGCCCGTCGCACGACAACAGGTTGAGCACTATAAAGAATAATATGAGTAACGGAGCGGCTAATTTTTTCATTTCATTAATTATTAATAGTCCAGGTAAATTGTTATTTACCATATAATGTCAATAAGAAAACAAATTTATTATAAATAAGTTTTCGGGCATTAACATAAAAAAAGAGGAAAAACATCCGTTGAATGTTAATCCTCTTTTTATAACGAGAAATGTATCGTTTTATTTTGCAGGGATGCTCTTTAATAGTTCGAGTAAGTGAGACCACCACAATCCAACGGTATCAATCTGTATGCGTTCGTTGGGGGAATGGACGTCCCGAAGCGTCGGTCCGAATGAGATCATATCCAGATTCGGATATTTCTCAAGGAACAAGCCACATTCCAGTCCTGCATGGATCGCCATTATTTTGGCATCTTTGTTAAACAAACGTTTATAGGTATCCTGTGCCACTTTCAGGATCTTTGAATCCGGGTTAGGCGCCCAACCGGGATAGCCGTCGCCGTGAGTTACCTGTGCATCGGCTAACTTGAAAACAGATGCGACCTGGTTGGCAATCATGTTCTTGTAAGACTCGATGGAGCTGCGCTGGCTTGTGCCGACAATGATCGTGTTGTCATCTCCCATCTTGACAGAAGCCAGGTTGGTAGAGGTTTCCACCAGCCCTTCGATGTCGTGGCTCATGCCGATCACGCCATGTGGGCAGGCATGTAAAGCCAAAATCAGTTTTTCGGCATCATAGTCGCTGATATATTTGTCCGGACGGTCGGTCGAAGCCATTGTTATCTGTACGTTCGGGTCTACATGTTTCAGTTCGTTTTCTATATCTGCCGTGAAATGGTTCAGCAGGATACGGGCTGCTTCCTTTTCTTCCGGGTACAGGCCGATGGTCGCTTGCGCTTCACGGGCGATAGCGTTGCGGAGGTTACCGCCGTGGATGAAGCAAAGGTTGAAATCAGCTTGGTTTTTCAGTAGGTACAGGTAGCGCACCAGGATTTTGTTGGCATTGCCCAACCCTTTGTGTATTTCGCCACCGGAATGTCCGCCGTTCAAGCCTTTCACTTCGATTTTGAAGTATTGCATGTTCGGATTGGTGTCACGTGATTCGTAATGGAACACCGCTTGCGTATCTTTACCACCTGCGCATCCCATAAAGATTTCACCTTCGTCTTCGCTATCGAGGTTCAGCAGGATATCGCCTGTCATGAATCCTTTTTCGAGTGCTTTGGCTCCGGTCAGTCCGGTTTCTTCGTCTACGGTGAAAAGGCATTCGATCGGTCCGTGCTCGATATCGTCGGATGCGAGGATAGCCAATTCGGCAGCTACACCGATGCCATTGTCGGCACCCAGAGTCGTACCGTTGGCGCAAAGCCAGTTCCCGTCGACGATTGTTTCGATCGGATCATTGTCGAAGTCATGTACGGTTCCATTATTCTTTTCGCAGACCATATCCATATGGGATTGCAGAACGACTGTCGGCAGGTTTTCCTTACCGGGAGTAGCCGGTTTAGACATCAGGATGTTGCCTGCGGCATCTTTTTTGATAGCTATTTTATACTGTTTCGCGAATGATTCAAGGAACTCGATCATTTTTCCCTCCTTCTTTGAAGGACGGGGCACTTGTGTTACCTGGTGGAAGAACTTCCAGACGATTTCAGGTTTTAAATCAGTAATCTTCATAATGTTACAATATATTATAGATGTTACTCTATAGTTAATAATACCACTGCAAACAGGGGGTTGTATGAAAAAAAGTACAATTAAATATCAAAAACATACTTTCCAATCACTTAAACTCTTATATTTGCGTCCACAAATATAGAGAAAATGCTTACAACGTTATTGATTACCGTCATAATTCTTTTTATTTGTGTTGTGTTGCTCAGTGTAAAAGTTCTTTTCAAAAAGGGAGGGAAGTTTCCTAATACACACATTGAAGGTAACGCAGCACTAAGGGAGAAAGGTATATGCTGTGCTAAAACCCAGCATAAGAGAGATAGTTTGCGGAAGAATCTATATGATAAGATAAAGGAAATAGAAGAATAAAATAAAATAAAGATTTAATTTACACTTTATGAAGAACATTAACTACGTTATTAATGGTGTGCTCGCGGTGGCTGTCATAATCTTGTTTGTTATGCAGTTTTCCAGTAAAAAAGAATCCACAGTAGCTCCGGCTTTCACAACGGAGGGAGATTCTACCAATTTGCTCCCTGTAGCATATGTGAATGTAGACTCTCTTTTAGCGAATTACAACTATTCGAAAGATCTGAATGAACGTATCCTCAAGATGCAGGAAGATTATCGTTTAGATATGACCCAACGGTCAAATGCCTTACGGACAGAATTGAATGATTTCCAGCGTAAATATGAAGCCAATGCTTTCCTTACTACGGAAAGAGCGCAGCAGGAAGGAAACCGTTTGCAGAAAAAGCAGGAGGAACTTCAGAACTATGCCGCTAAGAAAGAACAAGAACTGGCTGCCAAGCAGATGGAACTGAACGGACAGCTTCGCGATACGATCGTTGCCCAGTTGACGACTTTTAACCAGGCAAAAGGTTATCAGATCATTTTCAGCAATACAATGGGGGACAATATTTTGCTGTCTAATCCGGCATACGACATCACGGCCGAATTTCTTGAAGTGCTGAATAAGAACTACTCTTCCGGAAAATAAGGAACAGAACATATAGATATATACGAAAGGGCTGCCCGCGCATATCGCTGGGCAGCCCTTTTTGTAAAGCTATGTATTACGGCAAGCGAAGCATGCTTGTGCTTGTTTACCTTTGTATGGACTTCCGGAGTTTCTTCTTGAGCCAAAAATAGTAGCCGGTTATGGCAAAAACAGCCCCTAAAAGCGAAACCAGGCAACTCAATATCCGGGTTGCCATCCCTCCCCATGTTCCGGCATGGACGGAATAGATCCATCCTCTTATTTTGGCGGATTTAGGGAGGTCCTTGTATAATTGGATTTCGGTGATCTTGCCGGTAGCCGGGTCAAAAGAATAGCGGTCGCTTCCTCTTGTATTTCCATAGGTGGCAGTAGAAACCGTTGCCGATCCGTCCTGGATGGCGATCGATTTATATTCCGGATAACGGCTTTGTAAATCGGCCAAGACTTCAGCCCATTGTGTGTAATTGGTTTTGGGGTGTTTCTTCAGCCCTCTGTCACCTGATGTTTTTTGAGGAGAGGAGGATGCCGGAGCATGTGTCTGCTTGGAAGTTGTGCTGATGCCGAACACGGTATAGAACGCGTCACGATACCAGCCGAACGACCAGGTCAGGCCGGTCAATGCCAGGACAAGCAAAAGTAAAGCAGCATAAAAACCTCCGGAGACATGTAGATCGTACAGGAAACGGAACCAGCCGGCTTTTGTTTTTATTTTGAGCCGGTTTTTCAGTACTTTCTTGTTTCTCGGATACCAGATAACAAGGCCGCTGATGATGATAATGACCAATACCAGGGTTGAATATCCGACGATAGTCTTTCCCCAGGCAAAACTTCCATCCCGTTTATATTCGTCCAGCAGCCAGCGGTGAAGGCGCATCATTTTCATAAAGAACCCTTTCCCATCGTCTATGCCGGTAATTTCTCCGGTGTAGGGATTAATAAAGCAAGCAGCTTTTTTCCCCGGTAAAATTAATTGGTAGGTCCGTTTGGGATCGGAGGAAACCCGTATTCCGTTTATTTTGATGGAGTCGGGAAGTTGCTGGCCGGCGGCGCTCATGAGCACCGCCGGCGAAAGCACTTCGCCTTTTACCTCTTTGACAAAATAACGGGAAGGATAGCAAAGCTCCAGTATCTCTGTTTCGAATACCAGGATGGCTCCTGTCAGGCAGACGATCGCGATGATGATACCGAAGGGTATCGATAACCATAAATGTATTTTCGCAAAGAACTTTTTCATTTTACTGCCAATTTACCGATACCGGTTATTTGAGTGGCTTCGACTGTTACACCTTTCGTTGCACTGGCGTTAGCTGGGTCGATCTTGTAGATGGCTGGATTTCCATCGGTTGTCGTTACAGCGATGTAAGCCTTGCCGTTTTCAACATGTATCGTGTTTCCGAAACCGGAAATGATATCGGTTGAAGGAAGTCCGCTCACGTAAGTCAACTTTTCGGCTCCGGCTTTGAACACGGCCAACTGATTGGCTGTATAGCCTGTTTCACTGAAAGGACGGTCATACATCAGTAATAAGAAATAATCGTCTGTGATATGCCAGCTGCGAAGGAAGGAATTTCCATTGCTCTGTGCCTCCAAGTTGCAGTAGTAATCGTCGAAATCTTCACTTCCGTTCGGGATGCGCACTACACCGGCCGGCAAGTTGGTCTGCTGGCGCGGGTCGGTCATCGTTTTGGCATAAGATGGTGAGAATATATAGATGTCACCATTGTCGGCGGCCCAGATCATTTGATAATATTGCGATTTGAAACGGCCACAAGCGTAACTGATTTTATCAGTCTTGATGATTTTCTTATTTGTAAATGTTGCATCGTCGAAGATGGCGACCCAACAGGAATTCGGATATTGTGTCCACAATAGCTCGTCTTTTTCGTAAGCGCTGCTGTTCGAACCTCCGGATTCGGTTTTCACCAAGTCTTCGTTACCCGGCAAGACCCATTTTCCGTTTCCGTCTTTTGTCCCGTACTGGCTTAATCCCATCGGTACGGCTACGCTATAGATCTTGCTGTTATGTTCCAGAATACCTGCCAGCGTTACATATTCACCATTGCCCAGGAAGTTTTCGGACAGGTAGGCTTTGTTCTTCGTGTCGTTGTCCGTTTTTGTCTCGGCTGCGACATCTAAAAGGGATACCAGGAATGACTGGGGAACATAGCCGTTCTCGTCCGCCCATTCCGTCGGACCGTCACCTGAAGAAAGGGTCATGATATACTTGTCATAAATGCCGTAAGTCGTAAATCGTTTGACCTTATAGCTCTGTGAACGGGTTTCAAGTTCTCCGTTCGCATTCAGGATATACGAGCGTGTGTCGCCGGCATTTCCCTGATTGTAAGTCAGGCCGTACAAATACTGGTCTTTGTAGAAGACCCATTGTGTAGCTCCGTCATTCACAAGGCCGTTGTTCAATGTCGTGATGGTCCCTTCGTCCACACTTTCGGCTGTAAGCAGTACGTTGGTCGTATTTCCGGATGCCGTTGTAGAAGCTGGGATTACGAATGTGTTTTTGACTTCACCCTTCCCTCCTTCGTCCGGTGCCGGGATATCGTTGTCACTACAGGAAGTAAACAGCCCACCCGCCAGCATAGCTGCGGCAATACCGGTTAATAAATGATTCTTTTTCATTTTGCAATAAATGTATTTATATTTAGTAACTGTGATAATTGAATTAATTTCCGAAATAAACTCTCACTTTACCATAGAAAGCACGTCCGGCTTTCTGTAAACTGAAATTGTCGTATAAGTTTTCGTTTGTAAAATTGCGGCACTCTAACGACACGTTGTACCGTCCGTTCTGAAGGCTGTAGGAAAGAGCTAAATTATGAGAGAACTGGTTCGGTACGACATAGTCGTTGTTTTTCGATCCGATAGCCGACGAATAGTATGTAAAGCTATGCAGGTATTGATTGTCGTAAGTAACAGTCAGCACATTGCCTTTTTTCCAAAGGTTACGCCAGTAGAACGATATGTCGGAATCCGCAAACCGGTAGGGAAGGTTCGGCATCCGTTCCCCATAGGCCAGGTTTTCGGCATTGCTGGTAATGGAGGTCTTCATTCTGTCGCGTACATCCATTTGGGTAAAGTTGCCGCCTACGCTTACCCAGTTTGCGAAGTTGTAGCGGATGGACAGATTAAATCCCTTTGTCTCGACCTTGCCGTAGTTGATATAGGTCGCTGCTTGCTTGCCGCCACTCAGATCTGTGATGTTACGTTGTATGTAGTCTTTCGTATTGCGGTAGACCACTCCACCTTCCACATACAAGGTATGTTTCCCGAATGTCTTGTTGTAGCTCAGGTTGAGGTTGATATTGTCGCTATTTTCCGGTCGGATACTCAGTTCGCCCATTTCCAGGTCTTCGTCACCAAACATCTCTTCGATGGTCGGCAGACGATAAGCCTTTTCGTAAGACAGCTTGGCCTGCAGGCCTGTCAGGATGAAGTAGGTTCCGGCCGCCCCGTATCCGAATGAGTTGACAGAACGTGTTTTGCGTACATATTCGTCTTGCGTACTCGAGGTGGCCATCGGGCCTGCTACAAATTGGCTGTAATATTTTCCGAAAGCGGAAAAATTCCAGTGTTCGGATGGCATTAACCGGTAGGAAAGGCCCGAAATATTCTTGCGGGTTTCTTTGGCAATGGCGCTTTTCATTTCTTCGGCTGCAAGCAGGGAGGTATTGGAACGATGGAAAGTGTTCAATACGTGGTTGAAGGTGAATGTATGCATTTTGCCGACCCGGTAATTGAGTGTCAACGTTCCGTTCCAGTTATTGTTGTCTGCCCGTAAATGCTGCCTTGACTGTTCTCCGGCGGAGTTCATCAGGTGTTTTTCTCCCCGCCAGTTATATTCATAAGAAGAAGTGTCCACGTTGGTTGTCAGGTTTTTATTGTAGTTGGCTGTCAACACGATGTCCAGCCCTTTGGTGAACAGATCGCGTTTGCCATATTCCAATGAAGGCATCAGAGAGTGTCCTTTGCGGTGCTTCTGGCCGTAAACGATTTCCTGGCGTACACCAGTCTGTATGTCCTGGTACATATTGGAGTAGGTGAAACCCAGCAGCAGGCGGTCCGCCCATTTCTTGTCTACGATCCCTAGCTTGCTGATAACTGCTTCGTTGTGGTAGGTATCGTTGAAGCGTTTCACCCGTTCCTTTTTGCTTCTGTCGATGCTTCCGGTCTCGAAGTTTTCTACCGGAGCGTTCACGTAGTAGTCATTGTCCGAATAGTTTTGGAAAGCATTGATTTCGTAGGTGAATCCGTTTTTGAACGTCTGCCCGAAATTCACATAAGATTTGTGTGTATTGAAAGAACCGTACGAATAGGATGCGTCCAAAAACCATCTGTCTCGTTTCTTTTTAGTGATGATATTGATCACGCCTCCGATTGCATCCGTACCGAAGCCTACCGGGACCACTCCCTTATAGATTTCGATACGTTCGGCAAAGTTTACCGGGATGTTGTTCAGCCCGAACGAACTTCCCACACCTTCCTGTGGCACACCGTCGATAAATATTTTCACATGTTTGCCGCTGAAACCGTCCAGCGTAAGTTGCATGTCCGAACCGACACCTCCGGATTCACGCACTTTCATTCCCGGAGCTTTTGCCAATGCCTCGCTCAGGCTTCTGTTGGAATTTTGCAGTTCTTTCGTGTCGAGTGCTACGGCATTGAATGCCGAACGTTTCAAACGGCTTATTCCGTTTGAGACAACGACCACTTCGTCCAGTTCCGTCGATTGCGGAGTAATGGTGATATTCTGCTTGGTCCTTTCTCCGCTGGCAAGCTTTACCGGTTTTTCAACCGTCTGATAACCGATGGCGGAAACGACTAATGTATAGTCGCCAGCCGGAGCTTTCAGATGGTAAATACCTTGTTCGTCGGTTGTTCCGCCGTAGGTCGTACCTTTCAGGTAAACCGTTGCGAAATCAACGATTTCTTTTTCCGTAGATATGATTTTACCAGAGATCATTGCTCTGTCTTGGGCAGAGGCGGATATCGCGGCCAAGAGAAATAGGAATAAGCCGGAAAGTTTAAGAATAGTCGCTTTCAATTTATAAAGAGTTTTGTATCGTTAGTAAAACGCTGCAAAGATCTTTATAAATGAAAAGCGCATCAATCGCGGATTTTAGGTAATTTGCCGTCCTTCAATGAGGCGATTTGTTGGCATTACTCACTACGCGTAGGTATTTTTGCTCGACTTTGAACAATTAACAATTGAATTACCCGTTTGACAATTTGCTACTTTAAGGATCGTAAAATAGCAGTGATTGTAATGTTAAAAAATATTACCCATGCTACTAATTCCCAAAATGTGGGGTATTAATTCGATTTTGATGGGGTGGAAGTGACATTTTGATAATTGAACTAAATAATGGAAAAATGCTATTTATATTTGGATAAGTAAATTCTTTGACCCACCTTTGCGCCGAAATAACAAAAAGGACATTTGATAATCCTCATCGGAGGGCTATGAAAGCCGGATAAGATGATTGGGTAAAACCATCATCTTATCCGGCTTTTGTTTTTGAATAAAAAAACAACATAAATATAAAAACCAAATGTAGTATGAAAGAAAAAGTTATTGATTTTGGAAACGAGAAAGTTTCCGTTCTGTTTAAAAAACTATTTTTCCCGACAGTATTGGGAATGTTAAGCATGTCTGCCGTAACAACCATTGACGGTATTTTTGTCGGGCACGGGGTTGGAAGCGATGGAATTGCCGCCGTAAATATTTGTGTTCCTCTGTTAATGGTGCTTATGGGGGTAGGATTAATGATTGGTGCTGGCTGTTCTGTAATTGCGTCTATTCATTTATCCAAAGGGAAAAACTCTTTAGCACGAGCCAGTATTACGCAAGCCATGCTCTTTGTGACACTAATATCTATAATTGTGGGGGCATTGATTTTGATTATTCCCGAAAAGATAGCTTATTTGTTGGGGGCTTCAGAACACCTATTGCCTATGGTTGTCGATTATTTGACTTGGTTTTCCCCATCTTTATTGTTCGAACTATGGATAGCTGTTGCCTTATTTGCAATGCGATTGGATGGTGCTCCAAAACTTGCTATGTGGTGTAGTATCATAGCTGCTATGGTAAATGTTGTTCTTGACTGGCTGTTTATTTTTCCTTTTGGTTGGGGAGTGATGGGTGCTGCTTTTGCTACTTCTATTAGTTGTCTGATAGGAGCTTCCGTAGCTATTGTTTATTTATTGTTTTATGCCCGTAATACACGTTTACATTCTTTACGTTTGGACGGGAGAGGGCTTATGTTCTTTTTCCGTAATATAATTACTCAATGTAAAATTGGTTCGTCAGCACTATTGGGAGAATTGACAATGGCTATTTTATTGTTCATTGGGAACCATGTATTTATGCGGCATTTGGGAGATGACGGAGTAGGAGCTTTTGGAGTTAGTTGCTATTATCTTCCATTCGTTTTCATGATAGGCAATGCCATTGCTCAATCTGCCCAGCCTATTATCAGCTATAATTTCGGTGCAGAAAGTAAGGAAAGAGTACATTCTGCTTTACGTGTATCTTTAGCTGCGGCGTTTATTTGCGGAATTATCTCGACAGTTGCTTTCATTCTTTTCCCAGAGTTACTTGTCGGATTATTTTTGCGTATTGACAATGCTGCTGCACGTATAGCAATAGAAGGGTTTCCATATTATGGTGTAGGATTCATCTTTTTTATTCTGAATCTTTCTATTATCGGATATTATCAAAGTATAGAACGGGTAAAACCAGCCATAACCTTTGCCATTTTACGTGGTTTCATTTTCTTGGTTCCGTGTTTCATGATATTGCCTGATATAATGGGTGTAAAGGGTATCTGGCTTGCTTTGCCGTTATCTGAAATTTTAACAAGTTTGTTGATTGTTGCTGCATTTTGGATGCATTCTCCAAAATATATGATGCCAATTCACAAAACAGAAGCCTCTAAATAGTCCTAAAGTGTTGTGTGTTCCACGCAAACAATGGGATGCTACACTTTTCACATGAGGCTGTTTCAAATTGACATTCCCGGACGCAGATGACGCAGAATAAGCAGATAAACGCAGATTTATTTTGCTGATAATTAATAATATCTGTGTTAATCTGTGCTTGTCTGCGTTGTCTGCTTCCCATGAATACCGATATTTGACACACCGCCATTGTTTTTTGTTCTTTCTTTTTCTTTAATGATGCCGTCATTGTTCTTTGGATATACAAACTATACTACGGCAAAAGAATACATTATAGAGGATGTGAATCAGTTTTTTGTGGGGTATGTTTTCTATGGTTTATTTACATGGAAAGAAGAAAATCTCTTGCGGGCCAAACGATGAAGAACACTCCGAGTATGGCATCCGTAGAAGTGTCATACAAACCGATGAAGACCCTGACTCTGGCAGGAGGAATCAGATACCCTTTCTATGATGCATGGAAACAGACGGTATCCGTTTTGGGAACATCCTTATTGCAACGAACCGAAACAGAGAGAATTATCAATAATGCAAACATGGTGTATGTCACCTTGTCTATAATTTTTCTTTTGGAAAGAACAAAGAGAGTGTGAAACTGAAAATGCAGAATAAAGATAAAAATTCAGGGATTCTTAATAGGAATTAATATGTTTACTGGCTCTTCTTCGTTTTCACAAACGCCGTGTATAGTTGAAGCAAGGCTGAAATGGTCAGGCAAATCACCCATTCTTTCCGTCCGCTGAACATCAGGGCGGAGGCGAATATGCATAGCAATCCGGCAAATATATTGTAGCGGTGCAACCTGCGTCTGCGGAAATCCATATCCTTGGTAGGCATTGTCAGGTAACTGACTGCTATACCGGCAGCTCCGATGGCGAACAGGTAAGGAGCTACAACCGGCAATGCCAGATATAATCCCGCACCGGCAAGCAACAGCAGGGCGGAGATATTGAAAACTATCGTTCTTGCTTTTTCGTTCATTTACTTATTCTTAATAATATATACATCCTCGTTCGGCTTTTTCATGAAATATTCTTCACGGGCAAAGCGCTCGAGGCCTTCCTTATCCGTATGCAGATCGTTCAGCTTTTTGCTGTTGATTTCGATCTCCTTCTGGTAATGCTTGATTTCTTTTTCCAGGCTACGAATCTTTTCATCATAGGTATAACGCTTATACAGACTACTATCGCCCATTGCAAAAGTCAGAGCGAAGAACACTATGGTTACCAGCCAGTAGGCATTGATCCTGGATAGATACTTGTTGTAAAAGTCTTTTATGCGTGACATCGGAACTTCGTTTTTGCAAAGGTAAATGAATTATTTTGTTTATCTTTGTCTTGTTAATAAAAAAGCAGAGAATGGATAATTATATTGTATCGGCAAGGAAATACCGTCCTTCTACTTTTCGTAGTGTGGTAGGCCAGAAGTCCTTGACAACTACACTCAAAAATGCAATACAAAGTAACAAGCTGGCTCATGCCTATCTCTTTTGCGGTCCCCGTGGAGTGGGTAAGACTTCTTGTGCCCGTATCTTTGCCAAGACGATCAATTGTTTGAATCCGACTGCCGACGGGGAAGCCTGTAACGAATGCGAATCCTGCAAGGCTTTCAACGAGCAGCGTTCTTATAATATCCATGAACTCGATGCAGCCTCCAATAACTCGGTTGACGACATCCGTGCCTTGATCGACCAAGTGCGTATTCCACCTCCAATCGGAAAATATAAGGTCTTTATTATCGACGAGGTTCATATGTTGAGTTCGGCAGCTTTCAATGCGTTTCTGAAAACATTGGAGGAACCGCCCCATCATGCCTTGTTCATTCTGGCTACGACGGAAAAGCACAAGGTCTTGCCGACCATCCTGTCCCGTTGCCAGATATACGACTTTTCGCGTATCTCGATTGCCGATATGGTGGAACATCTGGAATATGTCTCTTCCTGCGAAGGGGTGACGGCTGAACCGGAAGCCTTGAATGTGATTGCCCAGAAAGCGGATGGCGGTATGCGCGACGCGTTGTCCATCTTCGACCAGGTGGTCAGTTTTACAAATGGAAATATTACCTATCAGGCAGTTATCGATAACCTGAACGTTCTGGATTACGAATATTATTTCCGGCTGACGGATGCAATGCTTTCCGGGAATGTCCGGTCTGCCATCCTGATCTTGAACGATATCTTGAGCAAAGGATTTGACGGGCAGAATATCATAACCGGCTTGGCGTCGCATTTCCGTGACTTGCTGGTATGTAAGGATGAGGCTACTTTGATATTGTTCGAGGTAGGCGCTTCTATCCGTGAACGTTATAAGGAGATGGCGAAGCGCTGTTCCGACGGGCTGTTGTTTAAGGCGATCGAGCTGGCAAATACATGTGACCTGAATTACCGGGCCAGCCGGAATAAACGTCTGTTATTGGAACTTACGCTTATCCAACTTTGCCAATTAAGCAGTGCCGGACAACCGGCCGATGATAAAAAAAAAGGGCTGATTGAGCCGATAGCATCCAACGGGCCGGGTCAAGCCCCTGCTCAATCAGGGCAGGCAGTAGCGACTCAGACGTACACCGTACAATCCGCTCCTCCTTTGCAACGTCCGGTACAATCTCCACAGGAAATGACGGGGGCGACTCCTCGCCAGCAGGTTGTTTCCACTCATGTACCGCCTTCTTCGACTGTTATTCCGCAGGCTCCTCCGGCGTCGGTTCCCAAGAGAGTGGCGCGTCCACCTCAGTTCGGCACGTCCATTAAAGAGATAGGTGTAGAGCATCCGAAAGCACAGCAGGCTACGACGCAGGCCGCTACCGTGGTACAGGAAATGCAGAACCCTTTCAGCCAGGAGGCATTGGTATATTACTGGGACGCTTATGCGTCTACGATTGACAAGAAGGTATATCTGAAAAATACGATGATCAATTGTAAGCCGACTTTACAGGATCATTATTATTTTGAAGTCTGTGTACATAATCCCGGCCAGCAGGATGAATTGACGAATAATTGTATCGATATATTGAGTTATCTGCGGATGCAGTTGAAGAATACCCGTATCCAGATGCGTGTCCGTATAGATGAAACGAACCAGAAACATTTGGCCTATACATCAGCAGAGAAGTACGAACACTTACTAAGCATAAATCCGGTTTTGGCTAAGTTGAAAGACGAGTTTAATCTGACACTTGACTAAATAGTTGAAAGTTGAAAGGTGAAAGTTGAAAAGAAATATAAATCTAACTTTCAACTTTCAACTTTCACCTGACTTTACATTTCTCTGATCCAAATATTACGGAAACTGATCGGTTCGCTGGGGTCGCCATGAGACTGCAAACGGATCGGGCCTGCTCCGTGTTTTACAACTTTCGGGAAACCGATATATTCCGTAGTGCCCAGGATAGTCGTGTTGTTCTGCAATACGATGCCATTCTGGATAACCGTAACACGCGGCGGAACACGATAAGTACCGTCTTCCTTGAAGATAGGAGCGGAATAGATAATATCGTAAACATTCCATTCACCCGGCTTGCGCATGGCATTTGCCAGAGGAGGCGTTTGTTTGTAGACGCTTCCGGTCTGTCCGTTCACGTAGGTTTCGTTGTTATAGCAATCCAGAACCTGGATTTCATACATGTCTTGCAGGAAGATGCCGCTGTTGCCGCGTCCTTGGCTTGTGCCGGTGATGTTTTCAGGTACGCACCATTCGATATGCAACTGGAAATTCTCGAATTTTTGTTTTGTCAGTATATCACCTTTCTTCTTGTCCACCGTGAAAACACCGTCTTTTACGATCCATTCGGCCGGTCCGCCTTTAGCGCTTTGCCAAGCGGAAAGGTCTTTTCCGTCAAACAGGACGATGGCATCGGAAGGGGCACTGTTTGTTTTGATGTCGCCAGGAGTGACAACTTTCGGTTGCGGAGTCCAGTATTCGGACATTCCCGGTTTCATTTTTTCCTGTTCGGGGTACTGTTTTTGTGCGCTTGCACTGATACAGACCGTACAAGCCAAGGCTGCCAAAACAGTCTTCATTGTAATGCTTTTGTTCATGGTCTAAATTGTTTTATTAGGTTTAATAATTTACTGCTTGCAAAGGTAATAAAAAATACATGTAAGTGTATTCGGTTTCCGGCGTTGGCGAATATATTTTCGGCATTGTCGTGTATATTCTTGACGTTGTCGAATATATTTTCGACGTTGTCGAGAATAAAATACACTTACATCCAATTGCAAACTAATGGCTTATGGAGATAGAAGCAGTGCGTGCCTTTTTTATCTCGCCTGATGGTTGAAAAGCCGTTGCTCTGCCAACCCTTCATATTTAGTGCCCGGCCGGCCGTAATTGCAATACGGGTAAATGCTGATTCCGCCGCGCGGGGTGAAAATGCCGGTTACTTCTATGTATTTGGGGGCCATCAGGCGGATGAGGTCTTTCATGATGATATTGACACAATCCTCATGAAAGGCCCCGTGATTGCGGAAACTGAACAAATACAATTTCAGGCTCTTGCTTTCCACCATTTTTACATCGGGAATATAATCGATGTAGATGGTGGCGAAGTCCGGCTGGCCGGTGATAGGACAGAGGCTGGTAAATTCCGGACAGTTGAAGCGCACCCAGTAATCATTGTCCGGATGCTTGTTGGTAAATGCTTCCAATACCTCCGGAGCATAATCCTGCTTGTATACGGTTGAACCTCCTAACAGGTGCAATTCGTTTTCATCTTTTCTTGTATCCATGATGTTTTCTTTTGTTATTCTTGTAAATGATGGTTTATCGGCGTCTTTTTAAATAGTTCTCCAAACCTTCGCGGCGTAGTGTGCAGGCGGGGCAATGGCCGCAGCCTTCTGCCATGATACCATTGTAGCAGGTGAGGGTTTGGGTCCGTACAAGGTCGAAAACTCCTAACGTGTCGGACAGTTCCCACACTTCGCTTTTGTCCCGGTCCATCAGGGGCGTGTGGATCACGAACTGTTCGTCCATTGCCAGGTTCAGGGTGACGTTGAGGGAGCGGACGAATGTATCGCGGCAATCGGGATAACCGCTGAAATCGGCTTCCGATACACCGGTTACGAGATGGAAGATTCCTTTGCTGCGTGCGAGGATGGCGGCGAAGGTCAGGAATACCATGTTGCGTCCCGGGACGAAGGTGTTCGGGTAGCTGTCTGCCGGTTTTTCCTGATCCATTGAGATGTCGGTATTTGTCAGCGAACAGTTCGGATCGAGCTGGCTGATCAACGATACGTCCAACAATTGGAACGGAACGTCGGCATCGGCTGCAATTTTTCGTGCAACCTCTATTTCCAGGGAATGTTTTTGTCCGTATGTAAAGCATACGGCTTCTACGCGAGAAAAGTGCTTCTTGGCCCAGAACAGGCAGGTCGTGGAGTCTTGTCCACCGGAGAAGCATACCAAAGCGGCTTCTTGATGTTTCATATTTTTCTTGTTTTTAATACGTGGTTTAGCAAGCACACGGAAAAGGAAACGTCCCTTTTCGGGTGCAAAGATACTTTTTTTATTGACAAAAGGGTATGTCAAATATCGGTATTTATGGAACGCAGAGAAGAAGAGTTGCACAATTTTGGTGAATTTGTGCGGCACATTTTTGCTATAAGTGTGCAATATTTAAAAAAAGTAGTTATCTTTGCCGCCGTTTATGTCTCCGGGAAGGCATAATAGAAATAGGTATTAATAAATAAAGTTTTTATGAAGAAAGTTATCGCGTTAGCATGTCTTTCCATGCTTCCAATGACGTATGTGGCCGCAGAAGGTTATCAGGTAAACGCACAGAGTACGAAGCAGGCCGGTATGGGGCATGTCGGTGTTGCAATGAAACTGGGTGCGGAAAGTATGCACTTCAATCCTGCCGGATTGGCATTTATGGAAAATAAGATACATTTGTCGGCTGGTGTTTCCGGTGTTTTCTCAAAAGGTAAATTTACAGACGGAGATTATGTGCAGCGTCCGGATAATACGCCCAGCACTCCTCTTTATGTATATGCCGGTTTTAAAATCTATGATAATCTGGCAGCAGGTGTGAGCGTAACGACTCCCTACGGTAGTTCCATGAACTGGGGAAAGGATTGGAAAGGTGCTCATCTGGTACAGGATATCGCCTTGAAAGCATTTAATGTGCAACCGACTGTTTCCTGGAAGATCACGGACCGTCTGAGTGTCGGTGCCGGCTTGATGATGGAGTTCGGCAATATCGAACTGAGCCGTGCGTTGATCGGCCCTGGTGAAATGAATAATATGGCAAACGGATTGATGGAGCAGTTCGGCCCTATTTTGGCTCAACATCCTGAATTGGCCGCTTTGATTAAGCCTACCGTTGATAAGCTGATGACTGATATGGCGAAATATCAGGATGCATCCGCCGCTTCTGTCAATCTGAAAGGGGATGCCGGTGTCCGGTTAGGTTTTAATGTGGGTGCTATGTTCGATATTAACGAAAAGTGGACGGTAGGTGTTTCTTATCGCTCGAAAGTAAAGGCACGTGTGAAAGAAGGTAACATTTCATTGAGTTATGCGAATGAAACAGATTTGAAGAATAATTTGCTTCCTCAGGTAGCAGGCTTGTTGAAAACAGCTGAAGCAGCCGGTTTCCCTATCCCCGAATCGATGAAGGATTTTTCTATTCCTCCATTGGATGAAGGCACTTTCTCCGCCGAACTGCCATTGCCGGATAACTGGAATGTAGGGGTTACCTTCAAGCCGACTAACCGTTGGATCCTCTCCGGGGAAGTTCAGTTTGTGGGCTGGGGCGCTTACAAGAACTTGGCAATCAATTTCGCTCCGTCATCTTTAAGCAAATATGACATGGTAGCGAGAAAGGAATATAAGAACTCACGTATCTACCGTGTCGGTGCACAGTTTGCCGCAACGAATCGCTTGGATGTTCGTTTAGGTGCTTACTTCGACGAATCACCTGTGAAAGACGATTATCTGAACCCTGAAACACCGAGTATGAATAAATTCGGTATTACTACCGGTTTGAGTTTCCGTCCTATCGCTCCGTTATCTATCGACTTTGCATTTTCTTATGTGACAGGTTTCGGACGTGACGGTTCTTATAGTGACAAGAGCTTGATTACTGGTAATGACCGTACATTCGGAGGACATTACAACATCTATGCTTTGATGCCGTCGATCGGAGTATCCTACGCTTTTTAACCTAACAATATCATATATCAGTAAGAAAGGGGGTGAATTCTAAGTCCTCTCCAAACAATATCTCTCAAATCTTACCCAAGTTTACGAACATTAACGTATCCTTGGGTAAGTTCGTATATAGACATAACAACTCTTCAGAAGTGTATAGCTACTTCCTAAACCTAAGATGTTTTCGAAGTTAAGGATCTTTTTATTATACGGCTAATGTTACAAATGGAGTCTGCCTTCGTATCACAGCAAAAGATCTTGCTATGATTTTGGCTCTTACAGCATTGATTACAGATGCTTTATGTTTCCCCTCCGCTATTTTCCTTTTATAATATGCTTTCATCTGCGGATCCCAAGATATGGCAGTAATAGCTGCTCGGGTAAGGTATACTTTTACTTCTTTGTTAGCCAATGAAGAAGTCTGCGTTTTTCCCCGTATGGAAATACCTGAAGTATGTTCAAATGGGGCAACCCCACAATAGCAGGCAAATTTCCTCGGGTTGTCAAATCTTTGAAAATTGTCAGTAACACACAGTAATACAATGGCATTGATAATTCCTATTCCTTTTATACTTCTTAATAGCAAGTAGTTTGTGTAAAGCGATGTACTGGCGGCTATTAGTTGCTCCATATCTTCTTCCACTTCCAGGATCTTTTCTTTTATCGACTTGAGCTGCTCTTCCAAAAAAGAAATGGATTCTGTCACATCAGCCAACTTAGCCATCTGGGAGAATGTTTCCAATAACTTTATGCTTGATACTTTTTGCTTGACCAAATTGTCACGTATAATAATCCATCCCCGCAGTCTCACCAAGTCTTTGTTAGGTAATTTGTATAACTCTAGTTTTCGATAATGTAATACCGCATAGTTCGCTATCCGTTTGGCGTCAATGCGGTCATTTTTGCCTCGTTGCAAGCCTATGGACTTCTTGATGGTCAACGGGCAAACCAAAGCCAGGGAAAATCCCATGGAGACACTGGAAACAGATAACTCTGTGACATAGCTTCCCATGTTTTCAGCACAGAACAAGAGTTTGGATAAAGAGAGATGATAACCTGCTATCCAATCCAATAAAGATTGGATCCCTTCTGGAGTGTTATCAAAAGACTTGTGAGACAACTCTTTTTCGGCCGCAGACATTAATGATGCATCGAAAGTTTTTTTCCCTACATCAAGACCTACAAAATGAGAATAATTCATAATTTTGTATTTTACAGTATTAAACATGAAGGAGAAACAGCTAATACATTTATTAGGTCGTAAGCCTACAATTCTAACTGGCTAGGTTCTCCTATTAAGAGTGTTGCAGTCTGTCAGCCTATAGTCATTTAAGACTAGTGTCAAAGTTAGTTCACTGCAACTCTTCTTTTCAAATATACACTTATATTTTATTGTGATATTTAATACTGCAAATGTAAATGTGTCAAAATTCCCCCTTTCTTTTTTTATGCTGGCCAACATATAAAGTAAAGTCTAAAAAAATTGTTTTGTATAAAATAAAATTGTTCCTTTGCAAAGTCACTCGTTTTAAGAGATATTATAAGTAGAGAGTAACCAAGCAAAAGAAGCCTTGACTATACGGGATGTGTAGCTTGACAACTTATCGTGTCAAGCTTTTTTGTAATATGGGATTGACAAGGATAAATAATAATATAATAATGACAGCCGAAACTTTAATTATGACGAGGAGCGTGTCCCATATTTGGGGCGCGCTCCTTTTGTAAAAGCCGGTATTCCCACAGCAGTCTTATTCTTTTTATAAGATATGAAAATCAAGTTATTTATCTTGATTTTCTATTGCAAGAACTTGCCCAAGTTCTGATATTTTTGTAATTTAGTGACAAATAAACGCTTGCAAGATGCCAGAAAATTTACACTTCAGAAGTTATGATCCCGATCAAACGCTACTTTTTCCCCAGAGGATCGACCGGGATATCCCTAAGGATGATCCTGTACGTATCCTCAAGTCGGTTATCGAGAGCCTGGACCTGTCAGGTTTCAAGAAACTATACCATGAGCGTGGCCGCAGCCCTTATCATCCCAAAATGATGCTCATGGTAATCCTTTATAGTTACATGAATAACGTATACTCATGCCGAAAAATAGAGAAACTCCTATACCGGGACATCTATTATATCTGGCTGTCGGGATATCAGAAGCCTGACTTCGCTACCATCAACCGTTTCCGTAACCGTGTCAAGAATGAGATCGGACATATATTCACCCTCTTAGTGTTGATATTGGTAGAGAAAGGTTTTGTCACGCTTGAGGTCGAGTACCTTGACGGGACGAAGATAGAATCCAAGGCGAACAAGTATACCTTCGTATGGCGCAAGAGCGTGGAAAGGAACCGTGAGAAGCTGTTGGAGAAAATCCGTGTGTTACTCCAGCAGATCAACGAGCAGATGGCACAAGACAAGGCGGCCGATGTTGACACCTTGGAGCTTACCCCCAGACATTGTGCGAGATCTCCAAGGAATTCAAGGAGGCACTCGGTTCGGCACCTGAGGCAAAGACAAAGGAAGAGAAGGCCGCGCAAAGAGGAAAGAACAAGATGTTCAAAGAATTGGAGAGGCATGGCGAGAAGCTAGCGGAATATAACAGCCGCCTGGAACAGATGGAAGGCCGCAATTCCATCTCCAAGACCGATCCCTCGGCCACATTCATGCGCATGAAGGAAGACGCCATGTGTAATGGACAAACCAAGCCCGGCTACAACTTGCAGATATCCTCCGAGAACCAATTCATCACAGACTTCGCCCTCTTTCCGAACCCGACCGACACGCTGACCTTCATACCATTCCTTGGCTCTTTCCCGGGCCGTTACGGTCGTTTCCCAAAAAGGGTCGTCGCCGACTCCGGATACGGCTCGGAAGAGAACTACCGTTTCATGGACGAAGCCGGCATTGAGGGGTTCGTCAAATACAATCGTTTCCATTTGGAACACCGTCCCCGCTATAAACCTGACACCTTTCATCCCGACAGCCTCTATTATAATGAGGAAGGAGATTATTACATATGCCCGATGGGGCAGCGCATGTCCCGGACCGGTACGGTGCAAACCCGGACGGAGGGCGGTTATATCTCCCAGAGCGCCTGTTATCGCGCCATACGATGCAAGGGGTGTCCCTTGCGCTGCCTCTGTTACAAGGCCAAGGCCAACCAAAGGACGATCAGGGTCAATCACCGGCTTAATGCCTATAAGCGAAAGGCCTGTGAATTATTGACTTCAGAAGAAGGGATCAAGGAAAGGGGAAGGCGGTGCATTGAACCGGAGGCAGTCTTCGGACAGATGAAGTCCAATATGGCTTACCGCCGTTTCAGGCATATGGGAAAAGACAAGGTCGTGATGGATTTTACCTTCTTTGCCATAGCCTTCAATATAAAGAAACTATGTTCAATGATGAGAAAAGTGGACAAAAAGGGAAGAAAAGCGTCTTTTTATGGAAAATTCGTGGTTATTTTTATTTGTTACATGCATAAACTGGAAATATGCCAGGATAAGTTTGAAAAAATGACGGCATAATCAAATTTATTGCTGTATAGACACAAAAAAGAGGCTGCACATAATCAGGAATTATGACACATTTACATTTGCAGTATTAAATATCACAATAAAATATAAGTGTATATTTGAAAAGAAGAGTTGCAGTGAACTAACTTTGACACTAGTCTTAAATGACTATAGGCTGAATCAGACTGCAACTCTCTTAATAGGAGAACCTAGCCAGTTAGAATTGTAGGTTCACGACCTAATAAATGTATTAGCTGTTTCTCCTTCATGTTTAATACTGTAAAATACAAAATTATGAATTATTCTCATTTTGTAGGTCTTGATGTAGGAAAAAAAACTT
This sequence comes from Parabacteroides johnsonii DSM 18315, assembly GCF_025151045.1. Taxonomy (NCBI): domain Bacteria; kingdom Pseudomonadati; phylum Bacteroidota; class Bacteroidia; order Bacteroidales; family Tannerellaceae; genus Parabacteroides; species Parabacteroides johnsonii. The sequence goes on from NZ_CP102285.1 coordinate 406,504, forward strand.
TCGATGCATCATTAATGTCTGCGGCCGAAAAAGAGTTGTCTCACAAGTCTTTTGATAACACTCCAGAAGGGATCCAATCTTTATTGGATTGGATAGCAGGTTATCATCTCTCTTTATCCAAACTCTTGTTCTGTGCTGAAAACATGGGAAGCTATGTCACAGAGTTATCTGTTTCCAGTGTCTCCATGGGATTTTCCCTGGCTTTGGTTTGCCCGTTGACCATCAAGAAGTCCATGGGCCTACAACGAGGCAAAAATGACCGCATTGACGCCAAAAGGATAGCGAACTATGCGGTATTACATTATCGAAAACTAGAGTTATACAAATTACCTAACAAAGACTTGGTGAGACTGCGGGGATGGATTATTATACGTGACAATTTGGTCAAGCAAAAAGTATCAAGCATAAAGTTATTGGAAACATTCTCCCAGATGGCTAAGTTGGCTGATGTGACAGAATCCATTTCTTTTTTGGAAGAGCAGCTCAAGTCGATAAAAGAAAAGATCCTGGAAGTGGAAGAAGATATGGAGCAACTAATAGCCGCCAGTACATCGCTTTACACAAACTACTTGCTATTAAGAAGTATAAAAGGAATAGGAATTATCAATGCCATTGTATTACTGTGTGTTACTGACAATTTTCAAAGATTTGACACCCCGAGGAAATTTGCCTGCTATTGTGGGGTTGCCCCATTTGAACATACTTCAGGTATTTCCATACGGGGAAAAACGCAGACTTCTTCATTGGCTAACAAAGAAGTAAAAGTATACCTTACCCGAGCAGCTATTACTGCCATATCTTGGGATCCGCAGATGAAAGCATATTATAAAAGGAAAATAGCGGAGGGGAAACATAAAGCATCTGTAATCAATGCAGTAAGAGCCAAAATCATAGCAAGATCTTTTGCTGTGATACGAAGGCAGACTCCATTTGTAACATTAGCCGTATAATAAAAAAGGTCCTTAACTTCGAAAACATCTTAGGTTTAGGAAGTAGCTATACACTTCTGAAGAGTTGTTATGTCTATATACGAACTTACCCAAGGATACGTTAATGTTCGTAAACTTGGGTAAGATTTGAGAGATATTGTTTGGAAAGGACTTAGAATTCAGCCCCTTTTTATTTGTGTGTGGCCGCATTAAAATGTTCCTTCTCCAATCACACCATGAGGGATTGAGCTCAGTTTCAGTTTCGACAAAGTGATTTTAGGAATAGACAAAGCTATGCCTTATGCCTCCTAACCCATAGCTTTACACCTTCTAAAGCTATGGGTTACGGGACATAAATGATAATGGAAAACTGAATTTGGTTACGGTTGTCTTGATATGCAAAAAGGAGGTGTGTCGAAACTATCCTGTTCCCGCGCTTGACGCGGGATCGCATTAAAACTGGCCCTATAAAAATCTGATTGATAAGGTCCGTCCTTTTGCGGCCCCGCATCAAGTGCGGGGACAAGGAGATTTTGACACACCACCTTTTATCTTTGTTGTGCTTGTATCGATTACAACTGGATCCAGCGGACGAAAGCGAAGTCCATACGGTGAGGCAATTCTTTGTTCACAGGGTAAACGCGGAAGCCCATCTTGTGAAGGCCTGCTTCGCTCGGAGTTGTCTTTAGTTCGAAGAACAGTTTGGAACCTTCTTCTTTTATCAGCTTGAACTGTTCTGTCGCCAGTAATTCCAACTGATGGTTATCCGGATTTTCTTTCGTAACAACCATTTCAACTCCTAACATACCTTTCAGTTCGTGGCGGTCGATAACCAGATCGAACTTATATTCTTTACCGACAACCGGACCGTCAATAGCTAAATCCTGGCTGCATGTAAACGATTCAACCTGGAAGCTGTCCCAATGTTCTGCCACTTCTTCTTTCCATGCAGCGATTGCTTTGGCTTCGGCAAAACCGTTTTCGTGTAAGTGAGCGGAACGGGTTGCCAATTTGTTGTAGAAGCGGTCGATATAATCGTCCAACATACGTTTCATCGTATAGTCGGGAGCGATTTCAGACATCGAGTTCTTGATATACTGTATCCATTCAGGAGAGTATCCCTTGCTGTTTCTTGCATAATAAGTCGGGATGATCTCTGTTTCCAGTGTATGGTAGATAGTAGCGGCATCCAACTGGTCCTGATACTGCTGGTTTTCGTAAGTACGTTTGTCGGTCAATGCCCAACCTGCACCCGGTTTGTAACCTTCGTACCACCATCCGTCCAGTACGGAGAAGTTCAGGACACCGTTCATCTCAGCTTTTTCACCAGACGTACCGGATGCTTCCAGAGGACGGGTCGGAGTGTTCAACCAAACATCGACACCTGCGATCAGGTGACGGGCCAGACGCATATCGTAGTTTTCCAGGAAGATGATCTTTCCTAAGAATTCCGGACGGCGGGAGATTTCGACAATATGTTTGATCAATCCCTGTCCGCCACCATCGGCCGGGTGAGCTTTACCGGTGAATACGAACTGGATCGGATACTGTTCGTTGTTTACGATCTTAGCCAAACGATCCAAGTCGGTGAACAACAGGTGAGCACGTTTGTAAGTTGCGAAACGGCGACCGAAACCGATCAGCAGAGCGTTCGGGTTGATCTTGTCCAGGATGGAAACAACCTTTGCAGGATCTCCCTGGTTCTTCAGCCAGTTTGTCTTGTACTGATTCTTGATATATGTGATCAGCTTGTTCTTCAGAGTCTTGCGGATAGACCAGATGTCTTCGTCCGTAACATTCTGGATCGCTTCCCAATATTTCTTGTTAGACTGGTCTTTGAGGAACTTCTTGTCGAAATGTTCGGCAAAGAAACGTTTCCATTCGGTAGAAGCCCAAGTTGGCATGTGTACGCCGTTGGTCACATATCCTACGTGCAGTTCATCGGGGAAATAGCCTTTCCATACCGGAGCGAACATGCGCTGGGATACTTTTCCATGCAACCAGCTTACGCCGTTTGCTTCCTGGCAAGTATTCAAAGCGAATACACTCATAGAGAACTTCTCGTTGGAGCCCGGGTTTTCACGTCCCATATCGATAAATTCCTGCCAGCTGATACCTAACTTGCCGGGGAATTCACCCATGTAACGTCCGAACAGGCCTTCATCGAAGTAGTCGTGACCTGCCGGAACCGGTGTGTGAACGGTGTACAAAGCAGAAGCACGTACGACTTCCAGAGCTTGGTTGAATGACAGGCCGTCGTTCTGGATGAAATCTACCAGACGCTGTGCATTGATCAGCGCAGCGTGTCCTTCGTTGCAGTGGTAAATCTGCTTCTTGATTCCTAATTTGTTCAGCATCAGGATACCGCCGATACCCAACAGGTATTCCTGTTTCATACGGTTTTCCCAGTCACCGCCATACAGCTGATGGGTGATAGAGCGATCCCATTCGCTGTTCTGAGGAATATCCGTATCCATCAGATATAAAGGAACGCGTCCTACGCTTACTTTCCAGATGTGTGCATAAACGGTACGGCCGGGGTAGGGAACTTCCAATACCATCGGTTCGCCGTTCGCCTGCATGACCTGTGTAAGGGGTAGTGCGTTGAAGTTTTGCGGTTCGTAATTGGCAATCTGTTGTCCGTCCATAGACAGAGACTGTGTAAAGTATCCGTAGCGATACAGGAAACCTACTGCTGTCAGGTCGATGTTGCTGTCGCTGGCTTCTTTCAAGTAGTCACCAGCCAATACACCCAGACCACCGGAGTAGATTTTCAGCACGTTTGTCAGACCATATTCCATGCTGAAATAGGCAACAGACGGTTTTGTCTGATCCGGTTTAACATCTACATAGTCCTTGAATATTGAGTACACAGCTTTGATTTCGGCCATCAGGACGTCATCTGCCAGGATTTCCTCAATACGCTTGTAGGACAGGCTTTGAAGTAAAAGTACGGGGTTACCTTCTGTTGATGCCCAGAGTTCAGAATCGATCTTACCGAATAATTTGGCTCCTTCATGGTTCCATACCCACCACAGGTTTGTCGCCATTTCATATAACGGCTGTAATTGCTCGGGGAGCATAGAGTGGGAATAAACATCTTTCCAAATCGGGCTGTTTGCGTTATTCGCTTTGATTTTCATTATTGTGAAGTTTAAAATGTTTCAATTTTTATTTTATTATTGTCTCATCTCTATTTTGCCTAAAACGCTGCAAAGATAGAGATTATCTGTTTAATTATGAGCGTATTTTAATTATTTCTTTTGTTTGCATGTTCCAAAGCGATTCTGAAAGCCTCTTCATAGTAGACAATGAATTTGCTCCATTCTGCTTTTGCCGCCAGACAGAAACTGCGTTTCCGGATCTCTTCCGCTTCCTTTTTGTCCTTTCCAGCGAGTGTCAGGATCGAAGACGTGATGGCATCTGCTACTTCGAAATAATTAAAATCGTCACGGTTCACGACGGCTACGCCTTCGCTGATGTTGTTGCCTGTCACATGCTTTTTAGCCCATAGACCGAAACCGGCAAGATCGGTGGTAATGGTCGGAATCCCGAATGCGATACTTTCCAGCGGAGTGTATCCCCAAGGTTCGTAGTAGGAAGGATAGACGGTCGCATCCATACCGATCAGCAGATCGTAGTAGGGTTTATTGAAGATTCCGTCGCGTCCGTCCAGGTAGCAAGGTACAAAAATGATTTTCAGCTTGTCGGCCGCTGAATTGGTGAAACCGGAATGGGAGATATAGTTCAGCACCTTGTCCTGCTCCATCAGATTCAGCCAATGTGTGACGAATGGCATTTGCATGGGAGAGGTGGTGCGGATATTCTTGTCGATGACTTCTTTCAAGTCTGCGCGTGCATCGCGTACCCAGGCCGGAACCATGATGAAGGCGACGACTTCGCGCTGGAGCCTGCCGGAAGTGCGTACCCGGTTCATAGCTTCGATAAAGACGTCGATACCTTTGTTGCGGTATTCGTAGCGGCCGCTGGTGGAAACCAGAAATGCATCCGGGGAGATAGGGCATCCGAGCAGTTTCTCTGCGACGTTGAGCAGATCGCGGCGGGCAGCCGTACGCTTCTTGTCGTATTCCTTGTCGGTCGGGACGAAGTTGGGCTCGAAACCGTTCGGCGTGACGATGTCCGGCGCTTTGTCCAGCAATTGTTTACACTCGCGAGCTGTAATGTCACTCACTGTCGTAAAGCAGTCGACATGCAAGGCAGTCTGTTTTTCCAACGAATGCTTTGCTTCCATATTCAGCTCTCCGGCCATCTGGTCACCGTTGTAGCCGTCCATATAAGCATACAGGGCTTTGTTGTTTCCGGCGATGGAACGGCCGATAGAAGTGGCATGTGTCGTGAAGAGCGTTGCGATGGCCGGGAGTTGTTTTTGGATGTAAAGCGCACCCATTCCCAGCATCCATTCATTGAACAGAGCGGCAACCTTTTTGTCTTCCAGCTTGTAAAAATGATAAAAACTTTCGATGACCTTACCTACCGCGTAAGCGAAGATACAGGATTCGTCGTAGTCACCATATGCGTGGATCGAGTCTACGCGGAAACTTTCCCACATCGAGTAGAAAAAAGCATCTCTTTCTTTGAAGAAAGGTTTAAAATCTACCAAGATTACAGGCGGTGTCCCCGGAACATTCCATCGGCCTACTTTTACTTTCAAATTTTCAGTGGTCTTCGTATAAGTTTTCCAGTCAGCAAACAGAACATCGTCTTCAATAAAGTCGGGAGCGTTTGTATTATCCCACACATCGGGTCCTATAAAGATCAGCTTATCTTTAAATGACTGTTGTAACGTATGAGCTTTCGTTGAAAGGACGGTATAAATACCGCCTACTTTATTACATACTTCCCAACTGCTCTCGAAAAGATATTCTGGCGTTGTTGTTGTATTATCCATAAACGATTTTGTTTATAATCAGATATTTTGAGGGGGCAAAGATACGAATTTTTGTCTTTTTTTCAACTATAGGGCTTGTTTAATGAATGAATTATGTAGATTTGTAGATATTTTAAATGTAGATAACTATGGCTAAAAGAAGAATTTTAAAGAAAGACATCAGCTATGTGGCTGGCGATTTGTTTTCGGAAGCATTGGTTTGTATGCTGTATATCCCGGGAGTCGATTCAGGGAAGGCTGACGTGGTGATGGCGAGAATACTCGATATGCAGGACGAATTTATTCGTCGTGCCAACCGTCCGGACGGAAAAGACAACCCAAAACGGGTGAAAGAATATTATCGTAAATTACGGGCGGATCTGCAAACGGAAGTCAACGCAATAGCAACTGAAATCGGAGAGTTGAGCAAATAGAAAATAAAGAATGAAGAAAGCTATAAGTAAGGCACTTCTTCGCTTGGCCGGCTGGAAACTTGGACCGGTGGTTGAGGATGTGCCTAAATGTGTGATATGTGTGGCTCCGCATACCAGCAATTGGGATTTTATCGTAGGAAAACTGTTTTATACCTCGATTGGTCGTAATGCCAGTTTCCTGATTAAAAAGGAATGGTTCTTTTTCCCGTTCAACCTGTTGTTCGACTGGTTGGGAGGTGTGCCTGTCGATCGCTGTAAGCGAACCTCAGTGACGGACCAGATGGTGGATCAGTTTAACCTGCGGAAAGAATTTCAGCTGGCCGTAACTCCCGAAGGTACACGCAAACGGGTGGATGATTGGAAGAAAGGATTCTACTATATTGCACAAAAAGCCAACGTACCTATCCTGATGGCCTATTTCGACTACGAAAAGAAAGAGGCCGGTTTTAAAGGAGTATTTTATCCTACGGGTGATGCGGATAAAGATATCCGTGAGATCCGTGAGCATTACAGAGGTGTGACAGCTTGTCACCCGGAAAACTTTGTTCAAATTTAATATTATGGCAGATAATTTGCGTATCAGTATGGTCCAGTCCCATATTATTTGGGAGGACAGAGATGAAAACCTGGGGTATTATGGAGAACTGCTCCGGCGGGTCAGTGGTAGGACGGACATAGCCGTTTTGCCGGAAACCTTTACGACAGGTTTCTCTATGGATGTGGAAAAGCTGGCCGACACGATGGACGGGTCTACCATCCCTACCATAAAGGGGTGGGCGAAGAAATATAAACTTGCTGTGGCCGGCAGCTTTATCGCAAAAGAAGACGGGAAATTCTTCAACCGCGCTTTTTTCGTCACGCCCGAAGGTGAGACTTATTTGTATGACAAACGGCATTTATTCCGGATGGCGGGCGAAGACCGGCATTTCACAGCCGGGGATAAACGGACGATCGTACGGTATAAGGACTGGAATATCTGTTTGCAAGTTTGCTATGATCTTCGTTTTCCGGTTTGGAGCCGGAACGTGAACAACGAATATGATCTGCTGATCTATGTCGCCAACTGGCCCGAGGCGCGTAAGAAAGTTTGGAAGACGCTGCTCCAGGCACGTGCTATGGAGAATATGGCGTATGTCTGCGGGGTGAACCGGGTAGGGATCGACGGCAAGGGGTTTGTCTACCGGGGCGATTCCATGATCTTCTCTCCGAAAGGGAAAAAGCTGGCGGATGCTGGCAAACGTGAGGAAGTCACCCGTACGTGTACGCTTACCCGTGCAGACCTGGAAGAACTAAGAGGTAAGTTTCCGGCATGGAAGGACGCGGATATGTTTGAGATCAAATGATATTTCCCAGATAAAATTTCGGATTTGAACATAAAAAAAGCGATTGCTGGTTATTCCCGGCAATCGCTTTTTTTGTGTTATGTGAAAATATGTGTTTACTTCACTTCCTCGAAGTCAACATCCGTTACACCGCCATCCTGCTTGTTGTTTCCGGCGTTGCCACCAGCTTGTTGACCGAAGTCAGGACCCGGTTGTGCGCCACCCTGTGCATTCTGGGCATTGTACATTTCCTGGCTTGCAGCCTGGAATACGCTGTTCAGTTCCGCCATAGCGGCATCGATACCGGCGATATCCTGAGCCTTGTGAGCTTCTTTTAGCTTGTTCAAAGCTGTTTCGATAGGAGCCTTCTTGTCTGCCGGAAGTTTGTCACCCAGATCCTTCAACTGTTTTTCAGTCTGGAAGATCATGCTGTCGGCTTGGTTCAGTTTGTCGATACGTTCTTTTTCTTTCTTATCGGCTTCGGCGTTAGCTTGAGCTTCTTCTTTCATACGTTTTACTTCGTCGTCGCTCAAACCGCTGGAAGCCTCGATACGGATGCTCTGTACTTTTCCGGTGCCTTTGTCCTTAGCCGATACATTCAAGATACCGTTTGCGTCGATATCGAAAGTAACTTCGATCTGAGGAACACCACGCTGTGCGGCTGGAATTCCGTCGAGATGGAAACGACCGATCGATTTATTGTCTTTAGCCAGTGAACGTTCACCCTGCAATACGTGGATCTCTACAGAAGGCTGGTTGTCAACGGCAGTTGTAAATGTCTCAGACTTCTTGGTAGGAATAGTCGTATTGGCTTCGATCAACTTGGTCATTACGCCACCCATTGTTTCGATACCCAATGACAACGGAGTAACATCGAGCAGCAGAACGTCTTTTACTTCACCTGTCAATACACCACCCTGGATGGCAGCACCTACAGCCACTACTTCGTCCGGATTGACACCTTTTGACGGAGCCTTGCCGAAGAATTTTTCAACGATGGCCTGTACAGCCGGAATACGTGTCGAACCACCTACCAGGATTACTTCGTCGATGTCGGAAGTGCTCAAACCTGCATCTTTCAAAGACTGGCGGCAAGGTTCGATACAAGCCTGGATCAGACTGTCTGCCAACTGTTCGAATTTAGCACGTGTCAGTGTCTTGACCAAGTGTTTTGGAACACCGTTTACCGGCATGATATACGGCAGGTTGATTTCCGTGCTTGTCGTACTTGACAATTCGATCTTTGCTTTTTCAGCCGCTTCTTTCAAACGTTGCAAAGCCATCGGGTCCTTACGCAGGTCGACGCCTTCTTCGCGCAGGAATTCTTCTGCCAGCCAGTCGATGATCACATGGTCGAAGTCGTCACCTCCCAGGTGAGTATCACCGTTTGTGGATTTTACTTCAAACACACCGTCTCCTAATTCCAGGATAGAGATATCGAATGTACCGCCACCCAAGTCGAATACGGCGATCTTCATGTCTTTGTTCGTTTTGTCCAAACCGTAAGCCAAAGATGCGGCAGTCGGTTCGTTTACGATACGGCGAACGTTCAAACCTGCAATTTCACCGGCTTCCTTAGTAGCCTGGCGCTGTGCGTCGCTAAAGTAGGCCGGAACGGTGATAACGGCTTCCGTTACTTCCTGTCCTAAATAGTCTTCAGCAGTTTTCTTCATTTTCTGAAGTACCATTGCGGAAATTTCCTGCGGAGTATAGAGACGTCCTTCGATATCGACACGCGGTGTATTGTTGTCACCACGAACTACCTTATAAGGTACGCGGTTGATTTCTTTCTGAACCTGATCATAGGTTTCACCCATGAAACGTTTGATAGAGAATATTGTTTTTTCCGGGTTTGTGATAGCCTGACGTTTTGCAGGATCACCTACCTTACGTTCACCTCCTTCAACAAATGCAACGATTGAAGGCGTCGTTCTTTTTCCTTCGCTGTTTGCAATTACAACCGGTTCGTTACCTTCCAATACGGCAACACAAGAATTGGTTGTTCCTAAGTCGATTCCGATAATTTTTCCCATAATTTTCTACTATTTTATATTGTTATTATTTTCCTGTATTTGCTTTTCTCTTTCGAGTTGCATTAACTATTCTACAAATCGTATGCCAAAGTAACAAGGATAGGTTTAGAAAAGTTCAGGTGGCAGGAAGTGTGACAATACGTCAGTTTCTCTTGCTGCCCCTAACGAAAATATGGATTATATTATAATATGTATGTTAGTAGATTTTTTTTGTGGATATGGCAGAATATGAAGTTGAGCCTATGCTTTGATAAAATGGCTAACCGTATGAGTAGGGGGTTACCTGTTGGACGACCGAGAAGAGGTTGTCGCGAAGAATGTTTTTTCTGATGAAGATTTTTTTTGTAATGTATTGAATCGTAGAAGCTTGTTACTTTTTTGTAAAAAAAAGAATATATATTTATGAATATTCAATTTTAGTCAATAACTTTGGCGCCCAAAATGAATATTCTTTTGATCAATTTAATTTAGACAGTGTAATTTGCTATTAACTTAGGACAATGATGTTATGAACATGTGCTGAATGTTGAGATATGTGTTTTTAAATTCTTGATTTACAAAAGGTTGTTTACTTGTCTGGAATATAAAACTACATAGAAAGTATTGAATAGTTTCCTCTTTAGGTCATTATTCGAATGGGATAACATGGTTTTAAGTAAATGTGTTAACGCGCACATTTGCAGTGAATAAGCTTGTCGTATTGATTGTTATGCGAATCTATAAATTCTAATATAAACTATCAAACTTAATACTAAACTGAAAAATTGTATGAAGAATCGTGTTTTTAGTTTCTTACCCCGATTTAGTATCTTGTTGCTATTTTTGGGGATGGTTATTGGCGAAGCCTATGCGCAATCGCAGACGATAACCGGTGTTGTTAAGGATCAGACGGGTGAACCGCTGATCGGTGTGAACGTAATGGAAAAGGGCACTACGAATGGCTCTATTACGGATGTGGATGGAAAATATAGCCTGACTGTCAATGGCAGCAAGGCTATTGTTACATTTTCTTATATCGGATATTTGTCACAGGACATTACGGTTGGAAACCAGAAAATGATTGATGTGACGATGAAAGAAGATACGGAAGAACTGGAGGAAGTTGTTGTGATCGGTTACGGTACGGCAAAGAAAAAAGACTTGACCGGTGCTATTTCGACTGTGAAAGCGGAAAACATGGAAAAGGAGACTCCCCGTTCTGTACAGGACCTTTTGCGTGCAAGTGCTTCCGGTCTTTCTATCGGTATTTCGACAGATGCTGCCGGTACGGCTAATTTGCAGGTGCGTGGTAAAAATACGCTGACTGCAGGATCTTCTCCTTTGTTGGTTTTGGACGGTGTTATTTATGACGGCGATTTGTCTGATATCAATCCGATGGATATTCAGTCAGTAGATGTATTGAAGGACGCCAGCTCCGTAGCCGTTTATGGTGCAAAAGCCGCGAATGGCGTAGTTGCCATTACAACTAAGAAAGGTAAAACAGGCAAACCGGTTGTATCTTTCAATGCAAATGTCGGTTTTGCACAGCCTTCACGTATTCCGGCAGCCTTGGATGGTCCCGGATTTATCCAGTTCCGTAAAGACTATCAGGAAGGCAAACTGACTCCGGAAGAAATGGCAAAAGTACCGGGTAAATTTACAGACCCGCGTCAATTAAGCGGCCTTGGAGTCGATCCGTTGACTTGGTATAACTATGACCAGTCAACTCCTGTAACGACTTTGCCTTCCGAACAGGAAATGCTGACAACCTGGTTAGGCCGTCTGGATTTCAAGACTGTTGAAATTGAAAACTATCTGAACGGTGTTGAAACAAATTGGGATGATATTGTCTTCCAAACTGCTTTACAGCAGGATTATACTGCCAGTATAAGCAATAAGAAAGAGGATCTTTCTTATTATTGGTCTTTAGGATATGCTGACCGCGAAGGCATTCGCGTTGGCGATCGTTTCAAGAACTTCCGTACCCGTTTGAACTTGGAATCGAAAGTAACCAACTTCCTGACTATCGGTTTGACTTCCCAGTTCGCGACTAAAGACAAGGGTGCACAGGCTGCCGATGTTACTCAGCGTACAAATAACTCACCTTATACCCCCAATGATATCGATGATCCGGACAGCCCGTATCGTATGTATCCTTCCGGTGACAACAATGGTAAGAATCCGTTTTTCGATAACATGTATCGTGACAAACGCGAAATTGAACATACGCTGAATGCAAATATTTATGCGATTGTAAAACTTCCGTTTGGAATTGAGTATCAAATGAACTATACCCCGAAATATAAATGGTATGAGTTTATGAAACATGAATCAGCCGAACATCCTGAATGGGCAGGAAAAGGTGGATATGCAGAGCGTAGAAATTCAAAAAGCTTTAACTGGTTATTAGATAATATCATCCGCTGGAAACATCAATTTAACGGAGGACATAATTTTGAAGTGACCTTATTGGCAAATGCTGAAAAAGGACAATATTGGGATACGTATGTAGGTGCTCAGAATTTCTCACCGAGCGATTTGCTGGGTTATCATAATATGGGAGCCGGGACTGTTCTGTCTTTCTTGCAAGATGATGGTAAAAACCAGGATACATACAGGACTGGCGATGCTTTGATGGGACGTCTGTATTATTCTTATAAGGATAAATATATGGTGACGGCCTCTGTTCGTCGTGACGGTTATTCTGCTTTTGGTATGATGAACCCGCGTGCGACTTTCCCTGCTGTCGCTTTAGGATGGGTTTTCACTTCCGAGAAATTTATGGAACCGGCAAGCGATTGGTTGAATTACGGTAAGTTGCGTTTCTCATGGGGACAGAACGGTAACCGTGATATCGGTCAGTATGAAGCATTGGCATGGCTGAAATCATCTTTGAGTCCGTTTATCGATCAGAATGGTAATATCTATGTGACATCACAGGTCTATGTAGACCACATGGGTAACACGGCTTTGAAATGGGAGCGTACCGGTTCTTATAATATCGGTTTGGACTTTTCTTTGTTCAACGACAGATTGAGAGGTTCTATGGAAACCTATATGTCTGAAACGAACGACTTGTTGGTTAAACGTTCTTTGCCGAATATCACCGGGTTCTCTGATGTAAAGGCAAACTTGGGTGCTTTGACAAACCGTGGTTTTGAATTGTCTCTGAATGGTGATGTGATGAGCAGAAAGGACTTTAACTGGAATTCGAGCGTTACTTTCTCTTTCAACCGTCGTAAGATCAAACATCTTTACGGAGATATGGAAGACATCAAGGATGAAAACGGTAATGTGATTGGTCAGAAGGAAGCTGACGACTACAAAAACAAGTGGTTTATCGGTCATGACCCCGACCAGATCTGGGATTACGAAGGTGATGGCGTATGGCAGCTTGGAGAAGAGGAAGAAGCGGCCAAATATGGAAATAAGCCGGGTGACTTCAAATATGTAGACCAGAATGGCGATGGAGTATTGAATGACCAGGATAAAGTGTTCCAGAAGTACAAAACTCCCCGTTTCTACCTGTCTTGGAGAAATGAGTTCACTTATAAAGACTTCTCTTTGTCTTTCATGATGTATTCTCATATCGGAACATACGGTACATTCAATCCGGCTGCAAACGCCATTGAATTGGCAGACCGTCGCAGTGCTTTGGATATCGAACGCTGGACAGTCAATAACCCGACAAATGAATATGGACGTCTGGGATCGAAGAACTTGGGTAACCATTACGTGAACAAGTCTTTTGTGCGTATGGAAAATATCTCTCTTTCTTATAATGTTCCGAAGAACTTTTTGAAGAAGGTTTCCGTACAGAACATGCGTTTGTCTTTAAGCGTGCGTAATCCGTTCGTATTGTCTGGATATACATTCAGAGATCCTGAAGAAGATCCGGATAAAAACGACTTGTGGGTTCCGAGAACATTCAATATTGGTGTAAACTTTACTTTATAAAAGAGGAGATTGAATAATGAAACATATAAAGAAATGTCTTATTTTGGCAGTAGCCGGATTGCCTTTGTTAAATTCTTGTAGCGACAGTTGGTTGGAACCGAAGCCTCTGTCTATCTATACTCCGGAAAATACATATGTGGATGCAGATGGTTTGTATGCTGCATTGGTTGCTTGTGAACGTAATATGCGTCATGAGTTTTTCGGAGACGGCGCTCCGATCACAACCGACATGTATACGACAGACTTAGCTGTCACTGGTACGACCGATAAATCAGGGCCTTTGATAGATATGGATGCGGATCTGTTGCCGAGCCGTACAGCAAACGATGTGAATAAAAACAAGATCGGATGGTACTGGGATGAAGGATTCAAAGGAATCAAATATGCCAATATCGTTCTGAACCGTATGAAGAATGCGACGTTCAAAGATGAAGCTGAAGAAAACGCAGTACGGGGTGCCGCCTATTTCCAGCGTGCATATCGTTATTACAAGCTGACACATCTGTTTGGAGATGTTCCTTATCTGAGCCAGGAGATTGAAACACCGAAAGTGGATTTCTACACGTATGACCGTTGGAGCATTCTGGAACAGATAGAAAAAGATATGGAGTTCGCTTATCAGTGGGTACCGGAGAAGGTCGATAGAGGAAAACCTTCCAAATGGGCTTGCGGTGTATTGCTGATGAAAGTTTGTATGTCGTTGGGTCATTTTGACAGAGCGATCGAAATCGGAAAAGAAGTTATCGCTGCCAACCCGTTGATGACCGAACGTTTTACGACAAACAAAACAAAGCCGAATACGAACTTGATGCATGACCTGCATAGTGTGGAAGCTAAAATGGATATGTCAAATACGGAGGGTATCCTGTATGTCGTGTCTTATCCGGAAGTAGAAGGTCGTGACAGAATCAATACGATGCGTAATGCCACTCCTTATTGGGCGAATGGATCGATTAAGACTCCTGACGGTAAGACGGGTATGTCTATTGTTCCGGCAAATGAAGCCAAAGGTACCGAGTTGGATAATGATGCCAATGTAGGTCGTGGTATCGGAACTTGCCGTCCGACCAATTATTATCAGTATGACATCTGGACGGAAAAGGAGAAAAACGACTTGCGTGGTGTATATAACCGCGATAGCTGGAAGGGTGTGTTCGACCTATACTATAATGCTCCGGCTCTTAAAGGAACAGAATGGTATGGTAAACATCCGGTAAAACCTGTCGGTATGTCTGTTTCGGATTCTATCCGTTGCTGGTTCCAGTGGCCTCATTATAAAACGTTTGTTCCGGACCCTTCCGTGACAACAGACCGTAGAGGCGGTGAAACTCCTTGGTATATTTATCGTTCGGCAGAAGTATATCTGATGTTGGCTGAATGTTATTATTGGAAAGATATGAAACAGGAGGCTGCCAATATGATGAACGTGGTGCGTCAGCGTGCCGGTGCAGAATCTCTGGCTGCTTCGGATATCAATATCGGTACGGTTCTGGACGAACGTGCACGTGAATTGTATTACGAAGAAAACCGCCATGTGGAACTTTCCCGTATTTCATATGTGTATGCTTTGACAGGTAAAGCATGTGAAGTATTTGGCGGTCATGTCTACAAATTGGATAATTTCTCTGGTCCGAAAGGTACGAGTGTAAATTGTAAGGATGCTGGCGTGAACTTCTATTTCGATTGGGTTTCTGCCAAGAACAATTTCTATAACAAAGGAATAAAGACAAACTATGCTGAATATCGTTTCAGTACGCATCATGTTCTTTGGCCGATCCCGGAAGGTTCTATCACATCCAACACCGGTGGCGTTATCAACCAGAATGTGGGCTATCCGGGTACTGAGAACAATATCACTCCGTTGAAGGTTGGTCAGGAAGTTCCTTCTGAATCAGCCCAGTAAACAAGGAAAACGCGCACAATAACAACACCGCGTAAACGAGAAGCGTACGGTCGCAGGATGTCCTGCGGTGCGTACGCTTTTTTCGTTTAAAGAAAAAGTCCAACTCCGGATCTTAGGGTAACTGCACTCAAATGGCCCTTATATTCCTTTACCGCGTCGAACGAAGGGCAGGCCTTTTGGGGTTCAAGTCGCAGTGTCCTACGGTGAGGGCTGCCGGGAATTGGCGGCCTAACTCCTGCAACAACTGCGTGAGGGCTGCCTTCTGGGCAGGCGTGCGGGTGTCTCGCGGGAGGCCTTCACCGTCCAGTCCCCCTTCGTAGCAGATGCCGATGCTGTGACGGTTGTGGCCGAAGCAATGCGCCCCCTCCAGGGAGAGCGGCCGGCCGGGGTGGGGAAGAGGGCGAAGTCTGTGATGAATTGGTTCTCGGAGGATATCTGCAAGTTGTAGCCGGGCATGATAAGATATAGGGCAAACATTCGGGCAGCCAGGAGAAATTTTGGTGGAGGAGCTTGGCAGTCATATGGACGAAAGTAATCCGGTAGCTGTGATTGTCGAATAAAATCTTCTTGTTTTATAGCGAAGTCATAGAGATGATTTTGTTTTTATATTATCTTTGTGGCCGCAAACAGTCTAATGTAAAAGCTTATCAATAATTTAATTATAATAGTATGAAAAACTATCTTGTATTTTCTATGGCGGCTCTGTTGGTTGGAGCTTCTTGTAACACAAAGCAGGAGAAGGCGGCTGAAGGCTTTACCGGCGCACCGGGAGAAGTTAAGTTGATCACGCTCGATCCCGGACATTTCCATGCCGCATTAGTGCAGAAAGTGTCTTATCCGCAAGTTTCTAAAGATGTTTATGTGTACGCACCCACCGGTTTCGACGTGGATGAGCACTTGAAACGTATCCAGGGATTCAACACACGTGCGGAGAATCCGACAGCTTGGAATGAAATCGTTTATACGGGAGATGATTACCTGGAAAAAATGTTGGCCGAGAAGAAGGGAAACGTGATGATCCAGGCGGGAAACAACGGCAAGAAGACCGAATATATCAAGAAAACGCTTGAGGCCGGCATCAATGTGCTTTCCGACAAGCCGATGGCGATCAACAGCCAGAGCTTTAAATTGCTGGAAGAATGTTTTGCTATCGCTAAACAGAAAAACATCATGCTGTATGACATCATGACTGAACGGAATGAAATCACTACGATGTTGCAGCGTGAACTTTCCACTATCCCGGCTATTTATGGCGAGCAGTTGAAAGGTTCTCCCGAAGAACCGGCTATCGTGAAGGAGAGTGTGCATCATCTGTTTAAGCTGGTCGACAATAAACCGCTGACTCGTCCGGTATGGTATCTTGATGTGACTCAGCAGGGGGAAGGTATCGTCGATGTGACGACTCATCTGGTTGATCTTGTGCAGTGGGAAGCATTCCCGGATCAGGTGATCGACTACAAGAAAGATATCGAACTGATAGATGCCAACCGCTGGACAACTTCTATCAGCCCTGAAGAATTCAAACAGGTGACGGGAACGGAAGCTTATCCTGATTTCTTGAAGAAAGATGTAGAAAACGATACATTGAAAGTATATTGCAACGGTGATATCGTTTATAAGATCAAAGGGGTAACAGCGAAGGTTTCGGTGATCTGGAATTATACCTTCCCCAAAGGTGGCGGTGATACCCATTTCTCCGTCATGAAAGGCAGCAAGGCCGACTTGGTCATCCGCCAGGGCAAGGAACAGAACTATCAGCCGGAACTGTTTGTCGAAGCAGTGAAAGGAGTGGATCTGGCCGCTTACGAAAAGGACCTTACCGCTTCTATGGAAAAAGTCTCAGCCGAATATCCTGGTGTGGCCTTGAATAAGGTAGGCGACGGCGTATGGCAAGTCGAAATCCCCGCAAAATACCGTGTAGGCCATGAAGCTCATTTCGGCCAAGTGACGGAACATTTCCTTGACTATCTGAAAGACGGCAAACTGCCGGATTGGGAAGTGCCTAATATGCTGGCTAAGTATTACACGACAACTTCGGCGCTGGATATGGCGAAAGCGAAGACAAAATAAATGTATTGAGATGAAATGGAAGAGAGAGTATGTGCCGGAAGTACAATTGGGCACATACTCTCTTTTGGTATTCTGCTAATAATCAAATCTGACACCCTTCTCCCAAAGAGGCAGTAACTTGTTTACAATGTGGGGGTTCTCTTGCGCTATATTTTTACGCTCGATGCGGTCCGGCCCGTATTGATAAAGTTCGGTGATCGTTTCTCCTTTTTTATTATAACGAGTAAGACGATATTCCGGAGTCCGGAGGGTTATACAATTCCGATAGTAGCTATAAGCGGCGTCTGTCCATTTGGGATTATCAGGATTGTTGAGCAAGGTTGCAAAACTATGCCCGTCCAGTCCTTTGGGCAAGGAGATTTTGCAAAGTTCCATAAGAGTCGGATAAATATCTATAGAACTGACAATCCTGTTATTTTTAATCCCTGGCTTACACTGGGGAGCTTTTATTACGAGTGCGCTGCTCAGAGAAGTTTCATGTAGTGTATGTTTCCCCCAAACACGCAGATCTCCTAAGTGCCATCCATGATCTCCCCATAGAATAATAATCGTATTATCCATTTTTCCGCTGGCTTCAAGGGCATCTAATACTTTTCCTACTTGAGCGTCCATATAACTTACGCAAGCAAAATAGGCGTGACGGAGTTTGCGTGCATATTCGTCAGAAACTCTATTTTTTATGGAAGGCATTTCGTCTCCTGATTGATAGCTCTTGAACTCTGCGCTTTCATGTAGGCTGACCGGATCGCATCCTTCCGGAATGTCGGGCATAGGTGAAATGGGGATAGAGGCTTCATCATACATATCCCAATATTTTTTAGGGGATGTGAAAGGTAAATGAGGCTTGAAAAAACCGACAGCCAGGCAGAACGGTTCATTCTTAGCTGTTAGCTCGTTTAGCTTTTTGACTGCCAGATTTGCCGTTAGCCCGTCCGGATAGCCTTCATCGGCGACATCTGCACATTCGTATGGTTTCACTTGTTTTTTGCGACTTTGCCGGTTACTTCCATCTGCATATCCGAAAAAGGCATTCCAACCGTTTCCCCATTTTCCGGCATCGAAAAGCATTTCATCCCAACTATAAGGTAGTTCCGGTTTTTCGGTTTTCGGAGCTTCATAGCCATACAGGCAGCCGTCGACATAGTGGCTTATCTTTCCGATACCGACAGTATAATAGCCATTTCTGCGTAAATGGTGGAACATAGTTTCCGGGATTTCTCCTTCCGGTTTATCTGACAGCCTTGTCCGGCATGCTTCGTTGGAGAGGTCCGATTTGTCTTTAGGAAAATGTCCAGTCAACATACTGGCTCGTGACGCTCCGCTTGTCGGGACTTGTACATAATGTTGGAAAAATAAACTGCCTTGTGATGCCAGCCGGTCGATGTTCGGGGTTTTTACAACAGAACCATAAGCACCTAATTCCCGGCGAAGGTCGTCTACGCATATAAAAAGTATATTAGGCTTCGTCTCGTTTGCCTTTTTTTGTGCATAGCCTTGAAAAGGCAATGCCAGCAAACAGACCGATAGCAAAGGATAATTCTTCTTCATGATATCTAAATTGAATGTGAATACAAAAGATTTACAAATATAACCTACCGGTCGATAATAGCCGGTAGGTTTAGAAAATTATTGTTGATCGTCTATGGCTGTTAATGGAGGAATATTTTTTTCGTACCCGATATAGCCTTTATTCTGGTTAATGGTTCCTCCTTGGTTGCTATCGATGGCATTTGCCGGAATGGGCCAAAGGACATGGAATGGGCTTATTTTGAATACGTTTGTTCCCCATAAGATATCACCTGCCTTATAAAATTCATTTTTAGCAACAGTCCGGTCATACCAGAAATTTTTTTCGGAAAAATTTTCTAAGGAATAGCCGTTTAACCCTTTTTCTGCCATGATAAAGGCGATTCTGGTTAATTCCGTTTTTCTGAATTCTTCAGCGAAAAGTTCTCTGGCTCTTTCATCTAATATATACTCTATTGAAACTTGTGAAGCTACAATAGGATCGGCTTTTGCGCGTACTCTTACCGAGTTTATATCGGCAGCGGCTTTATCTGTTTGATTTAGCCAATAGTAGGCTTCTGCTCTTAAAAGATAAGTCTCGGCCAACCTGAATAAATACCAGTCCGAATGTCCTCCATATGGCTGATCGGGTCTTTCTTCATCTTCGACATATACTTTGTAATAAGGGAAAGGATACCAGCAATGGATGGTGTCTTTGGGATTTGTGTATTGTATCTGTACGGGTTGTCCGAAATATTTGGAAGATGGATTGTTGTAAATGAATTTATCGACAGAGAACCAGTTTACTTGATTGTCATGCCTCAAGTCTTTATTACAGTTATTCCATATTTCATAATTGTAATAACTGCAAGGCCGGACATAACCGACTCCTCTTCCTATTTTTATGACAAATTCATTTCCTTGTGTGTCGATAGTTCCTCTTTTTCCGTCGGGATCTTTCATGTAGGACGAATTCCACCAAGAGGGAACATAGCGACGCATAGCCTGGGTGCCTCCACTTATTTCTGCTTCCGGAAATCCGTAACGTTCCTGTACGACAAGGATGCCTTCTTTATTTGAAGATGAGCTTTTATTGTCTTTTTGATGGAGATCCCAGATCGTATTAAACTGAGGATCGGAAGCATCTACCCCGAAGCGGTCAGTCATTAAAAAGTGAATTCCGTCGTTAATGACCGCAGAAGAGGCGTCGACAGCTTCTGTGAATTTTCCATTTGACAGATATATTTTTGTAAGCAAATGGTTGCCGGCAGCCTTAGAGACTGCTCCGGGAACAGCTGTTTTGGGTAGCCACTGGACAGCCCATGCTAAATCTTCTTCTATTTTTGCAAGTATCGTTTTTCGTGAGTGCGTATAGAAGTCGATTTTAGGAGCCGTATGTTCTATATTCAAAAAGGGGACATCTCCATATAAATGGACTAATCTATAATACCAATAGGCTCTGTGAAAATATGCTTCAGCAATAATTGCATTTTTGATTTCTTCTGTGTCGAATTTGCCATTGTCGATACGCGACAGAATAACATTCGCATTTCGTATCTGGTTATATCCTCTTGTCCAAATCTCATGGAAGTCATAGGTCGTACCGGTCCCTGTCGGTAATACTTGAGTATCAAAATTATGTATGGCATTAGCTGCTTTATTGGCACTGATTGCAATATCTGAGGCGATTAATTCAGAAGCCAGGCCCCCTCCTTCTCCGTAGAAATCGGGGCGTAAGTTTTTACGGAGGTTAACCAGTATTCCGTCAAATCCGGCCTTATCCGTATAAATAGATTCCGGAGTGAAGATAGAAAGGGGCTTTATCTCCAAGAAATCGTCTCCGCATGAAACGGTTGTAAACAGAGACGCACAAATGATATATTTTATCCAGTTTTTCATAACTTGTTTATTTATAATGTGACATCAATTCCAAATGTAAAGATTCGAGGCATAGGAGTGTTTCCAGATTCAGGATCCCAACCAGACCATTTTGTGAAAGTTAGCAGGTTACGTCCACTCAAATATACTTTACAATGTCCTACTTTCAGATTTTTGAGAATATTTTCCGGGATATTGTATGCTATGGACAAGTCTTGCAAACGTACAAAACTGCTCCTTTCATAAATGTTGTATCCAGGTGTGTTTACCGTATTTAACCGTGTATATTTGTTTGTCGGGGTTTCCGGAGTCCAGTAAGGTAATGCATAACTGTTGGCTCTATCCTCGACATTAGACGTGTTGCTCAATAGACTGTTTGCTCTCCAATGTCCTAAATCTGCACGGATGAAACAAGAAATCTGGAAGTTTTTGAAAAGAGTAAAGTCATTTCGAAGTCCTAAACGGAAGCGTGGCTTTGTATAACCTTGAAATACTTTATCTTCCTGAGTAGACACTCCGTCTCCATTAGGATCGTATAATTTGACATCGCCAGGAGCTTTCCCGAATGATTTAGCCAATTCTTCTTCTCCAAGCTGGTAAATACCAAGGAATTTGTAATCCCATATCCGATCTATTGATTGTCCGATAAACCATCCATTGTCGATATCATCACCTTCTCTTTGTCCGATAACATTGCCATTTTCGTCTAAAATGTTGATTGTTTCTCCATAGAGATGTTTGATCTTGTTTCTATTAAATGAGAACGTCAATGTCGAGTTCCAACTGAAATCCTTATTTTGGATATTATAGCTATTAAGAGTCATTTCAAATCCTTTGTTTTGCAATTCTCCCATATTAGACATTACATTGTCGTATCCAATAATTGTCGGTAGGCTGCGTTTTAACAACAAGTCATTTGTAATCATGCTATAATAATCGACCGAACCATTTAACCGGCTATCTAAAACGGAAAAGTCCAGACCTAAATTTAAAGCTTTAGTCTTTTCCCATTTTAGATATTGGTTCGCCAGTGAACTACTGTATATACCTGAGATCAATGTGCTTCCAGTCAGGTATTTGTTTGTTTCAAGTTTTGCCAATGCATCATAAATCCCTATATCCCGGTTACCGTTTATTCCATAAGAGGCTCTGACTTTGAGATTATTTATCCATTTGATATTGAAGAACGATTCGTCTGATAAATTCCAGGCTAAAGCTCCGGATGGAAAAGTAGCGTAAGGATTTTCCATACCAAAAGCCGAATATCCGTCTCTACGAATAGATAGAGTTAGGAAATAGCGATTCATGAGCGTGTAATTCAGACGGCCCATTATTGCGGTACCGGTCGAATAAGTATCTTCATTTTTAATAGTTGGTGATCCTCCCGTCCCTAATTGATGGAAGCCCAATGCTTCACTGGGGGTAAAATTTACATTTTCGCCTGTATCTTTCCATGTTTGTTTCTTTTCTGCATTGTATAAGAATGTTGCATAAAAATCATGGACTCCAAAAGTTTTTTTCCATGCAATGATGTTGTCTATTTGCCATTCGTAAAGCGAATAATTGATACGCCGCCCGAAGCCACCTGTCTTGTTGCCACTTGGGATACTTGACGGATCATAGTAATAGTTCTTTTGCCAATCATAGCGATTGATATAAGAAACTTTGTAACTAAAACCGAATGGCAGTTTCAGGTCGGCATACATGGTGGCAAACAGATTTTGGGTGACATTGAATTTGTCCCGTTTTCTGTATAAAAGAAATGGGTTTTGTTCAATTCCTGAATCGTCATGAGGATACCATTTTAGTTCTCCGTTTTCATCATAAGGTTGTCCTAAAGGACTCTGGCGGCTTATATTCGATAATTTGATGGCTTCATTACTTTCATCTTTGTTGCTAAATTGAGCATTGATTCCCACTGTCAGAAATTCGGCAACTTTGGTATCTGCATTAATACGGGAACGGATTGTTTTATACTCATCTCCTTTTATATAACCTTGATTGTCTGTATAGCCTAATGACCAGTAATATTTAGTTTTGCCAATGCCTCCGGATATGTTGACATTGTAGTTTTGCCTTAATCCGGGACGTGTAGCTTCACCATACCAATCATAGGCATTCCCATTCAGATAGTTTTGTTGTTCGATATCACGCAAATTCAGACGTGTCATCCAAGTCAGAATTGGATCGGACTGGTATGAGGCATCGTAATTTTGCCAAGTATCTACGTCAATGCCTTCCGGTAACTGATTAGGATTGTTGTAATATCCTTCTGGCTTGTCTGGATTTATTCTGCGTTGGAAATCTTGTCTGCGTTGGATGAATCCAGATAAATCATTCGGTTTGATTTCGTTGGTAAAATCTGTTAAACCCAGTTGTGCGGAGAAATTTATACTCATTTTTTCCCCTTTGCCTTGTTTGGTATTGATGATTACAACACCGGCGGCAGACCTTGAACCGTATACAGCAGCAGAGCTGGCATCTTTCAATACGTCTATAGTTTCGATATCCGATGGATTGATGTCATTGATAGAACCATTGAAGATAACCCCGTCCAATACAATCAAGGGTGAATTGTTGGCTGAAAGTGAAGCGGGACCTCGTATTTCCATTTCACTAGCTCCGGAAGCAGAAGTCCCGATGTTAGAGTTAAAACCAGCAACAGTTCCATTCAACATATCCAATACGTTCGTACTTTGCTGAGTGGCATATTTATCAGCTTTTACCTGGGCGATGGCCCCGGTAAGGTCTTTTTTCTTTACAGCTCCGTAGCCGATTACGACAACTTCCTCCAAGGCTTGCTGATCTTCTTGCAAAACCACTTTTAAGATGGATTTCCTGTCAATTGTGATTTCTTGTGTGTTGTAGCCGATATAAGATATTTGCAAAATATCTCCCTCGCTTGCTTCCAGGCTGAATTTGCCGTCGACATCGGTAATTGTGCCGGTTGTGCTACCTTTTACTAAGACGTTAGCTCCGATGACAGATTCTCCTTGTGTGTCGATGACTGTTCCGGAAATAGTTTTGATCTGTGCTTTGAACAAGGCAATGTGCTTATTTGATATACGAAAAGAAATATTTCTTTTGCTGCGGAATAAGTTTCGCAGCAACTCGTTTAGATCCATATTTGTTCCCTGGATAGAGGTTTTTTCGTTTCGGTCGATCTCGGATGTGTTATAAACAAATTTGTATCCGGTCTTTTCCTCTATCTCATTGAAAATCTCTTCATATGTTGCATTCTGCTTATTCAGAGACAGTTTTACCGCTTGTGCATGAACGAAGGTAATATTGACGAACAAAAACAATAAAAGAAGTCCTAAAAGATTGATTCCGTGTTTGAAAATTCTTTTTAAAGAGGAATAATGTTCCTCACAGGTAAAATCCTTTGGATTTTGCCTGATAAATAAAATTTTATCCATAATTTTGTATGTATTAATTTTTAAAATTGGCAGGTGTGCTATCTGCCGATTAACAATGTAGAATTTGGGAATGGTCGCAACATTCCCAATTCTTTTTGTATGTCTCTCTATTAATTAAATCTTGTTTTTCATGTACTGTCCATAATCGTTTGTCTTTGTGGTTTAACATTCTGTATTTATTGCAGGAAAATTTCTCCTTTCCTTTTTTCTATTTTGTATCTGGCTGAGATTTGCAAAACTGATAGTATTTCTTCCAATGTCTCTTTCTCTGTGAAGTTGGCATTGAAAGTCTGTTTTTTCAGGTTTTCGTTTTGAATATGTATTTTCACATGGAAAGCCCGTTGTAACTCTTGCATGATATCAGCTAATGAATTGTCTTTGAATTTGAATATTCCGGTAACCCATGATATCGTATTTTCCGGACGTATAGTTGAAATACTCAGCTTGTTATCCGATTTAAGAAAAACTGCTCGTTCACCGGGTAGCAGTATCCGGTCTGCCGTTTGCGATTGATTCGTGTATTTATACAACCCGATTTTTCCGGTAAGGAGAGTGATCTCTGTTTTTTCCGGTTCTGCGTCGACATTGAATGTTGTTCCTAATACTCGTATTCCGATACCATCGGTTTGGACGATAAAAGGTTTCTTTTCGTCTTTACGGACTTCAAAGAATGCTTCTCCTTTTATCTCAACCTGCCGGATCTGTTCGCTGAACTCTCTCGGATAACGCAGGCAAGCGTTTGCATTTAGCCAAACTACACTGCTGTCCGGTAAGGTTATTTTTGTTTTTGCATCGGGGACGGCAGTCGTTTCATAATAAACAAGCTCTTGTTCCGGAGCTTTGTCGGTCAGCAGAGCACCGGTAACCAGCAGGAGGGCAATAGATGCTGCTATAGACAAATATTTCCACACGGAGTTCCCTTTACCGGCATAAGAAATGACGACAGGCCGTTTGACCCTGTCTGTTAAACGGTCGGACATCTGCTTTTCATCAAATGGCAAAGACTTGAAGCGTATGCGCTTTGTCAATGATTCGAGTTCTTTATTGTTCTGTTCATTTTCCATCTTATTCCGGTAGCTTTATAAAGAGAGATGACAGGTAAAGCAAAAAACTCCTATTCAAGATGCAAAAATATTATGTTATTTAATTATCCTCTTGTGTTCTACTATGCCATAAATAGGATGTTTTATTTTGTTTGACAGTTGTAGTACACTTATTCGGTACCTGGAAGACAAGCGTTCTAGAGATGTTAGACAAGTGTTTGAATAATGACGGATAAAAAAGGAACAGGTTGGTTGGGATTAAAAGGAAGGCTGTTTGATCTTACAAAATCGAACTCATGAGAAGAAACATTTTTATCTTTAGGCAGTGTCTTGAAGAAATTTTAACTACATTTACTGACTAATTATATTATAAAAGGACTGTATCTGAGATGGAAGAGGAGAGTATCATATCTCTTTTTGGGAAAGTAGTGAAGGGAGATGAAGCGGCGTTCCGGTTATTGTTTGAAACTTATTCCCGGCGCCTGTTCCATGTGGCTTATTACTATCTGAACTCTCGTGAGCTGGCTGAAGAAGCTATTCTGGATGTTTTTACTGTTATTTGGCAAAAGCGAGAAACATTGTCCCATGTGAAAGAACCGGAACGCTATTTGTATATATCGGTGAAAAACCAGGCTTTGCATTATCTGAGAAGGGGGTATGTACAGGAAAAGGATCCCTTCTCTTTGTATGAGATCGAGTTGATCCCGGATTCGGATACACCGGAAAAAAGTTTGATGGATGAAGAGTACCAAGCGTTGGTCCAACAAGCGATCGATTCATTGCCGCCAAAATGTAGAGAGGTTTTTCGTCTTGTCCTCTCCGATAAATTAAAGAATCGGGAAATCGCTGATGTTTTAGGAATCAGTGAAAAGACCGTGAATATACATATCGCTAAGGCATACGAACGCATTGCGGAATTCGTAAACCGCCGGTATAAGGAGGGCGGTATTAAATGATACAGCCCTTCCCCAATGAGATCAGAATTTGAACTTGATCAACACCCCTTTATGGTCCGTCGGCCAAACACCTGCCGGAGTTGAGAAAACATCCTGGCTGTCCTCTTCGACACGTTGGCTGCGGATAATGGAAGATTTGGGGCCGACAATGACGGCGTCTTTCACTTCCCAACCGGTTGCCGGTATGTAGTAGATGAAATCGATGCGGTCACGTTCATCCGCTTCAGGCGCCCAAGTTAGCCGTTCGACCGGCATGTCCGGATTGTCCGAAGGGAAAGTAAAGCCGGGATGGGTGATCGGATTCGGATATTTGACGCGATAGGCATCGCGGAAGCCGGCTTCGTATAATAGTTTGGAACAGTCCCAATCGACTATCGCCCCGTTGTGATCCCAAAGCCCTTTCGTTTCTTCCGTCCAATCCAAGTGGGAAGGTTCGTTGAAGTCACCGCCTAAGATCACGAAATCGGCATCTGACTTTTTGGCGTCTTCTATCACGAGTCGGATGGATTCGTCACGCAAGGATTCTTTATTGGCCTTTTCGATTTCTGCCTTGTCTGTTATCGGAGCTTCCAGTTTCTTCCATGTCACACCGCTATATCCACGTGGCAGGTAACAGGCATAATGCGTATAATCCAAATGCCCAGTATAGGCTACTACCTGTTTGCCGTTCACATCTAAACGGGTCCTTAGTACTCGGTCTTTGTGTGGGATATTTTCTGTTTGTTCCAGTATGGGATATTTGGACAGCAATGCGACGTCCAGCGAGCTGCCTTGTCCATAATAGATTTTCCCTCTCTCGCGCAAAGCATCTAGCATACGGGGGACGAACAATGCGCCTTCCTTGTTGCTGGCTTCACTGAACATCACGATATCCGGATTTATCCGGACTACTTCATCCGCAACAGCTTCGAAGCCGTTTTCGACGACTGTTCCTTCCATCCAGATGTTCAAATGCAATACGCTCAACTCATGTGTCTCTTTTGTGCAGCTGCCGCAAACCAGTATGAGCAGCCATAGCCAAATATAAAAATGTTTCATCGTTTTTTCTTTCATTAAAAAAAGTCCCCGAACTTTTATGAGATCCGGGGACTTTTATGTTACTTGATTTCTTTCTCTTCCATCATGTCCAGTTCATTCTTGTCGGAGTCTATGAATTTGTACTCCAAGAAGCCCAGACTTTGATTCGGAATCACTTTAATACCCATCGAGTATTTCAGTTTCCATTTCCAACTGAGCGGGAATCTTCCACTCTTAATAAATGCTGCAACATAAGGATGTACGTGCAGGGCGAATTTCTTCACGTTGTGTTTGTTGACCAAGCAGTCGATCTTTCCTTCCAGGCTGTCGGTAAACAGGATAGAGGGTTTGATGGTGCCTGTGCCGAAACAGGTCGGACAGGCTTCGGATGTATCGACATCCATTGCCGGACGGACACGCTGACGGGTGATCTGCATCAGGCCGAATTTGCTCAGCGGCAAAATATTATGTTTTGCCCGGTCACCCGACATCGCTTTCAGCATGTGTTCATACAGTTTCTGCCGGTTGGCTGCTTCTGACATATCGATGAAGTCGACTACGATAATGCCACCCATATCGCGTAGACGTAATTGGCGGGCAATTTCGTCTGCCGCTGCCGTGTTCACGTCGATCGCCGTTTTTTCCTGGGCATCGCTGCCCTTTGAGCGGTTCCCGCTGTTTACGTCGATAACGTGCATGGCTTCCGTGTGTTCGATAATCAAATAGGCTCCACTTTTGTACGTGACGGTGCGTCCGAATAGGGACTTGATCTGTTTGGTGATTGCAAAGTTGTCGAAGATGGGAAGTTCGCCGGTATACCGTTGTACGATTTCTTCCCGTCCGGGGGCAATCAGGCTGACATAATCGCGGATATTGTGATAGATGTCCGCATCGTTCACATAAATGTTCTGAAAAGAGGGATTGAAAATGTCGCGCAACAAAGCCACTGCTCTTGCCGTTTCTTCGTAGATGAGTGCAGGAGCTTTTACTTTGGTGATCTTAGGAATGTTCTCTTCCCAACGTTTCAGTAATGTCTTCAATTCATGATCGAGTTCGGCAACGCGCTTCCCTTCCGAAGAGGTGCGTACGATTACGCTGAAGTTCTTCGGTTTGATACTTTGGATGAGTTGGCGTAGACGGGCACGCTCTTCGCTCGATTTGATTTTTGTGGAAACCGATACTTTATCGGCAAACGGTATCAGCACGATGTATCTTCCGGCAAAAGAAAGTTCGGAAGTCAGTCTGGGACCTTTTGTTGAAATCGGCTCTTTGGCGATCTGCACCAGCACTTCCTGTCCGACTTTGAGCACATTGCTGATACTTCCGTCTTTTTCGATTTCGGGAAGCAACTGCATTTTGGAGATGACGGGGAGTTTCTTATCTCCCTTTTGTTCTCCTAATGTTTGTTTGAGGAATTTCTGCTGGGTGTTGAAATTAGGACCTAAGTCCAGATAGTGAAGAAATGCATCCTTTTTATAACCTACATCAATGAAAGCAGCATTCAAACCCGGCATCAGTTTTTTCACTTTGCCCAGATATATATCGCCGACGGCAAAAGAGACGTTGCGGGCTTCCTTTTGGAGCTCAACAAGGTTCTTATCCTCCAGTACGGCTATAGATACCTCTTTGGGTTGTACATCAACTACTAATTCACTAATCACTATAAAAAGAGGTGTTAAAATGTGAGACCTTATTAAATACGCAAAGAACAAACTTAAAAGGTCTCTTATTAAGTTTGTTCTTCAGAGTTACTCAAATAGACTTATTTCTTCTTATGTCTATTCTTCTTTAGTCTCTTTTTGCGCTTGTGCGTAGACATCTTATGTCTTTTTCTTTTCTTTCCGCTAGGCATTGTTTTAAAATTTTAAATTAAACTATAATAACTAAATTACTTTACTTCATTCAGGAAAGTCTTAGCCGGCTTGAATGACGGAATATTATGTTCCGGGATGATGATCGTAGTATTTTTTGAAATATTACGAGCTGTCTTCTGGGCTCTCTTTTTAATCACGAAACTTCCAAAACCTCTCAGGTATACGTTTTCGCCCTGAGACAATGAACTTTTTACGATATCCATAAAAGATTCTACGCTGCTCAACACTGTCTGTTTGTCAATGCCAGTGCTTTTTGAAATTTCGCTAACAATATCTGCTTTAGTCATGTCTATAAATTAATTAAATAATTGATTTGGACCTATTAATTTTTTGGAATGCAAATATATAGCTTTTTATTTAAGTGGAAAAAGAATTGCCAACCAAATTTTAAGAAAAAAGTTTCCTTACAATTCGTTAGAACTGTGTATGTTTGCAGTAATCAATTAGTTGCAAGTTTTGAAGAGGCAAAAAAAGAACTGTATGTCGCAGATAGAAAACGAATTAGAAACCAGCCGTTTGTTGCGTGACTGGTATCGAATACATAAAAGAGAGCTACCCTGGCGGGAGTCTTCCGACCCTTATATCATCTGGATATCCGAGATAATCCTTCAACAGACACGGGTGGTGCAAGGAATGGACTATTTTCTCCGTTTTACCGAACGGTTTCCGGATGTGGCTTCGCTGGCTTCGGCGGAGGAAGATGAGGTGTTGAAATATTGGCAGGGGCTTGGTTATTATAGTCGCGCCCGTAACCTGCATGCCGCGGCAAAAGATATTATGGAGCGTTTCGACGGAATATTTCCAGGACGCTATGAGGATGTGATCTCTTTGAAAGGGATAGGGGAATATACGGCGGCAGCCATCGTTTCTTTTGTATGGAACCAGCCGTATCCGGTTGTTGACGGGAATGTCTTCCGAGTGCTTTCGCGCCTGTTTGCGGTAGATACTCCGATCGATACGCCCAGAGGGAAAAAAGCCTTTACGGAACTGGCAGGCTTGGTGATGGACCCGCGGTATGCCGGACAACACAACCAGGCCATAATGGAATTGGGGGCCTTGCAATGCGTGCCGCAAAATCCGGATTGTGAGGCTTGTCCGCTGAAAGAACGCTGTGCGGCTTACGGGACAGGTGATGTGCAGACCTATCCGGTGAAACAAAAGAAGACCAAG
The DNA here is from genome assembly GCF_025151045.1 of Parabacteroides johnsonii DSM 18315. Taxonomy (NCBI): domain Bacteria; kingdom Pseudomonadati; phylum Bacteroidota; class Bacteroidia; order Bacteroidales; family Tannerellaceae; genus Parabacteroides; species Parabacteroides johnsonii. The sequence continues at coordinate 436,882 of NZ_CP102285.1, forward strand.
ACGCGTGACCGGTATTTTCATTACTTATACATTATATATAAAGGAAAAACCTGGTTGGCCCGTCGGAAAGGGAAAGATATTTGGGAAGGGCTTTACGAGTTTCCGCTTATCGAAACGGACAAGGCGATGGATTTTGCAGAGTTACAGACGACGGATGCCTTTCGCCGTTTGTTCGAAGGAGCGGGCTGGCTGAATGTTTCGGTGGATTTGCAGGGGGTGAAACATGTCCTGTCCCATCAGATCCTGTATGCGACTTTCTACCGGATAGAGATAGAGCGGGAGGGGGATGCGTTGCAGCAGTTTATCGCTGTATCGGGAAAAGAGATCGAACAGTATGCTGTCCCTCGTTTGATACAGATTTATTTGGAAAAGATTATAGGGAAAGTTTAGTTTCTTCGGCATGAAACAAAATTTTCCTGCTGGTGAAAATAAATTTTCCCGCCAGTGAAAATTTATTTTCATGCAAATGAATTAGCTGAAAACTTTTGTCGCGTTCTTCGGAAGCCACCAGTGAATTTTATTTTTCCTTTATAGGAAACGGAAGAAGTCGGTTTTTTATGTACATTTGTGGGATTAATAAAAAAATAGAGCTATGTCATTGAATAAAGTTATATTGATCGGCAATGTCGGACGTGATCCGGAAGTACGTTACTTTGATAGTGGCGCTGCTGTTGCTAACTTCCCGCTTGCTACTTCCGAGAGAGGTTATACGTTGGCCAATGGTACGGTTGTTCCGGAACGTACGGAATGGCACAATGTGGTCGTTCGTCGTGATTTGGTTTCCTTTGTTGAAAAATGGGTGAAGAAAGGTTCCGGACTCTATGTGGAAGGCAAGATTCGTACGCGTAGTTACGACGACCAGTCCGGCGTGAAGCGGTATGTGACGGAAATCCATGCCGACCGTGTCGAATTTTACAGCACCGGTTCGGGTATGAATCGTGACAACGCTTCCGGTACGGGAATGACAGGAACACAACCTCAGACCGCCCAGCCATCTACTGGATACCAGCAGGCGACAGGCTACCAGCAACCTGCATCCGGACAACCGGACACATCTTTAGATTCCAACAGTGCGGACGATCTTCCGTTCTGATATTGTTTAACTAATACTGTTCCCCTTGGACTCTGACTATTATTTATCGGGCTTATTCGACCAGGTTACCATACAGGCGCTCACAGCAGGCCCTGTAATAGCGTTAAGCCTTGCAATTCTTCTGCTGTTGGTTTCCGGCTTCGTGTCGGCTTCCGAAGTGGCATTTTTCTCGTTAACCCCGGGTGATATCAATGACATCCGGGAGGAGAATGCGCCTTCCGACCTATTAATCCAGCGTTTGCTGGACCGTTCCGAGTACCTGCTCGCCGCTATTCTGATAGCCAACAACTTTGTGAATGTGGCTGTCGTTATGCTTTGTACCTACGGTATCAACGCGATCGTCAATTTCTCATCCGCTCCGATGTTGGGCTTTATCCTGGAGACGATCGTCCTGACCTTTCTCCTTTTGTTGTTTGGCGAGATCATGCCGAAGATTTACGCACAGAAAAACTCGCTGCGGTTCGTGCGCAGTTCGGCTCCCGTGCTGAATATCGTGGAGCGCATCTGCCGGCCGCTTTCGAAAATATTGGTTACGTCGACCAGCGTCATCAACAAGGCGTTGGTCAAGAAGAAGTATGATCTTTCGGTCGACGAACTTTCCAAAGCATTGGAACTCACTTCCACCGAAATGCCGGAAGAAAAGGAGATGCTTTCGGAGATCATCAAATTCTACAACAAGACTGCCGACGAGATCATGACTCCCCGCCTGGATATGGAGGATATCGATATCAAGACGAGTTTCCGCACCGTGGTCGATTTTATCATCCGATCCGGTTATTCGCGTATTCCGGTTTATGCCGATTCGGAGGATAATATCAAGGGCATCCTGTATATCAAAGACCTTTTGCCGTATGTGGAGAAGCCTGACACGTTTCGTTGGCAGAGCTTGATCCGTCCGGCCTATTTCGTGCCTGAGACGAAGAAGATCGACGATCTCCTGGAGGAATTCCGTACCAGCAAGATCCATATGGCGATCGTGGTGGACGAGTTTGGCGGCACTTCCGGCATCGTGACGATGGAGGATATCCTGGAAGAGATTGTCGGCGAGATTTCCGATGAATATGACGAAGATGAAAAGCAGTTTATCCGCTTGGCGGACGGTAGTCTTATTTTTGAAGCCAAGATATTGCTGACCGACTTTTTCCGTGTGATCGATGCCGATCCTACCGAATTCGGTAAACTGACGGAGGAGGTCGAAACCCTTGCCGGCCTTCTGTTGGAGATCAAAGGGGACTTCCCGCGTCGTCGCGAGATCATCGAATATGACGACTATCGTTTCCAGGTTCTGGAGATTGATAACCGCCGTATCCTGAAAGTCAAGTTCAACCGTATTTCGGACCAAGGAAAGGGCCGGCAGGAGGAGTAATGCGTGCGTCGATCGGCATAGTAGGGGGGCTGCTGTTGGCCTTGTGTGTTTCCTGCACGGAATATACACCGAAGCCACGCGGCTATTTCCGCATCGAACCACCTGTCCCTTCCTATCAGACACTTCCGGTGGAGGATTTACCTTATACTTTCCGGCTTTCCAGATGGGCGGAGGTGGAGTTGCCTCCTGCCGGGAATCCGGCAGGGTGGATCAATCTTTCTTATCCGCAGTTGAATGTGAAGCTCTATTGCAGCTATTTTCCTGTCACTCCGGCTACGCTGGGTAGGGCGGAGGAGGAATGTCGCGCGTTGGTGGTCCGGCAGGCGAAATATCCGGAACGGATCAAGGTGCAGGCGTACAGTCATCCGGAGGCTTCGGTGTATGGCTCGCTTTTCATGCTGGATGGCGAATCCGCTTCGCCGCTGCAATTTATGTTGACAGACAGTGTCTCACGCTTTTTCCGGGGAGCTTTGTATTATGATTGTATCCCGAATGCAGATTCGTTGGCTCCCGTCACCCGATATTTGAAACAGGATATCGTAGAACTGATCCAATCTTTTAAGTGGAAGAAATAATGCCTCTCCTGATGAAACATACCGGTCCGTTGTGGGGTATCTGGAAGATCGAGGAACCTTCCGAGGTGCTTTTTGCCCTTTTGCAGAATAGGAAAGAATATCTGCCGCAGCTGGAGCTGATCCGTACGGAGCAGCGCCGCCGGGAATGGCTTGCCAGCCGTGTCCTTTTGCAGGAACTTACGGGTGGATCGGCCCTTATAGCCTACCATCCGAACGGTGCGCCTTACCTATCCGGCTCGTCTTTGCATATCAGCATTTCCCATACGAAAGGCTATGCTGCCGTTCTGTTACAGGATCATCCTGCCGCCGGCATCGACATCGAATACCGTTCCGAGAGGGTGTCGAGGATACGCAGTCGTTTTATGAATCCCGAAGAAGAGGCGGGTATCGACAAGGAGTACGAGACGGAACATCTGTTGCTCCATTGGTGTGCGAAAGAGACTCTTTTTAAAATGGTCGGTTATGAAGAGGTCGATTTCCTTCGCCATCTGCATGTCTGTCCGTTCCCGTATGCGGAGAAAGGGAGTTTTACCGTCTATGAAACCCGTACGGGAGAAGGGACGGTTTACCGGTTGAACTACCTCGTTACCCCCGATTTCGTATTAACCCGGAGTTGAATCGTTTTTTTTCAGTATCGGTATATATATCCTAACCCATAGGGTTACGCCTTCTAAAGCTATGGGTTAGGAGTCGTAAAGCAATGCTTTATTTCTGCCAGATCTCCCAAGCTGCGAACGCTTGCAGCAGGAGCATTTCGAGCCCGTTCTTGACGATGGCTCCTTTTTCTTTGCCTTTCTTCATGAAGAGGGTTTCATCCGGGTTGTACAAGAGGTCGTACAACAGATGGTCCGGAGTGAGCAGATCGTAAGGGATGTCCGGGCAGGCATTGATATTCGGGTACATCCCTAACGGGGTCGTATTGACGATGACGGTGTACTGTTCCATCGTCTTCGGAGTGATTTCTTCGTAGGTGATGCAGTGATCTTTCGGTTTACGGGAAACCAGCGTGGCGCCGACACCCAATTGTTTCAATCCGTGGAAGACAGCTTTCGATGCGCCTCCCGTCCCCAGGATCAAGGCTTTGCGATGTGTCTCGTTTAGGAGCGGCTCGATGGAGCGCTTGAAACCGATGATATCGGAGTTGTAGCCTTTCAGTTTTTTACCGAAGAGGCCTTTTGTGAATTTGATGACGTTGACGGCTCCGATCAGGCGGGCGTCTTCGTCCAGATCATCCAAGTAGGGAATGACTTGTTCCTTGTAAGGGATAGTGACATTCAGACCGTTCAATTCCAGGTTCTCTTTTAATACGGTCTTCAGATCTTTGATGTTCGGGATCTCGAAGTTCAGATAAGTTGCATCGATTTTCTCGGATTCGAACTTCTGGTTAAAGTAATTCTTTGAAAAAGAGTGTCCGAGGGGATAGCCAATTAAACCATATTTTTGCATGATCTGTAAATTTAAGATGATTCATATTGTTAGGGCAGTTCATGAACCGCTCTTACTGCCCGTGTATAGCGAACAAATGCCGAAAGTGAAAGTGCGCGAACGGGCTTCGCTGAAACCTACCCGGCTGAGCAGGTCGGTCATTACCTTCCCTTGCGGAACGACTTTGATGGAGGCCGGCAGGTAACTGTAGGCTGTATGCTCTTTTGAGAGCAGGCGTCCGACGGTAGGGATCACGACTTTCGAATAGATGTTGTAGAGTTGCTTCATCGGGAAATGCACCGGCGAGGATAGTTCCAGGATCATCAGATGGCCTCCCGGTTTCAGTACCCGGTACATCTCGGCGATCCCTTGCTCTATGTTCTCGAAATTCCGTACTCCGAATGCGGCGGTGACAGCGTCGAACGAGTTGTCCGGATAGGTCAATGCCGTGCAGTCCTGGTACTCGAACGTGATGTGGTCCGACAATCCCGCTTCGGCGACTTTCTGCCGTCCGACTTCCATCATGCCCTCCGAGATGTCGGCTCCGATGATACGGTCGGCTTTCAGGCGGCGGTGCATGGAGATAGCCAGATCTCCCGTGCCTGTGGCGATATCGAGGATCGAGGCGGGAGAAAAAGGACGCAGGAAAGCAATTCCTTTCCTGCGCCATATTTTGTCGATGCCCAGCGAGAGCGTATGGTTCAGCTGGTCGTATGTACCAGCGATGGAGTCAAACATGCGCCTGACTTGTGTCGTTTTGTGCTCCTCGTTGTTGTAGGGTAGAACCTGTTCTGAACCGTACTTCGTCATATCCGTTTACCTTATTTGTTGAGATATTCGGTTACGTTCTTTTCGATACGGGAAAGGAGGTTGTCCGTATCGCCTTTTTCGAACTTTTCGCCTGTGATGTGTTCATACAGTTCGATGTAGCGTTCGCTGATACCGTCTACGATAGCCGGAGTCATTTCAGGAACTTTCTGGCCAGCCTTGCCCTGGAAACCGTTTTCCATCAGCCATTCGCGTACGAACTCTTTGGAGAGTTGTTTCTGCGGTTCGCCTTTGGCAAAACGTTCTTCGTAGCCTTCGCTGTAGAAATAGCGGGAAGAGTCCGGTGTATGGATTTCGTCCATCAGGTAGATCTTGCCGCCATGTTTGCCGAATTCATATTTCGTGTCGACCAGGATCAAGCCGCGTTCAGCAGCGATTTCCGTACCGCGTTTGAAGAGTGCGAGCGTGTATTTTTCCAGCAGTTCGTATTCTTCCGGAGTAGCCAGGCCCTGGGCCAGGATTTCTTCTTTGGAGATGTCGGCATCGTGTTCACCGATCTCGGCTTTTGTCGTCGGGGTAACGATCGGTTCGGGGAAACGTTCGTTTTCACGCATACCTTCCGGTAGTTTTATACCGCAGATTTCGCGTACGCCGCTCTTATAAGCACGCCATGCGCTTCCGCAGAGGTAACCGCGTACGATCATTTCAACGGGGAATCCCTGGCACATCACGCCTACGGTCACCATCGGATCGGGAGTCGCCAGTTTCCAGTTCGGGCAAATGTCGGTAGTCGCATCCAGGAATTTGGCAGCGATCTGGTTCAGCATCTGTCCTTTGTAGGGGATACCTTCCGGCAGGACTACGTCGAATGCCGAGATGCGGTCTGTCGCAACCATCACCAATACGTCGTCGTTGATGTTGTACACGTCGCGTACTTTACCATGATAGACACTCTTTTGTCCTGGAAAATTGAAGTCTGTTTTTGTTAATGCCTTCTTCATACCTTTGTTTTTATGGGGCGCTTATGGGGCGTCCTGACTGTTATTAATATTGTTCGTTGTGTCGGCGGGGGCGGTTCGCGAACCGCTCTTACGGGGTTGTTTGCTGTCGAATTTGTCGTAGGCTTCTACGATACGTTGGACGAGCTTATGGCGGACGATGTCCTTTTTCTCGAATTCGACTTTGCCGATTCCTTTTACGCCTTTCAGGATTTGCATGGCCTGTACGAGTCCGGAGGTGGCTGTCGGCGGCAGGTCGATCTGTGTCACATCGCCGGTAATGATCATTTTGGCATTCATTCCGAGACGGGTGAGGAACATCTTGATCTGGTGTGTCGTCGTGTTCTGCGCTTCGTCGAGGATGATGACCGCATCGTTCAGCGTCCGTCCGCGCATAAAAGCGAGGGGGGCGATCTGGATCACATTGTTTTCCATATATTCCTTCAATTTGGCTCCCGGTACCATGTCTTGCAGGGCGTCATATAGAGGTTGGAGGTATGGATCGAGTTTGTCCTTCATCTCACCGGGGAGAAATCCTAATTTTTCACCGGCCTCCACTGCCGGACGGCTTAGGATAATCTTGCGGATTTCTTTGTTTTTAAGTGCTTTTACGGCAAGAGCTATAGCGATGAATGTCTTGCCAGTCCCGGCGGGGCCTGTGGCAAAAACGAGATCGTTTTCTTCGAATGCTTTGACAAGACGTTGCTGGTTTTCCGTGCGGGCGACGATCGGTTTTCCGTTCATCCCGTGGATGATCAGATTCTCTTGCTTGGTGATCACCGGGGCTTTGCCTTTGATGATGTCCAGTATGACATCTTCGCTCAGCGAGTTGAATTCCTCACAATATTTTTCTACCTCGCGAATTTTCTTGAGAAAGAGTTCCGACTCGTCTTCGTCTCCGATCACTTTCATCACATTTCCCCTTGCCACAATGCGCAGTTTAGGGAACAACGTCTTTATCAACTGCATGTTGACATTGTTTACTCCGTAGAATATAACTGGATCTACGCTCTCAAGAATATAAATTCGTTCAATCATTCAATTTGTTTTAGTTTTGCCTTTGCCGTGAATTTTCTGCCACTCTCGTTCAGGCAGACAAAATTAGTAATATTCTTTATGTAAAAATAAATTGTGAGGAATTTTGTTGTCGCTTCATGAAGATTATTTGAAAACACGTAAGGGTTCGGCAGAATCCAATAGTCTGTTGTATAAACGGATAGCTGCGGTCTGGCTCTTTTCACTGTAAAATCTGTAAATGTTGTCAAGTAAGGCAATGGCTTGAGGTAACCACTTTATTATTATTCGCATAGTGGATGTCGTTTACGTAATTCTTCCGTTGTCATACCTAATCCTTTTTTTGATTCTTCTCTTGATTTCTTCAACACAGCTTTTAATTCGTCCAGCGTCATTTGTGCCGGATAGCGCGTTTCTTTCTTTTCTGTCGCAAGGCTGATCAGATTTTTGATCTGTGTCAACAGCTTTACGTCGTCAATTGTTTTCAATTGTTCAATAAGTGATAATCTTAATTCCAGTGCTTCCATACATTATATCCTTGTTTAGTTTATATTCGGATTCACAAAAATAGTCATAAATATTTTGAGATCAGTGAATCTTGGTTACTTTTGTTTCCATATAAAAGAGAAATAATGAAAAAGATAGTATTTAGTATTTGGTTGATAGTGGCTGCTTGCTCGGTGGCAGTGTTATGTTCGTCTTGTGGAAAAAAGGAAGAACGCGGCGAGTTGAAACGTATCTGGTATAATGGGAGCTATAACCGTGATTTCAAGGATCTGAACGATGTACATCTGGCCGAAGCGAAACGTATCGGTATTCAACCTGCATCGAATCGTGAAGAAGCGGAAAAAGTAAAAAAGGAGATGGAGGAGATCGAAACCAACGAATATTATGAAGTGGAAAAGCTGACGCATTCCATCCCATATCTGATCCCTTCGGCGGCACAGTTGCTGGAAGATATCGGACATAATTTCCAGGATTCCTTGCGTAATCTGAATGCTTCGATCTATAAAGTCAAAGTGACCAGTGTCACCCGCACGGTCGATGATGTCAAGAACCTGAAAAAAAGAAATACCAATTCTTCCCAAAACTCGGCTCACCGCTACGGAACGACCTTCGATGTCTCCTGGGTTCGCTATACTAAAGTAGACGAAAGCGATACCCTGAATATAGACAAGGACCGGTTGAAAATGGTATTGGCAATGGTTTTGCGCGATTTGAAAAGGGAAGAGCGCTGCTATGTCAAACACGAACGCAAGCAAGGTTGTTTTCATATAACCGTCCGGGAAAAGAAATAAAAAGAGGCAACACAACGGCTTACTGATCGAATGGACAAAAAACTACTGAAATACTGGAAAAACTGCCTGCTGGATGCCGAACGAAGGAGCAGGTCGCTAACGAAAGAAGCGCGGGTTACATTGCGGATTGGTGATAAGCTTCCGGAATTTATACTTCGTAAAGATATTCCCTTGCTTTTCCCCAAAGGGAAGCAAAAGGAGAATGACGAGAAACGTAAAATACAGATTGCTCCTTGTGTCTTTCTTCCTGAGTACGAGAACGGATGGACTTCCAGGCAGAATGCCCCGGAATATCCCTTTCTGATTTCCGCGACATTATTGCCGGACGGAACTTTTCAGGTCTGTGACAATAAGTCTGAACGTATTCCGGTTTTTGTTCGTAAGTTTCTATCTCCGAATGCACGCAATGACAGGACTGTTGCCTCTCTTTCGAATGTGGACCGGCTTTTGAGCGAGTTCGATACCGAAGAGACGGATTGGAAGAAATACTGGAGTGCTTGCGAAACCTTGTTTCAGGATGCGACCGGCTTGACTTTCCGTGAAATGAACTATGCCGACAAGCCTGAAATCATCGTCGTGAAAGCTCCCGGACGTGGAATGGCACAAAAGATCATCAACCTGTATGACAAACTATTGGAAAGTAAATCTTCCCACCCATTACTGGAACTTCTGATCCGTAAAAAGCAGGAAACATTGCTACCGGTACCGGAAAAACAGCAAGTCTATTGCAATAGAACCCATTGGGCACAGATGAGTGGCGAGTTCCCGTTGTCTGTTTCCCAACGTGAGACGCTTGCCATGTATACAGAACCGGGCAGTTCCGATATTTTTGCAGTTAACGGACCTCCGGGAACAGGCAAAACAACTTTTTTGCAGACAGTAATTGCCAACCGGATCGTCCATACCGTGCTGGAGCATCCTGATGATCCGGATATCATTGTAGCCAGTTCGGCCAATAACCAGGCGATAACCAATATTCTGAAAGATTTCAAGGTCGAACAGCCTTCTGACGGTAAGCCTGTAAATCTGCTGACTCTCCGCTGGCTGCCCGGTTTGGATACGTTGGGATTGTATCTTTCCGGTAAAGACGAGCAGAAGGACCAGTACAAAATGATGTTCAATACGAAAGGTGACGGCTTTCCAAATGATTATGACGATCCTGCCCGGCTGGAAGAATATCGTGGATTCTATTTGGAACATTTCAATCGTTTTTTTCAGGCATCCTGTCAGAATGAAGTTGAGTGTCAGCGCTTCCTTCGCAAGAAAATGAAGAAGATACGGGATGAGATTGGAACCTGCTTGAATGTAGCCTCTCTCAAACAGTATGGAAAAGAGATGGCGGATAAAGGTTTCCTGAGTAGACTGCTCCGTAAATTTCAGAAACTTCCGAGCTATGAAGCTATGATAAGCGACTGGGAGCAGACGGCAGATTTTAAAGAACGCTATGACAAGTTGATTGTCAACTCAGAATATAAATCCCTTCCTTATACGGAAGATATGGCGGTACGGCTGGATATCAGCTACCGTTATCTCTTGTTCTGGTATGCCATCCATGACCGGGAAGCCGAGTTCATCCGCCGGTTGGCCGAATGTGACAAAGAAGGAGAGACGCGTGGTCGTGAGGACTATACCGAACGGCTGAAACGTTTGGCCTGTGTGATGCCTGTCTTTATTTCGACTTTCCATTCTTTGCCGAAATACATGGTTTGTGTGGACAATGGAGAGTGGGATGCGCCGCTCTATGATGCGATCGATTTGTTGATCGTGGATGAATCAGGGCAGGTGTCTCCTGAACTGGCTATTCCGTCTTTCAGCCTTGCCAAGCAAGCCATTTTGGTGGGAGACGTGGAGCAGATCGAACCGATATGGTCCATCTCGGACGAATATTCCAGTATCAATCTGCAACGTTTCGGCCTGATTTCTTCCGAATTTGATGATCGGTATATGTTCCTGCATGAGAACGGTTTCCTTTCCTCATCCGGAAGCATCATGAAGATGGCGCGGAAGAGTTGCAATTTCGAGGTCGCCGGCGAAAGAGGCGCCTTCCTGACCGAACACAGACGTTGCCTCGATCCGATCATTGCTTATTGCAACGACTATGTGTATCATGGCCGTTTGCTGCCGAAGAAAGGAAACAAGGTGAAGTATAAAGACCTGCCACCTAAAGGGTATGTCCATGTAAACGGAGTTAGTGAAAAGGGAGCGACGGGCAGTGTATTGAACAAGGCGGAGGCGGCCGCAATCGTCTCCTGGCTGGAGAAAGAAAAGGGAAATCTGGAAAACGCTTACAAAAATCCGGTTTGTAAAATAGTGGCGATAGTCACTCCTTTTAAAGCGCAGGAAGAAACGATCCGTCGCTTTGCAGAACGGTCGCCGGAGGCGGAAGCGTTTGCCGGTATGACGATCGGTACCGTTCACTCTTTACAGGGGGCGCAGTGCCCGGTCGTGATCTTTTCATCGGTCAATTCTCCCGGTGATGCTTCTTATTTTATGGAACAAGGTGGAAAGTACAATATGCTCAACGTGGCTGTTTCGCGTGCGCAGTATCATTTCCTGGTGTTCGGGAATATGAATATATTCCATCCTGAACAGAATACACCCGTCGGTAACCTGGCAAAATGGTTGTTTGACGATCCGGCGAACGAAGTGTCCGGCAATTTTATCTATCGGCAACAGGAACCGCTTTGTCGCTATCAGCCGGCCGAACGTTTATCGACATTGGAGGAACACACCGGTTTGTTGCGGCAAGCCTTTAAAGAAGCGACAAAAAAGTTACTGATCGTATCTCCTTTTATATCGATCCGGGCGATCGAACATGATCACCTTATTCCCCTAATGCGGGAAACGGTGGAGCGGGGTGTGGAAGTCGTGGTGTATTCGGACTTCCGCTTGGATTGTGACAAACAAACCGGTTTGTTGGGGAAAGAGGCCGATGCCGGTCGGAAGGCTTTAGTTGAAAACGGGATTAAGTTGATTTTGTTGAAAGGCATTCATAATAAATCGCTTGCAATTGATGATTCGGTATTGGTGGAAGGTTCCTTTAACTGGCTTTCTGCAAGTAGAAATGGGATTTATTCCCGTCATGAATGTTCCGTGAAACTGATTTCTCCGGAAGCAACGAAGCATATTTCAAACTTAAGAAAGGAGTTGGACGCAATAGAACCGGAGTCCGTTCTTTTCGAGCCTATTCCTGTCTCTGTAACGAAACAGGCTCAGGTCGGGAATAAGAATTGTCCGGGTTTCTTTGATGCCGAACCTGTAAACCACTGTACGAATGAAGAGATGGCCGGTTTCAAAGAGCGTATCCGGCAACTGGGGGTCAAGAAAACGGACGTTTCCGAGTCGATAATGAGAGTTCGTAAGCAATATCCTCGTCATTATGAAACATGGTCGGATGAGGAATGCCGGATATTACAAGAGTTGATGCAAAAGACGAATGATTTGAATCTATTTTGTTCCTGCTTCCAACGGACTCCGGGCTCGATCCGTATAAAAGTAGAAGGTATGAATCAGAATTAGCGTTTGGCTTTCCTGATTCATACCTTCTATATCCTAATTTCTGAAGATATATTATAAGATGCCTTCGATCACTTTGCGAAGTTCCGGTTTCCCCATCGTGCCGAGCATCATCTCTTTATTCCCATCCATACGGCAGAGGAGTAAAGTCGGGATCGTCCGGATCTTGAAAGCGGCTTCCAGTTCTTCTTCGTTGTCTACATTTACTTTATAGATGTAGAGTTTTCCGTCGTATTCTTTTGCGAATTCGTCGAGTATCGGCTCCAGACGTTTGCAATAGCCGCACCAGGGGGCATGAAAGTCTACGATACAAGGCTTGTCTCCTACATATTTCCAATCTTTGGGGTTTTCTTCGAAGTTTCCTACTCGCTGTATAAATTCCGCTTTTGTTAATTCAATCGGTGTCATATTGTTTCCTTTTATAATTGATATTGCAAAGATACATAAATATGGTTGCATTGTAAATGGCAATATCGCTTATAGAATTATCAATATTCCCCTTCTGCCGGCATTAAATGAAAAATATCCGTATTTTTGTCTTTCATAAAATAATAAGCTCATGTCATCAGAAAGATATGTTCAAGATTTTACGGCGTTGGAGGCTTTGTTCAAACGCTTTTACAAGCCCTTGCGAGCGTATGCTTTCCGTTTTGTTAACGACAAAGATCTGTCGGAAGATATCGTGCAGGATGTCTTTTTTGAACTGTGGCAACGGCGTGAAAGCATTCGTTTTGAAGACGCTGCTGTGAAGTCCTATCTTTTCAGGGCGGTTTATACGCATGCCTTGAATGCGCTGAATAAAAAGCAGCAGGATGTATGTACCTTGGAGCCGGCAAGGGAAGCAGACATTTTGGATCAGTATGTCACTTCTTATATGCAAAATTCCGAGCAAAGCTTATTATTGAAAGAACTGGAAGAAGAAATCATGTCTTATATAAACACGCTTCCCCCTCAATGCCGTAAAGTATTTATGCTCAGCCGGAGCTACGGTTTGAAAAACCGCGAGATTGCGGAACAACTGGATATTAGCATCAAGGCGGTTGAAAAGCAGATAAGTAAAGCTCTTTACGGCTTGAAGGAGCATCTTGTCCAAAAGGACTTATTCCCTTTGTTGGTGCTGGCTGTCACTTGTCTTTCTCATTAGACAGTAGGAGGGTAACACAAAAGTTTCAAACAAATCTCTTGCATGAAACAAAAGTTTCAGATAAATTCTTTTCGTGAAACTTTATTTTCCTCGGATGAAACAAAAGTTTCCATAACTAGAAAATAAAGTTTCATGCTGGAGAATAAAAAGAAACATAATTTTTTTGTAGAATGGAGGTAGGGTAAAAACTTCTTTTTTTGTATTACTAATAAATGAATCTGTAAATGAAAGAAAGTACAAACGATATCAACGAAATCATAATCCGTTATCTGGATGGCTCGGCAGCGCTGGAAGAGAAGATGTTGCTGCTTCGGTGGCTGAAACAATCGGACGGTAATCGGGATGATTTTGCTGTAACCCGTGACTTGTGGCTGTCTTGTAATGTTGCAGCCGGAAACGAGTTGGAGGTCGATATCGCTTTGGAGAAACTGAAAGACCGTATCTTGCTGGAGCAGGGCCGGATGGAAAAGGAATCGCTTACGGAGAGAAAAACGTTATCGGTGGTTTTGCGTTGGACGCGGGTTGCTGCCGTATTGTTGCTTTTGTTGGGAATAGGTTATGGCATCGGTAGTTGGAGGGAGCATTCCGTTTCGGATGTCATCGTACAAAACCAATTGATAACAGCAAAAGGAAGCAAGGGGCGGTTCACGTTGCCCGACGGATCAGTGGTTTGGCTGAATTCGGAAACCAAACTGACTTATCCGAATCAATTTACCGGTAACAGGCGGTTCGTCTCTTTAGAAGGAGAAGCCTATTTCGAGGTGGCGAAAGATGCGAAAAAGCCTTTTGTCGTACAGGCGGGAGAGATAGACGTGGAGGTCTTGGGTACTTGCTTCGATCTCGATAGCTATTCTTCCGGTGAATTTGTAGAGACCGCTTTGCTGAACGGCAGTGTGAAGATATCGGGAAAAGCTTTGAAAGATCCGGTTTACTTGAAACCGAATGAACTGTTCAGATATCGTAAATCGGATCAGATCGCCTCTGTCGAAGAAGCGAAAGTCGGTTTGTATGCCGACTGGATCAAGGATCGCCTGGTGTTCGACAACGACTGTCTGGCTGATATCCTGATCAGTATGGAGGGACGCTATAATATGGATATCGAATGCCCGAAGCAGTTTGCTGCTTCCACTCACCTTTCTTTCACGATCCGGCAGGAGAGCATCGAAGAGGTGATGGAGGCAATGAGTCTCATAGCGCCTATCAGGTACGAGATGAAAAATGGAAAAGTATATATTATACCAAAATAGTATAAAAGCGAAGTATTAACCTTAAAAATAATAAAAATATGAGAAAGGAGGAATGATGTAAGTATTATTAATGCAATAGGTGAATGCGGCAACATCCACCTATTCAAGAATTTTATTAACCTATCGCTTCTCTTGGCGGAGTTCGGCGATAAAGTCTAACAAAAAAATCCATGTAAAAATATGAATAATTTTAATGGAAAGGATGTTTTGTACCCTTTCTTAACACACAAAAATGTTCGGATTATGAAATTAGTCCTGATTATGTTAACCGTTATGCTATTTAGGGTTTCTGCTACAGAGTCTTATGCACAAAGTACTCGGATAAACCTAAGCATGGAAAACTCTACTGTCAAAGATGTTCTAAAAGGAATAGAGAGTAGGAGTGAGTTTACTTTTTATTATAATGACAAGGTTATTAACACGAACAAGCGAGTCACTGTGAATGCCGAAGATAAAAATATATCGGAGATATTGGCATTGATTCTGCCGGATTGTGATTTTAAGATTTATAATAAGAATATTATAATAACGGAGAAAAAGGCAGAGGAAACAAAAGCCACTCAAGAGGGAAAGAAGATCACAGGTGTTGTCTTGGATGCATTCGGCCCGGTAGTCGGAGCGAACATTGTGGAAAAAGGAACAATGAACGGTGTTATATCTGATTCGGAAGGACGCTTCGTCCTTAACGTTGCACCTGGTGCAACGTTAATAGTTTCTTATATAGGATATGTCTCTCAAGAAATAAAAATCAATGATCAGGCGTCCTATACCATAACACTCCGGGAAGATACCGAAACATTGGAAGAAGTAGTGGTTGTCGGATATGGAACCATGAAAAAGAAAGACTTGACAGGCGCAGTGAAAAGGGTGAATTTGGAAGAATCTCCTGCAGTTGCTAATACAAGTTTATCTCAGGCACTTGTTGGGTCTACAGCAGGTGTCAATACGGCTCAAAGCGGATATGCTGGGGAGGATGTAAGTCTGAGTATTCGTGGAACAACTTCATTTTCTGCTTCTCAAAATCCTTTGATTGTCTTGGATGGCATTATTTACAATGGGGCAATGTCCGATATCAATGTAAATGACATAAGCAGTATTGATATTTTGAAAGATGCAAGTGCAGCGGCTGTCTATGGTGCTCGTTCGGCCAATGGCGTAATCTTGATTACAACTAAAAAAGGAAAAACTGAGAAACCGAAAGTTTCATTTAATATGTCTATAGGGACACAGTCTGCATCTAATCATAGTGCAAATTATATGAATGCAGAAGAATATACAAGGCGCTTGGCTGATTATGCCTATCAACAGGATTTACGTGCGTGGTATAAAACAAATCCGACAAGCGATGTAGGTCGTCCTGCTTATCCGGATTTGTCGAGTAGAGAAGCTAATGCTTATTATCTGAGATCTCAAGAAGAAAAAGATAGCTATCTTTCGGGAGCAGCGTATGATATTGATTGGATAGACAAGGTTATGCAGACTGGTTTGACGCAAGATTATAATATCGGTGTTTCTGGCAGCTCAGATTATGTGAATTATTATTTATCGGGAGCCTATCATGATGAAGAAGGTCTGTTGCTAAATGATCAATTTAAGCGTTATACATTCAATGCGAAGGTCGATACAAAGGTGACTGATTGGTTGAAAATCGGTGCAAACATTAACTTCTCCCATCGTGATTATTCGGGAGTGTCTGCTAATTTTGATTATGCAACAAAAGCATCACCTTTGGCCGCGTATGACTTTGATACACCAGGATATCATCGTCTGGAGTTGGCAACAGAATCATCTATGAAAGATCCATTACAATATTTGGCTATTGATAATTCAGATTTGCGAAATACACTCTTTTTGACCTTGAACGGGCGTATTGATGTTCCTTTTATTAAAGGCTTGTCTTATGATTTTAATTATTCAACTACCCGGTATCATCGAGATAATAATTCGTTTTATCCGTCAGATGTGGATGGAGGATTTATTAATAATGGTAAAGCTATAAAAGAGCCGGAGAATGAAAATGCTTATTTATTTAATCATATTTTTGCTTATCAAAGAACATTTGGCGATCATTCATTGAATGCAACATTTGTTTATACAAAGGAAAAAAGATGGGGTGATAAGACTACTGCTATTGCAGAATCGTTCGATACGGACAATTTAGGTTATAATAATTTAGGTATCGGTACATTGTTTACTGAAAAAAGTACAGCTTGGCAGGAATCCAATGTGGGTTTGATGGGACGTATTAGTTACAATTATAAAAATCGTTATTTGTTTACAGGTACAGTACGTCGTGATGGCTTTTCGGGATTTGGAAGTAATAATAAGTTTGTAACATTGCCTTCTGCCTCTATTGGTTGGGTGATTTCAGAGGAAGACTTTAATCCGTTTGAGGATGTATATTTGAAATTGCGTCTTTCTTATGGACAGAATGGTAATCAGGGTATTGGACGTTATGCCTCATTAGCTAAATTAGGAATGGGGGCTTATAATTATGATGATGATAGGGTTATTTCTTTATATCCTTCTGAAATGGCTAATAAGGATTTGAAATGGGAACGTACTTCGTCTTGGAACTTTGGTATTGATTTCGGTTTCTTTAATCAACGTTTAAATGGTTCGTTTGAAGTCTATAAATCGCATACAACAGATGTTTTGGTAAAACGAACATTGCCGAATGTCACAGGATATAGTTGGGTTTGGGCAAACTTAGGTGGTGTTGATAATAAGGGTGTGGAAGTCGAACTGAATTCTGTCAATATCCAGAATAAAAATTTCTCTTGGACATCCGGTTTTACATTCTCATTGAATCGAGATAAGATTACAGATTTGTATGGTGATGGAACAACACAAGATTTGACGAATGGATGGTTTGTCGGTGAATCGATAGGTGCTATCTATTCTTATGAAATGCAAGGTGTTTGGCAAGAGGAAGATTTGTATTCCGGTAAGATTTATGAAGGTTGGTATCCAGGGCAACAGAAATTTGCTGATTTGAATGGTGATGGTAAGATTGATGCTGAACATGATCGTAAGATTATCGGTAATAAGAATCCTAATTGCCGTTTCAGTTTTAGCAATACATTGACATGGAAAAATTGGTCTTTGTACTTTATGCTGAACTCAATGTTGGGCGGAGGTGGCTATTATATGGGAGGCAATGGTCTTTTGGCTCCGGATAATAGTTCAGATTATGTAGTTCGTTTGAATCAACCGGCTATCAGAGAATATTGGACACCGGAAAACCATTCCAATGAGGGACTTGCTTTGTTTAGAAATCAGCCGATATCTACAAGTATTTATCAAAATAGAGGATTTGTCCGTCTTCAGGATGTGTCTTTGATGTATTCATTCGATAA
The DNA here is from genome assembly GCF_025151045.1 of Parabacteroides johnsonii DSM 18315. Taxonomy (NCBI): domain Bacteria; kingdom Pseudomonadati; phylum Bacteroidota; class Bacteroidia; order Bacteroidales; family Tannerellaceae; genus Parabacteroides; species Parabacteroides johnsonii. The sequence continues at coordinate 454,685 of NZ_CP102285.1, forward strand.
GAAGTTGTTACAAAAGACAGGAGTCATTAGTCAGTTACAGCTGTTTTTAACAGGAAAAAATTTGTATACGTTTACAGGTTGGGATGGATGGGATCCTGAATATACAGCATTTCCATTGACTCGTAGTTTGCAATTTGGAATTAAGTTATCACTTTAAATAGATGGAATTATGAAATACAATTTTATATCAAATACGATCTTTTCTAAATTAATAGCAGTAGCGTTCTTTTTGGGAGGTTTGTTCGGGTGTAATGATGACTTTTTGGAAGAGAAACCGTTAGACTTTTTATCTTCGGAAAATGCCTATTCGGAAGCATCGGGTATTAAATTAGGAATAAATGGACTTCACAGTTATTTGCGCGACGTGTTGTATTATGGAGATGATGCTATTGTCTATTTTTACAGTTCAATGGCTGATGTCAGTTACAATGGGGAAAATCCAGGAGGTGTAACATATGAAGTATTGACCCCTTCCAATAGTTTGTTTTATAAATTGTGGAAGAATATGTATATTCTGATCAGTCGTTCTAATGAGTTGTTACTTTATATAGATGAGGAAGAAACGACAGGTTGGGATAGTCCTGAACAGCGAGCATTATATAAGGGAGAAGTTTTGTTTTTCCGTGCGTATGCTTATCGTTTACTTACTTCTTTTTATGGAGATGTTCCTCTGTTGGTTGATGCGGTGACTGTTCCTAAAACAGAATTTGTTCGTACATCATTAAAAGATGTGTACGCTCAAGTGGAGAGTGATTTACTTTTTGCTACTCAACATTTGCCAGATCCTGGTAAGGAAGAAGAAAAAGGACGTGTTACAAAAGGTGCTGCCTACCATTTGTTGTCAGAGGTTTATTTACAAGAGGGTAAATATAAAGAAGCGGTTGAAGCTGCTACACATGTGATAGATGATTTTGGTTATCGATTGATGACTGAGCGTTTCGGGGCGACAACTGATGTCTTTAAAACAGGTGATGTATTCTTAGATTTGTTTGCGTATGGTAATCAAAATCTGAGTGAAAATAAAGAGGCGATATGGGTAGCTCAGTTTGGTGCTAACCTGTCAGGGGGAGGAGGAACAGGCAATGGTCCTCAGGGTTCAAATGTATCGGGTGGTGGAGGACAAAATAACGGTCCTCGTCGTCATGGCCCTCGTTATTATTCTTTGGGAAATGACCCAGCTGGATACGCTTGTATATTAGGTGAATTTATTGACGGTAAATATACTGGATATAGTGATACGTTAAGCCGTCCGGTTTCTTGGTCACGTCCGACATATCATGTGACTCATGAAGTTTGGGCTTCTGATTGGGATAATGATATTCGAAATGCACCTCATAATATTAAGCGTACTTATTATTTCCAAAATCCGGAATCGCCTTATAATGGACAAGTCATAGATTTCTCTTTGTGGGGTAGTTATGAAACAAATGGTCGTAATCCGATGAAAGATACTTGTAATTTTATATATCCTTATTGGATCGGAAAGGTTGGCGATCCTTGTCATATCCAAGCAGAACCCCTTCGTAGTGGTGGAGGATATACATGGAAGGATTGTTACTTTATGCGATTGGCAGAAACCTATTTAAATCGGGCAGAAGCTTATATTCAGTTAGGTGAAATGCAAAAAGCAGCAGATGATATCAATGTTGTCCGTTCACGTGCAAATGCTAAGCCAGTAGCAGTAGGCGATGTTACTATTGATTATTTGTTGGATGAACGAATCCGCGAATTATATACGGAAGAATTTCGTGAAGTTGTTTTGCGTCGCACTGGCAAATTCCTTGAATATCTGCGAAAGTATAACAATAATCCGCAGGCTCCTGGAATGAATGTGAAAGACCACAATGTTTTGTGGCCGATCCCTCAAACAGAAATAGATGCTACCGGTGGTGCGCTTACGCAAAATCCTGGTTATAATTAATATGTATGTTAGATATTGGTAAACCAGGAATAATTTCATGGAAAAATCAAGAAGATCATTTTTAATAAAAGGGGTGACTGGGGCTATGCTTATGGCCACCCCGAATATAGTGAAAGCCGGCGTAATGGATATGGCCAAGCCGAAAGTGGCTAAAGCTGTAAATCCTTTCCATCTTGGCATGGCTGGCTTTACGTTTGTTGCGTTTGATTTGGAAACTACGTTGAAGACTTTGCAGCGTCTGGATATTCATTATCTCTGTATTAAAGATTTTCATCTGCCTTACGATTGTACGGATGCACAAATAGAAGAGTTGCATGCCAAATGTGCTTCGTATGGTGTGAAAGGATATGCTGTCGGTCCGATCAATATGAAGACAAAAGATGAAATAGACCATGCGTTTGAATATGCAAAACGAGTAGGAGTAAAAACGATAGTCGGTGTTCCTACGTATGAACTATTGTCATACGTGGATAAAAAGGTAAAGGAGTACGATTTTCACTATGCCATCCATTTGCATGGACCGGATTTACCAGTATTCCCGGATGCCAAAGATGTGTGGGAACATACTAAAGATTTGGACCCGCGTATAGGTATGTGTCTGGATATAGGACATGATTTGCGTAGCGGTCGTGACCCTGTCGCTGATTTGAAAAAATATCATACGCGTGTATTTGATATGCATATCAAGGATGTGACAGACTCGACAAAAGCAGGACATGCTATTGAATTAGGCCGTGGAAAGATTGATTTTCCTGCTTTAGTACAGATGATGCGTGAGGTCAACTATACAGGAATGTGTAGCTTGGAATATGAAAAGGATAGGAATGATCCGTTTTTAGGAATTGCTGAATCTATCGGTTATTTCAAAGCTGTTAGTGATATGGTTTATTGATGTTTAATTTGAATTTATAAAGATAATGAAGTCAGATATTATTTCACGTCGCTCATTTTTTAAGCAGGCTTTGGCTTTTTCTGCGGTATCGGCGATACCTTCATTTTGGATTCCCAAAGCGAATGCTGCTTCTGTTGCATCCCGTATGAGTGCAAATGATAAAGTGAGAGTTGCTTTTATAGGTATCGGCAACCGGGGAGCTGATATTTCACAACGGATGTTTAAGACCGGACTGTGTGAAGTGGTTGCCCTTTGTGATGTCGATATGGGAGCTCCGCATACTCAGAAGATTATTTCAATGTTTCCGGACGTTCCTCGTTTTCAGGATTTTCGTCAGATGTTTGATAAAATGGCTGATAAGATCGACGCTGTCACGGTTTGTACTCCTGACCATTCCCATTTTCCAATTACTATTGAAGCAATGGCTCATGGAAAGCATGTTTATGTGGAAAAGCCGATGGCTCGTACTTTCCAGGAAGTGGAACTGATGATGCGGGCGGAAAAGAAATTTGGAGTAGTTACTCAAATGGGAAATCAAGGACATTCGGAGGCGAATTATTTTCAGTTTAAAGCATGGAAAGAGGCTGGATTAATAAAAGATGTCACTGCAATTACTGCTCACATGAATAACCCTCGTCGTTGGCATGGTTGGAATCCGAATATTAAGCATTTGCCGATGGGTGAACCTGTTCCGGAATCATTGGATTGGGATACTTGGCTCGGCGTACGGCCTTATCACGAATATAATCATGATTATCATTTGGGACAATGGCGTTGCTGGTATGATTTTGGGATGGGGACTTTGGGTGACTGGGGAGCTCATCTTTTAGATACGGCTCATGAATTTCTTGATTTAGGTTTGCCTAATGAAATTAATCCGTTATATCTGAAAGACCATAATCCGTTTTTTTATCCGATGTCGTCTACGATCCTTTTTAAATTCCCTGAGCGGAATAATATGCCGGCGGTAGATGTAACTTGGTATGATGGTTTGGATAATATTCCGGCTGTTCCTGAAAATTATGGTACTTCGGAGGTCGATCCGAATATCCCTGCTGTGAATGGAGGTAAATTGCAGTTGGTGAATCTGAATCCAGGTAAAGAAATTTATACGAAAACATTGACGTTTAAGGGAGGATCTCATGGAAGTACATTGTCTGTTATTCCGGATAAAATAGCGAAAGAGATGAATCCGGTTTTACCGGAGTATGGAAAAAGTCCTTCAGATCATTATGCAAATTTCTTATTGGCTTGTCAAGGAAAAGAAAAAACTCGTTCTCCTTTTTCTGTGGCCGGGCCGTTAAGCCAAGTCTTTTGTCTTGGAGTATTGGCACAACGTCTGAACAGAAAGTTGGTTTTTGACCGGGAGTCGAAACAAATCAGTAATGATCCTATTGCAAATCAAATGTTAATAGGCGAACAACCTCGTGAAGGCTGGGAGCAGTATTACAAAATATAGTGATAACTTTATTATTGTGATATACTAAAAAAGAGTATCGGGACTTTCCTGATACTCTTTTTTATGCAGTTCTTAATTTTATTCTTAGTTCTGCTCCTTCAAAATCACATCATGCGCACCGCCTTCTACGATACTGGTTGAAGAGACCAGTGTGATTTTGGCGTTCTTTTGCAGATCGGGGATGGTGATAGCTCCGCAACTACACATCGTGGCGATTATTTTGCCTAATGTGAGGTTGAGGTTGTCTTTCATCTTACCGGCATAGGGAACATAGCTGTCGACGCCCTCTTCGAACTTCAGTGCTTCGCTGCCGCCCATATCGTAACGCTGCCAGTTCTTGGCGCGGTTTGAGCCTTCACCCCAGTATTCTTTCACGAAGTTGTTACCGATTTTCATCTTCTTCGTAGGAGATTCGTCGAAACGGGCGAAATAACGTCCCATCATCAGGAAGTCCGCACCCATCGCCAAAGCAAGGACCATGTGATAGTCATGTACCAAGCCGCCGTCGCTGCAAATAGGCACATAAATACCCGTCTTTTTCATATATTCGTCGCGTGCCTGTGCTACGTCGATCAATGCGGTAGCCTGTCCGCGGCCGATACCTTTCTGTTCACGGGTGATACAGATGGAACCGCCACCGATACCCACCTTGATGAAATCGGCTCCGGCTTCGACCAGGTAGTCGAAACCTTCTTTGTCAACAACATTGCCGGCACCGACCAGCACCTTGTCACCATAGTTTTTCTTGATCCATTGCAGAGTTTCCTGCTGCCATTCGGAATAGCCGTCGGATGAATCGATACACAAAACATCGACACCCGCTTCAACCAACGCAGGAACACGTTCCATATAGTCGCGTGTGTTGATTCCGGCCCCAACGAGCAGTTTCTTATCGCTGCCGGATAACTCTTTCGGATTATCGCGGTGGCTGTCGTAGTCTTTGCGGAAGACGAAGTATTGCAAGTTCTGCTCCTTGTCGATGATCGGCAACGTATTCAGTTTATGATCCCAGATGATCTGGTTGGCTTCACTCAACGTCATGCCCAGTTCGCCGACGATCAGCTTGGAGAACGGAGTCATGAATTCTTTCACCTTCTTGTCGGGAGAATCTTTTTCCGCACGATAGTCGCGACTGGTCACCATTCCCAGCAATTTACCGTTAGGAGTACCGTCGTCCGTCACACCGATCGTAGAGTGTTCGGTGCGCTGTACCAGAGCGATTACATCTGCCAGCGTATTTTCAGGAGTCAGATTGGAGTCGCTGATTACGAATCCGGCTTTGAACTTCTTTACTTTCCGAACCATTTCAGCCTGGCTGTCGATAGGTTGTGAACCGAAGATGAAAGACAGTCCTCCGTTGCGGGCCAATTCGATGGCCAACTTGGGACCGGACACAGATTGCATGATCGCTGAAACGAAAGGAATGTTTAACTCGATCGCAGGCTTTTCGCCCACTTTGTGTTTCACAAGCGGAGTTTTCAGCGAAACGTTGGTTGGCACACATTGTTTGGTGGTTAAACCGGGAATAAGCAAGTATTCACCGAATGTTCTTGATACATCGTTTAAGTAAACTGCCATAGTGTTTATATTTACTGGATGATTTTATTAGGGCACAAAAGTACTAAAAACTTTTCTTCCTTCCATAATGTTCTATAGACGTAATTAACAAAGGAGGATTATTTATGAAAACAATAGTGGATAAAGCCAATACTCGCGGGTATGCAAATCATGGATGGCTGAAGACCCATCATACTTTTAGTTTTGCCAATTACTACAACCCGAAGCGAGTACATTTTGGCATGCTTCGTGTCCTGAATGACGACTCGATCGCTCCGGGAGAGGGCTTCGATACACATCCACACAAGAATATGGAAGTAATCTCTATCCCTTTGAAAGGATATATGCGTCATGGCGACAGCATCCGGAACAGCGAAGTGATTACTCCGGGCGATATCCAGGTGATGAGTGCAGGTTCGGGGATTTTCCATAGCGAGTTCAACGATAGCGGTGAAGAGCAGCTGGATCTTCTTCAGATCTGGGTGTTCCCGCGCGAGGAGAATACAGAACCTCATTATAAGAATTATGATATCCGTTCCGTCTTGAAGAAGAATGAGCTGGGAGTGATGATTGCGCCGGATGGTTCCGCCCCGGCTTCTATCAACCAGGATGCGTGGTTCTCGATGGGTACGTTGGATGCGGGACTGGTGAAGGAGTACAAACTGCATGGCAAGAAGAACGGCGTTTACCTGTTTGTGATTGAAGGCGAAGTGGAGGTTGCTGATACAGTCCTTTCCAAACGTGACGGAGCCGGTTTCTGGGACACCGACAGTATTGCCATAGAAGTTCTGAAACACGCGACTGTGCTTTTGATGGAAGTTCCGATGGAATAATCTTTGTCAAAATGACAAAACGTCAAACAGGCTCCGGTTTCTATTGGCTGTAGCCGGGATAAGTATCGGGAGGTAGCGTTTGTCGTCTTCTCGCGGAGATAAGGATTTCCGTTTTGCTACAGGAATGGAGCTATATGAATCTTTTTGTCTGCTGAAAGAATATCAATAAGCCTATGTCTATCGGTCGTGATAGAAATAGTCGAGGATAGCAGGCAAAACGATTATCCGGAACAGTCCGTCCGACAGATGCTTCCAGACAAAATAGAACGTCTCCGACAATGGTTTTTCTCAAAATAGGGGACTTGATCTTATAAAAGTGCCGACTTTCTTGCATGAAGGTCGGCACTTTCTATGTAAAAGGTCCTTATATTCCTACCCGTACATACCTATGTATATTCGCATACATGCTAATGAAACCAGAAACATATGCTTATGGAGCAGGGAATACATGCAAATGTAGCCTGATTTGCCTTGTAAGGGAATCTGTAAGGGCGGGCTTACAGTATTGATGTGTTAGCCTAATTGTTTGATCGGTAATAAAATGTCCGGTAAGATAGAGACTGGGTGTTATTTTGATTTATCAGAATACTTGTGCTGGAGGAAGTACAGAAAAGCCTTTTCATCTCTTTATAAAAAATCAATCGAAGAAATTTCTTGTTGGAAAGAAAAGAACTACAGTCTTAATAGAACTATGGTATTTTTACAAACCCACCGTGTATTGTAATTGAAAATTCATTAAAAACACATTACCAAACTCTTACCTCGGATATGTTTTAACAATACCATTCAGTTGGGCGTAAAATTAAACAAAAATATTCAAATAAAAGGATTGGTTTCCCAAAAAGTTTCAAAGGAAGAAACGCTGAAAAGTTCTCGAACCGCTTCTAATGTACTACTACAGATATACTTATTTGTTTGAAAAACGTCTTTTGAGGAGATGAGAGTAAGACTTGTATCCGCTTCTGTTAATATTCAAACCATATCATAAAATCCGAAAATAAGTACCATAGTTCTATTAAGACTATAGTCATTTTAACTGCCTGTATTAATTAAAAATAGTTTATATGGACAACTTAAATAGATAGGCCTATGAGATAGGAATAGAGAAAACTGACAGAAAGACTTTAGGTCTTATTTAGAGTGTGATAAGCTTCAGGCTTAGATCGATTTATTATTAACCTTTTTATAATAATACAAGAAAATGCAACAAAAACAGAATTGTGACTATCCTCTAAGAAGGAAAGGTTCAATATCTCGAGTATCGAAAGTCACTTGCGGACTGCTTTTTTGTCTGACGACAGGAGCATTTGCGGCTGGTGAGAATGTTGAATTGTTAACCTCGAATCGGATAGAGAATGCAGTACCGGATCAAGTAGGAAAGACTGTAACGATTATAGTCCAGGATGAAATGGGGCCGGTAGCGGGAGCTAATGTTGTTGTGAAAGGAACTACAAACGGAAATATCTCGGATATGGACGGAAAGGTCGTTTTGCAGAATGTTCCCAATAACTCGACTTTAGTGATTTCTTTTATCGGTTATATAACTCAGGAAGTGAAGGTAAGCAACCAGGCGACCATCCATGTGAAGTTGGTTGAAGATGCCAAAGCATTGGAAGAAGTCGTGGTGATCGGCTATGGTTCTTTGGACAAGAAGCAGGTGACCAGCGCCATCACCTCGTTGAAAGCCGATGACCTGATGGTCGGTGTGAGTGGGGCGGATATCTCGGCGTCCTTGCAAGGTAAGATCGGCGGTTTGGTGATGAATAACTTGGGAAGTGCCAATTCCGGTACGACTTTCCAGCTTCGCGGTATGACTTCCATCAATTCCGGAAAGGCGCCTCTTATCGTGATCGATGGTTTCCCAGGGGGTGATATCCGTTCGTTGACGCAGGATGATATCAAGTCTATCGATGTATTGAAAGATGCTTCCGCCGGTGCTATCTACGGAACCCGTGCGGCCGCCGGTGTGATCTTGATCACAACTAAAAGCGGCTCGGATACGAATGGGAAAGTGAGACTCACGTACAGCAACGAGTTTACGAAAAAACAAAACTACAATGCTCCCGAGATGTTGTCCGGCCGCGAATATGCCGAACATAATATCGGTACGGATTACGGTTCCGATACAAACTGGTGGGACGAGTTGATCAATAAGGATAATTTCTCCCAGAAACACCATCTGGCATTGGAGATGGGTACGGAAAAGGCACAGGTTTATACTTCTTTCTTCTATGAAAAGAACCAGGGCATCGCGTTGCAAGACGAACGCCAGGATTATGGCGGACGTGTGAACGCTTCTTTCAAGTTGTTCGATGATTGGCTGGAAGTCCGTCCGGCTGTGGATTATCGCCAGGCTGCCCGTAACAACCACTATCCGAATTTCCAGCAAGCCATGCGTAATAACCCGACCCGCTCTCCGTACGATCCGGATAGTGAAACCGGCTATAATGTGTGGATCAACGAATCGTTGGACTATAACGTCGTAGCGGATGCCATGCTGGAAGATTACTACGGATTGGATAAATGGTTCAAGCCGGAAGTAAACCTGAAGTTGAATATCAAGCCTATTCCAGGTTTGAATTACCAGCAGGTTATCGGTTATGAAAACCGTCAATGGGAATTGCACCAATATTGGCCCAGCACACACCGAAGCGAGATTGACAATTCCCGTAAGGGGCATGCTCATCTGGCTTTCAGTAAGACGGAAAACCTGACTTCGGAAGGATATTTCTCTTATGTAAAAGACTTTAAAGGAGGACATAATCTGAACGCAACGGCTGGTTATTCTTATTTTGAAGTCAACGGGGAAAATTTCGGTATGGATAATTATAATTTCTCGGTCGATGGTATCAAATATTGGGATATAGGCCAGGGCAGTTACCTGACGGATGGCAAGGCCGGCATGAGCTCCGGTAAATCGGTTACGGAACGTTTGTTCTCATTCTTTGCCCGTGCCAATTATTCCTACCAGGATAAATATATGCTTTCTGCCTCTATCCGTCATGAAGGTTCTTCCAAGTTTGCGGCCGACAACCGTTGGGCGAACTTCTGGTCTGCAACGGCAGGATGGCGTATCTCGAACGAAGAGTTCATGAAAGACTTTGAATGGTTGGACGATTTGAAGATCCGTTTCGGTTATGGTGTGACCGGTAATAATGATTTTAGTGCGACTTATATGGCCAATATGTTAGGTTCGGACACGAACTGGATGATGCCGAACGGAACATGGGCGTACTCATACGGTAAATCGCAAAATGTCAATCCTAATTTGGGATGGGAAGAAAAGAAGGAGTGGAACTTGGGTGTCGATTACTCTTTCTTCGAAGGCCGCTTGTATGGTAAGTTCGACTACTATCGCCGTAAGGTGGACAACCTTTTGTTCAGTGTAAAGGTTCCGCAACCTCCTTATACACAGGGTAGCCAGATGCAAAATATCGGTAGTATGGAAAGTAAAGGTTGGGAGTTCGAAGTCGGTGGCGACATTATTCGTACAAAAGATTTCACTTGGTCTTCCAGCATGAACCTGAGCCATAATACCGGAAAGATCCTGACGTTGGAGGGTGACAACTCCTATCATAACGGTAACGGTTTCGTGGCTCCGGGAACTCCGGGCGATGCAGCCCGTATGGAAGCCGGTTCGACAATCGGTTCTTTCTATATGTGGAAGTTTGCAGGGTTCGATGATGAGGGCAGTTTCTTGCTGTATAACAAAGACGGCGAAGTGATCCCGGCTGCACAGAAAACGGAGAACGACAAACAATATATAGGCAACTATACTCCGAAACTGATTATCGGATGGAGTCACACCTTGACTTATAAGAACTTTGATTTAGGTATCAATCTGCGTAGCTGGATCGATTTCGATGTGTATAATACAATCAATATGTATTACGGTATCCAGGGACAGGGCAATCTGAATGTCTTGAAAGATGCTTATGGCAAATTCAACCATATCAAGGGCGAAAAGCAGGTTTGTGACTATTTCCTGGAAGACGGTACATTCCTGAAGATCGATGCGATCACGCTGGGCTATACGCTTCCGATGAAGAAGTACACGAACAACCTGATCGACCGGATCCGTATTTATGGTACGGTGGGTAACGTTTGCACGATCACCGGCTATAGCGGTATGAATCCGGAAGTGGATATCACGGGCTGGGATAAAGGAACGGAAAAGTTCTGGAGCGATTTCTATCCGGTCGTCCGTACTTGGACATTAGGTATGCAGTTTAACTTCTAATACAAGATTGTAAGATGAAAAAGAAAAATATATTCCAATTGTTTTTATCCGGAGTGATCTGCCTGCTGTGCACTACTTCCTGTAGTGTCGAACCTGATTTTTATTCGCAGGTGGTTCCGGAGACTTTTTATAGCTCACAAGATGCCGTATGGCAACGTTTCAACCGGCCGTTTACTCACTGGCGCTGGTACATCGCTCACGACAGTCCGCGTTGGTTGTTGCAGGAACTGGGGACGGACGAGTTCTGTCTGCCTACGCGTGGTAGCGACTGGTATGACGGGGCTGTCTATCAGAAATTCCATCATCATGAGTATACGGAAGACATGACGCGTGTCGAGACGGGCTGGACCAACTTTGCGATGGGAGTCGCTTTGGCTTGGGATGCATTGGAAGATCTGGAAAATGTCGACTTCGATGCCTTGGGCTTTGAAGAGGGTACGCGCGAATCCATGTTGAACCAACAACGTACGTTGGCTGCATCTTTCTATTTGGATGGTTTGGACTTTTTCGGCGGGGTGCCTTTGTACACGACGACCCAGAGCGAAGTGAAAGGACGTTCGACGGATGTCGAGACATTCAACTTTATCGATTCCTTATTGAAAATAGCCGTTCCGAATCTTCCGATCAAAGAAGAACTGGGCGGGATGGAAACCGGTTCGATCCATCGTGCTGCCGGTGCAGCTTTGCAGGCCCGTTTGTATTTCAATGCCAAGTCTTATATCGGCAAGGAGATGTTTACCGAAGCCGCCCAGATCTGCCAGGATATTATCGACGGTAAGTACGGGCAGTATGCGTTGGAAACGGATTGGACGAACATATTCGGATTTGACAACGAACGTTGTCCCGAACTGATCTGGTCCGTACCCAGCCAGAATGCGAAGACCGAGACGGATGCCATGTATTGGGGTATGATGGTTCCTTATAACTATAAGAACTATCTGGGTGGACTGGAAGGTTCCGGTTCGGACAATGCCCTCGGACTGGTGCCGAGTCTCGATCCTACAGGTAAACGCTACTCTTATAAATTGGGCGGAGCGTATGCGAAGTTCCATGACAAGGATATCCGCAAGCAACCGTATGTATATGAAGGCAATGGCAAATATCGCGGTATGTTTATCGTGGGTGAATTGGTGAATCCGCTGAATCCGGAATGGGTTTGTACGGGTACGCGCGAGTATGCCGGCGAGGTGATCACGGTCGTTGACCAGATCGCTTATTTTGCCAAGGTAGGAAAAGATCCGCTTTATCCGGATGTGGCTTCGTTACCTTCGACGGTTGCGACAGCAGAAGAAAACTCCGGGGTACGTGTGACGAAACGCAGTCCGCGTCCGACTCAGGAAGAGTTCAAGCGGAAAGGCGATCCGGATGTACCGGTGATCCGTCTGGCCGAGATCTATTATATGCTGGCCGAATGCAAGATGCGTGCCGGTGACAAACAGGGGGCTGCCGATTTGATCAATACGGTTCGCAAGCGTTACTTCGAAGACGGAGTCGATCCAGATCCGGTAACGGCTACTAATCTGGACAAATACCGTATGCTGGACGAGTGGCAATTGGAATTCTTGGCCGAAGGACGCCGCCGTACGGACTTGATCCGTTGGGATGCCTATGTGACGGAAGACTGGTGGGATCATAAGGCGACGAACAATCCGAACCTGAATCGTTTCCCGATCCACTACAGTCTGATCGGTGCTAATAACCTGCTGGAACAAAACCCGGGTTACGGCAGTAAGTAAAATGTGAAAGATTATAAAGTATAATTTTACTCTTTAGACCGGGGGAGAGAGGAACAGTCGCCAGAAGATGACTTCCTCTCTTCTTTTGTTTCATTTCTTTTTAACGAAAACAATAGGATTATGAAAGGGAGGACGCTTGTATTTTGGCTGTTCGTCTTTGCAGGGCTTTGGTTCTTCTTTTGTTCGTTCGGGACTTCTACGTTCCAACGGCAGGAAGAAGTGCAGCTGTTTATTCCCGAATGGGTGGTTATCCGGGATATGCTGTCTGTTCCCGGCGGCTTTTGTGCGGTGGTTGGGCAGGCTTTGGTTCAATATTATACCTCTTCCCTGTTTGTTTTGTGGGTTAACAGTGCTTTCTTGTGTGTAATCGGTTTCTTGTGTTATCTGCTTTTACAGGAGATCGCACCGCGCGGATATAATCTGTTGCTTGCCTTATTTCCTGTTTTGGGATTGGTGAAAGCTCATACGAGCCCTTTTTATGTCTTGGACGGAACGGTCGGACTTCTCCTCTTATTGTTCTTTTCTTCTGTTTTTATCCGTATCCGGAGACCGAAGGTGCAGTTGTTTTATGGTGTGGCAAGTGTGGTTCTTATCTATGGTTTGGCCGGTCAGTTGGCGGCGCTTTACGGTCTGGTGGTGGTTTTCATGAGCCTCTTGTGCCGGAGGGAGAAATGGTACGGTTCGTTTGCCGTGTTTTTGATAGGAGTGTTGTTGACTTATATCGGTATTCGTTTGGCTACCGGCATTCCGTTGACAGACGGGATTTATTCGGAAAGGTATCAGGAGTCTCAGTTGCAGCCGGACTCTTATGTCTATTTTATCTGGATTCGTTTTGTCGTCTTGCTTTTGACTCTATTGGTGGCGGCCTTCGCGATGAAGTTTCTTCCCAGAGGAAAGCGTTCGGTCGGAGTTGCCGTTACAGGCAGTTTGTTGGTCGTCCTGTTTTGCTTTTCCGCATTTTGTCTGCCCGGACCGTATGAAGTACGGAACAACCGGATGAACGAGCTGTCCGTTTGGGAGCAAAGGAACGAGTGGGACACGATTATCCGTGAACATCCTGAGAAGGAAGTGACGGATTATGTCAGCCTAAACTATCTGAATATGGCATTGGCGCAAAAAGGTCTTTTAGGTGACCGGTTGTTTCATTATGACCAGAAAGGGCCGCAAAGCCTTCTGGTTTCCTGGGACCGGACTTATTATATGAGTTGCCTGTTGAGTGATCTCCATTATATGATCGGGGATATCAGCCTTTCGGAAGGATATGCGATGGAAGGGTTGACACTTGCCAAGCGGGGAGGAAGTCCCCGCATGCTTCAACGCCTGGTCAAGATTAGCCTGATACGGAGAGACTCTGCTTTGGCAGATAAGTATCTGGACATACTCGGCCGGTTGCCGGGCTATCGGCGTTGGGCGGAAAAATATGCCGGTTATGTTCTTCATCCCGAAAGGATCGGGCGGGATGAAGAGCTTGCCGTGAAGACTGTGCCGGCCTTCCGGCCGGACAATTTGCTTTGCCTGATCGACATCGACAGCCTTTGGTCGGGACATCTTTCTGAACCAGGCGTAAATCGGGTCGCATGGGAATATGTAGGTTGTTCCTATCTGCTGGCGAAGGAAATGGAGAAATTCAAGACATTCCTGTCCCGTGCCGGCACGTTTGTTCAAGGACGGTCCCTTCCCATTCATTTTCAGGAGGCGGCATTGGTTTTGGCGGTCGAGGATCTTTCTGTCCTTGACAGGGTTGCTGTCCGATCTGAGATCGTGCAACGGTATAAACAATTCCAGAAAGATATTCTGAAACTCAAGAATAGTAGTGACGGACTTTCTTGGCTTTACCAGCAATATGGAGACACTTTCTGGTTTTATTATTATTGTAAAAAATTGAATGGATAGTCTATGAAGTATTTATATCCCCTGTTATGGCTTTTTGTCTTTTTATCCTGTAACGATGTGTTGCCCGATGCGGAGGAAACGGAAGGAGAAATAGAAATCTTTCCCGATTATAAAGAGGTCGCGGTCCCCTGCAATATCGCTCCGCTGAACTTCAAACTGAAAGAACCTTGCGAAGCAATCGCCCTATTTTCCGGCAAGGACTTGCAAATACGGGTGGATTCGGATAACGGTTCTTTCCAAATCCCGGAGAAGAAGTGGCGCCGGCTGTTGGACGCATCGGCGGGAGGAAAACTTACGGTCGGGATCTATATCCGTAAAGAGGATAGATGGCTTCGCTATCCTTCTTTTTTCATTCAGGTTGTCGAAGATAAGATCGATTCCTATCTGGTCTATCGCCGTATCGCACCGGGCTACCGGATGTGGAACAGGATGGGGATTTACCAGCGTTGCCTGGAGGATTTTACGGAAGAAACTTTTCTCGACAATAAGTTGACGAACAATAATTGCATGAACTGCCATTCCTTCTGTATGCAGAATCCGGACCGGATGCTTTTCCACCAACGTGCGCTACACGCCGGGACTTACCTTCTGAAGGACGGTCATATCGAGAAGCTGGCTACGAAGACCGAACGGACTATTTCCGCTTTGGTCTATCCCGCCTGGCACCCGTCCGGGCGATATGTCGCGTTTTCGACGAATGATACGAAACAGGATTTTCACCTTTCGGATGCGAATCGGGTGGAAGTGTTCGACAATCGGTCGGATGTAGTGGTCTATGACGTGGAGAAACATGAAATCATAACATCTCCCCACTTGTCATCGGAGGAGAATATGGAGACTTTTCCGGCATTCTCTCCGGATGGCAGACGGTTGTATTTCTGTTCCGCACCGGCATGCCAGATGCCTGAGTCGTACCGGGAAATCCACTACAATCTGCAAAGCATTGCTTTCGATCCGGAAAAACGGAGTTTCGGCCAGAAGATAGATACGCTGTATAACGCTAATAAGGAAAGACGCAGCGCGAAGTTTCCGAGAGTATCGCCCGATGGTCGTTTCCTGATGTACACGGTTTCGGACTATGGCAACTTCTCTATCTGGCACAAGGATGCGGATTTGCGGTTATTGGATATGTTGACATGTCAAACAGATTCCCTTCTTCAAGTGAACAGTGACGATGTCGAAAGCTATCATTCCTGGAGCAGCAACAGCCGGTGGTTCGTTTTCAGTAGCCGCCGGGGTGACGGGCTGTATACACGGCCTTATATTTGTTATTTGGATGCGAATGGTGTTCCCGGCAAACCTTTCCTGTTGCCTCAGAAAGAGACGGATTATTATGAACGTTCTCTTTTCTCTTTCAATATCCCCGAACTCATTCGCGGTAAAATCAAGGTCGATACTTCCGAGTTGATCGATATCAGTAAATATGGGGAAGCGGTACGATTAAAATAATGACCGTCTTTATCGCCATGGCGACCGTCTTTGTTTCCATGAAGTCCATGTTCGTCCCCAATGAACATGGACTTCATCGCGATGAAGACGGTCGTCTTAAATTAGATATGTGTGTTCCCCATATTTGAGCAATAGGTGAGTGCTTCTTATCATAATAACAGCAATGAATATCCCAATTATGAAAATAGTTGAAAAATATTCTTACTATTTCTTATCCGTCAGAAAATCGATCATCCGCAGAATGGCCCGTGAGCAGGCCGGGCAGAACGGAGCATAATCGCGCATCATGCAGTGGTCCATCGGACGATAAATGCCTTTGGATAGGTAGCCGCCCCCTTCGAACACACCGGCTTTGTCCTTATGTTCGGCGTCGAGTGGGGTAGGAATCGGCGTATTGGCTGGCAACAAGTCTTTCCATTTGCTGTCGAAATCGACTAAAGTCGTGATGTTCGGTTCCCACGGTTCGTATTTCAAGTTGTAGAAATCCTGGTAAGCTACCTCCGAAGAGAAATATTCGTCTGCCAGGCCGGCGAAGCTATGTCCGAACTCGTGCGTAAAGACGACAGGTGTCCGTGGGTTGTCGGCTGTCCCGCAGGCATAGAAATTATACATTCCGCCACCGCCGTACATATCTGTGTTTATCAGCAGGAATATGGCATCACAGGGTACGTTCCAGACGGCATCGCGGATCGATTTCATATCCGGTGTTGTCAGATAACGGTCCACGCCGAATGTATAATAACCGGAATTGAGGGCTGTGTTCTTAAAGATACCTTTGCCCGAAACATCCGTGCCCGATTCTTCCGATATGAGGCAGACAGCCCATACGTTGAAGTCCCCGCGCCGTGTCGTGAAAGGAGGAGTCGCGAACAAAGCTTCTGTAAATCGTTTTGCATCTGCTACGAATTTCTCCTGTTCATCCGTCGTGTATCCTTCGGCAATGAAAACAAGATCGACTTTTTCTGCCGAGTCGCCGCTTTTCTGTATCTGATGCACTTTATTGTCTTTCAGCTTTCCCCGGTCGATGAAAATACTTTGGGGATCGACCTCCTGCCGGAGCAACGGATGGAATTGCATGTCAGCTTTGTCGCGTGCTGTGATCTCGACATAGACAGGTGCTTTCGGGAAAGGAACGGAAGCGCTGTTTGTCCACGATTGTGTTTCTGTCTTGGCTTGTTCCGTCGAGCGCCATTCTTCGAACAATGTATTGAAACCGCGTGAGTAGATCAGTCGGTCCGTAGCCTTGTCATATACGTTGATATAGTAGCCTCCATAGCCCGACTTGTCGATCAGGTTCTTGACCGGGCCACCCCATACCGGTTCTTCACGCAACTGCTGGATGGCAGCCGATTGTGAGGTTAGATTACCGCTCAAGGCGAAATCCACCCGGAGGCTTTTCTTTTCGAAATAGGTATTGAAGTCACTCTGGGCAAATACGGCGAAGTTGCAGAGAATGGCAAGAAACAAAAGCGAAATCTTTGTTTTCATATTAGTATGCGTTATTATGTGTAATTCTTACTCGCAAATATAAGACTTTTTGTAGATTTGTCGGTCGATATCGTTTAAATATGTAACACTATGTATCATGAAATAAGAAGAAAAGACCGCGTTTTGGATGAAAAAGGCGCAATTGAGTTATTGGAAACGGCTGAATATGGTTTCCTGTCGATGGTGGGGACGGATGGCTTCGGGTATGGAATCCCGATTTCTTTTGTGAAGGAAGGAGAAAGTGTCTATTTCCACTGTGCACCGGAAGGATATAAGTTGGAATGCCTCCGGGAAAATCCGAAAGTGAGTTTTTGCGTAGTGGGAAAAACACATATTATTCCGAATCAGTTCACTACGGCTTATGAATGTGCGCTTGCATTCGGTACGATATATATGGACCTTCCCGAAGAAGAACGCCGGAACGCTTTACGCCTGTTGGCAAAGAAATATTGCTCCGGTTTTGAAGCGATAGGAGAGAAGTATATCGACAAGTCCTTTCACCGGACGAATATCCTGCGGTTGGACATCGAGCATATTTCCGGTAAATGCAAGAGGATAAAAACGTGAAAATTGTTTTTATCAAAATGTCATTGCCACCCCATCAAAATCGAAATTAATAAGGCATATTTGGGGAATTAGTATAGCGGGTAATATTTTTTAACATACTATTTTGTTTGCGAATATCTTATTTGGTTGTCAAAATAATATTTTTTGATGTGGCAGTCTTATTGAAAAAAATGGAAGGAACGATTTCTGCTATATCTTTTTTAAACTAAATTCAGTTTTCCCTGTTTAATTAATAGACGCCACATGCCCGGTCCCGGGAATTACTTCTAAACATGACCAAATATAATTTTTTAATATGACGAAAATAGAAATAAAAGACTTATCGATTCTTTTCGGACCTGAGAAGGCCAAAGCGAAAAAGATGATCAAGCAAGGTAAATGCAAACAGGAAATTTTAAAAGAAACAGGCTGTACCGTAGCTGTCCGTAATGCCAATCTGGAAATAAAGGAAGGAGAGATGTTCGTGATAATGGGGCTCTCCGGTAGTGGCAAGTCGACGTTGGTGCGTTGCATTAACCGGCTGAACGAACCCTCTATGGGGGAGATATGGTTAAGTGGCAGGAACATCACGTCTCTGTCGGATAAGGATCTGTTGCAAATACGTCGTAAGGAGATGGCGATGGTATTCCAGCATTTTGGTCTGTTGCCTCACCGGACAGTTTTGAGCAATATAGCTTTCGGGCTTGAATTGCAGGGTATAC
Source organism: Parabacteroides johnsonii DSM 18315 (assembly GCF_025151045.1). Taxonomy (NCBI): domain Bacteria; kingdom Pseudomonadati; phylum Bacteroidota; class Bacteroidia; order Bacteroidales; family Tannerellaceae; genus Parabacteroides; species Parabacteroides johnsonii. The sequence goes on from NZ_CP102285.1 coordinate 473,421, forward strand.
CTAAAGAAGAGCGCGAGAAGAAAGCACATGAAAGCATAGCTGTTGTAGGATTGAAGGGATATGAGAACCAGCGTGTGGACGAACTCTCTGGAGGTATGCAGCAGCGCGTCGGGCTGGCACGTGCTTTGGCGAATAACCCGGAAGTCCTGCTGATGGACGAGGCTTTTTCAGCCCTTGACCCGCTTATCCGCGAACAGATGCAGGACGAGTTGCTGGATTTGCAGGAGAAGATGAAACGTACCATTGTCTTTATCACACATGATCTGGACGAGGCCATCAAATTAGGCGACCGTATTGCCATTATGAAGGATGGCGAAGTCGTACAGGTCGGGACGCCCGAAGAGATATTGACTGATCCGGCCGACGACTATGTCACCCGTTTTACCGAGAGTGTGGATCGTGGGCGTGTTGTTACGGCCTCTTCCATCATGCTGACTCAACCGATCGTTGTCCGTATCCGCAAAGATGGTCCGGAGGCTATTATCCGCAAGATGAGGGAAAAACGTTTGTATGCGTTGCCCGTGATCGGAACGGACGAGCAGTTCCTTGGTGAAATACGGTTGAAAGATGTGCTGCGGCTGCGTAAGGAAGGGACGAGGGACATCAGTTCGATTGTTATGAAAGAGGTCCCTTCCGTATTGGAGAATATGACAGTCGAAGATATGTTGCCTCTCTTGCCGAAGGTCCAGCAGGCTTTGCCGGTGGTCGATGAGAATAACCGTTTGAAAGGTGTCGTATCGACTTCAGCCATCATTATCGAGATGACCGGAAAGGATCAGAAAGAAATAGAAGAAATCATTCAAAACGCAATAGATTTATGATAAATATCGGAAAATATATAGAAATGGCCATTAATTGGCTGACAGAAAACTTTGCCGGCCTTTTTGATGTAATCAACCACATCGTAGGCGGCTTTATCGACGGCTTCCAGGGAATACTGATGTGGGTCCCGTTCTACCTGATGATTGCGGGAATAGCAGCTTTGGCTTGGTGGAAAGCCGGAAAGGGAACTGCTGTCCTGACCTTGCTCGGTTTACTTTTGATTTGGGGGATGGGATTCTGGGTACAGACCATGCAGACCGTGGCACTTGTCTTGTCGTCGACGATCATTGCCCTGCTGCTCGGTGTTCCGCTGGGAATCTGGACCGGACGAAACGATAAGGCGGCTAAAGTGATCCGGCCGGTTTTGGACCTGATGCAGACGATGCCCGCTTTTGTCTATTTGATTCCGGCTGTCCTGTTTTTCGGACTGGGACCTGTTCCGGGCGCTTTTGCCACCGTGATATTTGCCATGCCTCCGGTTGTCCGTCTTACCGACTTGGGGATCCGTCAGGTTCCGGAAGATATTGTAGAGGCGACTCGTTCGTTTGGGGCCACTTCGGGACAGCTTCTTTTTAAAGTTCAGCTCCCGTTGGCTTTACCGACCATTATGGCAGGAGTGAACCAGACAATCATGATGGCTCTGTCTATGGTTGTGATTGCGGCTATGATCTCGGCCGGCGGGTTAGGTGAGATCGTATTGAAAGGAATCACACAAATGAAAATCGGACTTGGTTTTGAAGGCGGCATAGCCGTCGTGATTCTGGCGATTGTCCTGGATCGTATTACACAGGGCTTTGTCCGTAGAAAGTAAAACAGATAAAAAGAAAAGTATTTATGAGAAGATTGATTATCATTATAAATTTATCCCTTATTGTAGCCTTCATGATGATGTTTGCTGATTGCAGCAATTCCTCGAAAGACAGAAAACAGGTCTCGATCGGTTATGTAAATTGGTCGGAAGGGATTGCTATGAGCTATCTGGCGAAAGTCATGCTTGAGAGCAAGGGCTATGACGTGATGCTGCGAAATGCGGATATCGCGCCGGTCTTTGTTTCGATGGCGGCTGGTAAAGTCGATGTTTTTATGGATGCATGGCTTCCGGCTACACATGCCGATTATATAAGGAAATATGGCGATAACTTGGAAGCGTTAGGAGTAGCCTATAAAAATGCCAGGATGGGGCTGGTAGTCCCTTCGTATGTCACGATCCGTTCCATAGAAGAATTGAATGAGCATAAAGAGAAGTTCCGTAATGAGATTATCGGTATCGACGTTGGGGCTGGCCTGATGAATGAGACTGAGCGTGTCATCCGGGAATATCCGGTCGAGTTGACGCTGAAACCTTCGAGCGGAGCGACAATGGTCGCATTCCTCCAGAAATCGATCGAAAACAAGGAATGGATCGTAGTAACCGGCTGGACTCCTCACTGGATGTTCTCCCGCTACGATCTGAAATTTCTGGATGATCCGCAGAAACAGTACGGCGATGCCGAACACATTCAGATTATGGCTACCAAAGGCTTCTCTGATAAAGATCCGTATGCAGCCGCTTTTTTCCGGAACTTTGCTCTCGATAATGACCAATTGAGCGAATTGATGGATTTGGTGGAGGCTTATCCTATGCACGAGGAAGAAGGTGCTAAAATTTGGTTATCGGAACATCCGGAAGTGAATGAATTTTTTCCTACATTCGCAGAAGAGTAGAAAAGATTGAATTATGAAGGATATCCGGAAAGTTATAGGTTTGTTGTTGTGTATGACAATCAGTTGTTATATGATGGGAGAGGAAAAGAAAAATCTGAATATAGTATTTATCGGAAACAGCATAACGCAAGGGGCTTTGTTGGAAAATCCGAGACGTGAGGCGCCCCCTGTGAAGGCTGCTTTATATCTGCGCAGGCAACCGTCTGTCGGAACTGTCCGTTATTCCAACCAGGGGGTAAGCGGAAGTACGACTCTTGATTTTTTACCTCAAACCGATTTGCTATTTCCGAAGGTGGTTCAGGTTGCCGACCAGTTCAAAGATGAAACGTGGGCGACTTTGATCTTTTCCATTATGCTTGGGACGAATGACAGTGCTATTACAGGGCCAAGTGGGGCTCCGGCTTCGCCTGCCAAGTATTATGAGAATATGAAAACGATTGTTGATAAGTTGCTTGCACTCTATCCGAAATGCAAGATCGTATTGCACCGGCCGGTATGGTATAGCCCCAATACATACAACGGAGCCAAATATCTGGAAGAAGGGTTGAATCGTTTGCAAAGTTATTATCCTGAATTACAGGCATTGGTTCTCGATTATTCCAAACGTTTTCCCGGACAGGTCTTTATGGGGGATACAGATGGTTTCGATTATTTCAAGGCACATTATAAAAGTGAGCTTTTCCCCGAAAAAGGAAATGCAGGAACTTTCTATCTGCATCCTAACCGGAAAGGGGCTTCTGCTTTGGGAGAGCTGTGGGGGAAAGCGATGCTTAAAGCAATTGACAATTAAAAGACCGTGTCAACTAATTGTCAATTGCCCATTGTTTTTATCTTTTGCCCAATCTGTGGTCAAGGATACCGACGTGGCATTCGCCATAGTTCTTCAACTGATCTACGATTCCTTTGGCTGTAGATTCTTCTTCTACCTGTTCGCGAACGAACCAGAAGAGGAAGTCTCTTGAGGCATGGTCTTTTTCTTCTTCTGCGATATCGACCATTTTGTCGATCAGTTCAGAAACGTAGCATTCATGTTTGTAAACGTGTTCGAATAATTCTGTGACGCTGCCCCATGCGGTAGGAACGACATTGATCTGGCCGATTGTGATGTCACCGCCACGGTCGATAGCGAAGTCGATCATTTTGTGGGCGTGTTCCATTTCTTCTTCAGCTTGTTTTTTCATCCAGTGAGCGAAACCGTTTAATCCCAATTTTTGGAAATGCACGGACATGGACAGATACAAATTGGATGACCACATTTCTGCATTTACCTGTGCGTTAAATGCTTCAGATAATTTCTTGCTTAAAATCATAATTCTGTTTCCTTTCTTTCAATTAGATTTATAATACAATATAATTTTATACAGGCAAAGATATAGATAAAAAAATAATGGTTTGCTTTAACCGGATAATATTTTTCCAATAAAACAAACCATTATAGCCTTTAGTTTATAAAGGACAAACAGATTATTTGATTTCGATAATCTTTTCAGCTTTCTTGGCTGCTTCCTCGCTCATTTTCGGAATGATGATGTTTAACACACCATTCTCGACTTTTGCTTCGATCTTCTCTTTCTCTGCATTTTCGGGAAGAACCATTGTTTGCTGGAATTTGCTATAGGAGAATTCACGTCTCAGATAGCGCCCTTCTTTCTTTTCTTCGTTCTTTTCTTCTTTTTTCTCCATCGATACGACCAGGTTGTCGTTCTCGTCGATACGGATGTTGAAATCGTCTTTTGTCATGCCCGGAGCAGCAACTTCTACTCGATAGTCCTTTTCCGATTCAATCACATTGATGGCTGGAGCTGTAGAGTTTGCTTTAATCATCCAGTCATTGTCAAATAAATCATTGAATACATACGGTAACCAATTTTGACTTCTTCTCATCGGTGTCATAATACAGTCCTCCAATTATTTAGTTAAACATTTATATTCTTCTTCCGCTCTCGTCTTTTCTAATCCGAAAGCACTATACCAACTTCAAAAGGTATGCCAGGACAATGTGTCCGGCGTTAATATGAATAAAGGATGATAAACGAAGCTGAAAACCTTTTCCTGAGGTCATGAATTTAGGCGAATAGACTTACTGAGGTTTATATATGTATTTGGAAACATGATTGTTAAGGAAGAACATTCGTAGGAAAATTTGGCAGAAAACAAACCGTTTTGACATGTAAATAGTGACAGGAAAGTAATCTCTGAAAAAAAGAGTATCTTTGCTGACTCATAACAAATAGCAAGTATGAAAAAGAATAATCAGAAAACTTTGTTTTCCGCTCCTGACGGGAAATCTTATCTTGTCCCGTTTATATTGATCACCAGCCTGTTCTTATTGTGGGGTTTTGCTCATGGTCTGTTGGACGTATTGAATAAGCATTTTCAAGGTGTCTTTACGATGACGAAGGCGGAGAGCGGTCTTGTGCAGTTCTCCACTTATATCGCTTACTTTCTGATGGCGCTTCCTGCCGGTATGTTTATGAAGCGGTTCGGATATAAGAAAGGGATTATTTTAGGGTTATGCCTGTTTGCGGTTGGTGCGTTTGCTTTTATTCCGGCAGCTTATCTGCATTCAGCCTCTCCGTTTCTGATAGCCCTTTTTGTCATTGCCTGCGGGCTTTGTATTCTGGAAACGGCAGCTAACCCTTATTCCACGATTCTGGGACCAGAGGAATCGGGGGCTCAGCGCTTGAACCTTTCCCAATCGTTTAACGGATTAGGCTGGATATTGGGACCTTTGGTAGGAGGAATGTTGATTTTCGGAGGGGCGGAAGATGATCCGTTTACTTTGACGAAACCCTATATATTGGTCGGTTCGGTCGTTTTGCTGGTCGCCATACTTTTCTTTTTTACAAAACTGCCTGAAGTGCAGGAGGAAACGGACAAAGAGGAAAAGATGATTGCTCCTGTGTCCGGTACTGCTTCGATGTGGAGACATCCGCAATTTATCCGGGCTATTATTGCACAGTTCTGCTATTGTGCCGCCCAGACGGGGATTTTCAGTTTCTTCATTAATTATGTGACGGAAGTCGATACTTCCATGACGAATATCGAGGCTTCGCGTATTTTGGCTTTTGGAGGAATGGCTTTGTTTATGATAGGCCGTCTGTCTGGTAGTTTTACGATGAGGTGGATGTCTCCGGCCCGTCTTCTGACATGGTTCGCTTTGGCAGATGCTGTCTGTATGGCGTTGGTCGTCGTGTCTGTCGGTACGGTTTCTTTGTATGCGCTCTATCTTTCTTTTTTCTTTATGTCCATTATGTTTCCGACAATCTTTGCACTCGGCTTGGAAGGTATGGGTTCCTATACGAAGAAAGCTTCCTCTTATATCGTTATGGGAGTAGCAGGCGGAGCCTTTGCTCCAATGCTGATGGGATATATCGGAGCCGATAACATGGCGGTTGGGTTTGTGATTCCATTGTTGTCTTTCCTGTATATTCTATATTTTGCTTTGCGGTGCAAGAGGGAATAACACTGGAGATAATCACTATTATACTATCATAAAGACGAGCATATTTTTCATCAAAGCATGTTACTTATTTTTAAGCAACTACCTATCTATTCCTCTCAACACCCCGATCTCGATACCCCTAACACCCAGGTCTCAATACCGTGCAGAAGGGGATCGGAACCGCGTTAAAACGAGAGCTTTCTCGAAAAGATCTGCTTGCTTTTTGTAAAATTTGTCCGTTACTTTTGGGAAAAACAAAGGTAACGGACAAACCGTGATAGTAGCCTTCTTATGAGTGTTACTGGTTCAACATCTGGTATAACTTATCCAGTTTCGGAGCCATGATGATTTCTGTACGACGGTTTTTGGCACGGCCGTCGGCAGTTTCGTTGTCGTCGACAGGCATGAATTCGCCACGGCCGCAAGGTTGTATCTGCAAAGGCTTGACACCGTAGTCTTTTGTCAGGATGCGGACGACCGAGGTAGCGCGGATGACACTGAGATCCCAGTTATCTTTGAATTGGGCGGTGTTGATCGGCTTGCTGTCAGTGTGTCCTTCGATATACACGTCGATATCGGATTGCTTGTTGAGGACCTCAGCGAGTTTGGCCAAAGCCTCCTTGCCACGCTTGTCGACACGGGCGCTTCCCGATTCGAAAAGAAGTTTGTCCGACATGGCAACATAGACTTTCCCATCTTTTTCGCGGACGGTCAGTTCGTCGCTGCTAAACCCCAGAAGCGCATCCTTTACGCTGTTGAGCAAGTTCTGTACTCGTTCGGTCTGTGCATTGATCATATCCTGTAGTTCGTTGATCGTACGTTCGCGTTCATCCAGTTCGCTCATTTTCTGGCTTAGGAGTGAATTCAATTTTTCCTGCTCCGTCATGTTTGTGCTGAGCATATTTTGATAGTTGCGGATGTTCTTGCCCATGCGGGTGGTATCCCGTTCAAGTGCGGTAAGACGCGAAGTGAGACCGTCGTTGTTGTCGCGGCAGTTCACAAGCTGGTTCTGCAGATCGTCTCCCCGGGCAATGGCTTCCAGACGTCCGTTCTCGGCCAGCAGATACTTTTTCTTTGTTACACAAGAAGTGCAGACAAGCAGTGCGGAGACTGCAACTAATAGAACTTTTTTCATTTTGTAGATAATTTTAGCGAATGTACTATTTATTACACGTTACTTGTACCGGGTTTAGGATATTTGCAAATAATTAAACTATAATTAAGGTGGTATGAAAATGGAAGAAGTAATGGACACCTCTGAATAATATGCTATATTTGCTTCCTCATAGCTGAATAGGAAGATGGGAAAAGTATTGATTATCGACGATGAGAAGCAAATTTTAAGCCTGCTGTCCCGTATTATCGGGCTGGAAGGCTATGATGTGTTCCAGGCCGCCAGCTGTAAAGCGGGCATCAAACAGCTCGAACAGAATGATCCCGAAGTGGTGCTCTGCGATGTCTGCCTGCCAGACGGGAGCGGAGTGGAGCTTGTCACCGAACTGAAACGTCTGCGTCCCCTTTCGGAAGTGATTTTGCTTACGGCCCACGGTAATATCCCCGATGGCGTGCAAGCTATCAAGAACGGAGCGTTCGACTATATCACCAAAGGCGATGACAACAATAAAATCCTCCCTCTGATCGCGAAAGCGATGGAAAAGGCGACTGCTGCCTACCAGCAGCAGAAAGCTGTCGGGACTGCTGTTGGCAAACAGTATTCGTTTGCCACTGTCATCGGCCGTTCACCTGCCATACAGGAGGCTGTCTCATTGGCACGCAAGGTTGCCGCAACGGATGTTCCCGTCCTGCTCACCGGCGAGACCGGGACCGGCAAGGAGGTGTTTGCCCAGTCCATCCATCAGTATAGTTCCCGTAGCGATAAAACCTTTGTCGCCATCAACTGTTCCTCTTTCAGCCGCGACCTGTTGGAAAGCGAGATGTTCGGTCACAAGGCAGGAGCTTTCACCGGTGCACTCAAAGAGACGAAAGGCCTGTTCGAAGAAGCCGACAACGGCACGATCTTCCTCGATGAGATCGGCGAGATGGCGTTCGATCTTCAGGCTAAGCTGCTCCGTATTCTCGAAACCGGCGAGTTTCTCAAGATCGGCGATACGAAGCCTATCAAAGTGAATGTGCGCGTGATAGCCGCCACCAACCGCGACCTGGCAAAAGAAATTGCCGATGGACATTTTCGCGAGGACTTGTTTTACAGGCTTTCTGTTTTCCAGATTCACCTGCCGCCACTCCGTGAACGGGTGGACGACATCCCTTTGCATGTCGAGGCGTTTGTCTCCGCACTGTCTTCCAAGATGGGAAAGACCATCCGCACGATCTCGCCGGACTATATCCGCATTCTGAAACGGTACCCCTGGAAAGGGAATGTCCGCGAACTGCGCAATGTCGTGGAGCGCAGCCTTATTATTTCCGACGGCGACACCTTGGCGGCGGATACCCTGCCGCTCGCAATGCAGACCCCTCAAGCCAATACCGAAGGCAACTATTCCGGCTTCGACCTCAGCGGCGTCGAGAAGATGCATATTCAAAAGGTATTGAAATATACCAATGGCAATAAAACGGAAACCTCCCGTTTATTAGGTATCGGCCTGACAACCCTCTACCGGAAGATAGAGGAATACGGGTTGTAATGGCCTAATATCGACATAGGATAGGGTACACGGGTTTTGCGAAAAGAGAATGATTTGCTGTACTGTTGTTTTTGGCCGCAAAATCTAATTGAAACAACCTGTCTTCGAAGTAAAGGAGGAATCATAATCAGGTTCCAAACTGCAATCGCCTTCAATAGATTCGTCTTTCCCGTATTATTATCCCTTAAGAAAACTGTCCACTTATACCAGTTATCATTTTCGTCTGCAAATTTGAACCTATTTTCGTTGATGAAACATTTACTCCAGATACTGCCGAAATAGTGAACTTTTCCATTCTGAAAAGGTAACCTTTTCAAAATGGAAGGGTGGCCATCTGCTCCGGCTTTTAAGCTGAAACTTTAACTTGCTGATATTCTTTTCTTCACGCAACTTCTTATCTGTTTGGCACACCGTTGGTATATAAAAAGGCGAAACGATGAATAGTATTAACACTAAAAGTATTTTAAGATGTTGGAAAATGAATTTGTGTCTTTTGTTTTTTTGTGTGTGGTAGGCGGGGCCTGCTACTGGTTTTTCTTTAAATGTGTGGATTGGTTCGAAAAGATTTAGAAAAGGAGGAAAGTATGTTTGCAGCACTGTTTGTACTCTGCTTGGTTATCTTCGGGTATCTGCTTTATGTATTGGTGAAGCCCGAAAAGTTTTAAACGATTAGCTTAAGTGAAAAGATGAATACAGAATTAATAGGAAGTATTGCGCAGATCGTACTCATGGTCGTTCTGGCTTATCCGCTGGGTAAGTATATCGCAAAAGTATATAAAGGGGAGAAGACATGCCTCGATTTTCTTGCCCCGGTGGAAAGATGGATCTTTAAAATATGCGGGATCAATCCGAACGAGGAAATGAACTGGAAAAGTTTCTTGAAAGCGTTGCTGACCATCAATCTTTTTTGGTTTTTTTGGGGAATGCTCTTGCTGTGGACACAACAATACCTGCCTCTCAACCCCGATGGCAATGGGGGGCAGTCGTCACACCTGTCGTTCAATACCTGCATCAGTTTTATGGTCAATTGTAATCTCCAGCACTATAGTGGGGAAAGCGGACTGACCTATTTTACCCAGTTGTTCGTGATCATGCTCTTCCAGTTTATCACGGCAGCTACCGGGATGGCCGCCCTTGCCGGAATCTTCAAGGCGATGGCCGCCAAGACAACCAATACGATTGGTAACTTCTGGAACCTGCTGTTGAAAAGTTGCACCCGTATTCTGTTGCCGATGTCGCTTATTGTCGGGTTCATCCTTATTATTGAAGGAACACCGATGGGATTCGACGGAAAGATGAAGCTGACGACATTGGAGGGTAACGAGCAACTGATCTCGCAAGGTCCTGCCGCCGCTGTCATACCGATTAAACAGTTGGGAACCAACGGAGGAGGTTATTTCGGAGTGAACTCGTCACATCCGCTTGAAAACCCGACTTACCTGACCAATATGGTAGAGTGCTGGTCGATCCTGATTCTCCCGATGGCAATGGTCTTTGCGTTGGGATTCTATCTGAAAAGAAAAAAGTTGTCTTACACGATTTTCGGGGTTATGCTTTTTGCTTACCTCGCCAGCGTAGGGATCAACACCTATTACGAAACGAAAGGTAATCCCATGATCTCCCAGATGGGGATTGACCAGGGAGCCGGCGCGATGGAAGGAAAGGAGACTCGCCTCGGTCCGGCGGCAACGGCCCTGTGGAGTTGTACGACGACAGTCACCTCAAACGGTTCCGTCAACGGGATGCACGACAGTACGATGCCGCTCAGCGGGATGATGGAGATGTTGAATATGCAAATAAACACCTGGTTCGGAGGTGTGGGCGTAGGGTTCATGAATTACTATGCTTTTCTGATTATCGCCGTGTTTATTAGTGGCTTGATGGTCGGTCGTACTCCGGAATTTTTAGGAAAGAAGGTGGAGGCGCGCGAGATGAAGATTGCAACGATCGTGGCACTGACACATCCGTTCGTGATCCTGATCGGGACAGCTGTCGCTTGCTATTATTGGGTGTATAATCCGGCCTTTGTGGAAGCGGAGGGAGGTTGGTTGAATAATCCCGGTTTCCACGGTTTCAGCGAGATGCTTTACGAATATACTTCTGCCTCCGCCAACAACGGATCAGGTTTCGAGGGACTCGGCGACAACACCTATTTCTGGAATTTTACGACAGGCTTGGCGCTGATCATCTCCCGTTACCTTCCGATTGTCGGACAGGTGGCGATTGCCGGACTATTGGCACAGAAGAAGTTTATCCCCGAAAGTGCAGGGACTTTGAAAACGGACACCGTGACATTTGCCGTGATGACATTCTGTGTGATCTTTATCGTGGCTGCCCTGTCTTTCTTCCCTGCACTGACGTTGGGACCGATCGCGGAGTATTTTAGCATCTATATGTAAACCGGAGTTTCAAATTTGAGAATTGAATAATAATATGATGAAAGAGAATAGATCTGCTTCTTTGTTTCCGAAGGAGCTTGTAATAGAAAGTCTGAAACAGTCGTTCGTGAAGTTGGACCCTCGAACGATGTTCCGCAACCCGATCATGTTTATTGTCGAAGTGGTAACCTTCGTCATGTTGGTGGTGACGGTCTGGTCGGCTGCCGGAGGTGATACGGCACAGGGATCGTTCGGCTATAATATAGTGGTTTTCATTGTACTCTTCCTGACACTACTGTTCGCCAATTTTGCCGAAGCGATTGCCGAGGCACGTGGTAAGGCACAAGCCGACAGTTTGCGCAAGACACGCGAAGAGACACCTGCGAAACGGGTGGAAGCTGGTGGAAAAATTACGACGGTGAGCAGTTCGCAGTTGAAAAAAGGCGATATCTTTATCTGCGAGGCCGGAGATACGATCCCTTCCGACGGCGAGATCATCGAGGGGCTGGCTTCGATCGACGAGAGTGCCATAACGGGCGAGTCGGCTCCGGTCATCCGGGAAGCCGGAGGCGATAAGAGTTCCGTGACGGGCGGTACAAAAGTATTGTCCGACCAGATACGGGTGATGGTAACGACACAGCCGGGCGAGAGTTTTCTCGACAAGATGATTGCGCTTGTCGAAGGAGCTTCGCGGAAAAAGACGCCGAATGAAATTGCCTTGACGATATTGTTGGCCGGTTTTACACTGGTGTTTGTGGTGGTATGCGGCACGTTGAAACCGCTTGCCGACTATTCAGGAGCACAGATCACCATCGCGGCCTTCATCTCCTTGTTTGTTTGTCTGATCCCGACTACGATCGGCGGACTGTTGTCTGCGATCGGTATTGCGGGAATGGATCGTGCCTTGCGTGCAAATGTAATAACCAAATCCGGAAAGGCTGTAGAGACAGCCGGAGACATAGATACCCTATTGCTCGACAAGACCGGTACGATCACGATTGGCAACCGTAAAGCGACACAGTTTTATCCGGTAGCCGGGGTCGACGAACATTCTTTTGTGCAGGCTTGTCTGATGGCATCCCTGTCAGATGAGACACCGGAAGGCAAATCGATCGTCGAACTGGGACGCGAACGTGGCGTCCGCATCCGCGATTTGAGCACATCAGGTTCACGGATGATCAAGTTCACGGCCGAGACGAAGTGTTCGGGGGTAGATCTGAAAGACGGAACCCGTATTCGCAAGGGTGCTTTCGATGCTATCCGCCAGATGTGCGAGGAGGCCGGAAACAAGTATCCGGAAGAGGTTGCCGCATTGGTTGGGAAGATTACTGGTAACGGAGGCACGCCGCTGGTGGTGGCACAAGATGATTTCATCATTGGGGTGATCGAGTTGCAAGATATTATAAAACCCGGCATCCAAGAGCGTTTCGAACGGTTACGCAAAATGGGGGTCAAGACGGTGATGGTCACGGGTGACAATCCGTTGACAGCAAAGTATATCGCTGAGAAAGCCGGAGTAGATGATTTTATTGCCGAAGCGAAGCCGGAGGACAAGATGAACTACATCAAGAAAGAACAGGAAGCGGGCAAGTTGGTCGCCATGATGGGCGACGGGACGAACGATGCACCTGCACTGGCTCAGGCAAATGTCGGCGTGGCAATGAACAGTGGTACGCAGGCGGCAAAAGAGGCCGGTAATATGGTGGACTTGGACAACGACCCGACAAAACTGATCGAGATCGTAGAGATCGGTAAGCAATTGCTGATGACACGCGGAACGCTGACGACTTTCAGTATCGCAAACGATGTGGCGAAATATTTTGCGATCGTCCCGGCCTTGTTCATGGTGGCGATACCACAGTTAGCTGCTTTGAACATCATGCATTTGCACAGTCCGGAAAGTGCGATTTTGAGTGCCGTGATTTTTAATGCGGTCATTATCCCGATCCTGATTCCGCTGGCTCTGCGCGGGGTGGCTTACAAGCCTATAGGGGCATCGGCTCTGCTACGGCGTAACTTATTGATTTACGGGGTGGGCGGTGTGATCGCTCCCTTTATCGGGATCAAGTTGATCGACATGGTTGTTTCTCTATTTTTCTAAGTATAAATATCTTTTGACACTGCGCGCCTCCCGGCCAAGGCTTCTACGTTGTCCGGAAAGGTTGCCGGGGGTAGCGGGTGTTTCCCAATTAAAAACGAAAAAAAATTGAATCTTATGATATCAAATCTGTTTAAATCATTCAAACTGACGATTGCTTTCTGCATTCTATTCAGTGTTGGCTATATCTTTATCTTATGGCTTTTCGCCCAGGTCGCTTCTCCCAACAAAGGCAATGCCGATGTGGTCGAGTTGAACGGTCGGATCGTAGGCGCTGCTAACGTGGGGCAGCAGTTCACAAAAGATATTTATTTTTGGGGCCGCCCGTCCCATGCCGGAGATGGTTACGATGCTTCGAGCTCGGCAGGTAGCAACAAAGGGCCGTCCAATGAAGAATATCTGGCGGACATACAAGCACGTATCGATACGTTCCTCGTATATCATCCCTACCTGAAACGTGAGCAAGTTCCTGTCGAAATGGTCACAGCCAGCGCTTCCGGTCTCGATCCCGACATCTCTCCGAAAGCCGCCTATAGCCAAGTGCAACGTGTAGCGAAGGCACGCGGTATCTCTCCCGATAAGGTCATGGCGATAGTCAACGCCCATATCGAGGGTCCGCTATTGGGGCTTTTCGGACCGGAAAAAGTAAATGTCCTGAAATTGAACGTGGCATTGGAAAAGTTAGAAAGAAAGGATTAATAAATAAAACAGGAATAAATTATGAACTCTATAATAAAAAAGATAGTAGCAGCAGTAGTAACTGTTTCTTTATGCTCATTCGGAATGGCAAAAGCTTCCGAAAATGAAACCGGGGTGAAATTTGCAGTCCAGAGTGATTTAGTAAGTTCTTACATATGGCGTGGCATGTACCAGACAGGTGCGAGTTTCCAACCTACATTGGCTTTTAGTGTAGCCGGCTTCTCACTGACAGCTTGGGGATCGACCGATTTCGACGGTTACCGGTCTTCCGAAGGTCTTGCCAATAAGGAGATAGACCTTACTGCCGCCTATACGTTCGGTGCTTCTGGGTTGACACTGTCCATTGCTGATCTCTGGTGGGCGGGACAAGGCGCCAACAAGTATTTTAATTTCAAGAGCCATGAAACTGCCCATCATTTCGAGGCGGGGCTTGCCTACACTTTCCCGCTTGAAAAGTTCCCTTTGTCGTTGGCTTGGTACACGATGTTCGCCGGACAGGATAAGGATGCCGAAGGCAACCAGAACTATTCTTCCTACGTTGAACTGAACTACCCTTTCTCGGTGAAACGTGTCGACTTGACCGCCACCTGCGGGTTGGTTCCTTACGAAGCTGCCCAATACTATACCAGCGGATTTGCTGTTACGAACGTGGCTTTGAAAGGAACTACCGCTATAAAGATCACTGATTCGTTTTCTTTGCCTATTTTTGCACAGGCCATCTGGAATCCCCGGTTGGAAGATGCACATCTGGTCTTTGGCTTTACTTTGAAACCGTAAACAGTTTTTCAAACGGATGAACAGGGAAGAGAGTGTACAACACTTTTTGGATTTGCTGAAAAAGTCACGGCGCGGCAACTTCAAAGTCTACATCGGTATGATTGCCGGTGTAGGCAAGTCATACCGGATGTTATCGGAGGCACACGAACTGCTCCGTAGCGGGATAGACGTCAGGATCGGCTATATCGAGACGCATGGAAGAACCGAGACGGAGGCGCTGGTGGGTGGCTTACCACTGATTCCGCGTCGCAAGTCTTTTTACAAGGGAAAGGAAGTTGAGGACATGGATCTGGATGCTATCCTGAACATTCATCCGGAAGTGGTGGTTGTAGACGAACTGGCGCATACTAATATCGAGGGCAGCAAGAATGAAAAACGCTGGCAAGATGTGATGGATATCCTCGAAGCGGGAATAAGTGTGATTACCGCTGTCAACATACAGCATCTCGAAGGGCTGAACGAGGAGGTCCAGGATATTGCAGGCATCGAGGTGAAGGAACGCATTCCCGATAGTGTGTTGGAACAAGCAGACGAGGTGGTCAACATCGACCTGACCGCCGACGAGCTGGTGGCGCGCCTGAAAGCCGGCAAGATTTACAAGCCGGAAAAGGTGCAGACGGCGCTGAACAATTTCTTCAAAGCCGAAAATATCCTGCAACTCCGCGAACTGGCGTTGAAGGAGGTAGCGCTCCGGGTCGAAAAGAAAGTCGAAAACTCGGTCCCTGTTAATACGGGCGTCCGTCACGAGCGGTTCCTTGCTTGTATCAGCAGTCACGAGAAGACTCCCCGGAAGGTGATCCGCAAGGCGGCTCGTTTGGCAACACGCTATAATTCGAAATTCTACGTGCTGTATGTCCAGACACCGCGTGAGAGTATGGACCGGATACCGTTGGCGAACCAGCGTTATCTTTCGAACCATTTTAAATTGGCTACGGAACTGGGCGGCGAAGTGATCCGTATCCAGTCCGAGAGCATCCCGAAAAGTATCGTCCGGGTGTGCAGGGAAAAACAAATCAGCACGGTGTGCGTGGGTAAACCTTCATTCAGCCTTC
The DNA here is from genome assembly GCF_025151045.1 of Parabacteroides johnsonii DSM 18315. NCBI lineage: Bacteria > Pseudomonadati > Bacteroidota > Bacteroidia > Bacteroidales > Tannerellaceae > Parabacteroides > Parabacteroides johnsonii. The sequence goes on from NZ_CP102285.1 coordinate 489,038, forward strand.
GTTCTGTCCTGCTGTCAGTTTTCCAATACAGGACGTTGTTAAACAGTTTGTCGCAGTTGAATATTGATCTGATAATAATAGCATAAGCGTATGGACAAGTTCTTAAGCCTGAAAATAAAAACAAAACTGACCTTCGGAATCGGTTTGTTGTTTACGATGATCGTTCTGCTGGGTGGGCTGGCCGTGCGGAATATTACGGATATGTCTTCCGACACGCAGAATATCCTGGCAGATAATTATAATTCGCTTCTCTATTCCCGCCGGATGCTGGATGCTCTCGAACGGATCAAGAACGATCCGCAGGCACACGCAGAGTTTGAAAAGAACCTGGATTTGCAGCAGAAGAATATCACAGAGATCGACGAGAATGTGGCGACGGCACATCTGGTCGCACAATATGAGGCGATGTATCAGAACTTGAATGACACGACTATACAGCGTGTCAGGATGGCACTCAACGATATTATGAGTCTGAATATGTCGACGATCTACCGGAAGAGTAAAGTGGCCGAGCATACGGCGGACCAGGCATTGCTGTGGATTTGTATTATCGCGGTGGCTTGTATCCTGATCGCTTTTGCTTTCCTGATCCGTTTGCCTCGTTCCATTACGTCGCCGATCCGTAAACTGACCGACGGTATCCTGGAGATTGCCAACCACAATTACGAAAAGAGGCTCGATCTGGGCGACAATCAGGAGTTTGCTGAAGTCACCTCTTCGTTCAACCGGATGGCGGAACGTTTGACGGAATACAGGAAAAGCACGCTGGCTGATATTATCCAGGCCAAAAAATATATCGAGGCGATTGTCAACAGCATTACCGAACCGATAATCGGGCTCGACCGGGACCGTTCCATTCTTTTCGCTAACGACGAGGCGCTTACCATATTGAATCTGAAACGTGAGAATGTGATGGGAAAGTCTGCTGCCGAACTGGCGTTGAAAAACGACCTGTTACGCCGGCTGGTACGTGAACTGATACAGCCTGACGAGAAGAAGGAGCCCTTGAAAATCTATGCTGATGATAAAGAAAGCTATTTCCAGGCTAAATATATCCCGATCCATGTGACGAATGGTGACGGAGGTGAGACAGAGTATGTGGGTGATGTGATCCTCTTGAAAAATATCACTGAATTCAAGGAATTGGACTCTGCCAAGACGACTTTTATCTCCACTATCTCCCATGAGCTGAAAACTCCGATATCTGCTATCCTTATGAGTCTCAAATTGCTGAAGGACAAACGTGTCGGAGAAATGAACGACGAGCAGATCGCGCTTGCCGATAGCATTCGTGAAAGTAGCGACCGCCTACTCGAAATCACCGGCGAATTGCTGAAAATGACACAGGTAGAGACGGGCAAGCTACAACTAAACCCGAAGATCACGAAGCCGATTGAACTGATCGATTATGCGATCAAGGCAAACCGTGTGCAGGCGGAGCGCTTCAATTGCCATATCGAAGTGGATTATCCCGAAAAAATATCCAAGCTCTTTGTCGACAGCGAGAAGATCGCCTGGGTACTCACGAACCTCCTTTCCAATGCCATCCACTACACGCCGGAGAATGGTCGTATCATTATCGGTGCGCGCCAGGAGGACAAGAAGGTGGAAATATTCGTGCAGGACTTTGGGAAAGGAATCGATCCGCGTTACCATCAGAGTATCTTCGACCGTTATTTCCGCGTTCCAGGCACGAAAGTACAGGGAAGCGGTCTCGGCCTTGCCATCAGCAAAGACTTTGTCGAAGCCCATGGTGGAACGATCCGTGTGGACAGCGAAGTCGGCAAGGGGAGTACTTTTATCATTACCTTTAATGTTTAATATCGCTTAGAAACAACAAAACAATCAGTATGAAAGTATTGAAATTTGGCGGAACTTCCGTCGGCTCGGCCCGGCGGATGAAGAACGTCGCATCCATAATAGGTAGCAGTGAACGAAAGATAGTGGTTCTTTCGGCCATGTCGGGGACAACGAATGCGCTGGTCTGTATCGCCGGATGCTTTTACCGGAAAGCACCGGACGAGGCGAATAAGATGATCAGTGAACAGGAACAGAAATATGCGCGGGAAATAGAAGCGTTATACCGGACAGATCTCTACAAAGAGCGTGCCCTACAATTGGTCACCGAGCATTTCAATCATGTCTGGTCTTTCTCTGGCAAACCTTTTACCGTTTTTGACGAGAAGGTGATACTGGCGCAAGGAGAACTGATCTCCACCGGCATGATGGATCTTTACCTGCAAGAGCAAGGGATTGAGTCTGTCCTTCTGCCAGCACTGAACTTCATGCGTATCACTGCCGACGGGGAACCGGACCCCGTTTATATCCGAGAGAAGCTGGTTGCCTTGTTGGATCAGCATCCCGATACGTCTGTCTTTATCACCCAGGGATTTATTTGTCGGAATGCATACGGTGATATCGACAATCTGCAACGGGGAGGGAGCGACTACAGCGCTTCCCTGATCGGGGCGGCTGTCGATGCTGAGGAGATACAGATATGGACGGATATTGACGGGATGCACAACAACGATCCGCGTGTTGTCAACCATACCTCACCTGTCCGTCAACTGAACTTCGAGGAGGCGGCGAAGCTGGCACATTTCGGGGCCAAGATTCTCCATCCCTGTTGCATCCGCCCGGCCAAGGAAAGCAATATTCCGGTTCGTCTGTTGAACTCTTTCGAACCGTCTGCTCCGGGGACGCTCATCTCCAACACCGCAGAGAAAGGACGGATCAAGGCGGTGGCTGCCAAAGATGACATAACTTATATCAAGATCAAGTCGATAAACCAACTTCCGTCCCATAAGTTCTTGAGCCATGTGTTCGATACTTTCGCGTTCTACAAAACGGCGGTCGATATGGTAACGACATCCGATATCGGGGTTTCCGTTACGATCGACAACACGGAATACTTGCAGGAGATTGTCGCCCGGTTGGAATCTTATGCTACGGTATTTGTTGAGAAAGAGATGGTGATTATCTGCGTTGTCGGGGATCTGGAGTGGCGGAATGTGGGCTTCGAGGCACTGATTATTGAGGCTCTGAAAGATATTCCCGTCCGCATGATCTCGTATGGAGGCAGCAGTAGCAACGTCTCGCTCGTCATGCGGAAGGAGGATAAAACACGGGCCTTGCAGGCGTTGAGTACCCACCTGTTCGACTCTTCGCAATCATTACCGCCGGCTATTTGAAATAACTGTGTATATGCTACCTTCTCTGTAGCTAGAACAATTGTCGAAGTATTCTTTTTTACTTTAAAACAACTGGATTATCAACAGCCCCAATGCCACCGACACTCCTGTGGCGACCAGTCCCGGCATCATGAACGAATGGTTTAGGACATATTTGCCGATATGCGTCGTCCCGGTACGGTCGAAGTTGATGGCAGCGACTACGGTCGGATAGTTGGGAATGAAGAAATAGCCGTTGACTGCGGGGAAAAGGGCGATCAGCATGTAAGGAGAGATGCCGAGGGCGATTCCTAACGGCAACATCGCCCGGATGGTTGCCGCCTGGCTGAACAGTAGGATGGACATCACGAACAGGGCCAAGCCGAAAAGCCAGGGCATTTCCGTTACGATATGTTCGATCGAGCCTTTCAGTTCCTCCATGTTCCCGCCGATGAAGGTGTCGCCCATCCAGGCAATACCGAAAATCGCGACGACTGCTTGCATGCCGGCGGAGAAGACGGAGCCTTGTACGGCCTTTATGCCGTCCGTCCGGGTGACGAGCAGGATAAGGGCGGCAGCCGAGAGCATCAGGATCTCGATGATATGCGCCATCTGCATCTGCCGGGAACTGCCATCGGGCAGGCTGAACCAGGGACGAAGCTCTGTCATCGAGCCGAACAGGACGATACCGATTGTCGCCGCTATGAATATGACGACTGACAGGAGGGCGGCACGATGGTTCTCGACGCCTTTCGTCCTGTATTGATCGCTTGTGAACTCTCCGTTTGCGATACGGCGCAGGTATTCGGGGTCTTCCGCCAGTTCCTTTCCAACGTGCAGCGAGCAGAACGCTCCCGCCAGGACACCGATCAACGTGCAAGGGACGGAGATCATCAGGATATCCATCAATGAGATATGATGTCCCGACAGCATACTGAGCAATGCTACGGTTGCCGCCGAGATCGGGCTGGCTGTAATGGCTTGTTGAGATGCGATCACTGCGATTCCTAATGGCCGTTCGGGACGTATCTTCGTTTCCGTTGCCACTTCTGCTATTACGGGAAGGACCGAATAGGCCACGTGCCCCGTTCCCGCAATGAATGTGAAGATATAAGTGACCAGCGGGCTAAGGAGCGTAATCTTGGAGGGATTCTTGCGCAGCAGTTTTTCCGCCCACTTCACCATCAGGTCCAATCCGCCGGCCGCTTGCATGCAACTGGCGGCGGCGATGACTGCAACGATCATCAGCATTACATCGATGGGAGGGGAGGTCGGCTCCAATCCAAATACGAAAGTGAGGACGGCCAGTCCCAGGCCACCCAATACCCCCAACCCGATGCCGCCGAGGCGGGCACCGATAATAATTGCAACTAAAACGAAGAGTAATTGTAGTAACATGTTTTGTAAAATGCAGATTTAGTTTGTTAAGGTCGCAAATTTAATTATTTTTGCCCTGCTAAATACTACAAAAACAATTAATACGAATGAAAAGAATCTATTTCGCAGCTTTGGTAGGCTTGTTTGGGTGTGTGTCGGTATTGTCGGCACAGGGACGGAGTGAGCTTTTGTTGGAAAAAAACTGGAAGTTCACCCGCGAAGACAACAATGAGTTTATAAAGCCTGCTTTCGACGACAGCAAGTGGCAGTCTGTGACTGTCCCGCATGATTGGGCGATCTATGGCCCTTTCAGTTCCCAGAACGATAAACAGGAGGTTGCCATTTCTCAGGATGGCCAGAAAGAGGCAATGGAGCATGCCGGGCGTACCGGCGGATTGCCGTTCGTCGGTGTGGGCTGGTATCGTACCGAGTTCGACGTCCCGCAGTTCCAGGCCGGCAAGCGGGCGACGATCCTGTTCGACGGGGCGATGAGCCATGCCAATGTTTATATCAACGGGCAAAAGGTCGGTTATTGGCCGTATGGTTACAACTCTTTCCACTTCGATATCACGAAATATCTGAAGCCGGGCGAGAAGAACACGTTGGCTGTACGTTTGGAAAACCTGCCGGAATCTTCCCGCTGGTACCCCGGTGCCGGTCTTTACCGGAATGTTCACTTGATCGTTACCGAAGACGCCTATATCCCGGTTTGGGGTACCTATATCACGACTCCTTCGGTAAATGAAAAGTTTGCCAAAGTGAACGTGCTTACCAAAGTGGTGCTTCCCGAAGGTGCCGATCCCGCCAAATATAGCGTAGAAACCAGCGTATGGAACCCGAACAAGCAGAAGCTGACGGCTGTCCGCACTTCTCTTGCCCAGATGAAATACAACAATGATCAGGCAGAGCAGGAGTTTGTTATCCAAGACCCGTCCTTATGGTCTCCTGAAATGCCGGCTTTGTATTCTGCGGAAACCCGTCTGTATGAAGGCGACAAGCTGAAGGATGTCTATACGACTCCTTTCGGTATCCGCTCGATCGAGATTATACCGGACAAAGGTTTCTTCCTGAATGGCAAGCGGACTGTCTTTAAGGGTGTCTGTAACCATCATGATCTCGGCCCGTTAGGAGCTGCCGTCAATGATGCTGCCATCCGTCGCCAGATACGGATACTGAAAGACATGGGATGTAACGCGATCCGAACTTCCCACAATATGCCTGCTCCCGAACTGATAAGGGCTTGTGACGAAATGGGGATGATGATCATGGCGGAGAGCTTTGACGAGTGGAACGTGGCGAAATGTAAGAACGGTTACAATTTGCTCTTCGACGAATGGGCGGAGAAAGACCTCGTGAACTTGCTTCATAACTTCCGCAACAATCCGAGCGTTGTCATGTGGTGTATCGGTAATGAAGTGCCCAACCAGTGGAATGAGGGAGATACGAAGATTGCTAAATGGTTGCAGGATATCTGTCACCGCGAAGATCCGACACGTCCGGTCACGCAGGGAATGGATGCTCCGGATGCCGTAGTCAACAATAACTTTGCTGCTGTGATGGATGTGGCCGGTTTCAACTACCGTCCTTTCAAATATAAGGTAAACTATAAGAAGTTGCCGCAGCGGATTGTTTTAGGTAGCGAAACGGCTTCGACGGTAAGTTCCCGCGGTGTTTATAAGTTCCCGGTCGAACGTAAGGCGATGGCGAAATATGATGACCACCAAGCTTCCTCTTATGATGTGGAACATTGCGGTTGGTCCAATTTGCCGGAGGACGACTTTATCCAGCATGAAGATTTGCCGTATTGTATCGGTGAGTTTGTGTGGACCGGATTCGACTATTTGGGAGAACCGACTCCCTATTATACGGATTGGCCAAGCCATAGTTCCCTGTTCGGCATCATTGACCTTGCGGGTATTCCGAAGGATCGTTTCTATCTGTACCGCAGCCATTGGAACAAAACGGCACGTACGTTGCATATTCTGCCTCATTGGACCTGGCCGGGACGTGAAGGGGAAGTGACGCCTGTCTTTGTGTACACGAATTATCCTTCTGCCGAATTGTTCATCAACGGTAAGAGTCAGGGAAAACGCACGAAAGATCTGAGCGTCGAACTGGACAGCAGCTATACGGAAGCCGCTCAAAAGAGCTTCGAGCGCCAGAAACGCTATCGCCTGATGTGGATGGACACGAAATACGAGCCGGGTACTCTGAAAGTGGTGGCTTATGACAAAGATGGCAAAGCCGTTGCCGAAGAGGTGGTACATACAGCCGGCAAGCCTTACCGCATCGAGTTGGAAGCTGACCGTGACCGCCTGAAAGCCGATGGCAAGGATCTCTCTTTTATCAATGTTCGCGTTGTCGACAAGAACGGTAACCTCTGTCCTGACGCTACGAACAAGGTGAAGTTCAATGTTCGTGGTTCCGGCTCTTATCGTGCGGCTGCCAACGGTGATCCTTCGTCACTCGAATCTTTCCAGGCTCCGCAGATGTCCCTTTTCAAAGGACAACTGACAGCAGTCGTACAGACAGAAGAAACACCGGGTGTCATTGTCTTCGAAGCTTCTGCTCCGGGTGTGAAAAGTGCAAAAATAGAACTGATCAGCGAATAAGTCGAATTTCGTGATTGTCCCGATAAAAACGGATAGGCATCGGATTGGAAGCGGATAGGCATCCGTTATGAATCCGATGCCTATCTGTTTTTTATTTGTTGGTGACGATATTCCCAAATACATCGAACTCGATTGTTACAACCTGCCCGTTGTGTATGACATTGAATTTGTGGAATGCGCCGTTGGCATCGGTAAACATATAGATAGATTCCACTGGGTCACTTCCGTATTCGGAGGTCTTGAATGCGTCCATGATAACTGTCGGGACTTCCTGTTCCGAAACTTTCCAGGCCGTACTTTTCCAGGTATATATCTGGGTCAGTTCGACAATCTTTAAAGTCTTCCCGTCAAGGATTGCCAATTGTACACCGAAAGTCGTGTTTTCTATATCCAGTAACTCTGCTCCCTGGAAGGTCAGTTCCATTAGGTCGGCCACTTTTTCGGGGACGGTGATCGGTTGGTCGACATCGTCTTTAGCATTATCGACCGCTTTGATCAGATCGCCGTATAAGGTGTAATACAGGTCAGTCTCCTGTTCCGCCTTTTCTATTTCCACCTTATATACGGTTCCCATTCCAGCTCTGCCGATGGTATCGGCTTCCTCCATCTTCCAATCGGCATATTTGCCTTGTTTGATATCGGTCGAGATAGCTGTAGGCAACTGGCTAAGCGGCAGATCCGTCTTAATCATGGCCCATACTCCGAGATGGTTGAACCAGGCGGTGTTGTCGAGAGAGTTGTTTTCAAAGTCAATTACATAATAATCGTCATTGACTGTCCATTCTGTGTCGCGGGCATCCGGATATTTGGCCTTGAAAGCGTCCAGGATAGTTTTAGGAGGTTCAATACCGCCCGGTACGTTTTCGTCGTCTTTGCTACAGCCGGCAAAGAGTAGGGCGAAACTCGCGAAGATCGTAAAGACTGAAATTTTAGCGTTCATAATTTATCGTTTTAATTTGTTACGAATAAACAACAGCAGGGATGGAAAAGTTTTCTCAAAACCGAACACACTGTCCGATATTGAACACTTATTTTGAAAGATAACTTCATGTAATCAATGATTTATGTTTTTGGCATGAAGTTTGCCTTGTGAAAGCCGTCAAGGTGGAAATGCTGGAAAAAGAAGAATTAAAATAATAGTAAATATGGACAGAGAGATTTCAAAAGAAGTACAGAGAAAAGAGCAGCGCAAACAGTTGATCAAGATAGGGGTGGTTGCCGGTGGTCTTATCGTCCTGATCGTAGTGGTGATCTCCATGCTTCAGACCAGTCTGAAACGGAAAGACCTCAACATTTCGACGGTCGACAGGGGAGTGATCGAAGTTTCGGTCAGTGCATCCGGCAAAGTGATCCCCGCATTTGAGGAGATTATCAACTCACCGATCAACTCCCGTATCGTGGAGGTATATAAGCGGGGCGGGGATTCAGTCGATATCGGTACGCCTATTCTGAAATTAGATTTGCAGAGCGCCGAGACGGAATATAACAAGCAGTTGGACGAAGAACAGATGAAGAGCTTGCAACTGGAACAGCAACGTGTGACGAACCACAACAAACTTTCGGAGATGGAAATGAACCTGAAAGTCTCCCGTATGGAACTGGATCGCAAAGCTGTCGAACTCCGTAACGAACGCTATTTAGACAGCCTGGGAGCCGGTACAACCGATAAAGTCCGCCAGGTGGAACTTGATTATAATGTGAGTGTCCTCAAACTGAAGGAAGATGAGCAAAAATATAAGAACGAACAAGCCTTGGCTGAAGCGGACCTGAAGGTAAAAAAGCTGGAACTGAATATCTTCCGCAAAAGCCTTGCCGAGACCCGGCGCACGTTGGAAGATGCTCAGATCCGTTCACCTCGCAGAGCGATCCTGACCTATGTGAATAACGAGATCGGCTCGCAGATAGGCCAGGGGGCTAAGGTGGCAATCGTTTCCGACTTGTCTCATTTCAAGATCGAAGGCGAGATCGCTGACACCTATGGCGACCGTATTGCCGCAGGCAGTAAGGCTGTTATTAAGATCGGCAGTGAGAAACTGGACGGAACGGTCAGTGATGTTACTCCTTTATCAAAGAACGGCGTGATCTCTTTCACTGTCCAATTGGAGGAAGACAATCATAAACGTCTCCGTTCCGGTTTGAAGACCGATATCTATGTGATGAATGCCGTGAAGGATGATGTGCTTCGCATTGCCAACTCCTCTTATTATGTAGGAAAAGGAGAATACGAACTCTTTGTCGTAAACGGAGACCAGTTGTTGAAACGCAAAGTACAGTTGGGAGACAGTAATTTCGAATATGTAGAAGTGGTTAGTGGCCTGCAGGAAGGTGATCAGGTCGTTGTCTCGGACATGAACGCTTATAAGGACAAGAACAAATTGAAAATAGAGGACTGATCAAAAATAATTGGCTTTATGGTAAAACAATATTTGAAGCAAGCGTTATACATGCTGAAAGAGAACCGGTTCGTCAGCGTGATTTCCATAGCGGGTACAGCCATTTCCATCGCTATGATCATGGTAGTGGTCCTGGTGTTCCAGGTACAGTTTGCCAGCTTTTATCCGGAGAACAATCGTGACCGGATGATGTATGTGGACGGTGGGACGGAAGTCCGGTCCGACAATGGTTGGAACCGGGGGAATATGTCGGCCGAGGCGGTGAAGGAATGTTTCTATACGTTGCAGATACCGGAAGCCGTCTCTGGTTATGCGTTGCAGTTGAAGCCGTTGTCCATTCCGGGCAAGCGGATGTACAAGGGGTATGAGATCAAATATACCGATCCTGGCTTCTGGCAGGTCTTCTCTTTCCGCTTCGTGTCGGGGAAACCGTTCACGCAGGCGGACTTCGATTCGGCCATTCCTGTCGCGGTCGTCTCGGAAAGCGTGGCACGCAAGCTCTATGGCTCGACGGAGGTGGTAGGGAAGAGCGTAATCATCGACATGGCTGCCTATACGATTTGCGGGGTGGTGGAAGATGCCAGCCGGGCTGCTGATACGGCTTTCGCGTCTGTTTGGGTGCCTTATACGACCGATCGGGTTCTTTTGGCCAATACGATAAAAGAGAATATGGCTGGTTCTTTCTCGGTTTGCCTCTTGGCAAGGAAGAAGGGAGACTTTAGGGCCATCCGGCAGGAGTTGGACCGGCAGGTTGAACGTTATAACGGGATGAAGCAGGATAACAAGATCAACTTCATGGGGAATCCCATCTCCCGGTTGGATGTGGCGATCGGTTCCCAGGGACAAGCGCATGTGGCGTTGAAGGATTACTTGTTGGAGACCGGGGCGTTGTTGCTCTTCCTGTTGTTTGTCCCAGCTCTTAATCTTTTGGGCGTGACGCAGTCTGCCGTACAGAAACGGCGGGCAGAGATGGGGGTGCGCAAGGCGTTCGGGGCGACGACCGGAACCCTGTTGTGCCAGGTGTTGTATGAAAACGGCCTGACGACGTTGATCGGTGGAGTCGTTGGATGCGGGCTATCCCTGTTGTTCTTCTCGTTAGGCAAGGATTTCTTGCTGGAGAGCACGAACACGGCTTTGAGTGGAGAGATGTTGTTCCAGCCGATGGCATTCGGAGCGGCTTTGCTGTTTTGCTTGTTGCTGAACTTGTTGTCTGCCGGTATTCCGGCTTTGCGGATTGCCCGGCAGAAGATCGTGGTTGCATTGAAAGATGGGGAAGAGTTTACTAAATAAAGGAGGAAAAGAGATATGGTCAAGCATATATGGAAAATGATTTGGAACCAGCGGGGCAGCAATGGCTGGATATTCCTGGAACTGCTGCTGGTGTTCGGGGGGCTTTGGGCGATGATGGACTCGATGTTGGTTAGTTGGTATATCTATCGGCAACCGTTGGGCTTCGATATCACGAATGTGTATAAGATAAACATAGGAAAGAAATCGGCCGGCATACCGGGTTACCAACCGGATTCGCTGCTGGCGACATCGGAAGGGGAAGACTTGATCCGTTTGGTGGAGAACATCCGCCGGGCGGAGGAGGTGGACGAGATTTGCGTGGCGAGTACTTCTTGCCCTTACACCTGGAGCAACATGTGGTCGCAACGGGTGCGGGCGGATGCCGATACGAGCGTGAAAGCCAACTATTACCAATGCTTCGAGGTGACACTTCCCTATTTCGATGTGTTGCGGATCAAAGACCGGGAAGGGCATCAGTTGCGCCCGGTGGTGGAGAAGAACGTGGGCACTCTGGCTGTTTCTTCTGATTTTGAAAAGGAGTTGTTTGAAGGGGAATCTTGTGTCGGTAAGCAGCTCAAATGGTTTGCCAAAAGCACGGAGACGGAAACGATTGCCGCAGTTACTTCCCCTATCCGCCAGAACGAGTTCAAGGTGAGTACCCCTTGCTTTTACCAGTTGATGCGCACGGATGAAGAGGTGGCCGAGTGGGTCTCTCGGAGGAAAGCAGAAAACATGGATTGCCTCGTCCGCATGAAGAATGGTTTCAAGGCGGATGAGATGGATGCCTTCTTAGGCAAGATGGGCGAGCGACTGGAAGTGAACAACCTGTATGTCTCTTGCGTGATCCCGTTGGAAGAGCAGCGTCCTGTGATCCTGAAAGGGCGGTTGGACAATTTGAAGAAGAAAACGGCTTTGGTCGGCTTCATGCTGGTGAACGTCTTCTTTGGCATCGTCGGCACCTTCTGGCTGCGGACGCAATACCGCCGGGGCGAACTAGGGTTACGGTCGGCATTGGGGGCTTCGCAGGGTATCTTAAAGCGCTATCTTGATGTGGAGGGGCTTTCGCTGTTGGCCTTTACGGTACCGTTGGTGCTGGTCTTCATTGTCAATATACTCTATTTCGATTTGCCCGATACGGGACGGATGGCCTATTCGGGGTGGCGCTTCCTTGTCACCTTCGGTGGTGCGTTCCTGTTGCTGGCCGGTATGATCTGGGTCGGTATCTGGTTCCCGGCACGCAGGATTGCGAAGATGAATCCGGCAGAGGCTTTACATTATGAATAATAAATAACGAGGAATATGTTCAAACAGTATTTTAAACAAGCCATCCAGATGTTGAAGGAGAATCGCCTCACCAGTGTGATCTCGATCCTTGGAACGGCGCTTTCAATCGCGATGATATTGGTGGTGATCCTCCAGTTCCAAATCAAGCTGGTCGGTTTTCGTCCGGAGTCGAACCGTGGTAGAATGCTTTATATCATGGGAATACGAGCGGATTCACGGAATAGTGGAGACCGGAATTCGACCGCTATGTCCGATGGTGTCGTGAAGGAATGTCTTTATCCGCTTCAAACACCCGAAGCGGTGACGGCGATAGCGAGCAACAGAGCGATTGTCTCGTTGCCGAACCGTCAGTTGTTTGAGGAATATGTGATAAAGTATACCGATCCCGGTTTCTGGAAGGTCTTTGATTTTCGCTTCATTTCCGGCAAACCGTTTACGGAGGCGGATTTCAGTTCAGGCCTGCCTTGTGCGGTCATTACAAATACGTTGGCTCGTAAGCTTTTCGGATCGGAAGACCCGATCGGGAAAGAGGTGTTGATGGGATATGTGCCGTATACCATAACGGGAGTGGTGGAAGCTCCGACGCGAGCAGCTAATAGTGCTTACGCAGATGTTTGGGCTCCTTATACCAGCAATACGAATTATGTGAACAGTATGTCGTGCGGAGGTGTCTGCGGTAGTTTCCAAGGGGTTATCCTGGCTCGTTCGGCGAGCGATTTTGATGCGATCCGTACGGAAATCAAGCAAGCGGTCAGCCGTTATAATGCTACCGGTCGTGAGTTTGTCTTAGGGATGAACTTCGTGTTCTCTCGATTGGACGTGGCATTGGGATCGAACGATGTGAACGGAGGTATATTGAAGGGATGGAAAGAATATTTGACGCAAACGGCTCCTTTGTTGTTGTTCCTGCTGTTGGTACCAACCTTGAATCTGACAGGTGTCGTCCAGTCATCCGTCCAGAAACGCCGTTCCGAGATGGGGCTTCGTAAAGCGTTTGGAGCGACGAAAGGACGTCTGCTGACACAGGTCTTATGCGAGAATCTGATCATCACCTTGATCGGGGGCTTGATCGGGATCGTCCTGTCTGTAATTTTGCTTCAACTTTGCAAGTCGTTTCTTTTGACAAAGGAAACGGCGGTTACCTTCGAGATGCTTTTCAAGCCTATCCTGTTCGTTGCTGCCCTCTTTTTCACCCTGCTGTTGAACTTGCTGAGTGCCGGCCTTCCGGCAATCCGGATCTCCCGTGAACAGATTGTGGATGCGTTAAACAATAAATAAACCCAATATAATGATCAAACATATTTTAAAGATAATGTGGAACCAGCGTCGTAGCAACGGCTGGATATTTGCGGAGTTGTTGGTAGTGGCAGCAGTGCTCTGGATGATGGTAGATACGTTCTGGGTGGATTACCGGACCTATCATGCTCCTTTAGGCTTCGATATCGGAAATGTATGGCGTTTTAAGTTAAGTAATTTGGATGTGAAGGCACCAGGTTACGTGCCCGATTCTCTTTACCATTCGTCCGACCCGGAAGATCTGACGCAGTTGATGACTCAGATCCGTCAGAACCCGGAGGTGGAGGACGTTTGCGTCACTTTCTATTCCTGTCCCTATTCGAGTGGTAATTCATGGCGGGAAGTCAAGCCTGTGGATGGCGACACTATCTATGCGGCTCATATGGAGTCATTCCAGATGCGCAACGTCACACCGGAATATTTCCGTCTTTTCCGTATCCGGACAGTTGATGGGGAACCGGTGTATGATAAGGTCGTAGGGCGGCATAACGTGATTGTGATCACACCGGAAATGGCGGAAGGTTTCTATCATGGTGCTCCGGATATTGTCGGCCGTCGTGTGTATCATGGCGGTCATGATCTGTCGTCTGAGATCGCAGCGGTTTCCACTTCCATCCGAACGAATGAGTATGAGCGTTCCGAAGCCTCTTATTTCCAGTGTTTGGAAGGTGAAACTTACAATTCAACCATCAGCAGCTTCGGTGCCAGTAGTGCCGAGTTTTGTGTCCGGATGAAACGTTCTTATACGCAGAACGAGATGAACCTGTTCTTGGATGGAATGGGAGAGAGGTTGAGGGTCAACAATCTCTATGTCTACGGCATTACCCCGATCTCTTCTTTCCGTGAACAGCAACTGAGTTGGAAAGAACGGGAGGCGAATAACAAGATGTCCTTGATGGCCTTTATGCTGGTAAATGTCTTTTTTGGTATCATCGGCACTTTCTGGCTTCGTATGCAGAACCGAAAAGGCGAGATCGGTCTCCGGATGGCTTTGGGGGCTCACCGTATCACGCTGGAACGCTATATGTATACCGAGGGACTTTGTTTACTTGTCTTGACATTGCCCTTGCTAGTCATCTTCGCCTTTAATATGGCTTATATGGACCAGCTCGATTCTTACCGCCAACCACTTACATTTATGCGTTTCCTCATGACTTTCAGTTTCACCTATCTTCTGATGGGTGCCATGATCTGTATAGGTGTCTGGTTTCCGGTACGTAAGGCGATACGGTTGGCGCCGGCGGAGGCATTGCATTATGAATGATGACAAAACGGACAATGTGTTCAATATCGGACATCTTTTGTTTTGTATAATAATTGATTAATAGCTATTTACTTCTTTGGTATGCAATTTGCCAGTTGGAAGTATATACGAAGAATATAATAACAACGGGCAGCCTCAACCCTGTCCACAACAAACAATAACGATTATGATAACACTTACAAATCTTGAGAAGATCTACCGGACGAAAGAAATTGAAACGGTAGCCCTGGAGAACGTGAACCTGACGGTCGATAGAGGAGAATTCCTGAGTATCATGGGGCCTTCCGGTTGCGGTAAATCTACACTGCTGAACATCATCGGGCTACTGGATGCCCCGACCTACGGTACAGTCGAGATTGCCGGAGTCAACACAATCAATATGAACGACAAGCAACTAGCCGAGTTCCGTAACCAAAAGCTAGGCTTCGTTTTCCAGTCTTTCCACCTGATTAATTCGCTAAACGTGCTTGATAATGTCGAACTGCCCCTTCTCTACCGCAAGGTCAGTGCCAAGGAGCGCCGTGCCGCAGCTGAAGCCGTACTCGAAAAGGTCGGCCTTTCTCACCGTATGCGCCACTTCCCGACGCAGCTCTCTGGCGGCCAGTGCCAGCGTGTCGCCATCGCACGTGCCATTGTCGGCAACCCTGACATCATCCTCGCCGATGAGCCGACCGGTAACCTGGACTCCAAGATGGGAGCTGAAGTCATGGAATTACTCCACAAGCTGAACAAGGAAGACGGTCGTACCATTGTCATGGTTACCCACAACGAGGAGCAGGCAAAACAGACAAGTCGTACGGTACGTTTCTTCGATGGGCGGCAGGTAATGTAAAACGGAATAACACTATTTGTTTAACAAAGAAAGGCCCGATTTCGCAGGGATTGCGAGACCGGGCTTAAACTTCTAAAATGTCATGGATGCATATATGCCGAAGTGTTTATCGCTCGCAACAGGGCTGATAGACAGGTTATGCTTCGTAGCAAACGGACGGGTAAAAATGTAGGCGCTTCCAGCTCCGAGAGCAGCTCCCGCCACTACGTCCCACCAGTCGTGCTTCTTGGCATATGTCCGGCTCCATCCTACATATGAGGCAATCGCATAAGCCGGAATTCCCCATTTCCAGCCATAGCGCCGTTGGATGAACGCAGCTCCCGTAAATGAAACCGAGGTATGCATAGAAGGAAACGAATGTTTGTCGCTACCGTCCGGCCGCTCTTTCTTAATCAGATATTTCAAAGCGTATGTCATACCTATAGTCGAAACTCCTGCCAAAGCGCCTTGCTTCAATCCTTGCCAATCCTGCAATACCAACACGGTAGTCAGGCTCGCTACAGGCGTTATGAACGCCAACACATCACCCGATGTACGGACAGCCTTGCGACTTCCGCTTATCTCAACTTCTTGCGCTTTTCCCGATAAACAAACGAATAATACGAAAATCAGGGTAAGAATTCGTTTCATTTATAGATATGTCTTGTTTACGTTATTTACTTTTTTCAAGAATAAGGCGGCTGATGCGTGCCTGTACCTGCATTAGTGTTACAACGTCAATATTTTCAAAGTCAATATCGATGAGTTTGATTTTGTCTTTTTTAGCCATTCTGTGTGGAGAATGTCCCATTTCCTTTACTAAATCGTCAATCATTTCTTTAATTTTCTCCGCTCTTTTCGAATAATTTACTGTGCGTGCCATAATCTCCTGTTTTAATTTTTAATTAATAATGGCACAAATATAAACAAAGAGAATTGTAAAACAATGAAATAAAGGATTATTCTTTTAAATAGTCATTCAGAATCCCAGTTTAGGAAAAAAAATAATCGATCCGACTATGGCAGCCGCTATTGCCATAATTAAAACGGCTCCTGCTGCGAGGTCTTTCGTTTTTTTTATTGCTTCGTTGTATTCGGGTGAGACCAAATCTGCCAATGATTCAATGGATGAATTGATTGCTTCGGCCGATAATACGGCTCCGATTACGATCACGACCGCCATCCATTCTGTTTGGGATAAACCGAAAGAAAAGCCGGCTATAATCACGCAAATAGTAGCAAAACAATGTATCCATGCATTGTGCTCTTTTTGTATCAATAAACGGATGCCATTAAAAGCATACCGGAAACTGGCCAGTCGTTTACGAAAAGTGAAGCCGCTGTTTTTCATATTATTTATTGTTTTGAGAGAACGGGACAAAGATATGAATAATACTTCAAAAACGGACACACTGTTCATTTTCGGACACTATTGTTTTGGACATGTTACAGACAATCAGTTATATATCTTTTTGGCATAACTTTTGCCAACGGAAAGTCAAAACATTTATTACGATGAAAAAGATCTATATAGCCATCATTTCTATTCTGTTGTCGGGTACCGGATTGCAGGCACAGGAACAAGATACTGTCAGGCTGACTCTAAAAGAAGCGATCAACTTGGCGCAAATGCAATCGGTGGATGCAGCAGTGGCCTTGAACGAGCTGAAGACTGCTTATTGGGAATACCGTACGCATATTGCCGACCAGTTGCCGGAGATCAACTTCAAGGGAACGCTTCCAGCCTACAGTAAACAGTATACTAAATACCAGCAGTCCGACGGTTCGTACACTTTTGTCCAAAACAATTCGCTCGGCCTGAACGGAGAGATTTCGATCGATCAGAATATAGCCTTGACAGGTGGTAAGATATCGTTGAACTCTTCTCTCGATTTTAACCGGCAGTTGGGGAAGGGGGCTTTCAACGAATATATGAGCGTACCTATCGGGTTGACGCTTACGCAGCCGATTTTCGGTGTGAACGACCAGAAATGGAAAAGGCGCATCGAGCCTGTCCGTTATCAGGAAGCGAAAGCCGCTTATATCGAGAGTGTGGAAGGAGTGACGATCAACACGATCGGCTATTTTTTCAACCTGCTGCTGGCAAATGAAAACTTGCAAATTGCCAGGCAGAACCTTGAAAATGCCGATAAGTTGTACGAGATAGCGGTTGCCAAGCGTAAGATCGGTCATATCTCCGAAAGCGAACTGATGCAGTTGAAGCTGTCTGCCTTGCAGATGAAGGGGAAGCTGACCGAGGCACAATCCGGTCTAAATGCCAATATGTTTCAGCTCCGCGCTTTTTTGGGGTTGAGCGAACAGGAAGTGATCGAGCCGATCCTGCCGGAGTCTGCCCCTTCTTTACGGATGATGTATGAGGTAGTGTTGCAAAAAGCGCAGGAAAACAATTCGTTCGCCAAGAATATTCGCCGTCGCCAGCTGGAAGCTGATTATGAGGTGGCGACAGCCAAAGGAAATCGTCGCAGTATCAATCTTTTCGCCACGATCGGTTATACAGGAAAAGATCATACGTTCGATTCCGCCTATAACCGATTAAAGGGAAATCAGGTGGTGGAAGTCGGCATGACGATCCCGATCCTCGATTGGGGCAAGCGCCGGGGAAAAGTGAAAGTTGCCGAATCTAACCGAGATGTGACTTTATCCAAGATCCGTCAGGAGGAGATCAGTTTTAACCAGGATATTTTTTTGTTGGTGGAAAACTTTAATAACCAGGCCGCTCAGTTGGAGATCGCTCAGGAAGCCGATGCGATTGCTGAGAAGCGCTACAAGACCTCTATCGAGACATTCATGATCGGTAAGATCAATATTTTGGACCTGAACGACGCGCAACAATCGAAGGATGAGGCTAAACAGAAGCATATCCAGGAGTTGTACGACTATTGGAACTACTATTACAATATACGAAGTGTCACCCTTTATGATTTTATCAATGACCGGACTCTTGATGTGGAATTTGAGAAGATCGTAAGGCGATGATCGATTAAATTCCATAAATTTGCAAATCATAAATCATAAATTTGAAATCATACATCAATGATCCTGATAATAGACGATGATGCAGCCGTTCGTTCTTCGTTAACTTTCTTGTTGAAACGGGCCGGGTTCGAGCCGGAAGCTGTTCCGGGACCGGAAGAGGCATTGGCTGTTGTACGCCGGATGGTGCCACAGTTGATCCTGATGGATATGAACTTTACACTGACTACGACCGGTGAAGAGGGGATACAACTGCTGAAGCAGGTGAAGATTTTCCAGCCTGACGTCCCGGTTATCCTGATGACGGCATGGGGATCCATTTCGCTTGCCGTGCAGGGGATGCAGGCAGGAGCTTTTGATTTTGTGACCAAGCCTTGGAACAATCTCGTTCTGCTGAAATCCATCCGTACGGCAATCGAACTGAGCGAACAGAAGAAGGAACTGGAAACACCTTTGAACCGCTTGGATGCCGATAATAAATTTCATTTTGATAAGATCATTGGCCAGAGTGCCCCGTTGATGGATGTGTTGGGGACGGTTTCCCGGATTGCTCCGACCAACGCTTCCGTTCTGATAACCGGCGAGAGCGGAACAGGGAAGGAGCTGATTGCCGAGGCGATCCATACGAACAGCCCTCGTACGAAAGAGCCGTTTGTAAAGGTCAACCTCGGCGGGCTTTCACAAAGTCTTTTCGAGAGCGAGATGTTCGGGCATAAGAAAGGAGCGTTTACTGACGCTTACATCGACCGTACCGGACGTTTCGAGATGGCAAACAAGGGGACGATCTTTCTTGACGAGATCGGTGATCTCGAACTGTCCTGCCAGGTAAAGCTGCTACGTGTCCTGCAAGACCAGACATTCGAGGTTTTGGGTGATAGCCGTCCTCGCAAAGTCGATATCCGTGTGGTTAGTGCGACAAACCGCAACTTGCGCGAAATGGTGGCTGAACGCATGTTCCGGGAAGATTTGTTTTATCGTATCAACCTAATAACTGTTCATCTGCCTGCGCTTCGCGATCGTAAAGATGATATCCCTTTGTTGGCACGTTATTTTGCCGATAAACAATCAGAGATAAACGGCTTGCCTACTGTCCGTTTTTCATCCGAAGCTTTGACCTTCCTGCAAAAACTGCCTTATCCGGGTAATATCCGTGAGTTGAAGAATTTGGTGGAGCGGACGATACTGGTATCGGGCAAGGCTGTTTTGGAGGCCTCTGACTTCGAGGGCCAGTGTCTTCATACGACATTGTCGGCAAAGGCTGAAGGGGCTCCTTCGTTTGAAGGCCTGACATTGGATGAGTTGGAAAAGCAAACGATTCTCCAGGCGCTGAAAACACATGCCGGTAATCTTTCACACGCTGCCATGGCACTCGGTATCAGTCGGGCGGCCCTGTACCGCCGTCTTGAGAAATATGATATTCCTGTAGACAAATAAATCGCCCCGACTGATGAGAATAAAAGGATTGTTTTGGATATTGACTGCATTGCTGTTGTCTGTATTGGCGATTATTACCTATCATGCTTTCTATGCGGAGTCGTCTTTTATGTTCTTTTTCGTGGAAGGGATCGTGATCCTGACAATCATCTATTTGTTTGTGTTCTATAGTCGTATCATTAAGCCTCTTACGATTATAGGGAATGGTATGGATTTGTTGAAGGAGCAGGATTTCAGTTCCCGTCTGAGTCGTGTGGGACAGAAGGAGGCGGATCGTATTGTCGATATTTTCAACAAGATGATGGAACAGTTGAAGAACGAACGCTTGCATCTAAGGGAACAGAACCATTTCCTGGATTTGCTGATCAATGCCTCGCCGATGGGGGTGATTATGTTGAACCTTGATAAGGAAGTCCTTTCGGTCAATCCGGCGGCTCATAAGATGCTGGGAGTTCCTTCCTTGCCGGATATCGTGGGCAAGCGCCTGTCGGAACTGGATTCACCTTTGGCGGCGGAGTTGGAGCCGATCCCCTTATACGATTCGCAGACAGTCCGCCTGAACGATGCCAATATATATAAATGTACGCATTCATCGTTTGTGGATCGTGGCTTCCATCATTCTTTCTATTTGGTGGAAATGTTGACGCAGGAGGTCTTTAAGGCCGAAAAGAAAGCGTATGAGAAGGTGATCCGTATGATTGCTCATGAGGTGAACAACACGACTGCCGGTATTACTTCCACATTGGACACGCTTGAGGCGACCTTCAGCGAGATGCAGGACACAGAAGATATTTGTGAAGTCCTGCGTGTTTCGATAGAGCGTTGTTATAGTATGAGTCATTTTATCACGAAGTTTGCAGACGTGGTTCGCATACCGGAACCTCAAGCCAAGACACAGCCGCTGAATGCAGTTGTCTTTTCGTGCAAACGTTTTATGGAAACGATTTGCCTGAACCGGAATATCCGGATCGTGATGGATCTGGACCCTGTTTCGCCGATTGTCAATCTGGACAATTCACTCTTTGAACAGGTGTTGGTCAACATCATCAAGAACGCTTCCGAATCGATCGACCATGATGGTGAGATTTATATCCGTACCTCCCGTAATCCGGTCTGTCTAGAGATTGCCGACACTGGCAAAGGCATTGACAAGGAAACGGAGGCCAAGCTGTTCAGCCCTTTCTTTTCGACTAAACGTGGTGGCCAGGGCATCGGCTTGATATTTATCCGTGAAGTTCTCCAAAAACACAACTGTTCCTTTTCCCTCAGGACGTATGCGGATGGATTGACGCGGTTCAGGATTTTATTCGAATAAGGATTGGAGTTTGCAAGTAAGTGCAATTATGATGAAAACCCTATGCTTTAGCGGTCGTAACCCTATGGGTTAGCAGTCGTAAGGCATAGGGTTAGCACCCTTAAACCGGATGTCCTGTCTTTTGGAGGATTGCATCCGTTTTGTTATCCGTCTTGCTTATTTGGCTGCATTGATAGCATCCAGAATCTTTTTAGAATTGGCATCGGCTGCGTTCAGAGCGATTGCCTGCTCCAGGTAACCTTTGGCTTTTGCCATTTGAGCATCTGCTTTTTTCTTTTCAGCTGCGTATTTATCAGGATCGGATGTTGCGATCGGGTTGGCATCTGCCAGGATTTTTGCACCTGCATTGTAGAACATAACGCCGAGGCTGTAAAGGGCGTTACCTTTATATTTGGCGTTACCTACAACTAATACGTCTTTAAACAGTTCTTCCGCTTCTTCAGTCTTACCTGCTTTCTGGGCAGCCTGTCCTTTCTTCATGCAATAAGCATACAGAAGTTTTTCGAGATTTGCGTTCTGGGCATTAGCTTTCAGACCTGCTTCGACTGTTGCTGTAAAATCGGCTGCTTTGTCCTGGCTACGCAAAGACATAGCTTTGCCTACATAAGCGTCGTCTGTCTTATAGCCCTTTTGAATGGCCATGTCGTAGAATTTGATGGCATCGTCATACTTTTTAGCATTGTAAGCTGCAAATGCACAGTTAAAGACGCGGCTTTCATCTTCATAGTTCGTAAGTTTTAAGTATTCGCTGTACTTTGCTACAACTTCGGGATAGTTTTTTGCAGTCATGGCTGCGTCCCCTTCTTCGCGCAGTTTGTCTGCGTTCGCATCTTGTGCGAATAAATTGCCTACACTCAGGCAAAAAGCCAGTAATAAGATAATTTTCTTCATGGTGATTAAATGTAATATTTAAATTAGTTCGACTAAGGTAACAAGTGTATTGTAAGGGACAAAGGATTTTGTGTTTTTTTAGATTTATAAAGAAAACGAAAGCGACCTTTTCGGGGCCGCTTTCGTTTTTCATGTTGCCGGATAGGATTATAAACCTTGTCCGTGACAATTCTTATATTTCTTACCGCTTCCGCAGGGACAGGGATCGTTGCGGCCTACGCGTTTTTCGGCGCGAACCGGTTCTTGGCGCGGTTGTTGCGGGGCACGTTCTTCCGGATCGTTGTTACCGGAAATATCGGTCTTTTCAGCACGATATTTACTCATGTCCTGACGGCGTTCGGCTTCTGCTCTTTGGATAGCGATACGCTGACGAGCAGCTTCTTCCATCGCAGCCTGACGGGCCGCCATAGCCTGCTTTTCT
This sequence comes from Parabacteroides johnsonii DSM 18315, assembly GCF_025151045.1. NCBI lineage: Bacteria > Pseudomonadati > Bacteroidota > Bacteroidia > Bacteroidales > Tannerellaceae > Parabacteroides > Parabacteroides johnsonii. The sequence continues at coordinate 511,590 of NZ_CP102285.1, forward strand.
TCTTCAGTCGGTTCTTCGCGAACAGGGATCTGACCGCGCATCAGGACGGCAGCAGTCTTACGGTTCATCATATCCACCATGTTTTTGAACAGGTTGTAAGATTCCAGCTTGTAGATCAACAGAGGATCTTTGTTTTCGTAGCTGGCGTTCTGTACCGAGTGACGCAGTTCGTCCATCTCACGCAAATGTTCTTTCCAGGCTTCGTCGATTGTATGCAGGACGATCGATTTCTGGAATGCTTTCGTGATAGCTTTGCTTTCTGTTTCGTAAGCCTCTTTCAAGTTGCAGGAAACATTATACATGCGTTTACCGTCCGTAATAGGGATCATGATGTTTTCATACATTGCACCCTGATGTTCGTAAACCTGTTTGATCACCGGATTGGCAACTTGAGTCATACGTTCCATACGGCGTTTGAACAGTTGCAGCGCTTCGTCGAACAGTTTATCGGCCAGCTTGTCGGCTTTGCCGCTCTTGAATTCTTCTTCCGTGAACGGACATTCCATTGCGAAAGTCTTGAACAATTCCAACTTGAAACCTTCGTAGTCGCCATCGGCATGTTGGTCGACGATTGCAACGGAAGTGTCATAAATCGTATTCAATACGTCCAGACCGATACGTTCTCCCATCAGGGCGTGACGACGGCGGGTATAGATTACGTTACGTTGCGAGTTCATCACGTCGTCATATTCCAACAGACGTTTACGGATACCGAAGTTATTTTCTTCCACCTTCTTCTGGGCACGTTCAACAGATTTGCTGAGCATGCTGTGTTCCAATACTTCACCTTCCTTGAATCCTAATTTATCCATCAGTCCGGCGATCTTCTCGGATGCGAACAGACGCATCAAATCGTCTTCCAGAGAAACGAAGAATACGGAAGAACCCGGGTCACCCTGACGTCCGGCGCGACCACGTAACTGGCGGTCTACACGGCGGCTTTCGTGACGTTCCGTACCGATGATGGCCAAACCGCCGGCAGCTTTTACTTCTTGAGACAGCTTGATGTCGGTACCACGACCGGCCATGTTGGTGGCGATCGTCACCGTACTGCTCTGTCCGGCAGTCGCTACGATTTCAGCTTCTTTCTGGTGCAACTTCGCATTCAAGACGTTATGTTTGATCTTACGCATGGTAAGCATACGACTCAACAATTCGGAGATTTCGACGGATGTCGTACCTACCAGTACCGGGCGTCCTGCTTCGGTCAGTTGGACGATCTCTTCGATTACGGCGTTGTATTTTTCACGCTTCGTCTTGTAGATGCGGTCGTTCATATCGTTACGGGCGATCGGGCGGTTGGTCGGGATTACGACAACATCCAGTTTATAGATGTCCCAGAATTCGCCGGCTTCCGTTTCAGCCGTACCGGTCATACCTGACAGCTTGTGATACATGCGGAAGTAGTTCTGCAAAGTGATGGTTGCAAATGTCTGTGTAGCGGCTTCCACCTTCACACGTTCTTTTGCTTCGATAGCCTGATGCAGACCGTCGGAATAGCGGCGTCCATCCATGATACGGCCCGTTTGTTCATCAACGATCATGACCTTGTTGTCCATCACGACATATTCGTCGTCTTTCTCGAACAAGGTGTAAGCTTTCAGCAATTGGTTGATCGTATGTACGCGTTCGCTCTTGACGGAATAGTTGGCCAGCAATTCGTCTTTCTTGGCTTGTTTTTCTTCTTCGTTCTGAATATGTTCAAGTTCGGAAAGCTGGGAAGTGATATCCGGCAATACGAAGAATGTCGGGTCGTCGGTCTTACCTGTCAGCAAGTCGATACCTTTATCGGTCAGTTCGATACTGTTATTCTTTTCGTCGATTACGAAGTACAGTTCGTCTGTCGCTTCGTGCATATGACGCATGTTTTCAGACATGAAGTATTCTTCCGTCTTCAACATCTGGGCTTTTACGCCTTGCTCGCTCAGGAATTTGATCAGCGCCTTGTTACGCGGATATCCCTTGAAGGAACGGTACAGCTGGATAGAACCTTCTTCTACCTCTTTCTGATCGCTGCTTGCCATTTTTTTCTTGGCTTCGATCAGCATCTTGGAACAAAGGTCTTTCTGTGCGTTTACGACTACTTCCACATTCGGGCGGAACTGTTCGAACAACTGCTCTTCACCGCGGGGGATCGGACCGGAAATAATCAACGGTGTACGGGCATCGTCGATCAACACGGAGTCGACCTCATCGACAATGGCATAGTTGTGTTTGCGCTGTACCAGGTCGTTTGGGCTGATCGCCATATTGTCACGCAAGTAGTCGAAACCGAATTCGTTGTTCGTACCGAACGTGATGTCGGCATTGTAAGCAGCACGGCGGGCGTCGGAGTTCGGCTGATGCTTGTCGATACAGTCTACCGACAATCCGTGAAACATATATAACGGGCCCATCCATTCCGAGTCACGTTTTGACAAATAGTCATTTACGGTTACCACATGTACACCGTTGCGAGTCAATGCGTTGAGGAATACAGGCAGGGTAGCCACCAATGTTTTACCTTCACCGGTCGCCATTTCAGCAATCTTACCTTTGTGCAGTACGACACCACCGAACAACTGTACGTCGTAGTGGACCATATCCCAGGTGATTTCGTTACCACCTGCAACCCAATGGTTGTGATAGAGAGCCTTATCGCCGTCGATTTCCACAAAGTCGTATTTGGTAGCCAGATTACGGTCGAAGTCATTTGCCGTTACTTCGATTGTTTCGTTTTCGGAAAAACGGCGGGCCGTATCTTTCATGATGGAGAATACTTCGGGAAGGGATTCTTCCAATACCACTTCCATCTTATCCGTGATGTTCTTTTCGATTTTGTCTACTTCGGCCCAGATCGCTTCACGTTCTTCCAGTTCCTTGTTGTCGATACCTTTGCGCAGTTCTTCCACTTTTGCGCGTTCATCGGCTACATAATCTTGAATACGCTGTTTGATTTCATCAGTTTTTGCACGAAGCTCGTCGTTCGAGAGCTTTTGGATTGACGGATATACGGCCTTAATCTTATCCACATACGGGGTAATTTCTTTCAGGTCACGCTGCGACTTATTGCCGAACAGCTTCGTCATAAATTCATTAAATCCCATAACTTATTAAATTGACAATTGACAATGCAATTGGCTCTATCAATTGGATGGTTACTATGTTTATTTTGTTTTAATTATATACCAATGGATATTTATTTAGATGAAATTGTCAATTGTCCATTGTCAATTGTCAATTCCCTCAACGGCAGACTGAGGGATGCATTGGGTGGCCTGATCCTCAGCACATGGGTTACCGTAGGGGCTACTTCTGTGGCTTTTACTTCGCGGTAGATGTGTTCCGGTTTGATACCGTTACCCATAAATACCAGCGGGGTTATAACTGCATTATTTCGTATTACTTTTACTTTTGCTTTCGGATCGTCATTGTTGATAGTCCATCCGGGCTGCAACTCGATGATCAGGTCACCACGACTTGAAAGGTGTGTACCGTGCAGGTATTTGGAAGTCTTTTCGTTCCAGTTACCCGTACGAAGGACGTTTTCGGTCGCTACAAACTGTACGCCGCTGAATTCGCGCAGGAATTCGGCAGCCTTTTCTTGTATGACAGCCAGTTCCAGCTTTGCGTCTTCTATCGCTTTGCGGTTCAGGTAGATCTGATTGTTATAGAATCCTTTTACCCAACTTGTATGTTGACCGTAAATAGCCATCAGATACATATTGAGCAATGCGACGCAACGTTTCGGATGGAATTCGCCATTCGTCAACTGCATGCCGTCAGGATATTCTTCTTCACTCTTATAATATCCCGAACCGGTAAATACGATCAGCGTGTTGCTCAGTCCGACCTTCTTGTCGATCTTGTCCAACAACTGTTCCAGATCCTTGTCCAACTGATAATAGGTGTCTTGTATCTCGCGGGTATATTCCTTATGCATATTGCCACGATAGTTGCCTGCATAATAAGTGATGGCAAGCATATCCGGACAGGAACGTGTACCGAAAGCCCCGTATTCGAGGAACTGAAGCGCCAAGCGATTGATTTCCTTATTGATAAAAGGAGAGGTCTTCAGGTTGAAGAAACACTCGTTCGTATTTTCTTTGAATGTGTATTTGAAAGGTATCTCGTCTAATACGTATGGGAATGCGTTGAACTTGTCCGGTGACAAAGACGGTGTCCAAGCCATCTGCTCCAAACGGGCCGACAGGGATTCCGGGCCGTTGTTGTAGCGGTCCACATACCAAGGAAGCCCTTTGTAGTAGGTCGTTGTCGCCCATTTGCCGTTGTAATCGTCCATCCAAAAAGCACCGTTTGCCGCATGTCCGGCAGAAAGGATCGCACTTTCGGGGTTGGGAGCAATGGCATATACGTCACTTCTGCCTTTGGAAGCGATTTTCAGTTCATCTCCGATCGTGGAGCTGATCAGTTTCCGGGGAGAATAATGTTCTTTCGTATAATTGCCGATATAGTCCGGATCATATAAGACCGAAACCTCTTTTTCCTTGTCAAAATCGTAGATATTCTTTCCTGATATTCCGCTGAAATTAGGATTACTTCCGGTAAATAGGGTGGCAAAGGCACTGGCTTCGTCGATGTCAGAGAATTCGAACCGGATGTTGTTATACACCAGTCCTTCATTCATCAACCGCTTGAAACCGCGTTCGCCGAATGTATTATAAAAGTATTCTATATAATCGCCCCGCAACTGGTCGACGGTGATGCACACGACCAATTTGGGCGTGCTTTGTTGAGCCTCCAGATTGGTTGCTGCCAGAATTGCGATAAGCGATGTTAATATTTTCCGTACCCGATGTTCCATATTTTTCTGTAAACGCCATATCCCGAACGGAGCCAAATGCTCATTACCAGCGGGATAAATGCTGTATTTAAATGCTGCGGAATGAAATGCCAGCCAGCCAGCATCAGCGTAAGCGCCGCAAAGTTAATAAAATGATAATAATATGCGGCCTTTCTTAACTTTTTTACTGTAAACAAAATAACAGCTGCCAAGTCAAAAGGTTGCAACCAGATAATATTCCAGTTCGGGCAAACACATGGATGTGTCGAAACGAAACTCAGGAAAAACAGTACGATTCCTGCTATTCCGGCGATGAGAAACAAGAGGCAATCGACAATCCTGAAATAAGATTTGCGACGCCATTCTATGAACGTGACAGCCAACACGACCAGGAAAAAGGCCCAACAGCTGACAAGTGGCGTAAAGAAACCCGTGTCCGGTCTTTCTTCATCGGCAAGCCCGTTTACCAATGTTTTGGTTGAACTTACCAATTTTTTCCGGGAACCGTCTGCGCCGGTAATGGTTGCAGTGCCGAACGCTTCTTTCAAGTAGGGCGGTAGGAACATCATTTCATGGGGAGTCGCGATCCGGTCGGTCGGGCTGCCAAGTGCCAGGTCACACCCGAACGTAAGCCAAGGTCTGTTACGTGTACAATAGTTGATGAGATCGCGGAACGTCTGCTGCTTGAATGGTGCATCATAATCTATTTTTCCATCTGTCTGATTTTCGATAATGGCGGCGGGTCTTGTCGCACAATTGTCAAAAAAGAAATTATAGCGATACACGCGGTTTTCCGGCCGGTTATTAATCATCAAGGCTTCCCATATCCGTGCTTTTCCTGCGGAATCGATATCCAGGATTTGTTCGGTGACTTCGCTCCCCCGCATCTCATATTCGATCAGGAAGTCGCGTGTATATTGCGCTGCGAGTCTGTAATCGGTTTCTCCTTTTGCAAACCGGTAGATGAAGTTGGGCTTTGAGAAGTCGAATATCCCGTAATTAAATACGGTATCGAGTTTTTTCGAGGTATCTCTTACCCGTAAAGCCGTATGTCCGTAAACTGTGTACACTTCGTCTTCCGATGGCGAAACAGTCAACAAGCTGATCTCGGCATCTTTGCTGAGCAACGGATATTGCGCCTGAAGCGAGACGGAAGCGAAGAGTAGCAAAAGTGCGTAAATATATCTTTCCATTTTTTATTCAATTTGCTTTCATGGCACAAATATATAACGATGTGGTGGATATATCAAAATGTCACTGCTATACCGTGAAAATTTATTTTCTACCCCATGAAAATGGAATTACTATAGCGGGTAATATTTTTTAACATATCGATATGAACGCTATTCAGTTCTTTTCTCTGTCGAAATGATAATTAGGAAATAGTTCTTTCAAGGACTCTTTGATAAAAAGATACTTGGATTTTGCTTTTTGAGGGGTATCTCTTTTATGCTTTTATCTTAATTGCGTATATTTGTAAACGATTTGGCACGTCTAAGAATGAATACACAAATAAAATCTATTATTCCTAAAATGAACATCATGAAAAAAATCTCGTTAGCCTTAGCGCTCTGCTGTGCTTCTTTTTATAGCATGGCTGATCAATTGCCGCTTGGGGGATTTGGTTACGGACCGGTGGAAGCACCGACCGGTAAAGAGTGGGAGTCTCCTGAGAACCTGGCTCTGAACAAAGAACAACCGCATGCTTATATTTTCCCTTTCCAGGATGTGGAAAGTGCCCGTAAAGTATTGCCGGAAAACAGTAAATTTTGGCAGTCTCTGGATGGAAACTGGAAGTTCAATTGGGCGCCTGATCCCGATTCACGGCCGAAAGACTTCTATAAGACAGAGTTTGATGTATCCGGTTGGGATAATATTCCGGTTCCTTCCAGTTGGAATATATACGGAGTCCAAAAAGACGGTAGCTTGAAATATGGAGTTCCAATCTATGTGAACCAGCCGGTAATCTTCCAGCATAAAGTGGCGGTCGACGACTGGCGCGGAGGCGTGATGCGTACTCCGCCGACAAACTGGACGACTTACAAGCACCGGAATGAAGTCGGTTCTTTCCGTCGTGACTTCGAGATACCGCAGGATTGGGACGGACGAGAAGTTTTTATCAGCTTTGATGGAGTCGACTCTTTCTTCTATCTGTGGATTAACGGTCGTTATGTGGGTTTCTCCAAGAATTCACGCAATACGGCTAATTTCAACATTACTCCTTATCTCCGTAAAGGAACGAATGTGGTAGCCGCCGAAGTATATCGCAGTTCCGACGGTTCTTTTCTGGAAGCACAGGATATGTTCCGCCTGCCGGGAATTTTCCGGACGGTCGCTCTTTATTCAGCTCCGAAAGTACACGTTCGCGACCTGATCGTGATTCCTGATCTGGATGCTGCTTATAGGGATGGCTCGCTGGCGATCTCGGCTGATGTACGGAATCTGGATAAGAAAGCGGCTAAAGGGTATAAGTTGGAATATACGCTGTATGCCAACAAACTATATTCGGATGAGAACACGAAAGTCGATAATGTGGCTGCTTCGGCAACAGTAGATGTCATAAATCCGGGCCAGACGCAAACTTCGCAGGCTTTATTAAATGTAAAGGCTCCTAACAAATGGTCGGCTGAATACCCGTATCGTTATACGCTGGTGGCGGAGTTGAAAAATGCCAAAGACAAAACGGTGGAAACAGTTTCGACTATAGTCGGTTTCCGCAAGGTGGAAATCAAAGATACGCCGGCTGAAGATGATGAATTTGGATTAGCCGGACGTTACTATTATATAAATGGTAAGACCGTCAAGTTGAAAGGTGTCAACCGCCATGAGTCGAATCCGGCGGTCGGGCATGCCATCACGCGCGATATGATGGAAAAAGAGGTGATGCTGATGAAGCGTGCCAATATCAACCATGTGCGTAATTCACATTATCCGGATGATCCTTATTGGTATTTCTTATGCAATAAATATGGTCTTTATCTGGAAGACGAAGCCAATATAGAGTCGCATGAATATTATTACGGCGCTGCCTCTCTTTCGCATCCGGTAGAATGGAAAAAGGCGCATGTCGCACGTGTGATGGAGATGGTTCATGCCAATATCAACAATCCGTCTATCGTGATCTGGTCGTTGGGCAATGAAGCTGGACCGGGGGAAAACTTTGTGGCTGCTTATGATGCGTTGAAGCTGGTGGATAAATCCCGTCCCGTCCAATATGAACGTAATAATGATATAGTGGATATGGGTTCGAACCAGTATCCGTCTATCGGTTGGACGCGTGGTGCGGTGAAAGGTGATTATGATATCAAATATCCGTTCCATATTTCCGAATATGCTCATTCTATGGGGAACGCTTGTGGTAACCTGGTGGATTATTGGGAGGCGATAGAGTCGACAAACTTTTTCTGTGGCGGTGCTATCTGGGATTGGGTGGACCAGTCGATGTATAATTATGATAAAAAGACCGGTAAGCGATATCTGGCGTATGGAGGGGATTTCGGTGATACTCCGAATGACGGTCAGTTTGTGATGAATGGTATTGTGTTTGGTGATCTGGAACCGAAACCGCAGTATTATGAGGTGAAGAAAGTTTATCAGCATATTGATGTGAAAGCGGTCGATGTCCGGAAGGGGCTTTTTGAGATATTCAATAAATACTATTTTAAAGACCTTTCGGATTATGATATAAGATGGTCGCTTTATGAAAACGGAAAGGAGATTCGATCCGACTTGGTTAATTCGGGAACGATCCCTGCTCGTACTAAAGCACAAGTGGCAATACCTGTATCTTTTGATAAACTTAAGAATGATTCCGAGTACTTTGTAAAGGTGCAATTTCTTCTTAAGCATGATATGCCGTGGGCTGAAAAAGGGTTTGTGATGGCGGAGGAACAAATTTTATTGCAGGAAGCCACAGCACGCCCTTCCATCAGTGCCGTGACGGCTTCTGTCGGAAAAGTGCAACTGGATAAGTCTGATACTTCGATTAAAACGGTGAGCGGTGATAATTTCGTAGCCAAGTTCGATATGGAGACAGGGACGATCTATAGCCTGACCTATGGAGGCAAGACTATTATAGCTGATGGAAACGGTCCGAAGCTTGACGCTTTGCGTGCTTTTACCAATAACGACAATTGGTTTTATTCGCAGTGGTTTGAACACGGTTTGCATAACCTGCAACATCGGGCAATGAACAGTACGGTATTGGAAAGAAACGATGGTTCGGTTGTCTTGGCCTTTACTATCGAATCGCAGGCGCCGAATGGTGCTAAGATCAAAGGTGGAACTAGCACAGGGAAGAATAGTATAGAGGAACTGACAGATAAGAGATTTGGAGAAAATGATTTCAAATTTACGACAAATCAGATCTGGACCGTTTATCCTGACGGCTCTATCGAATTGCAGTCGAGCATCACTTCTAACCGTCCGAGTCTGGTATTGCCTCGCCTTGGATATGTGATGAAAGTCCCGCAGCAATATACTGGCTTTACCTATTATGGACGTGGTCCGATCGACAACTATGCCGACCGTAAGAGCGGACAGTTTATCGAATTACATAAGAATACGGTGGCTGGTGAGTTTGTGAATTTCCCGAAACCGCAAGATATGGGTAATCATGAGGATGTACGCTGGTGTGCCCTGACCGATCCGGAGGGTGAGGGTGCTGTGTTTGTGGCTGCCGACCGTTTGTCTGTATCGGCTCTTCAATATTCTGCACTGGATTTGATTTTGGCTTCTCATCCCTACCAATTGCCGGTTGCGGGAGATACGTATCTGCATTTGGATGCGGCTGTGACCGGGCTGGGTGGTAACAGTTGTGGACAAGGCGGACCGCTGGAGCAGGATCGCGTCTTTGCCGGACATCATGACATGGGTTTTATAATTCGTCCCGTCGGAAAAGATTTAAACGTTACAGCAAATGTTGTGCCTGCTGGAGAAATGCCGTTGACAATTATGCGTAATCGAGCCGGAGCTGTAGAACTTTCATCGGCTCGTAAAAATGCTGTGATTTGCTATACGATCGACGGGAAAGGAAAAGCGAAGGAGTATACGGAAGCCATACCTTTCCGTAATGGTGGTACTGTAAAAGCTTGGTTTAAAGATAATCCGAAAATAAATGCAACGGTTTCTTTTAGTAAAATAGAGAGTATCCAGACGGAAGTGGTCTATACAAGCAGCGAAGAGTCCGGTTACGGAGATGCCAAGAACTTGACGGATGGTGATCCGAATACGATCTGGCATACGATGTTTTCTGTTACCGTTGCTAAATATCCGCATTGGGTGGACTTAGATGCAGGTGAAGTAAAACAGATCAAAGGTTTTTCATTCCTTCCCCGTCAGGACGGATCGAATGGTAATATCAAAGATTATTCGATCAGTGTCAGCCAGGATGGTAAAAACTGGGGCGAACCGATCTTGAAAGGTACTTTTGAAAATAACCTGAAGGAAAAGAAAGTGTTGTTCGATCAGCCGGTCAAAGCCCGCTATATCCGTTTTACCGCATTGAGCGAGCAGCGCGGACAGGATTTTGCGTCGGGTGCAGAATTGATGATTTTAGCTGATTAATTGAACTTTATATTATATAATGGAACAGGAAAGGAAGTCATTCCTTTCCTGTTTTTTATACTTTGTGCCTTCGATATGTCTGTTATCTCATCATTTTTGTTTTTCTTTGCGGAAAAATTCAGACACGTGAATCTCATTATAGAACAAGGAAACACATCATCGAAGGTGGCTGTATACAACAAGAGGCATATGGAGGCTTCTTTTGTGTTTAAGAAATTCGACGTGGAAGTCATCTCTTCTATCTTTAAGAAATACCCGCTGACAAAAGGGATATTCTCGACAGTGATAGATAAAGATGGCGAATTGGTTGCGTATTTGGAAAACAATCTTCGGAATTTTGTGTTTTTGGACGAAACTGTATCTCTTCCGATCAAGGTGCAATATAAAACGCCTAAAACATTGGGCAGAGACCGGTTGGCTGCCGCTGTCGGGGCCAATTACCTACAACCCGGAAAGGATTTGTTGGTGATTGACGCCGGAACAGCTATTACGTATGAATTGATCGATGCTTCCGGCTCTTATTTAGGGGGGAATATTTCGCCTGGAATGACAACCCGGTTTAGGGCATTGAACCAGTTTACAAAGAAATTACCTTTGGTGGTCGAACAGGAGAACATTCCTCTGGTCGGAACGGATACGGAAACAGCCATTCAGGCTGGAGTAGTAAATGGTATAGTGTGCGAGATGGATGGGTATATCGAAATGCTTCGGCTAAAATATCCTAACCTTTTGGTTTTTTTAACAGGCGGTCATTCGTTTTATTTTGAAAGACGACTAAAAAACTCCATCTTTGCAGACATTAATTTAGTGTTGACAGGATTAAACAGAATCTTAGAGTATAATGTTGAAGATTAATAAGGTACTAATAACAAGCGTTCTTATATTCATACTGTTGCCTTTGATGGCGCAAAACAATACAAACTCGCCCTATACTCGTTTCGGGTATGGTGATTTGGGAGAACGTTCGTTCGGCGCAGGTCGAGCCATGGGCGGTGTAGGTTACGGATTACGTTCGCCAAAACAAATAAATCCGATGAACCCGGCATCATACAGTTGCATGGACTCCCTGACTTTTCTCTTTGATTTTGGTGTTGCCGGTCAGTTGTCATGGTTTGATGACGGAAATGCCCGGCAGAACGATATCAACGGAAATGTGGAATATATCGCGATGCAATTTCCGATTCATCGCCGGATAGCCTTGAGTATCGGTTTGTTGCCTTATTCTTATGTCGGTTATAAATTTGGTACTTTGCGTAACGACCAAGGAGTAACATTTACAGAAACTTATAACGGTTCGGGCGGTTTGAGTGATTTATATGGAGGTATCTCTATAGATATCTGGAAAAAGCGTTTAGCTGTGGGAGCAAATTTCGGCTTTCTGTTTGGGAATATCAAACATGAACAAGTTGTGATCATGAGTGGTGAAGGAACAGGAGCATATAATACGAATCGTAACCAGGAATTGAGGGTACGTGACTTGAAAATGGATTTCGGATTGCAATATACGCATCCGTTAAGTAAAACGGAGAGTGTGACGTTAGGGCTTGTTTTTTCTCCTAAAAAGAGTTTGCATGCAAAATCCTATCAATTGACTCAGTCCTATACTTCTTCCGGATCGGATGGAGAAGTGCTTCAATCTGATACGATTAGTGGGAAAGCGTTTGCGCTGCCTAATTCGTATGGAGTGGGCCTTTCTTATGTAAAACAAAATAAATTAACGTTAGCAGCCGATTTTTCCTATGAAGATTGGGGAAAAATGCTTTACTTTGGGGAAAAAGGTAATTTCAAGAATCGTTACCGAGTAGCGGTAGGTGGCGAATATATACCGGATTATATGCGCAAATCATATTTCAGCCGGATTCGTTATCGTGCAGGTGTTCATTATGGCAATTCTTATTTGCGTATGAACCGGACAGATGCCAACCCTTCCGGAGACGGTTATAACGAGATCGGAGCAAGTCTCGGTCTGGGGTTACCGTTGATCGATAACCGTTCATTGATTAATATATCGTTTGAGTATGTGAAAAAGAAACCGGAAGTGAAGATGAACATGATTGATGAACAGTATTTCCGTTTTACTGTGAATTATACGTTCAATGAAGCATGGTTTATGAAATTTAAGGTCGATTAACTAAATAGTTAACTTTAATAGAAATAAATATGAAGATCAAAGTATTATTGTTGGCTCTCGGATGCTCTATGATGTCGTTCGGAGCTTATGCACAAAAAGGTGTGGATACTGGTACTCCGTTCGGTTCTGGTGAAGATAGCGTACGTTGTATTACCAATATCAGCTTGTTTGTCCCTTACGCCAAAGCAGGGAATTTCAAGGATGCTTATGAATTCTGGCATCAGGCTTATACCGAATGCCCGGGAGCTCATAAGGATATCTACTTGTATGGTGTGAGAATCATGGACTGGAAAATCAATACCGAGAAAGATCCGGCTAAGAAAGCTGCTCTTATCGATGACTTGATGAAGGTTTATGATACGCGTGTGAAATATTTCGGTAATGACCGGAAGTATGGTAAGGACTGGATTGTTGCTCGTAAGGCTGCTGATTATATCCGTCTTAAGGGAGATAATGCAGATCCGAAAGTGTATTATGCTTGGTTAGGTGAAGTGATCAATGAGTTTGGTGAAAACTCTGAAGCAATGGGGGTATCCTTGTATATGATGGGATCTCACCGTCAATTGTTGGCTGATCCTAATTTCAAAGAAACTTATTTGGAAGACTATTTGAAATGTTCCAAAATCATTGCAACTCAGTTGGCTGCAGCTCAAGCAGCAAATAATGAAAAAGAAGTAAAGAACCTGACTACCTACAAGTCTGCCATCGATGGCGGTTTTGCAGGAAGTGGTGCTGCTGATTGCGAAACATTGCAGAATATGTATGCTTCCAAAGTTGAAGCAGCAAAGGACGATCTGCCTGCATTGAAAGAAATCGTATCTCTGTTGAGACGTGTTCGTTGCCAGGAAATCGATGCTTTCTATACTGCTGCAGGTTATGCTTATAAACTGGAACCGAGTGCGGATGCCGCTCTGGGTATTGCAAAACAGGCTGTAAAAGCTAAAGATTATGATAAGGCTATTCAGTATTTTGAAGAAGCTGCCAATATGGAAACGGATGCTGTTTCAAAGGCTGAAGACTATTATCTGATCGGTGTACTGTTGTTCGAACAGAACAATATGTCAAAAGCAAGACAATATTGCCAGAAAGCAATCGAAACCAATCCTGATTACGGTGCACCGTACATTCTGATCGGTAATATGTATGCTAAATCTGCAAAATCTATCTATCCGAATGATGCCGTTTTGGCGAAAGCTGTTTACTATGCAGCTATCGATAAATTTGAAAAGGCAAGACAGGTAGACCAGAATGTAGCAGAAGACGCTGGTAAATTGGCTAATACTTATCGTGCTCACCTTCCTTCTACGGAAGAAGTTTTCATGCACCCGGATCTGGAAAAAGGAAAAACTTTCAAAATCGGGGGCTGGATTGGTGAGACTGTCACAATCAGATAATTATGATTAAGAAGCGTTTTCTTTGTAAAACGAACGAGCAAGGCATAACAACTATCTTAGTGGTAGTTGTTATGCTTCTTTTATTTACTGCCTCTTGTAATGGCGATAACAAGGAAGTTGTTGTGGTTGCTTTCGATCCCGAAACAACTTATACACTGAGGACTACTGATTATACTACTCAGTTCTCCGATTCGGGAATTACGCGTTATCGTGCTACCGCTAAAGAATTTTTGAAATTCGATAAAGCAAAAGAACCGTTCTCGTATTTTCCAGAAGGTATTTATGTGGAGAAATTCGATACCTTGTTTAATATTGAAGCAAGTCTTAAAGCTGATACGGCTTATAACTATGAGAAGAAAGGACTATGGAAACTGATAGGTAATGTGAAGGTTGAGAATCTGGAAGGGAAAAAATTTGAAACTTCCTTACTTTTTTGGGACCAGAAAGAAGAAAAAGTCTATTCTGATAAATACATTCGGATACAAGAAGAAGATAAGATTATAACAGGTGTCGGATTCGAGTCAAATCAGAATATGACTCAATATAAGATATTTAATTCTCAGGGGATATTCCCAGTCAGTGAATCGGCAACGACCGATTCGACCCCAAATACTGTTCCGGCAGATTCTGTACCCGTAGCCGTCAATCCTGCTACAGCAACTGTTCCGCAGAAGCAGCCGGTACAAATGGAAAAAGCGGCTCCACAGAAATTGGTGCCGGTCGAGATGGATAAAAAGAAGTAATGGGCGCACTTACATACATATTAATATCATTGGCTTTTTCTGCGTTCTTTTCAGGAATGGAGATCGCCTTTATCTCTTCCAATAAGTTACGTTTCGAACTTGACAAAAAGGAAAAAAGCCTAACGAGTAAGATTCTGGATGTATTTTACCGGAACCCGCATCAGTTTATATCTACAATGCTGGTCGGAAACAATATTGCGTTGGTGGTCTACGGTTTGCAGATGGCGATTATACTGGAACCGTTTATTGCGCATTTGGTAAATAACGAGGCACTGATTGTTTTGATTCAGTCTATAATCTCGACTATCCTGATATTGTTTACCGGAGAATTTATTCCAAAGACTGTTTTTAAATTGAATCCGAACTTTTCGCTTACGTTATTTTCGGTGCCTTTGTTAATCATATATGTTGTTTTGTATCCGATTTCTAAATTTTCTTCTTTGCTCTCTTTCCTGATTCTGAAAATTGCAGGTGTAAAGAATGTGACCGGTTCGACGCAGCGGGCATTGGGTAAAGTCGACCTTGATTATTTTATTCAGCAGAGTATTGAAGATGCGCCTCAAAATTCAGATATGGATACGGAGGTGAAGATTTTTCAGAATGCACTTGATTTCTCGAATGTGCGTTTGCGTGATTGTATTGTTCCCCGTACGGAAATTGTAGCTTGTGATAAGACGGCTACTCTTGAGGAATTGCGTTCCCGTTTTATAGAGACGGGACTTTCCAAGATACTTGTTTATAATGAAAATATAGATGATATTGTCGGATACATCCATTCTTCGGAAATGTTTAAAAACCCGGATGACTGGACACAGAGTATCCGGAGCGTCTCGATCGTTCCCGAAACGATGGCAGCCAATAAATTGATGAGAGTCTTGATGCAGGACAAGAAAAGCATGGCTGTCGTGGTGGATGAGTTCGGAGGAACTTCGGGAATCGTAACCTTGGAAGACCTGGTGGAAGAAATATTCGGAGAGATAGAAGACGAGCATGATATCAAGTCGTATGTCGCCAAGAAGGTGGAAGATGACGAGTATCTGTTGTCCGGTCGTATAGAGATCGATACGCTGAATGAGAAGTTTGACCTGGAATTGCCGGAGTCGGACGATTATGTGACGATTGCCGGTTTTATATTGCATTTTTATCAGAAATTTCCGAAGTTGAATGAAACGGTTGTAATCGATAAATATTCTTTTAAAATCATAAAAGTGACAGCTACGAAAATCGAATTAGTTCGTATGAAAGTAGTGAGTTAATTAAAAAAAGAGCATAAAAAGATGCAGCAATCTCTTTTTTTCGTATCTTCGTGCCCTTAAAATGTAGAATAATAAACTTTAAAATAGATAAAGATAAATGGCTACGCTGGAAAAAATCAGAAGCAAAGCAGGACTGCTGGTACTCGTTGTGGGGGTGGCATTGTTCGCTTTTATCATCGGTGACTTTTTGAACTCCGGTTCTACTTATTTCAGACAATCGCAGGAGAAGGTTGCGGAAGTAGACGGAGAAGTTATTAAAATTCAAGAATTTCAGGATCGTGTGGACGAAATGACTGAAATGTACAAAATGCAGACAGGTTCCACTAGTCTGCCCGAAGAATACCAGACTCAAATCCGTCAGTCTGTATTCGATGGTATGGTACAGGATATCGTTTTGAATGAAGCAACTTCCGAATTAGGAATGGGAGTAGGTCCTGAAGAACTGTTCGATATGGTTCAAGGTGAAAACATTTCTCCGATGATCCAACAGATGCAGATGTTCGTGAATCCGCAGACAGGTGCATTTGACAAAACTGCATTATTAAACTTTTTAAAGACTATCGACGATGATAATATCGCCAATTATCCTGCTGACCAGCAGGCGCAGTTGTTGCAGGCTCGTCAGTTCTGGATGTTCTGGGAAAAGAATATCAAACGTCAGCGTCTGGAACAGAAATATACGACTTTGTTGAGCAAGGCTGTTTCAGCCAACAAACTGGATGCAAAAGATGCTTTCGACGGTTCGGCTGTAAGTTCTGATATCGTTTATGCAATGCAATCTTATGCTTCTATTCCTGATTCTACAATACAGGTAAGCAAGAGTGACATCGAAAAGCTGTACAATCAGCGTAAAGAGTTGTTCAAGCAGAAAGAAGGAAAAGTAATCAAATATATCGCTGTCGACATCCGTCCAAGCAAAGAAGACTACGACAAAGCAAGTGCGGAGATCGAAGCATTGAAGAGTGAGTTGGCTACTTCTGAAAAAGTGGCTGATTTGGTGACGGAAAATTCTGAAATACCTTATATGGATGCTTTCTTTACAGAGAATGCATTAGACCCTGAAATGAAGCAATTTGTAAAGACTGCAAATGTTGGTGACGTATACGGTCCTGTTTTTGAAAACGATAAATACAGATTGTTTAAGTTGGTCGATAAAACCGTTGCTCCTGACTCTGTGAAGGTCAGTCATATTATGTTGGCAAATACAGGCGATGAAGCTGCTATCAAAGCAAAAGCCGATAGCTTGTTGAACGTATTGAAGAAAGGTGGTGACTTTGCTGCCTTAGCAAAGGAATATTCGGCTGACCAAGCTGCTGAAAAGGGGGGTGAACTGGGTTGGTTTACTGAAGCGACAGCTTTGAGAGGTGTAAATGATGATTTCAAAAAAGCTGTTTTCTCGACTCCGGTCAATGATTATTCAATTGTAAAATCTTTGTATGGTACACATATCATCAAGGTTACCGATAAGACTGCAAATGTTGACAAATATAAAGTGGCAGATATCGATATGACCGTATCGCCGAGTACAAAAACTTATGGTAACATTTATAATGAATTGAACCAGTTCATTTCAAAGAATCAGAATATGGATAAATTGGATGATGCCGCTAAAGAAGCCGGTTACAACCTGTTGTCTAATGTGACAGTAACTGCTAACGACCAGTTGCTGGGTTCTATCAAGAATTCGCGTCCGGTAATCCGGTGGGCGTTCCAGAACAGCAAAGGTGATATTTCTGAAATTTTCGAATGTGACGATAAGTTTGTGATTGCTGCTATTCAGGGTACGTTGCCAGAAGGTTACCGTTCTTTGGAATCTGTAACTCCAATGTTGAAATCAGAGTTGATCGCCCAGAAGAAGGGAGAAAAGATCGTGCAGGATCTGTCTGCTAAGAATTTGAGTTCTGTCGATGCTTATGCTCAGGCTATGAATTCTTCTGCAGATTCTGTTAAGTTCGTTAGCTTTGCAACGCGCCGTATCGCAGGTATCGGTGTTGAACCGAAGTTGAATGCAATGGTTTCCTTGGCTCAGAAAGATCAGCTGAGCGCTCCGGTTGCCGGTAACAACGGTGTATATGTATTTAAGGTATACGAACAGAACAAGGATGCCAAGAATTATGACGAAGCTGCCGAAATCAAAACATTGGATGCTTCTAACGCTTACCGTTTCGGTTTCCAGGCTATCCAGTCATTAGTTAATAAAGCTGATGTAGAAGATAACCGTATCCGCTTCTATTAATAGTTGAACTGTTGTGGCAGCCAGATACTGCCAATTCATCATAGGAAACCGCCAATCGCAGTCGATTGGCGGTTTTTTTGTATCTTTGCATGAAAGAAACAGAAGAAGGATTATGAGTGAGAAAAGACGTTTATTGGGAATGACTTTAGAAGAACTGAAAGGCGTGGCTTCCGAAGCTGGACTTCCAGGTTATGCAGCCAAGCAGATAGCTGACTGGCTGTATAAGAAAAAAGTTACTTCTATAGCAGCGATGACGAATATTGCCGCGGCAAAACGCACCTTGTTGGAGGAAAGCTTTGAGGTGGGAGCCGTGCCTCCTTCCGATTTGATGAAGTCGGTGGATGGAACGATCAAGTATTTGTATCCTGCCGGTCCCGGTAATTTTGTTGAGTCTGTGTATATCCCGACGGAGGACAGGGCGACATTGTGTGTCTCTTCCCAGGTAGGGTGTAAAATGAATTGTCTTTTCTGTATGACTGGCAAACAGGGTTTTACCAAGAACTTGTCAGCTAACGAGATCCTGAACCAGATACAATCCTTACCGGAAACGGAGGAACTGACCAATATCGTTTTTATGGGAATGGGGGAACCATTGGACAATGTGGATGAGCTGTTTAAAGTATTGGAAATCCTGACTGCTCCTTACGGATATGCATGGAGTCCGAAGCGAATCACAGTTTCGACTATCGGAGTTGCCAAAGGATTAAAACGGTTTCTTGAAGAGAGCGAATGCCATTTGGCCGTCAGCCTGCATTCCCCTTATCCGGGCGAACGGCTCTCCTTGATGCCGGTTGAAAAGGCTTTTCCTGCGCGTGATATTATCGAGACGATCAAACAATATGATTTTACGCACCAACGCCGTATTTCGTTCGAATACATTGTTTTTAAAAATTTGAATGATGATCTTCAACATGCGAAGGCTTTGGTTTGTTTATTAGATAAAGTCCCTTGCAGAGTCAACCTGATCCGTTTTCATGCAATCCCCAATGTGTCGTTGGAAAGTTCGGACTTGGCAAGAATGGAGGCGTTCCGGGATACGTTGAATGCAGCTGGCATTGTTTGTACGATCCGGGCATCACGAGGAGAAGATATATTTGCCGCATGCGGGATGCTTTCTACAGCTAAGAAACAACAAAAAGAATAGAAATGGTATCTTTTGAGGGAAAAGAAGCTATATTTGTATAACAAAAAAATTAAACGGGTATGAAAACACATTCTTTATTGATCAGCTTTTTAGTGCTTCTTATCATGATGGGAGCATGTAGTTCGGGCCCGGTGATGAGAAATGCTACCGGTTTCGCCTATGAAATTGTTGTGACGATGGATAAAGCTGACTGGGATGCTCCTGCCGGAAAGGCTATCAAAGCCGAACTGACTTCCGATATTCCGGGACTGCCACAGTCCGAACCAGCCTTTAAGATCACCTATGCGACTCCTGACCAGTTTAACGGTCTGTTAACGTATGTACGCAATGTTTTGATTGTTAAGATAGATAAGTCTCAGTATACGAAAGTTTCACTGAACTATGAGAACAATCGCTGGGCGAAAGGCCAGGTTGTGATGACGTTGACAGCTCCTGACGATGCAGCCATTCTTGAATACGTAAAGGCTCATCCACGGAACATAGTGGATTTTTTTACCAAATGTGAAAGAAACCGTACGATCGAGCAATTGGAGAAAGAACACAGTCCGGTGGTTATGGATCATGTGAAGGATCGCTTTAACGTTATGTTGAGTGCTCCGGCAAACATGACTTATTTCCGTGACACGACCGGCTTTTTCTGGGCTTCCAACAATGCTAATACTGGACGTACGGATATTGTCGTCTATGATTTTCCATATAAGGATGCCAATACTTTTACAGCCGACTATCTGATTGCAAAACGTGACTCTGTTATGAAGCTGAATATGCCGGGAACGTTTCCGGGATCTTATATGGCTACGGATACAGCATGGGTGACTTATACCCCGACAACGGTAAATGACAAATATTGTGGTGTGCTGCGTGGTTTGTGGCATATGAAAGGTGATATGATGGGCGGTCCGTTCGTTAGTCATGCACGTTTGGACGAAAAGAATAATCGGGTTGTAGTCGTTGAAGGCTTCGTATTCGCCCCAGAGACGGATAAGCGCAATTTTATCCGTCGTGTCGAATCTGCATTGTATACTTTGCGCCTGCCTGGTGAATTTGAAGAAACACAGGTGGAGAAACTGGATGTTCCTGAAGAGAAATAACAAAAAATTATGATTTATAGTAGAGATGGGATAAATCATAAATCATAAATCAAAATATATGGAAGAACGATTGGTTAAGGTGGGCATTACCCACGGAGATATAAATGGTATCGGTTACGAGGTGATACTGAAAACATTGTCGGATACTCGTATAACCGAACTTTGCACGCCGGTCATTTACGGTTCGTCGAAGATCGCCGCTTATCACAGAAAGGCCTTGGAGCTGCCCGCTGTAAATTTGAGTATCATTGCACAGGCTGAAGATGCCGGAGTAAACCGGGTGAACGTTATCAATTGTGTGGATGACGAGACTAAAGTTGAGTTGTGTCAATCTACAACTGTTGCTGGCGAAGCCGCTTATCTGGCTCTGGAGGCTGCCGTTACCGACTTGAAACGTGGTGCGGTGGATGTATTGGTAACAGCTCCTATCAATAAACACAATATACAGAATGAACAATTTCATTTTCCCGGTCACACAGAATACCTGGAGCAATGTTTCGGAGGTTTGGGAAAAAAGGCATTGATGATTCTGATGAAAGATAATCTTCGTGTTGCGCTGGTGACGGGACATATTCCATTGGCCCAGGTCGCATCAAAGATTACTGTTGAAGATATTGTGTCCAAATTGCGTATTTTTAATCAGTCTCTTAAGCAGGATTTCGGAATCGTGCGTCCTCGTATAGCAGTCCTTTCATTAAATCCGCATGCTGGAGATGCCGGATTGTTAGGTAAGGAGGAGGAAGAAATAATTGTCCCGGCTATCCAGGAAGCAGAGAAGAGGGGGGTGATGTCTTTCGGACCGTATGCTGCTGATGGCTTCTTTGGTTCGCAAATGTACGATAAATTCGATGGTGTACTGGCTATGTATCACGATCAGGGTTTGGCTCCCTTTAAAACGTTGGCGATGGATGATGGTGTTAATTATACGGCAGGTTTATCGATCGTACGGACTTCACCGGCTCATGGTACGGCTTATGATATTGCCGGTCAGAATGTAGCCTCTGAAGAATCTTTCCGTCAAGCTTTATATGCTGCTTTGGATATTTACCGGAACCGTACTCGTTATCGGGAGGCAACAGCCAACCCGCTACGCAAGCAGTATTTCGATAAGGGAGGCGACAATGAAAAGCTCGACCTGACCAAAGAGGAAGACGAATAACCGGAAGTTCGGAAATCATTTAAATCAAAAAGCCATTTCTTACTTTACGAACAAAGTTGGAAATGGCTTTTTGTTTTTTGTCCGTAGTAGAAAAGTAAAAGAGGGGTGTTTTTTGTTGTAAGTTCCTGTTTAATCGTTTGTTAGTTGGAGTTATGTCATTCTTGTATTTTACTTAAATATATAATTGTGGATATGAGGCGGAGAGGGAGAATGCCCAAACTGAATCAGGGACAGTCCTTTTTTTCGCCATTTTTTTTTTGAAAGGAAAAGTTTGTGTAAGTTTGCGGTTTCAAAAGGATATTAAGTATTATGTTTAAGGATAAAACGATTGTATATACATCAGGGACATTCGATATGTTCCATTACAACCATCTTCGGATGATAAACTATGCCCGCAGCCTTGCGGATATTTTGATTGTAGGGGTGAGTACGGATGAATTGGTGTCTTCTTATAAGGCGAAGCCGATCATTCCTTTTACAGAGCGTCTGCAAATTATCGAAGCATTGAAGACTCCCGATATTGTCATTCCACAACATACGTTGGATCATTCCGAAATAGTCAAAAAGCTGAATATCGACGCTTTTGTTGTGGGGGACGACTGGTATGGCAAGTATGATTATTTGAAGGACTTGGGCGTACAGGTGTTCTATTTCCCTTATGGGACGGGAGTGTCCTCTTCCAACTTGAAGAAAACGATCCATGATTCATACGAAGCGAATTTGAAGTCTCAGCGGCAGTCCAAACCTGAATCTGTTAAAGGCTTCGGTGAAAAAGAATAAGGGTGATGATGGAAAAATGGGTATTGATTACCGGAGGAACGAAGGGGATAGGCAAAGCGGTTGCAGAATGTTTGGCAAAAGCCGGTTACAGCCTGATTTTGACTTATGCCTCGGATGAAGATGGGGCTCTTCGGGTGGCAGACGGTTTGCTGCAACAATACAAAGTGAAGGTTCGTACGTTTCAGGCCGATATTTCCGACCGGGAGTCAATCGAAAAAATAGAATCGTTTTTAACCGAACGCTCTATGCGCTTGGATGCGGTGATCTTTAATGCCGGCTTGACCTGCCGTGATCCGTTTGAGGAATTGGATATGGCGGAATGGGAACGAGTGTTTTTTGCCAATGTGCATTTCCCAGTCTTCCTGTTGCAACGTATTGTCGGTTTGATTAATAAGGGGGGAAGTATTGTTTTTACCGGTTCCTTGATGGGAATACAGCCCCATTCGGTTTCGCTGGTGTATGGAGTGACGAAGAGTGCCGTGCATGCGTTGGTGAAGAATATGGTGAAGTTCCTGGTTCCGTACGAGTTGCGTGTGAATGCCGTGGCTCCCGGTTTTGTGGATACCGAATGGCAGAAAACGAAACCGGCTGAAATACGTCGTAATATAGAGAACAAGGTTTCATTAGGGCGTTTTTGTGATCCGGAGGAACTGGCGGAAGTTTATAAAATGTTAGTAGAAAATAGTTATTTTAATGGCGAAGTGATCGTCGTCGATGGCGGTTATTCGTATAAATAGAAAATAAATGAGCGACTTGGATAAAGAGTACGAGGCTTCGTTGAAGTCGATAGAAACAGAAAACAAGATTGACCGGATTTTTTATCGTCCTATCGGCTTTCGTATCGCCCGTATGTTAAAGGGTACAGGTATTACGCCTAATATGGTGACTGTTGTGTCTATTTTTGTAGGGGCGGCAGTCGGTTTCTTTTTTTATCATGATGATCTGATTTATAATGTTTGCGGTATCCTGTTGCTGGTGTTTGCAAATATTCTGGACTGTGTGGACGGGCAGTTGGCCCGCCTGACGGGGATCAAATCGGCGATCGGCCGTATTTTGGATGGTTTTGCCGGAGATATCTGGTTTACGTGTATTTATGTCGCTTTCGCCCTTCGTCTGTCTCATGACTATGGAACGGACTGGTTCTTCGCATTGGCGGTTCTTTCCGGTTTGTCACATTTGGTACAGGCGAATATTACAGACTACTACAAGACACTTCATTTATATTTCATCAGCAAGGATAAAGGTGCGGAGTTCCAGTCGTTGGAACAGGTACGTGCCCGCCATAAGGAAATGAAGTACGGTATCAATAAATTCTTCTATTTCCTCTATCGTGGTTATACGCTTTTGCAAGTGAAGGCCACTCCGTCCTTACAGGGGATGCTTCGCAGTTTGCATGAGCGGTATGGAGATGATATTCCGGAAGATATCCGTATCCGTTTCCGCAAGCAGAGCAAGGAGCTGATGCACATGATAGACCTTTTGACTTTTAACGGACGTACGATCGTAATGTTCGTCGTGGTTTTGGTCGGTGAGGTCTGGGTTTATTTCTTGTATGAGATAATTGTGTTGAACATCGTTTTGCTGCTTGCCATGAGAAAGCACGAACAGATGTGTGCAACATTCTATAAATAAGAATTTATGAAAGAGAGCGTAGTAGACATACATGATTTACAGGAAGCTGCCCCGTTCTTTAAAAGTCGTTTCGGTACTTTCGTGGGGAAAGTGCTGATCAAATGGTTGAGTATCGATAAGGTAAACAAGGCTCATGCCCATAACTGCCATTTGCGGGGAGCGGAGTTCACAACCGCCTTGCTGAATGACCCGTTGATCGATATCAAATATAATCTGCGTAACGCCGAGGTACTGGACCATCTGCCCGAAGGTGCTTTCGCCACTGTCTCGAACCATCCGATCGGATCTATAGACGGGATTATGCTGATCGATATATTTGCTTCACGTCGTCCGGATTTCAAAGTGATGGTAAACGGCGTATTGACTAAAATAGGGGCTATGGGAGATAATTTCGTATCTGTCAAGCCTGACTCTAATAATCAAGGAGCTAATCTGAAGAATATAAACGGGGTCCGTATATCCCTGCAACAGCTGAAAGAAGGGCATCCGATGGGTTTTTTTCCTGCCGGGGGAATCTCGATGTATAATAAGAAGACTAAGAAGATACAGGATTTACCCTGGACGCACAGCGTGATTCGTCTGATCCGGAAAGCCAAAGTGCCCGTGTATCCTGTTTATTTCGATTTCCTGAATTCCGGTTTTTTCTATTGGCTGGGTCGGATCGACTGGCGTATCCGTACGTTGCGCATACCGGCCGAGGCCTTTAATAAGCGCGGGCGTACAGTCGACGTTTACATCGGCGAGCCTGTTTCTCCAGAAGAAATCCAAAATATTGTCGATGACAAAGACCTGGCTGAGTTTTTATATCAACGGACGTACGCAGCTAAAAAATAACAAACCTGTATAGAAACCGCCTTCAGATTCGGTTAATTGGATTAAGATTTGTAATTTTGGCAGATAAAACTGAAATAATTACAGATAGTAGAAGAAATATGATAAAGGTTGATGTGCAGCAGATAAAACAGCGTTTTGGAATTATAGGCAATAATGCCGGGCTGAACCGGGCTATTGATGTTGCTCTACAGGTCGCTCCAACAGATTTGTCTGTGCTGATTACCGGTGAAAGTGGTGTCGGTAAAGAAACTTTTCCTCAGATTATACATCAGAACAGCCCGCGTAAACATGGACAATATATAGCAGTGAACTGTGGTGCCATTCCCGAAGGCACGATCGACTCGGAATTGTTTGGACATGAAAAAGGCTCTTTTACGGGAGCGTTGTCCGATCGTAAAGGCTATTTCGAGGTGGCGGATGGTGGGACGATCTTCCTGGATGAGGTGGGAGAGTTACCCACTCCTACACAGGCACGTTTGTTGCGTGTCTTGGAGACGGGAGAGTTTATCCGTGTCGGTTCATCCAAAGTCCAAAAGACAAATGTCCGTATTGTCGCGGCGACGAATGTCAATCTGACGCAGGCCGTAGCAGAAGGAAAATTCCGTGAAGATTTGTTTTACCGTCTGAGTACGGTGCCTATTCAGGTTCCTCCCCTGCGCGAGCGTGGTGAGGACATCATCTTGCTTTTCCGGAAATTTGCCAGCGATTGTGCGGAGAAATACCGGATGCCGCCGATCCGTTTGGATGAGGAAGCCCGTCAGTTGATGCTTTCCTATCGTTGGCCGGGAAATGTCAGGGAACTGAAAAACATAACGGAACGTATTTCTGTTATCGAGGAAAATCGGGATATCACCGCTTCCGTGCTTCGTCTGTATTTACCTGATCTGAATATCGAGAAATATCCGGTCCTAGTCAAGCAGGATTCCGACCAGAAGATATTCAACAGTGAACGAGAGATTCTGTATCAAGTACTGTTCGACATGAAGAAAGATGTCAACGAACTTAAGAAGTTGGTACACGACATTATGGGAGGCAAGATGCCTATCGAGGTGCCGGAAGAACCGACGGCTTATCCCCATCCGATCCATACCGTCCATCCGGTTCCTTCCATCCAGGAAGCTGAAGCAGTGGAAGAGGAAGAGAGTCTGTCATTGGAAGAAGTCGAGAAAGAGATGATCCGAAAGGCGTTGGAGAAACATAACGGTCGTCGTAAGAATGCCGCTGCCGATCTGAAGATATCGGAACGGACACTTTACAGAAAAATAAAAGAATATAATCTGGAATAAAAGATGTTGAAGAATAATAAGATATGGCTTTTCTGCTTAATCGGCCTGATAGTGACGGCTTGTTCGATCTCCTATAAGTTTAATGGTGCTTCTATCGATTATACGAAGGTCAAGACGATTACGATCAAGGATTTCCCGAACCAGGCTCCGTTAGTCTATCCACCCCTTTCTCAAAAATTTACGGAAGCACTGAAGGATATTTATATCCGTCAGACTCGCTTGCAGTTAGTAGGTAGCAACGGTGACTTGGACTTGGAAGGTGAAATTACCGGCTATGACCTGACCCCTATGGCTGTAAAAGAAGATGCTTATGCCTCACAGACCAAGTTGACAATTACGGTTCGGGTTCGTTATGCCAACCGGGTAAATCCGGATGAGGATTTCGAGCAGAGTTTCTCGGCATACCGTGAATTCGATGCGACTCAGATGTTGCAGCAGGTACAGGACCAGTTATCGGAGGAGATTATTGACGAGCTTGTCGATCAAATTTATAATGCAACGGTTGCCAACTGGTAAAAATGAAAGCTGCTGATCTATATCGACTGATGGAGAACCCGGCCCTGCTGACTGAGGATACACTTCCGCAGTTAAAGCAGATTGTCGATGAATTTCCGTATTTCCAGATTGCCCGGATGCTTTACCTGAAGAACTTGGCAGTCTTGAACGATATACGTTTTAGCGTAGAATTGAAGAAGATGTCAATCTATGTCCCTGACCGCAGGAAGTTGTTTACCCTGATAGAAGGTGAACGGTTCGGTTTGCAGTTACAGTCTGCGAAAGAGGAAAATCCAGCCCGTGAAGATGCTTTTTCACTGATCGATGCTTTTCTCTCCAATCGTGAGGAGGAAGAGCCGAAGGCGGATGCGTCTCTTCTGTTCCAACCGTCCGTTTCGTCAGATTACATCTATTGGTCACTGACGAAGGAAAACGGGCAAGTAGAGGAAAAAGAAGAGGAAGTCCGTTTGCAACATCACGATCTGATCGATTCTTTTATAAAAAATGAAGAGCAGCGTACTCCTGGTAGTGGTCTGAACCTGGATATGGAGACAACCGGAGCACCAGTTCCCGGAAATCTGGCGGAGTTGGAGGAGAGCCAGCATAAACCGCTGGATGATTCTTATTTTACAGAAACATTAGCTCATATTTATGTAAAGCAGAAGCGATATGAGAAAGCATTGCAAATAATTAAAAACTTAAACTTGAAATATCCAGAAAAAAATGTTTACTTTGCAGACCAAATCAGATTTCTGGAAAAGTTGATTATTAACACTAAAAAATAAAACAAAGATGTACGTATTTATTTCTATCTTAATCCTGATCGCATCTATACTATTGATCTTGATTGTATTGATTCAGAACTCAAAAGGTGGAGGTCTGGCTTCAGGATTCTCTTCTTCCAACCAAATTATGGGGGTACGCAAAACCACAGATTTTCTTGAAAAAGCAACCTGGACTCTTGCCGGTACTGTTGTTGTTTTAAGTATTGTGATTACTGCTTTTATTCCGAGAGCTCAGCACACGAATCAGTCTGAAATCAAAGAACAGATAAATAATGCTGTAACAATTGATCCGAATACAGTTGCTCCTGACTTTGGCACTGCCCAGCAGCCTGCAACAGCTCCTGTTTCTTCTGAAGAAGAAGCTCCGGCTAACTAATCGGAAACGGATTTTCGATATAATGGAGAGGCGTCCTGCAACAAGGATGTCTCTTTTTTTGTTTTATTTGATAGAATTATCGATAAGCGGATAGAAATAATTTATCATGGGCGATACATATTTCTTCGTATCTTTGTCACTACAGGCGGATAGGCTTGTCTTAAATCGTAAACAAATATGGACATGATTAATTTTGATGGACTGTTGATAGGTATTGCAACCTTTCTGATTATCGGGCTTTTTCATCCGGTTGTGGTAAAAGCGGAATATTATTGGGGCACGAAATGTTGGTGGATCTTTCTCGTTTTGGGAATAGTGGGAACTGTCGCTTCCCTGCTGATTGAAAGCGTTTTCGTCTCGGCTATTTGCGGCGTCTTTGCCTTTTCCTCTTTTTGGACGATAAAGGAAGTTTTCGAGCAGGAAGAGCGCGTCTTGAAAGGCTGGTTTCCTAAGAATCCCAAACGTACTTATCCGGAGCATAAGCCTTAATCGGGCTTTTTATGCTTAATCAGTATTTGAGCGTTGCCACCATAATAACCGGATTGTCATTTTCTTTCAAGTTCTCCAGAATTTTGACTAGTTGGTCACGCTTTTCAAGCAGAAGGATTTCCGATCGCTTCAACTCCTCTATATCGACCTGTTCCAGTAGGTCGAATGAGTTATAGGCGCAGAGCCATTGCTGGTCTGTTGTACTGGTAGGGTAGAAAGGAAGGCTGATAAGTCTTTTCCACATCTATACAAGCGTTTTTTTCTGAAACAACTATCATACTGTCATATGTAAGTTTACATAGCTATAAACCAATGTATTAAATTATGATAGTGCCTGTTTTTATTATCATTTATCTATCATATACTATCATAGATAAAATAATAAAAGGCTATATGTTAATTATTTGTTAAATATCGGATATACTTTGAGATCGATATCAAATATGTTAAAACCGCCCATCTTTTGGGGCAAAGATAAGCTACTTTTTTTTTTAAGCAACTTGAAAAACTTCTTTAGATCCGGGTGTAGGCAGGTGGGAAACCCGGGTGTGGGAGATGTGAATATCCGGGTCTTTGCGAAACCGGAACGGGGATGTTGAGCTGTTTATCTGCCTTGTTCGGTAGGATTTTATGCCCTGTTTCTGTTTTTATATAGAGAGGTGATATCTGATCGCGTTTTTGATGCGGAAGGTTACTCTGCCCAAAATATGAATCTATATTCATATTCAAATATTATCCGTACCTTTGTCTCGTTAAACATCATCAGTATGAAAACAAAAAAGAAAGATTCATTTATGGATTACATCAAAGCGAACCGAAAAGGAAGTAGGGAAGCGGAGATTGAGAATCATGGTCATCCGGTTAGTTTCAACCGAGTACATGTATCGAAAAAGGTTTATAACCGTAAAAGAGATAAGGCAGATGTCCGGAGGCATCTGCCTTATTGGTATTTTATCGTTTATTGCAATTAGTGCTGGTGGTTGTGCACAGGATATTTTTCCTTAAACCACTCGACTAATTTTCCGTCTTTGAAACTTAACAGGTAGTATCCTTCCGTGTTCTCAGTCATGGAAGCAGTCTTGTAACTGATGGTCTCGATTGAACCTTCGGAGGTCATGCGGGCACCCGCCGATTCGAAATCTTTTCCCAATATGGAAATCACTTTCTTTTTGGTCATACCTAATTCTATATCTTTCATTTTACTGTCCATTTGATAAGGTTGCATAAGCGTTCCGCAGCTTGTCAGCAGGAATGTGGCCAGTAGTACATACATCCATTTTATCTTTTTCATATATTCTTTTGTTTTTATAGTAAGTAAACACATGACAAAAGTAATGATATTTTGTGAAAAGAGTCCGTTCTTTTTTAATATCTTTTGGAAGTGAGATATAAAGTTGATCAAGGGACAGGTAAATCATATACATATATGACATCTTCGGTGTCTCCGTCTACGGCATAAATTTTCTTTTCTTTGTCGGATACGCTGAAAAGGGTGAGTTTCCGGTCCATATCATATCGGGCTATGGGTTCTCCGTCCCAGTTCCAGACTTGCAATTCCTGTATTCTGTTTTCTGCTCGGGTCGAATTCTTGCACATGACATAGATGTATTTTCCGTTTGTGCGCGGGGGAATATGATAATAGACGACTCGGTCTTGCATATCTTCTTTGATTGCCTCTTCGTATGGAGGAGCTTTTATGATTACGTCCTTTATGATATGTCCGTCCGTATTCAAGATGAGGAACCGTTTGAAATACCCGTAAAAGGAAATAAAACGAGTATGATCGTTGTTAAGGACGCTGTTTTTTACGTATTTGAAGATTGGCTCTTCTTGGTTATTGGTCTTATCCCAGTCTGGGTAGGAGGTTAATTCTTTCGGTGTCGAATGAGAATCCAACGAAAGGTATTCGGCATCACTGTCCATTCCACCCCAATAGATGATGGATGTATCATTTAGTGGTAAAACGCCGTTAGCAGGAATTTCGTCTATATCGAATTCTACAGCGTGTTCATTGTCTATCCATAATGTCGAATCCTGTATCCATACTTCTTTTAGCTTTCTATCGGGTTGGGAAAAGATTTTGAATCCTTTTTCGGTCGGTAAAAACGGATCATACCGAAATCCTGAGGGGAAAAATCGTATCTTAGTGGCAGTAAAAAAATAAAAGAGATGAGTTACGATCAATTTCTTCGTTTTATCTTTCCGGAGGGAATGTTTGATTATTTTGAGTTGTCTGATTTCAAAGAAAAGTCGGATAGGGTAGAAATATACTTTGAAGAGAAGAATATACACCCCCAAGAATATGCAACCGATAACTTGGAAAGCAAGGGCTTTTATGAACAAGTCAGGATGCAGGATTATCCGATGCGTGGGCGTAGCTGCCTGTTGTTTATCAAAAAACGAAGATGGTTCAATCACAGTACTGGCAAATATGTAAGCCGCAATTGGAAATTAGTGGCAGAAGGAACGCAAATAACGACTGAATTTGCGTCTTTTTTAAAAGCATTGGATCGACTCTCGCGCTCTTAGCATTAGTCTTTTGGCGGATCATTACGGAATGGAAGCCAAACTGTTGGAGTCCCAATATAAGAATCATCTGAGTCATTTCAGGAATTGGGAGCAACGTGCCCATGCCGAAGAATGGATTCTCTTCGAGAAAAACATGGGCCCTACGTCGGGATGGACGAAACGGCACTATCGTCGGGAGAACTGTATACAATCCTGATTAACAAAGAGGCCAAAGGAAGAAAAGGCACAATCATCGCCATGATCAAAGGGACATCCGTAGAAAAGGTATCCCAAGTTATACTCAAACTTTCCCGTCGCAGGCGGTTTCAAGTTCGGGAAATAACATTGGACATGGCACCCAATATGGCCCGGATAGCCCGTCTCTGTTTCCCGGCTGCCAAGCTGGTTATCGACCGTTTTCATGTTCAAAAGTTAGCTTTTGAAGCCGTTCAGGAAATGCGGATAAAGGCACGATGGGAAGCTTTGGATAAAGAAATGGTTGAGATCACATACGCTAAAGCATCAGGACAGCCTTTTGTTACTGAAACATTTGAGAATGGGGACAGTCGAAAACAGCTGTTGGCCAGAAGCCGCTATCTTTTGTTCAAAAAAACTGAACTGTGGTCGGAGAGCCAAAGAAAAAGAGCTAAAATCCTTTTCCGGGAATATCCCGATATCAAGAAGGCCTATTACTTAAGCATGAGGTTAGGGTTGATATATCATCAGGCACAATCGGCAGATATTGCCTTGACGCGTTTGGCACATTGGTATGATCAGGTGGACAAATCCGGTTTCCTGTCTTTTGGCACTGTCGCCAGAACCATACAAACACATTACTTGAATATTGTTGGCTTTTTTAAAAGACGCTCCACCAATGCCGCGAGTGAGTCCTTCAATTCTAAAATCAAAGCTTTTAGAGCACAGCTAAGAGGCGTGAGGGATATTGCTTTTTTCTTATTCAGACTCACCAATATTTATGCATAATTAATTCTCTATGAATATAGGTATCTCCTTATACGTACATAACCGAGCTAATGCAACATAACTATTAAAAAAGCGTGTCCCTCCAATATAGAGGCAACACGCTCTTTCTAATAGTTAAGGTTTGGGATATTTATATTTCTTGTCGTTATATACTGTTACAAAAAAAGCTTGACCTGAAAGTTGTCAAGCTATACCCATTGCACAGTCAAGGCTCCTTTGTTTTTGTTCACTCTATACCTATAATCTCTCTGGAAATGAGTGACAGCACGAAGGAACGCTTTTATTTTATACAAAACAAATTTATCTGGAATTATTTTTACACTATCGGGGATTATAATAAATACTTAAATACTATCAGGAGGCTTATAGGAAGATGCAATAGATACTTTAGGAGATGATTATATTTTAATCCCTCAGGATTTCGGTATGATCCATTTTTCAATGACAGTTTCTGTTTGCGTGTTTGTCTTTGTGCACGCAAATGCTATTGTTGTAAAAAATAGCAGTAAAAGAAAGTTTGTATTTTTCATGTAGTGAAGAATTAAAAAAGAGGAAAACCTTTCGATTTTCCTCTTTTCAAGAGCGGAAGACGGGGCTCAAACCCGCGACCCTCAGCTTGGAAGGCTAATGCTCTATCAACTGAGCTACTTCCGCAATTTGTTTGTTTTTTAATTGTCAATTGTTCATTCTCAATTGTCAATTAATAAGTGGGCAGTGATGGATTCGAACCACCGAAGGCGAAAGCCAGCTGAGTTACAGTCAGCCCCATTTGGCCACTCTGGTAACTGCCCCCGTTATTTTCAATTGCAGTGCAAAGGTACGATTATTTTTGAAACTTGCAAGCGTTTAGGCAGAAAAATTTACCATTTTAAGAGCGGTTACTGCTGCTTCATCGCCTTTGTTTCCGTATTTGCCACCTGCACGGTCTTCGGATTGCTGCATGGTATCTGTCGTTAATAGTCCGAAAATGAACGGAATATCGTACATAAGGTTCAATTCTGTAATACCCTGCGTAACGCCTGAACATACATAATCGAAATGAGGAGTATCGCCTCTTACAACACAACCTAAAACGATAACGGCGTCTACTTCTTTTGTTTCAGCCATTCTTTTTGCGCCAAAAGTCAGTTCGAAGCTGCCCGGTACTCGTTTTACATATATGTTTTCGGCTTTGACGCCATGTTTTTCCAATGTGTTGCAGGCACCTTCCAATAGCTTTTCGGTGATGTGCTTGTTCCATTCTGCTACGACGATTCCGACAGTCACCTCCGATCCGTCAGGAACACTGTTGAAGTCGTATTCCGATAAATTTTGATAAGCTGTTGCCATATTCTTGTTCTTAAAAGAAGAGGATGCCTTGTTTGACGAGACATCCTCTTATATGATTATAATAATGTATATGCGTTATTTGTTCAATGCAGAAGCACGGGTGATATATTTGTCGATATCGGAAGCTTCCATTGAATTGAAATATTTTTCCTTGATCGTAGTGTATGCTTTAACTGCATCGCCATACTGTTTCAGGCTTTCGTAAGCGATACCGGCTTTCTTCAGATAAGTCGGGCTGATCACTTCGTTGCTTGCCTGCTTGGCCGCTTTTTCGAAATAGCTGATACCTTCTTTTACATTGCCCATATTTACGTAGCAGTCACCAATCAGGCCCGTGATAGCCGGAGAGATCATGTCGTCGCTACCGCTGAAAGATTTCAGAAGGTCCAATGCTTTTTCGTTTTCACCCATCTTGAAATAGCAGATACCGGCATAAGCCTTTGCCAGGTTACCGGCTGATGTGCTTCCGTATTGATCGATGATAGCTTCGAATCCTTCATAATCCGCACCGTTTCCGTTCAATGCCAGGTTGAAAGAATCTTTGGCAAAATATTGTTCGCCTTTGAACATAGCTGCTGCGGCTTTTTTCTCTTGCGGAATTAAATATCCGTGCTTGATACCCAAAACAGCTCCAACAACGAGAGCGAGTGCTATAATACCATAAATGATTTTCTTTGAATTGTTTTCAATGAACTGTTCCGATCTCGAAACAATTTCTTCGACCTCTAACTCCTTGTTGGTGTCTTTTTCCTTAGTAGCCATAATGTTTTATAGTTGTTATTATTTTATCACTGTTTTATGCCTGTGGCAATTCAAGTCGCAAAAGTAGTTTTTTTTACTGAGAAAATCTATACTTAGAAGTATATTTTTTAATTTTGTGCGACTAATATAGTGCGGATGATACTTAAAAAGCTTTCTATACTCAATTATAAAAACATTCTTCAGGCAGAAGTTTCTTTCTCTCCCGATATAAATTGTTTTTTCGGGAATAACGGAATGGGGAAGACCAATCTGCTGGATGCCGTTCATTATCTCTCTTTTTGTAAGAGCCATATCAACACGCCCGATTCCCAGTTGATCAACAACGGACAGGATATGTGTGTGTTGCAGGGTAACTATGACTATGAGGGACGTGAAGAGGAGATCTTTTGTGCCATCCGCCGCCGGCAGCGGAAACAGTTCAAGCGGAATAAGAAAGAGTACGACAAACTGTCGGAGCATATCGGTCTGTTGCCATTGGTGATGGTTTCTCCTGCCGATTCGGAACTGATACAGGGCGGGAGCGAAGAGCGCCGCCGCTTTCTCGATGTGATTATTTCGCAGCAGGACAAACCCTACCTGCATGCACTGATACAATATAATAAAGCTTTGCTCCAGCGGAATTCGCTGTTGAAGGACCAGTGTACCGACGCTTCCCTCTATGAAGTGCTGGAAATGCAACTGGATATGTACGGCCGGATGGTGTATGAGAAGCGGCAGATGCTGGTCAACGATTTCATCCCGATCTTCAACGAGTATTACCAGACGATTTGCCGTTCGACCGAACAGGTCGGTTTGCGGTATATTTCCCAGCTAGAGAAAGGGAATCTGTCGGATATGTTGGCTGCCAACCGGGAACGCGACCGCATACTCGGTTATACCTCGACCGGTATTCACAAGGACGAACTGGAGATGACGCTGAATGACTACCTGATCCGCCGTGTCGGTTCGCAGGGGCAGAACAAAACGTATCTGATTGCCCTTAAGCTGGCTCAGTATGTGTTTCTTTCCCGCAGGGGACAGGCATGTCCGATCCTTCTGCTGGACGATATTTTCGATAAACTGGATGCCGATCGGGTGGAGCAGATCGTCAAGTTGGTGAGCGGTGACCAGTTCGGGCAGATCTTCATTACCGATACGAACCGGAAATACCTGGACGCCATCCTGCAATCGATTAATCACGGCTACGCTCTGTTCAGGGTCGAACAGGGCGAAGTACAACCAATGGAGGAGGCGGAATGATGCACCGGAATGCACAGACGTTAGGCGATGCGATCCGGGAGTTTTTTGAAGACAATGCCGAGTTGCGGGGGAAGATACAGGAAATTCGTGTCTTGCGGGCTTGGGGAGAGATATTGGGACCGATGGTTGCACAGTACACGTGTAATATCTATATAAAAGACAAAGTGCTGCATGTTTCCCTCACTTCTTCCGTCCTGAGAAGTGA
This sequence comes from Parabacteroides johnsonii DSM 18315, assembly GCF_025151045.1. NCBI lineage: Bacteria > Pseudomonadati > Bacteroidota > Bacteroidia > Bacteroidales > Tannerellaceae > Parabacteroides > Parabacteroides johnsonii. The sequence continues at coordinate 546,796 of NZ_CP102285.1, forward strand.
ATTGGTCTTATGCCGAGAGCGTCTGGTAAAGAGCCTGAACGATTATGCCGGGGCGACAGTTATACAAGATATAGTGATCAGATAATCTCCTTTTCTGTTATGATCAGGTCCATTTTCCGGTCGAACGGTTCGACCGGTATTTGGTCTTTCAGTTGGAAATCGTAGCTGATTCCGATTTTAGGAACGTTCAGTGTGGAGAGCAAACGGTCGTAAAACCCTTTTCCCCGTCCGAGGCGGTTACGCTGCCGGTCGAAAGCTACGCCTGGAACAATGATCAGGTCTATTTCGTTTTCCGGTACGGCCACGCAATCTTCGGTCGGTTCCAAAATGCCGAAAGCACCGGCTTTGAGTGATTCCTTTCCTGAGTATAGGAGTAATTGGAGGTCATTCCCCTTTATAAGAGGGAGCAATAATTTCTTTTCCCGATACCATTTTTCAATCAGACCGGCTGTTTGCACCTCGCCAGAAATGGCGTGGTAAAGTGCTATGCATGAAGCTTGCCGGAAGAGATCCGTCTCTTCCAGCCGTTCCATTATCTTAGCAGAGAGATCCTGCAATGTAGTCTTCGTGTATGATCTCTTTAAGGAGGCCATATCCTCTCGAAGCGTTTGTTTGGCTTTGCGCAATTCCATTGGATGTATTGTTTTTGTTCTCCGGTGTCGGGAATGATTTGCCTTCGTTCAGAACTTTGATGGCACGTTTCAGTGTGATATCATCGTTCTGGAAGATAGGATAGAAGCCGGCTTCGTCGAAGAAGTTACGGACGATGTAGGCCTGGAGTTGTTTCTCGATCAGTTTGCCTGATATGTTGATCAGGTGCGGACGTTTCTTGATCCCTTTTGTTGCGGCATAGTTGGTGAAATCGGAAAGCAGCGGTTGCTGTTGCAGATATTGATACAAATCCTGATAGGTTTTGAAAGAAGACAACTTGTCGTAATTGCGATCCGAGTATTCGAGTGCATACAGGTTCAGCGTACCGGAATTGACTACGTTGGAGAAATAAGAAGTTACACCGCTTGTGTCACGCGGGATGAAGATATCCGGCATGATACCGCCACCACCGTAAACAGGGCGTCCCATTACAGTTTCGTATTTCTCGCTGTTGTTCAGCTTGATACTGTCGGCAGAGTCGAATTCACCGTGCATGAAGCGTTGGTAGATATCCTGTTCGTATTCGCTGTCTTTCCCTAATTCATACTTTTTCTGGATACAACGTCCCGACGGAGTGTAATAACGTGCGATCGTCAGACGGATTTCCGAGCCGTCACTTAACTGGATAGGAGATTGGACCAAGCCTTTGCCGAAAGTACGGCGGCCGATGATCAGCCCGCGGTCGTTATCCTGGATAGCCCCGGAGAAGATTTCGCTGGCGGAAGCCGAGAACTCGTCTGTCAGGACTACGATCGGAGCATCCTGGCAAGTGCCTGTGCCGTTCGTATAGACATCGTTGCGTGGGAATGCTTTTCCTTCCGTATATACGATCAGTCGACCTTCCGGCATAAATTCGTTTACCATATTGATGGCGGCGTCCATATAACCGCCCGTGTTACCGCGGAGGTCGATCACGAATGAGGTGCAGCCAGCCTGCTTCAGCTTGGCGATTGCCGTAATAAACTCGTTATAAGTGGTACGGCCGAATTTGCTTACTTTGATGTAACCGATTCCTTTGCTTACCTCGTAAGACACATCGACCGAACTGACGGGAACATCGCCGCGAGTCACGTCGAAATACAATAACTCCGGCTCGTTTTTACGTTTTACACCCAGCTTGACCGTACTGTTCTTCGCACCTCGCAGGGTCTTCATGATGACTTCCTGGTCGCTTTTGTTGCCGGCATACAGGGAGTCGTTGATCGTGATGATACGGTCGAAGGGCTTCAGGCCGGCCTTTTCGGACGGTCCGCCCGGAATGACGTTGATAACCAGGATGGTGTCGGTTTGCATATTGAAGGAAACCCCGATACCGCTGAACGATCCTTCCAGGTCTTCATTCACCCGTTGGGCGTCTTTGGCCGGTATATATACGGAGTGCGGGTCCAGCTCGCTGAAAACTTTAGGAATGGCATCTTCCACCAGTTGCTTCATATTGACGGTATCGACATACTGTTCGTCGATAATGTCAAGTATGGCATTGATCTTATTTCCACTGGAATAAATATGTCTTTTGCCTTGTGTCAGTCTAAGGTAATGATTCCCTACAAAGATTCCGAGAGCAACACTTAAAGCTATAATCACAGGCAGCCATACGGCCAGCCTTTTGTTCTTGTCCATAAAACGTATCTTTAGTCGTTTATTTCTATATAATCTATAATAACACCTGCGCGACGTAATAGGTTGCAACCATCTTCCACCCTGTATTTTTCAGAGTATACCACCCGCTTGATCCCAGATTGGATGATGAGTTTGGCACATTCGATGCAAGGAGCGGAGGTGACGTAGATCGTTGCGTCTTTGCTGCTGTTGGACGAAGCGGCCACTTTCGTGATGGCATTGGCTTCCGCATGTAGGACGTAAGGTTTGGTGACATTATTCTCGTCTTCGCAAACATTCTCGAAACCGGATGGCGTACCGTTATATCCGTCAGAGATAATCATTTGGTCCCTGACTATCAGTGCCCCAACCTGGCGTCTCTTGCAATACGAATTTTCCGCCCATACGGCTGCCATCCTGAGATAACGCTTATCCAATTCGAGTTGCTTTTCCTTCTTATCGCACATCGTCTTCTGATTTTATATACCTTAATTATATAATAGTAGGCAAAGGTACATATATTTGGGATAAATGGAATAGGTTCGAAGTTTTTTTGTATCGGCGAGTATGATAAAATTATATACCGGATAACTGTGGCCGGATGCTGGTGTAATTTGTTTTCGACGTTGTCGTGTATAAACTCGACGTTGTCGTATATATATTCGACATTGTCAAAAATATACACGACAATGTCGAAAACAAATTACACTTGCATTTGATCAGAGCCGGATGCAGATGAGTCGGCAGGTTCTATCCCGTTCCTTTTCAACAGGGCGCCGATTTCTGCATCTTTTCCCCGGAAACGTCTGTACAGGATATCCGGATCTTCGGTGCCGCCTTTCGACAGGATGTTTTCACGAAAAGAACGGGCTGTCTCCCGGTTGAAGATTCCCGTTTCTTTGAAGACCGAGAAAGCATCGGCATCCAAGACTTCCGCCCATTTATAGCCGTAATAGCCGGCTGAATATCCCCCAGAGAAAATGTGCCCGAAACTGCTACTCATCAAGGTTCCGGTAACTTCCGGGACGATCACGGTCTGCTTCCAGGCCTCCTTCTCGAAAGCGATTACATCCCCGCCGAATGGCTCTGTCCGGGTATGCCAGGCCATATCCAGAAAACCGAAGCTCAGTTGACGGCAGCAGGCGTATCCTACGTTGAAATTGGAAGCGTCTATCAGTTTTTGTACTAATTCTTGCGGGATTTTTTCTCCGGTTTGATAGTGGATGGCGATCTGATCCAGAAACTCTTTCTCTGTCAGCCAGTTTTCCATCAGTTGGGAAGGAAGTTCCACAAAGTCGCGATAGACATTTGTGCCGGAAAGGCTCGCGTATGATCCTTTTGCAAACATTCCGTGCAGGGCGTGTCCGAATTCATGTAACAGTGTGTTGACCTCGTCGAAAGTCAATAAAGAAGGTTTCGTCTCGGTCGGACGTGTGAAGTTCATCACAATGATGATTTGCGGCCGGCTGTCTTCGCCGTCTTGATCCCGGTATTGTTCCTTTATACTGTTCATCCAGGCTCCCGACTGTTTTCCGTCGCGCGGATGGAAGTCTGTATATAATATGGAAAGAAACTTCCCGTCGGCATCGTAGACTTCGTATGCCTCTACTTCGGGATGATAAACCGGAATCTCTTTATTTTCTTTAAAAGTGATGCCATATAATTGTGTGGCCAGACCGAACACGCCTTTCTTTACATGGTTCAGTTCGAAATAGGGACGCGTCATTTCATCGTTCACGTTGAAACGGGTATCTTTCAGCTTTTCTGAGTAATAACTCCAATCCCAGGGCATGACCGTTATGTTTTTTTTCTCTGTTACCGAAGCAAATCCTTGCACGGCCTCGTATTCGCTTTGGGCAACCGGTTTGTATGCCTCCAGTAGCTCATTCAGTAATTTATAGACGCGTGCGGGAGTTTTGGCCATCGTGTGTTTCAGTTTGTAGTCGGCATAGTTGGCATGTCCCATCAGGTTGGCGATTTCCTGGCGGATATTGACGATTTTCCGTATGATTTCTTTATTGTCGTATTCATCCCCTTTGTTGCCTACGCTCATGTATTCCCGGTACATCTTTTCCCGCAACCCGCGCAAAGCCGAGTAACGCATGAAAGGCACGTAGCTTGGGGCCGAGAGATTAAATAGCCATCCGGTTTTTCCTTTTTCTTTAGCCCTGAGTGCGGCGGCTTCGCGTATGCTTTCCGGTAGTCCTTCCAGTTCGTCTTCTTTTGTCAGCAACAGTTCGTAGCGGTTCTTGTCTTTCAATGCGTTCTGATCGAATGTGAGGGAAAGAAGGCTTAACTCGGAACTGAGTCTGCGGTATTTTTCTTTATTTTCGGGTCCGAGTGCGGCGCCACGTACGGAAAAAGCTTCGAATGTCTCTTCCAGCAGACGTGCGTCTTCCGTCGGGAGATGCAGTTCTTCTTTCTGGTCGTAGACACTTTTTACCCGTGCGAACAGTTTTTCATTCAAATAAATATTGTTGGAGCTTTCCGACAGTTTGGGCGATACCCGTTGTGAGATATCCATCATTTCGTCGTCCGCTTCCGCATTCAATACGTTGAAGAAGGCCGAGCTGACTTTATCCAGTAGCTTGCCACTACGTTCGAGCGCTACGATTGTGTTCTCGAATGTCGGAAGTTTCGCATTGTTGGCAATGGCCCGGACTTCCTCGTCCAGTTGCCGGATTCCTTCGTCGAAAGCAGGTTCGTAGTGTTCTGTTTCGATTTGGTCGAACGGGGGAGTTTCGAACGGAGTCCGATAAGTCCCGAAAAAGGGGTTTTCGCTATTTTGTTTCATGTTCTTTAGTGTTGATTTATTTATATAACAAAGGTACGGAATAATCGGCAAATAAAAATGCATTGATTTTCGGGCGATGCCAAACAACCGGATTTGGAAGTTTTTAACAGCTTGGCATGTGTTTGACAACACATATATGTACTTCTGCATAATTGTAACAGATTATCAATCAAACTGTTTTTAAATCGTAAAAAATGAAATTTCTAAATAAATATGAAAGCAAATTTGTTTTTTTATTTTTTAAGTGATACTTTTGGTCAGGATACAAAAGCAATTTATTTGTTTTCACGTTAAAGCATAAACTTAAAACCAAATATAAAATATGAGTTATCTTAAATTTGACAAGACTCTTATGACGAACCTGGAAGAAGCGCTACCAAGAGAGATTCTTCGTACAAATCGTTCGGGAGCCTATCATTGTACAACTATCGTTGATTGCAACACAAGAAAATATCACGGATTACTTGTGATTCCGGTTCCGGGACTGGATGATGAGAATCATGTATTGTTGTCGTCATTGGATGAAACTGTCATACAGCATGGAGCCGAATTTAATTTAGGGCTTCATAAGTATCAGGGAGATAATTACAGTCCGAGAGGTCATAAGTACATTCGTGAGTTCGAGTGCGAGAAAGTTCCTACGACGATCTATCGTGTAGGCGGTGTTGTTCTGAAAAAAGAGAAGTTGTTTGTCCATCATGAGAATCGAATCTTGATTCGTTATACGTTGTTGGATGCTCACTCGGCGACAACATTGCGTTTACGTCCGTTCTTGGCGTTTCGCAGTGTCCGCGAATATACACACGAGAATGCTCAGGCCAGTCGCGAATATCAGGTTGTGACGAATGGTATCAAAACATGCATGTATCCGGGCTATCCCGAATTGTATATGCAATTGAACAAAAAGAATGAGTTTCATTACCAGCCTGACTGGTATCGGGGTATCGAATATCCGAAAGAACAGGAGAGAGGCTATGATTTTAACGAGGATCTGTATGTTCCCGGATATTTTGAAGTCGAGATAAAGAAAGGTGAAAGTATCGTCTTTTCCGGTGGGGTTTCTGAAATCGGAACTCGTACATTGAAAAAAACCTTCGAAGACGAGGTTGAAGAACGTACGCCTCGCGATACTTTTCAACATTGTTTGATCAACGCTGCACACCAGTTTTTGAATAAACAGGAAAACGAATCTTATATTTTGGCCGGTTATCCGTGGTTCAAGTGCAGGGCACGCGATTTGTTTATTTCTTTGCCCGGGTTGACTTTGGCTATCGATGAGGTCTCCAAGTTTGAAATGGTAATGGAAACGGCCCGTAAGGCCATTTATAATTTTATCCACAATGAACCGAGCCGGATCAAAATTTATGAAATGGAGCATCCTGATATCTTGCTTTGGGCCGTTTGGTGTATTCAACAATATGCTAAAATGGTTTCACGTGAGGTATGCCGCGAAAAATATGGTTTGTTGTTGGAAGAGATTATGAAGTTCCTCTGCCAGGATAAACATCCGAATCTGGTTTTGCATGATAACGGATTGCTTTATACGTATGGATCGAATAAAGCTGTTACATGGATGAACTCGACGGTTAACGGACATCCCGTTATCCCACGTACAGGATATATCGTTGAAATCAATACGTTATGGTATAACGCTTTGCGGTTTGTCGGAGAATTGTCGGGCGAGGCTGGAAATAACGCTTTCGCCGAATCATTGGGTGCTTTGGCAGAAAAAAGCGGGAAGTCGTTTGTCAATGTCTTCTTGAATGAATATGGCTATTTGCTCGATTATGTTGATGGCAACATGATGGAGTGGAGCGTACGTCCGAATATGATATTTGCTGTGGCATTTGATTATTCGCCTTTGAACTCCAGCCAGAAAAAAGGCGTGCTCGATATTGTAACGAAAGAATTGCTTACTCCTAAGGGACTTCGTTCCTTGAGTCCGAAAAGCGGCGGCTACAATCCTAATTATGTCGGTCCCCAGATTCAGCGTGATTATGCTTATCATCAAGGAACGGCTTGGCCTTGGCTGGCAGGTTTCTATTTTGAGGCATATCTCCGTATCTATAAGATGAGCGGTATAGGATTTATCGAACGTTATCTGATCGGGTATGAAGATGAAATGTCGTCCCATTGTATCGGGTCCATTCCTGAACTGTTTGATGGTAATCCTCCGTTCAAGGGGCGTGGAGCCGTATCATTTGCAATGAATGTTGCAGAAATATTGAGAATATTATACTTATTAAGCAAATATAATTATTGAAAGGAGGAGCCTGTATGAAAGTGTTAATGTTTGGATGGGAATTTCCTCCCAAAATATACGGTGGTCTTGCGGTTGCATCCTATGGTATTACTAAAGGTCTGAGTCTGCAGAATGATGTGGAGACGACTTTTTGTTTACCGAAGCCTACCGGTGAAGAAGAAGGTTTCCTGAATATCATAGGTATGAACCAAGTACCTGTCGTATGGAGGGATGTTAATTATGATTATTTAAAGTCCAGGCTTCCCAATTATATGACGCCGGAACAATATTATGCTTTTCGTGACCATATCTATGCCGATTTCTCATATATGAATGTAAATGATTTGGGCTGTATGGAGTTTGCCGGAGGGTATCCGTCTAATTTGCATGACGAGATCAATAACTTTTCGATCATCGCGGGAGTCGTTGCTCGTCAGCAACAGTTTGACATTATCCATGCCCATGACTGGCTGACCTATCCGGCCGGTGTGCATGCAAAGATGGTGAGTGGAAAGCCTCTTTGCATTCATGTCCATGCAACCGATTTCGACCGTTCACGCGGAAAGGTTAATCCGACCGTATATGCAATGGAAAAGAACGGTATGGATTATGCGGATTGTATTATGTGCGTATCTGAATTGACACGGCAGACAGTTATACGGGAATATCATCAGGACCCGCGGAAATGTTTTGCCATGCATAATGCGGTTTATCCGTTGTCACAAGAACTTTTGGACATTCCTCGTCCGGAGCATAAAAAGGAAAAGGTCGTGACTTTCCTGGGACGTATCACTATGCAAAAAGGACCGGAATATTTTGTCGAAGCAGCAGCGCTTGTTTTGAAACGTACACGTAATATCCGGTTCGTTATGGCGGGTTCGGGCGATATGCTGGACGCCATGATCAATCTGGCTGCCGAGCGTGGAATTGCCGATCGTTTCCATTTCCCTGGATTTCAGCGTGGAAGGCAGGTATATGAAGCCTATAAGAACAGTGATGTCTTTGTGATGCCTTCGGTTTCCGAACCTTTCGGGATTGCTCCGTTGGAAGCTATGCAATGCGGAACGCCTTCCATTATTTCCAAACAGTCCGGTTGTGGAGAAATTCTCGACAAGGTGATTAAGACGGACTATTGGGATATTTATGCAATGGCTGACGCTATCTATTCGATCTGTACGAATCCCTCTTTGTTCGAATATCTTCAGGTGGAAGGGAAGAAGGAGGTCGATAGTATCACATGGGAAAAAGTCGGCTTGCGGATTCGCGCTCTTTATGAGAATGTCTTAAAGAATTACGGTAAATAATCAAACAACAATTAGATATGAAAACAATCTGTCTTTATTTTGAAATACATCAAATTATACATTTGAAACGCTATCGTTGCTTCGATATCGGTACGGATCATTACTATTATGATGATTATGAAAATGAACGCAGTATCACGGAGATTGCAGAGCGTTCTTATATTCCGGCATTGACAGCTTTGCTTGAAATGGCAAAGAGCAACGGAGGAGCTTTTAAAGTCGCTTTTTCTATTTCGGGTGTGGCTTTGGAACAGTTGGAGATCTATTCTCCTGCCGTGATCGACTTGTTGCATCAATTGAATGATACGGGCTGTTGTGAATTTTTGTGCGAACCTTATTCTCATGGGCTTTCTTCTTTGGCTAATGAAGAATGTTTCCGGGAAGAAGTTTCCAGAATGAGTGCGAAGATCAAACAAGTTTTTGGACAAACTCCCAAGGTTTTCCGTAATTCCAGCTTGATTTATTCGAATGAGATCGGATCGGTTGTCGCAAGTATGGGATTCAAAGGGATTTTGACCGAAGGTGCCAAACATGTGTTGGGATGGAAGAGCCCGCATTATGTGTATCATTGTGCATATAATCCTAATTTGAAGATTTTGCTTCGTGATTTCAAATTGTCGGACGATATTAGTTTGCGTTTCTCGAATTCGGATTGGAGCGAATATCCGTTATTCGCTGATAAATATATCGGTTGGATTGCTGGTTTGCCAGAAGAAGAACAGGTTATCAATATTTTTATGGAACTTTCGGCTTTGGGTATCTCACAGTCTTTGTCTTCCAATATTTTGCAATTCTTCAAAGCGTTGCCGGCTTGTGCAAAGGAAAAAGGCATTTCTTTCTCTACTCCGACTGAAATCGTTACGAAATTTAAGTCGGTCGACCAGGTTGATGTTCCTTATCCTTTGTCTTGGGCAGATGAGGAAAGAGACACGAGTTGTTGGCTGGGTAACGTGATGCAGCGTGAAGCGTTTAATAAGTTGTATAGTGTGGCTGGTCGTGTTCATTTGTGCAATGATCGCCGTATCAAGCAAGACTGGGATTATTTGCAGGCAAGTAATAACTTCCGTTTTATGACAACCAAGAAAACGGGGCTTTGGCTGAATCGTGGTATTTATGATTCTCCGTATGATGCATTTACCAATTATATGAATATATTGGGTGATTTTATCAGCCGTGTAGATGCTTTATATCCAGTCGAGATAGAGAACGAAGAATTGAATTCTCTCCTTACGACAATAAAGAACCAAGGGGAAGAAATTGAAAAGTTACAGAAAGAACTTGACAAGTATAAGAAAAAAGCTGCGAAAAAAGCTGCTGCAGAATAGAGATAAAGTAATAAATGAAAACCGGGGCTTTCTATTTTAGGGAGCCCCGGTTTTTTTATATCTGATAGATAATAAATAGTCGGTCTGTTTATCTATATTCGATTGTTACGATACGCATTTCCATGGCGTCTTTGTCGATACGCAGTTTTACACCGGAAGGTTTCAAATAGTTCTCGATGGCGACAGTGTAATCTTGCGGTTGATTGTAATAATTGTATGTCGTCCCGACCCTACGTTGTACGGGGATAACATTGATAACCAAATCTTCATCCGGAGAGTTTTCGATATGGGTTTTAAGCAGCTTGGCTATGTTTCCGAATGAGTAGGTTCGGGTTGAAGCTACATATTCTCCCCGGTAGGAAGTGATATTATTTTCTACATTATTGTTTTTGAAGAATGTATCCATTGAGTCTTTCGGAAGTATCAGCACGTTGTCCGGAGCTTCAAATGCAAATTTCCAGTCTTCTTGCGGAAGGACCTTTAGAGAAAAGTCCACATTGCTGACAATACGCCCTTGGATAATCGGGGTAATATCTTGTGCCGGAATTGTCAACTGGGTGTATACGCCTGCCGGACTCTTCAGATAAGCGATGCTGTCATTGGGCTCCAGCAGATGACTAATGTCTGTATTCTTGAATCTGTTCAATTGGATGACTTCGGATGTCGCACTGAAAGTCTCCCGAGTCTGTACGAGTGAATCTTGGTCGGCGGAGCCTTTTACCGTGTACTTATAGTAAATGTTCATTTGGGTACTTTCGATGTTCAGGATGTTTCCAGTACCGTATGTATTTGTGACATAAATACCGGGAAAGAACTGATTGAACGTATTCTGATCGTTAAAAACTTCCGGAGTTTTGATTGTTGCGTCATAGAAACGTTGCCCCAATTCTTTAGGCATACGAATTGTGATATTAGGATCATAGGAATATACTGTTTGGCTACCGTTTGTTGTTGTCGCATTCCAAAGAGAATCCGAAACACTTAGATCACGTGCCGTATACGTCTGCATACCTAATGATTTCTGCATATTGCAGTATTGTTCCGGATCGATATTCGTATAAAAATCCCTCGTTAGTGGAGTCGTTATTTCATATAGTTGTGCACGCATCGGAGTTAGAGAATCCCCTGTCCAGCTTCGGCTATAATATATTTTAAATTCGACTGAATCTATTACGTCGTTGTAGGGTGTATACCTGAACCGATAATTTTCCGGACAGTAGAACTGACACATAAAATCAGATTTTAGGTTTCCATACAAAGGATCGTATATTTCCCCTAATGAACCGTAAATTGTTCGGGCATAGACTGAATCTGTCTGTAATGTTTTTGCTTTCATGTAGAATGTGTCCGCATATACCAGCGGTCTGTCATTCTCCGGTTGAATACCTGTTCCTACCTGCGTCAAATCATCATTACACCCGCTCAGAATTGAGATTCCGAGACTCAGGCCAAGTATAAAAAGCTTGATTTTCATTTCTCTAAATTTATTTTGTGCCTAATACGACATCGTAGAATTCGTTGAATTTATCCATATAAACGTCCGGTGACTGGTAAGGCAGGAATGGAGTGTGCTTTTTAGTGGCAATATAATCCAGCACATCTTGATTGATCGTTTCACTACCCTGTATCACACCGTCTGCGAAATCAATGGCGAGTTTGGTCAGCCCGGTGAAACTTGTATCGGCTTTGATGCCTTTCAGGTCGCTGTCCTTGGCTCCATCCATCTTTAACTTGCTTGCAAATTCTTTTCTGAACGGTGTTTTGAAGTCATCGTTATAAATAGAGTATACAATCTTTGCATCCTTGAGGCAAGGATCGTCGGCATACATACGTTTGATGTACAGTGCTGTTAGCGCTGACATCCAACCATGACAGTGAATGACATCCGGTATCCAACGGAGTTTTTTCACTGTTTCCAATACACCACGAACGTAGAAGATCGAACGGTCGTCGTTATCCTCGTATTCGTTTCCATCATCATCGCTAATAGTATGCTTTCTTTGGAAGAAATCTTCATTGTCAATGAAGTATACCTGCATGCGGGCTGCTTGAATGGATGCTACCTTTATGATCAGCGGGTGATCGGTATCATCAATGATGAGATTCATACCCGAAAGCCGGATTACTTCGTGCAACTGGTTGCGGCGTTCGTTAATGCTACCGAACTTGGGCATGAAAGTCCTAATTTCACGACCGCGCTCCTGTATGCCTTGTGGCAGGTTTCTGCATATCGTTGCAATCTCTGATTCGGGAAGGTAGGGTGTTATTTCTTGAGCTATAAACAAGATTTTTTTTGCATCCATTCTGTAAACTAGTTTTATAAAGACGCTACAAAGATACAAAATTTCTTTCATTTACCGCAATTATTTATTTGCTTTGCACCGTCAATAAGCATCTAAAGGATGAAAATAGTAAACAGCATTAAAGAATTGAAGAGTTATCTCGCTGAAGAAAAGCGTAATAACAAACAAATTGGCTTTGTTCCCACTATGGGAGCATTGCATGACGGACACTTGAGCCTGGTTGAACGTTGTGTGAAAGAAAATGACGTGTGTGTAGTCAGTGTTTTTGTCAATCCGACCCAGTTTAACGACAAGCATGACCTTGAAACGTATCCTCGTACGTTGGATAAAGACTGTACTCTGTTGGAACCGGCCGGTTGTGACTATGTATTCGCTCCGTCGGCAGAAGAAATGTATCCGGAGCCTGATACCCGCACATTCGATTTCGGCACTGTTTCGGCCGTAATGGAAGGAGCGCGCCGTCCCGGACATTTCAATGGGGTTGCTCAGATAGTGAGCAAACTTTTTTATGTAGTCGAACCGGATAACGCCTATTTCGGTGAAAAAGATTTCCAGCAGATCGCTGTGATCCGTGCTATGGTGAAGCAATTGGATATACCGGTGAAAATCAACGACTGTCCGATTTTGCGTGAGGCAGACGGTCTGGCTTTGAGTAGCCGTAATGTGCGCTTGACACCTGAACAACGTCAAAAAGCTCCATTAATAGCTCGTACGTTAAAAGAAAGTGCTAACTTTGCACCCGAAAAGAGCGTGCAGGAGGTGATCGACTATGTAATCAACACGATAAATGCCGACCCTGTTATGCGTGTGGAATACTATGAGATTGTAGATGGCAATACGATGGAGTCCATCAAGAACTGGTCCGATACGACTTATCCGGTAGGATGTATTACGGTCTATTGCGGAGAGGTTCGTCTGATAGATAATATTAAATACTAAATATGGATTTGTGATTTATGAATTATGATTTGTTTCCCGGATAACCATTGTTTTATATGGGAGAAAACATAGTTCCATGCTTATGAAACTATAGTTTCCCGTAAGTGAAAACAAAGTTCCATACCTATGAAACCAAAGTTTCAAGCTGGAGAAACAAGTAGAACTCAATAATTCATAAATCATCAATCATAAATCAGATCGTATGTTTATAGAAGTAGTTAAATCAAAGATTCACCGGGTGACGGTAACGGAAGCCAATCTGAATTACATCGGGAGTATCACTGTCGACGAGGATTTGCTGGATGCAGCTAACCTGATTGCCAACGAAAAGGTCGCTATTGTGAATAATAATAACGGTGAACGTTTTGAAACGTATATCATTAAAGGTGAACGAGGCTCGGGAGTCGTTTGCCTGAACGGAGCTGCTGCCCGTAAGGCACAGCCTGGCGATATCATCATTATTATGTCGTATGCCTTGATGGATTTTGAGGAGGCGAAAACATTTAAGCCGTCGGTTGTGTTCCCTGATACGGCAACCAATAAACTGATATGAAGCATCGGTAGCTGAAAAGTAAATGCAATAGCATATAAAGAAGAAGCTCGCCTGATGTGGCGGGCTTTTTTTATGAGTATGGATTTCCTTCGTAAATATATAGTATATGTACACAAACAAGCAAATTTGGAATGTTAGTTATCCAATCTTTTTGAGTCTTCTGGCACAGAATGTCATTAATGTGACGGACACTGCGTTTTTGGGCCGGGTCGGTGAAGTTGAGTTGGGAGCTTCGGCAATGGGCGGCTTGTATTATATATGTGCCTTTACGATTGCTTTTGGTTTTAGCACCGGATCGCAGATCATCATGGCCCGCCGTAACGGGGAGCGAAATTATAAGGAAGTCGGACCGGTGATGATACAGGGCGTCTTTTTCCTGTTTATGCTGGCTGCTGTCATGTTCACTCTGTCACGCCTGTTTGCCGGAGATATTATGCGGATACTGATATCTTCCGATACGATTCTGAACGCAACGGAAGAGTTCCTGGACTGGCGTGTGTTCGGGTTCTTTTTCTCTTTTGTGAATGTAATGTTTCGTGCATTGTTTATCGGTATTACCCGGACGAAAGTGTTGACATTGAATGCGATTGTGATGGCGTTGACGAATGTGCTGCTGGACTATCTGCTGATATTCGGTAACTGCGGTTTCCCGGAATTGGGAGTGAAAGGGGCAGCTATCGCTTCGGTGATGGCGGAGGCGGTGTCTATCGTGTTTTATATGGTCTATACCCGGATGACGGTGGATATTAAGAAGTACGCACTGAATCAGTTCCGATCGTTTGATGTTAAATTGCTGGGGCGTGTGTTAGACATCTCTATATTTACGATGTTGCAATATTTTATTTCGCTCAGTACTTATTTTAGATTTTTCTCGGTTTGACTTAACCGATTGAGAAATAAACTTTTAGCGAATTATTTGAGAAATAGAGGTAACGATTTAGCAACTGTGCGAATTTCAGCGTTTTACATTGCTATGCTGTCAAATAACTCTTTCATTTGCAAATATAACATCTTTTTCCGAAAGTACGAACTTTCGGTGACAATTTTATAAAATCGACTTGCGAAAAAAGAAAATTATCGTGAATGGTCTAACTCTATATACCAGCCTTCCTTGACGGGCTTGTATAGCGTAGTGTCATTGTATGTCCTGCGGTAAATTTTGTTCAGGTCGCCGTGTTCGGTGATACGGATGTCACGGCGGCTTCTCAATTCGAGATCGTAAACGAAACTCTTGGATGTTCCCGCATCCACGATGCCGTGGGAGTAGTACAGCATAAATAAGCTCACATATACCGAATCTGCCGTTTCCTGCTCCCTGCGGTCAACAAGGACAAGACCGCATCCAATCTCTGACAACAAGGAGTCGAGTTGTATTCGGTCAGATCTTGATAACCCGTGTACCGGCGTGTCCTGCACTTGGTTCGGTTGGTAGGATATTTGTCCTGCCGAATCAAGGATGAGAATATCGCAGGGAGAGAGCGGTGGATAGTGAAAGCTTCCCTCCGAACTCTCCGCCATGATTTTGCGTATCTTGTCGAATGCCGCCTCGTGCGTGGCGAAGTGGCGTATCATTTCCTCGTCCGTCGGCGGCATGGGTGGCTCGCAGCTTACGACCGATGCAAGCGTTAAAAGTAGTATTATGATAACTATCTTCATCTCTGTTTAAGCCCCACCTTCACCATGCCATGTGCAGGTTTGGGTATTGTTATCATAGTTATGTTCTATCCATTGCCCCGATTTCTCGCCGTCAGTGTATTGTCCCTCGATAGTTATATAGGGTTTGCCGTCCCGTGTCGATTCCACACGATAAGAGCCGTCAAGTTTTCCGTTACGGTAGTGGCGTATTATCCTGCTGCGAAGCGTGCTCGCATCCTCGAAGATTTCCCACTCCTCGCCATCTTTTTTCCCGTCGATATAATGAGATTCAAAAATCTGCTCTCCTGTCTTGCTGTCAAAGCGGCGCTCCCGCCCGCTCTCCACACTCTGCTTATATTCCTTTTCGGCTTCTATTTTGCCGTTACGAAAATAGGTCTTTACAGTTCCGTCTATCTTGCCTTGCTGCATGGGTGTTTCCTTTCGGGGAGTAACGCCGTCTTGGTAATACTCCGTGAATGTGCTGTTACGCTTGCCTTTGGCATATATACCCGATTCACGCAGCACCCCATCACGATAGCGGCGATAATCACCGTTTATCATGCCATCGGAAAATTTAACACACTCCTCGTCAAGTCCTCGTATAATGCGATATTTTCCCCGTAACGGCTGTTTTCTGCCTTTTTTATAATAGACCGTGCGCCGTGAGTTATCTGTTATAGTCTGCAAATCGCTCCATTCTACGATTTGTTGTGCGGAAACCGTGCCACACAATAGTAAAAAGATGTATAGTGCCAATATTCTATTCATTGTATTTTTTGTTTTTCAAGGTTGCGGCTAACACGTGGCTCAATCACCACGAAAAGCGATTGAGCCACACGCCATTATCCGCATAAATCGAACTTGTTAGCCTCTTCACTTCTTCAACAAAGCGAAAAATTCCTCGTATCGCTCGAAAGATTCAAAGAATCCTGCATGCAATGTTATTTGTGTATCATCCGTCAAGAAGATTTCCAATTCTCCTTCTTCATCGTCATATTTAAGATGTTTTATATCCGATATTTTAAATATTTTGTCGGTTTTCTCCCCTTTCTTTATTATAGGATAGGTTACACTATCTGCATCGACAACGATTTTTCCTCCGTTCGCCGCCAAAGCACGGGCAAGATGAACCTTGTTCAATGTTATTACCAAGAGAACGAGTCCTCCGATTATAAAAACAATGGCAGTACTCGTAGGGCCAAGTATTCGGGTACTGCCTATTCTTATACCGAATGGATAAACGAGCGGCACGACAACCATACCGACTGATACAGCCAACATTGTAATGTTATCCTTGATAGGAGAGGCTGGAGCATAATTAAACGTTTTCATAATTCAAAAAAAATGTAGAGTTAATAAATATTTTTTAATAAAGTATCACCATTTTATATAAGTCCAAGGGCTTTTGGTATCTGTCAGTAAATCTTCTGCCAATCCAATCATGTTGGTAGTTCCCATCGACAAAGTACGACCAAGAACATAACTATAAGCATAGTCTTTCCAATTGGTATAAACTTCTTTGGTCATCTCGTAAGCGGCATTGATACACTGCATACATTCTTCTTTTACAATGTACTCTTGCTCAAGGCAAAGTCTGCTGATAAAGTTTAATCTTCCTGCATCCCACGCAAGTACTCCGAGTTTGCCCATTTCTTCTTTGGATACGACAATTCCAGCTTGTTCAATGTCCGGATATTTTTCCTCCATCGTTTCCAACTTTTCCAAACAGTCATTTCGGAAATCGGTGTGTTCTTTCAATTCTTCATTTTCATTAAGCCACTTCCTGCTTATATTACCCCCTCCTTGAAGAAAAGCCGTATAAGCATAGTGAAACATTGTTTGCGAGGGAGCTTGCGACAACCAATTCAAAGTTTCGATGGCACTATCCCTATCCGTTATACCAAAGTATTCACCTAAAATAACTTTACGAACAGAGGGAGTTACGCCAGTTTCGAATGTGTTCAATACACCTTGTTGTTGATATACATACAGATTGCCAAGACTTATCTTGCGTAAATCCGCTTCTGGCAAATGTGAATTTTCATCCACATTCAAACCATCCTGAAAGAAACTCTGCAATTTTGCAAGTCTTCCCCAAAGAGATGTCATGTCCATAGTACTATGTTTGTCTTTCCAGCTCCTTAAGACCTTTTATTATTAAACCACGAAGCGTGGAACTGCAATGCCACGTCTTTGTTGAAGGTCGTAGGAAAAACCTAATGAGCAGATGTAGTAATAGCAGCCCACGCTATAGCGTGAGAACCACTATGCCATCCTTGCTCATTTTGAAAATTTCCTACGTTTTCAACAACAAGATAAGCATAACGCTTCTTTCTTTTCTAATATGTCTTGGACGGAGTTTCCCTAATCCAACCACAAAGGTAGTGAAAAGTTGTGATAATCACTTATGTTGCAATAGATTTATTTGCTCGCTGTATAAAATTGGAGCTTTACAGTTTCATACCCCTGCTTTTCCTTTGCTGCTGTATAGGTTGCCGTATGTTCTGCCTTAACTTCTCGAACTGTTCCTTGAACCACTCGGCAATGGGCTTTCGGTCAATGGCAAGAACCAACCTCGTCCCGTCCGTGGGGTCTTTCAGCACTTGAAACCCAGCCTTTTCGGTCGTGAATTTCCGTCCGTGTTCCTCCGAGTAGAGTTCCCCCGCATACTCCAACGTCTTTCCCTTGACGAGCGTTGCGGTCTGCCTTTCATCGAATCCCACAAGGCGGCACAGGTTTTCGATACGGAGCATTTCACGCAGGTAGGGAAACCATGCCGCCGCCTTTGCGATTACCGTTTTCAGAAACGATATTTCCTGCTTGTGCCTTGTGTCCTTGTCCGCTATCTCCCTGCCGTGCTTTTGCTGCATTTCCCGTATCTCCCGGCTGTGGTCTGCCTGCATGGTCTGTATTCTGTCTTGCAGGGCTTCGATGGTTTCCTCGTGGTCGGCTACCTCCCTATGCAGGGCGGTGTTCTCCCTTTCCAACGTCTTGACCTTGTTACTGCCAAAAAGAGAACCGACACTCTCGGCAATGTTGGCGGCTGCAGCAGTTGCCGCCCCTTTCAGCTTCTCGGTCTGTATCTCTTTTTTCGCCTGCCTTAATTCCTCCTGCGCCGTTTCTTTCTGCTGCTGCAAATCCACCACCTCCGCTTTCAGACTGTCGGCGAGTTTCTGTATATCCCGATAATACTGCTGCGTGGACTTGTGGCGAGCTTTCGAGCCGTCTATGCCCCTTTGCAGCCCGTATTTCGCCATCGCTTCGGCATAGGTATCTTGGTAGGACTTCAATTTCAGCCGTGTCATAATATCGTCTGCGCACAGTCTCACGGTGTCGGTCGGCTTCTTGCGGTATCGCTTCTTCGTCTGCTCCTCCCGTTTCCTGCGCTTTCGCTCTCCCTTGACGATGGGGACGAGTGTGACGTGTATGTGCGGCGTTTCCTCGTCCCTGTGCAAGTGAGCCGCCACGATGTTCTCCTTTCCGAACGTGTCGGCGAAGTATTTCAGATTGTCGGCGCACCACTCGTCCAAACGCCCCTCTTCCTCTATCCGCTTCATGTCCTCGTGCGTTCCCGATACGTTGATGCGGATAGCCCGTACTTGGTTGCTTCCGATTTTGCGTGTCAGCCCAGCTTCTTCTAATCTCTGCTGTATAGCCGCCGAACGGTCTTTCACCCCGTTGGGGTATTCGATGAGCCTGCGGTTTAGGTGCGTGCGTGTGGGGTCGGCGTTCTTCGGTATGATGAAACGCTCGATATGTGCGGTCGTTCCGCTGTCGCTGCCGTGCGCCTTTTCCATGTGTAAAACTACGAAACCCATATATTCCTTTCTTTTCTGGCTTGTGAAACAATAAATCTGACTATCTTTGAGGGCGGCGAAATGCCGTCCCCGATGGGGTGTGCAGAGGGGCTTGCCCCTTGCCTTATTGGGGAATTTTCAGCGATACGTAGTATTGCGGCTCGGAAAATTCCCTAATAAGCTACGGTATTTTCTCCGTAAATACCCTGCGGCGTGCCGTCTGCCTGCCTTTCGGCTATGGCTGTCCCTGCCGTCTGCTTACCCATATAACCCCACCTTATTTTTCCCCTTTCGGTCGGTGGGTGGCGGGGCGGTCGTTTTCGTTTTCAAAGGCTCTTTTGCATGGGGCGGTCGGATACAAGGTTTTCCCGATAAATACACTCGCAGCGAAGCGAGAGGAAGATTTATCGGGAAACGGCGCAGCCGCCCGACCTTTTAGCCGACGGAAAGCCCCGTGCTTGCTTTGCCTTTGTAAACGGAAATGATTGCTCCGCTTTCTTCTGAAAAGAGAAATAGACCCTGCAATATATATCACCATAGTGATAGGTTTGCATGTTGGCATGTTGGCATGCTGGTACGTTTGCATGTTGCTATGTTGGTATATCATCACGCTTTCCAACGGCTGTTGGGCTTGCCGTCCGAAACAACCGACACGAACACCGTCGTTTTTTCTTTTCGCACGTGCATAATCCTTTCCAGCAATGCCTTGCGGACTTTCGCCGCCCCGAACGATTCGACACGGAAAGCGAGGGCGGCTATCGTTTCGAGGTTGTAAACCTCCGCGCTGTATCTGTCCGATATGCGGATAATGCGCTTTATGTCATATATACTCAAAACTCCGCTTTTGCAGAGTGCCTTTATCCCTGCCCGAACCGTCGGGGCGATAACCCCGAACAGTTCGCAGATTTCCCACTCGGTCATGGCGGTTGCACCTATATCGCTCGGCAGGGAGATATTGCCCCGCTCGTCCATCGTGATAATGTTCCTTTCTTCTTTCATCGGTATTCTGCTTTTAATTAGATGGCTCGGCAGATATTCTTCTCCATGTCCTCCAACTTGTGCGACAAGGTTTCCATGTCTTGGCTTATCTTCTGGGCGGTGATTTTGGCGTAAATTTGGGTGGTTTTTATGTTCGTGTGTCCCAAAAGGCGGCTTACGGTTTCGATGGGTACGCCGTGCGACAAAAGCACGGTCGTGGCGTTCGTGTGTCTTGCGACATGATAGGTCAAACGTACCTTGAAGCCACATTGCCTGCCTATCTCTTTGAGTATCTTGTTGCAGCTTCCGTTACTCGGAACGGGGAAAACATGACCGTCCCGAGCCAGTCCCTTGTACTTCTCGATGATACGCTTGGGAACATCCAAAAGGCGGATGTTCGATTCGGTGTTGGTTTTCTTTCTTCGGGTGATTATCCAAAGATTGCCGTCGAAGAAGGTTTGCAGGCGGTCGGCGGTGAGGTTCTTCACGTCCGAATACGCCAGACCCGTGAACACGGAAAAGACGAACAAGTCCCGTACAAGCTCGTGGGTGGCGTTCTTCATCGGTGCGTCCATGAGCGTCTGTATCTCCGTTCGGGTGAGGTAGCCCCTGTCCACGCTTTCGGGAGAGTTGATATATCCGGCAAAGGGATTAAAGGGCAAACGTCCGTCGTTCCTCGCAATGGAAACGATGTGTTTCAACACAATCATGTAGCCCCACACGGTATTGGTACGGCATTTCTTCTCCGTGCGCAAAAAATACTCGAAATCGTTGATGAATGTGAGGTTGAGTTCCTTTAACGGAATATCCTCACGCTTGTAGCTGTGGGGCAGGAACTCCCGAATATGGTTACAGACCGTCCGGTAACGGGTAAATGTACCTTGCGCCCTGCTGTGTCCGACTTTCTTCTCAAACTCGGCGTTGTGCTGCTCAAACAGCTTCAGCAAAGTTTCCTGCTTGACGCCGATACCGAGATAGGCGTCTTTGAGTTTGGCGGCGGTTACATAACCGTCCGTCTGCATCAGTTCTTGATAGCGGCGGTTTACCTCCACACGGATTTTATCTACCGCAAGGTTGATTCTCTGTGCTTCGACGCTCTTGCCCGAAGCACGGCTGTTCTTCACGTCCCACAACCGTGGGGGAACATCCATTTTGCAACTGAACTGTTTAATCTCGCCGTCCACCGTGATACGGCACATCAGAGGCAGGTTGCCGTTCGGCTTCTCGCTGCCTTTCTTCACGTAAAATAATACCTTGAATGTACTACGCATAACTCACTCCTTTTTTGGTTACAAAATTAGTTATTAGTGAGTTACCGACAGCTATGTAAATCGACGCAAAACGCAGAAACAGAACCGTTTAGCAAGAAATCTGCACCCGTTACGGGAGTAACGAGGTGGTAACTGAACTTCTGCACCGTTTGGCTTCGAGGTGGTATTTCGTTGGCTCTGTCCCATAGAAAAACAAAGCGTAACGAACGCTCTATCAGCTAATTCGCTACGCTCTGCCCAAATTTACTTTTTCGCTATGTGTTTATTTTATGTTGTTTGTGGCTGTGGAACATTTAGGGCAGCGGGAACTGGCAGTTGCGAATATCGTCCGGAGTGTTTACATCGTCTTATTGATCCCTGTCAATTCTTTATCGACAGCAACGAATACGTTTGTGAGTAACAGTATCGGGGCGGGGCATAAGGATCAGGTCATTCCGATCATCCGCCATATAACCTGGATATCGTTGGGGATCATGGCTGTTTTTGTGTCTGTCACTTGTCTGATTCCTTCTACAATATTGTCGGTTTATACCAATGATGTGACTTTGATACAAGCTTCTATCCCTTCCCTTTATGTGATTTCAGGTGCTTTGTTGATCGGAGCGGTTGCCAATATCGTGTTCAATGGAGTGACGGGTACGGGAAATACTCGTTCGGCTTTTGTGATGGAGCTGGCTACCCTGGTTTTCTATACATTATTTATATATGTGGCCGGAATGCGCTTGCATTTGCCGGTTGCTATCTGTTTCATGACTGAGGTGGTGTATTATACCGGTTTGTTGGTCGCAAGTGTCATTTATTTGAAGAAAGCGTCCTGGCAAAATAAGAAAATCTGACTTTGTTTTGTCTGGATAGTGGTTTGTTTTGACCTGATAGATTGGTAAAATGACCGGATATCCCTGTTCGTGATTGTCGCTGTTTTTGCGTGATGCCTTGAATTTGTTTTTTTGTATATATAAAAAAGGCGAATTATGAGGTGTACTAATTGCGGTTGGGAGAATTCCGGTGACAGGTCAAATTGTGAGAAATGTAATTCTCCGTTATCAAATTATGCCATGCGTGAACATGCGGTGACGGATGTTTATGCTCGGCGTACAGTGAATGAGAATATAGGGATAAATGTCGGCAGGCCGACAGTTTGCGAACAAGGGGATAGTGAGAGTTGTCCTCAATGCGGTTATCCTCTTTTGCCGGGTATGTCGGAATGCCCGAATTGTAACTGTTCCCGACAAGCTCCGGCAGGTGTAGTATCCGATTCTTTGAATTGTCCTAAGTGTAACCATGAAAATCGAGAAGATGCATTCTTTTGTTCGCATTGTGGGTATGAACTGCAGAAGAAAGAACCGGTAAAGCAATCCCGTTCGAGTTATGGAAGGAAAACGATTACGCCATGGGAGATGCAGGCTCCGGTGTGTGCATGCCGTCTTTCCATGATACCAAACGCGAATGAGGAAGCTGTGACCTCTCCGCTTGTATTTTCAGGTGAGGAGATCATCCTGAATCGTGACAATACGGATGAAGGCAATATGACGATAACTTCTAAAGAACAGGCAGTTTTGACCTACGAGAATAAGAAATGGTATCTTCAGGACAGGAGTGAACAAAAGACTACATTCGTATATACAACCGAAAAAATAGAGCTAAAGCCCGGAGACATTATTGTGTTGGGGAATAGGAGATTTGAGTTTGACGAATAACCTCAAATGAATAGCCATGTCCGGAGTTGTCGTTAACAGGTGTGATTTTACGGTTGGCCAATATATCGGCGGACTCTATCGGGTGGACCTTGTTTTAGGGGAAGGTTCTTTCGGAAAAGTGTTCAAAGTGACGGGCCCCGGTTCGCAGGTGTATGCTTTGAAGTTGTTGAAATTGTGGGAAATAGTCCCAGAGCTTCGTAAGCCTTTGATGGACCGTTTCGTCATGGAATTTGAGACTGGGTTGATAAAGAGCCGATTCTTGGTTCACTCAGTTGGCCATGGGCTGGAGTGCGGAAATCCTTTTATCGTTATGGACTATTGTCCGAAAGGGAATCTTACCCAATATATGGAACGTTACTCTGTCGACCTGGTCAAAGTCGGACGGGAGATTCTTTGTGGGCTGAACGATTTGCACAAAAGTGGTAAGGTACATCGAGACCTTAAACCTGAAAACGTGTTGATCAAAGAGGATGGAACTGCTGCTTTGACAGATTTTGGAATCAGTGGCGATCGAAACAAGCGAATGACGGAACGGAATATATTGGGGCGTCCCCAACAGATTTTCGGAACCTATGCTTATATGCCCCCAGAGCAGGTAAACCGTTTGCGAGGAGATGCGACAGTACTTCCGACAACCGATATTTTCTCTTTTGGCGTGATGATGTATCAATTGCTGACGGGCAAGTTGCCTTTCGGTGAACTGAATGACCATAACGATTTGGTCTCCTATCAGCGGAATGGGAAAAACGGCAATTGGGACAGGCGGTTATTGGAACGTACCGAAAATGGTGCGGTCTGGCAAAAAGTGATCGAAGGTTGCTTGATCCCGGATTTCAAGCAGCGTATGCAATCGGCTACCGCTGTCCTTAATCAGATGCCTCAAGGACAGCCTGTTTCATATATTCAGCAATGGGTAGGGGGGAAACCTGAACCCGGAAAAAAAGGATTGTCCATGCGTGTAATGCAGGGATTGGAACATGGGAAGGTCTACGATCTGAGTCACTTGTTCAGAGACCGGAAAAGACTGATCACGATAGGGAGGGAAGACTCGAATGTCGTATGTATCCCGGAGAACGAGAGCCCTTATATTTCACGTCGGCATTGTACGATCGAAACGGATGTCAGGACAGGGCGCTGGTTTATTCGTGACGGGCAATGGATCGCTGAGAAGGGACGAGGGGGATACTGGAAAGAGTCGGTGAATGGAACTTATATTAACTCAGCTCCGGTGACTCCGGAGGGAAGCGAACTTCATCCGGGGGATATCATTACAGTTGGCGATGTCACCTTTCGGATTGAAGATTATTAATTCTAATTTATTAATGAAAAATAGAATATAGACCTATGGTACAAAGACAAACAGAGCCATACAGACGGTCCTTTTCCGGATCGGTTGGCGCAGGAATGGGGGCACTGATGGGAGGTGCGCATAAGCAGTTTTATGTATTGGAGCATCGCATGTCTTCTAAATATCATCGTGCCGGTGAAACACAAAAGATCATTGTCGATCAAATAGAGATGGGGCGTGACCCGCGTTGCCAGGTGCGTTTTGACGATTCGTTTACTTCAGTGAGCCGTCGCCATGCGGCTATCGTTCGTGACGGAGCCGGTTGGAAACTGGTGCATTTGTCTAAGGTCAATACGACTCTTTTGAATGGCCGTCCGGTAACAGATGAATGGTATCTGCAGAATGGGGACGAGATACAGCTTTCTTCCAATGGACCTCGCATTGGATTTATCGTTCCTCAGGGTGACAGGAGCATGATCAAAAATATAAACTTTACGGAACGCTTCAGCTTGTTCCGCCAGCAGGCATTGAAACCTTATAAGCAGATGATGGTTTGGATGTCTGTCGTTTTCCTGCTGGTGATCGGAGGGTTTATTGGTTGGAGTGTTCTGAATCAACAGCAAAACCAGAAAACGAATGAAATGTTGGCGGGAAGTATCGCATCTGTGAGTGCCCGGCAGGATAGCGCTGGCATTGAAGCGCAGAAGCAGCTCGCTGCCGTTTCTAATCAGGCCCAGACTGCCGCTCAGGCAGCCATACAGGCTAGCCAAGCTAGTCAAGCCAGCACTTCGCAGGGCATAAACCAGCTTCGTAGCGAATTGGTGGACCTGAAAAGCGATTTGAAATCAGCCCGTGAGGAAAAAACGGAAAGTGAATCTGCCAAACAAACGGTTTCTGCTGGCGAGCAGACCGCAGCTTCTGCCGTTCCGGTGGCGACAGGCATGACTTCGTATGAGAGTTGTTTTCCTTACATCTATTATATACAGTTGGATAAAGTGGAGCGTACAAATAAAAAAGGCAAGACAGAAGTGATCAATATCATCAATCGTTGGGCGGGAACCGGTTTCTTGTTGAGTGACGGACGCTTTGTCACATCCCGCCGAATCATTGAAAGATGGTATTTCCAGGTAAACGGTAATCTGATGGACGAAGATATGCGCCCGTTGAATAAGGCAGTCTGTAATCTGGAAAGGGTGGTGGCCTATTTTACTGCTTATTCTTCTACCGGAGATGCGTTGGCTTTCACGAGTGATCAGTTCACCTGCGACCGAAGTGCCGATACCTATACGGTTCTTCGGGGTCCATTAGGAGGTCTCGTCAAAGGAGCCCGTTTGCGTATTGCCCCGTCTAACGGAGGGAAGGACTGGGCTTATTTCCAGACAGCCAAAAAAGGTGGTTTGAAATTCGATACTTCTAAATCGACTTCATTGGGCCGAGGCATTCCTTTGACCATTTTAGGATTTCCGGCAGAAGTAGGTATCAATTCGGCTTCCGGCCCGGTTTATGGAAGTGGTGTGACGGCTCACAGCGGGTTGGATCGTGGCGATATCATGACGACGAATACGAGTTTTGAGATAGGCGGTTCGGGTGCACCTGTTTTCGCTGTTTCGGAGACCGGGGAATATGAAGTAGTCGGGTTGATTTCTTCTATGGCTGAAGGACTGCGGGGAGTGGTCGTACCGATAGCAGCTGTCCGATAGTGAAAATTAGAACAATATATGGGAGAAACGAATAATAATCCTTTTAAGTTTAAGCTCGGAGCACAAACGAACGTTGGGTGTGTCCGTACGAATAACGAGGATAATTTTGTCGTGAGTGCGGATCTTAACGCGGGGGAGTGGTTGCTTCCCCGCGATTGCCATACCGTTCTTACCTTAGGTAATAAAGGGGCGATGCTTGTTGTCGCGGACGGCATGGGAGGTTTGGAGGCCGGTGAAATAGCATCCCGAATAGCCGTCGATACGATGAAAGAGTTTTTTTCGGCGGATAAGATAACGGACGAGATTGTGAAAGACGCTTCTACGATCCGCAAATATATGTATGAAGCGGTGGTAGCTGCCGATAACGCTATAAAAAGAAAGAGCAGAGAGGAAAAGAGTGTCAAGTCGATGGGGACTACTCTCGTTGCTGCTTGGTTATTTGACGGTTATGCCAATATTATTTGGTGTGGCGATAGCCGAGGGTATCTGTTCAATTCCGTATCTGGGCTTGCGCAAGTGACAAAAGACCATTCTTATGTACAGGAACTGGTTGATAGTGGCCGTCTTCTTCCGGAGTATGCTTTTGACCATCCTGACAACAATATTATCACTCGTAGCCTCGGCAATCCCCAGAAAGTGGCAAATCCGGATTTTGTCCGTTTGCCTTTGCAGGAGGGAGAGGTGATTTTGCTTTGTACGGACGGGCTTAATTCAATGCTACGGGATGAGGAGATCGAAGCAGTTATGCAAGAGACTTCGAACGAAATCGATACTTGTACGAAGGCATTGATTCAAGGTGCATTGGATTTGGGTGGCCACGATAACGTCACAGTCGTTCTTTGCCAGATTGTTCCGGAAGAAAATAAGCCGTCGGTACAGGATATGCAGCAAACCGTCTCGACATTCACTGAAAAAGAACGGAAAAAGCCACTTCGGAAATTTGTTCTTTGGATGGTCGCTTTTGTTTTTGTTCTTCTTCTGGCGTGTCTGGCTTGGTCGTTTTCCACAGCATGGCAAAACAAGATTATCCAATGGTATGAACAAACAGTAAAATAAACTATGCAGTTAGAAGAAAATATACTATTTGCTAACCGTTACAGGCTGGAACGACTTTTGGGGCGTGGTGGCTTTTCTGAAGTGTGGTTGGCTGATGATACTTTGACTTCCCTGAAAGTCGCATTAAAAGTCTATGCTCCGGGAGGCGGTATGGATGAGCATGGCGTGCAACTATTCTCGACCGAGTTTTCCCTTGTATTCAATTTGAATCATGGCAATTTGCTTAAGCCTACTTATTACGACACCTTCGAGCGGATGCCTTATTTGGTTTTGCCTTATTGTCGGCAGGGTTCGGCAGCCAGTCTGATCGGACAAATGGGAGAAAAGGAGGCATGGCTTTTTTTGCGGGATATTGCGAGCGGGTTGGAGTATTTGCACGGACAGGAGCCTCCGGTTATCCATCAGGACATTAAACCAGACAATATCCTGATGGATGTGTCGGGACGTTATCTGTTGACAGATTTCGGTATCAGCATAAAGGCGCGGAATACATTGCGGAAAAGCATCATGAAGACGGAGGGTTCCGTGGGCACATTAGCCTATATGGGGCCGGAACGCTTTAGCAAATATCCTTTACCGATCAAAGCGAGCGATATTTTCTCCCTGGGAGCGACACTTTACGAGTTATTGACGGGGATGGTCCCTTTCGGAGAACATGGCGGACTGTTGTTGCAGCATGGTGCTGAAATCCCAGTCTTGGAGGGAGAGTGGTCGGATGAATTGAAGGCAATAATCGATCTGTGCTTACAGAAAGATACCTGGGAACGTCCTTCCGCGATGGAAATACGGATCTATTGCGAACAATACCTGAATGGTGAAATCCCGGTTTTACCTGGTAAGCAGGTAGAGAAAAAAACGGAACCTTTGCCTGAAGTGCAGCCGCAAGAACCGGAACTTTCGGATGTCCCGGTTGTGGTACAAGAAGATAGCAAGGATGAAAGTTTGGAGATACAAGAAGTAGAAACACCTGACCCTGAAATAGATAATATAGCAGACAATGCTTCTCCTATGCTTCCCAAAGTATTGAAGTGGGGACTTCCGCTTGTTTTTCTTTTAGGAATCGTTTTTTTCATTTTTCGTAGTATGGAACAGAGACAAGAGAAGGAGGAGGCCAAGGCGAAAGCAATGGAAATTGAGGCCCGCTACAACGAATATCTTCAGTATATTCATGCCGGCGATAGTCTGACCAACCTTGGCAATAAAAGTCAGGGAGGAGATTATGAGCAGTTCTATCTGGGGGCTGTTGGGCGTTATGATGCTGCTTTAAGGCTGGAGGATGAATATCGGACCGCATTTCCCGATGTGGCAGGCGTTTCAGCCCGGAAAGACAGTGTGCAGAAAAAGATTGAAGATATTTATAACTTATTCGTATCTATGGCGGCAGAAGCGGAACAAACCCAGGATTACGATATGGCGGAAATTTTTTATAAACGGGCATCCGGCGTTAAACCGGAATCTGCCGTGTTGAAAGATTTTCGTGCTCGCAGGGAGGCCATTCAGGATTCTATCGCCGTTCACATTAATAATTGAAGAAGATGAAGACAACGATAAACAAGTTTTATATGAAAGTTTTTTGTAGCCTTCTGTCCCTGTTTCTTTTTGTAGCGTCTGCCTTTTCACAGGATTGCAACGGGACGTATGAGGGCGGTTTGGCTTTGTTGAAAAAGCGGACGGAGGCGTCTGTCAAAGAAGCGGTCCGTAAGTTCGAGTCGGCCAAGAGATGCTACAAGGTAAACCGCGACCAGCAAGGCGTGCTGAATTGTGATGAGCAGATCACTGCTTGTAAGCAGATACTGAACTATTTCACGCAACAGACCGCCAAGGTAACTGCAGAAGAAAGCTATGAGTTTCCGGAGGCAGGAGGCGAGCAAATCATCCCGGTAAAAACGAAACGAAGTTGGAGTTTCTCCGATGTCCATGACTGGTGCACGGCCACAAAGGAGAAAGATGGATTGAAAATCGTCGTCAATCCGAATCGGACGACAGTACGCCGCTCGCAAACTATCACATTGAAATGGTCCGGCAGGAAACAACTTGTCAAGATCGTGCAGGAAGGGGCGGAAGAGAAATTGACGTTGAGTGAATCCGATCTTTTTTTCCAGGCTGACGATACGGAGAAAGTGATCGAAATAACTTCGAATTGCGATTGGGCGGTTGAAAGCAATGATGCTCCTTGGTGCTCATGGCGTAAAGATAGCCTGCACCTGTATGTTGAACCTTCCATCAACGAAGGGTCGGCAAGGCGTACAGGGACGATCCGTATCGGTGCCGGTTCGCGTCATGCCGAAATCCGTTTGATGCAGGAAATGGATAATTTCAGGATATTCACTCCGGATGAGAACGATACACTTGTTTTTATTCCGAAGGGAGGAACGGTAGATTTGCCCGTCGAATATACGGTCAGTCAAAATGAGACGCCGTGGGAAATCTACTCCTATCCGAATTGGTGCACGGCAACCCGTGAAGGCAACGCCTCTTTGACCTTAAAATGTCTGTCTAATAAAATGAAAGAAGATCGTGATGGCACGATCTTCGTGAAAAAAGGACGCAAGCTGATTTCCATAACGGTCATCCAGTTGGGCAAAGGTTCGAAATACATGACCTTCCAACCTCTTTTCGGTAAAAAGAAAAAAACGAAATCTTTGTACCAGCGAGCCGTTTTGTTCACTCCCGAAGAAGATTGACATTTTTACAACATCAAGAACTTTTCCTGCAGTTTTTTCAGATACAGTTTGGAAATCTGCAGGTCGCGGACATTGTCGAACGGCGGATAGAACACGCATTTCTTATCCTTGATCATGATCAGATAATTGATGTTGATGATATAGGATTGATGAATCTGAATGAACGAGGGAGAACTTGCCAGTATCTGATCCGCCGCTATATTTTTACGGATGGCGATGGGGGCTGACGCATTGTTCAGGTACGCTTCCCATTGCTTCCTGTCTGAATTGTATTTGAAAAAGCCTACGTTTTCGGGCCTGAGGAACTGCAGATCGTTTGTCGGCGACGGGATGATGATCGTCTGTTCCAACGGTGAAAGGCTCCTTAACAGGATATGAAAGGGAACTGTCTGCAATTGCTGTTCCTCCACCTTTTCGATGAAACGTTTCATCATATTGGACAATTCGCTTTTGTCAATTGGTTTCAACAAGTAATCGAAGGCCGATTCGCGGATCGCATCGAGCATATATTTATTGTAAGCCGTATAAAAGACGACTTGCATGTTCCATGTGATCTCGTTGCGGACCAAGTTCAGTAATTCGGGTCCCTGCATATCGGGAAGCTCGACATCGAGAAATACCAGATCCGGCATCGTTTTGAAAATCAATTTTTTCCCCATTGCCCCGTTTTTGGCTATCCCTTCCACATTAAATTGCTGATAGGACTTTAATTCGAAAGCTAAATTGTCCACAGCCAGTTCGTCGTCGTCGATGATTACTATCTTGTAGTTATTCTTCATGTGCACTCTCTTTTTTTACAAATTTAATAGTTGTCACCAAAGTGTTCCGGTCCTTTTTAGGCAAAATCATGGATATTCTCCCTTTTTGGACGGTTATTCGGTTACAAAAAGGAGCTAAGCGGATTACTTTCCTTCCGGCAAAGTGTACGAATAACCCTCTGGCAAGGTGAATTGTACGAGGCAGCCTGGGTTTTCATCCGTTCCCTGGCTACTTTTTTTGATAAGGATCGTGATAGGAACACTGTTTCCAGCATTCAGTAGCTCGATAGTCTGGTTCAATACTTTCAGGCCCGTTCCTGTACTTTGCATGGCTGGACAGCCAGTTTGCAGCCGGAACCCGGTACCGTTGTCTTCTATGCTAATAATAATATTCCCGTCTTGACGAAAGACAGTGATGGATAGTCGTTTTTCGCCCTCTTTATCCCGAAGTCCGTGTTTGATAGCATTCTCGACCGGAATCTGGATCATCATGGAGGGGAGTTCGAACTGGTCGGCATTGATTTGCGGGTCTATCCGTATCTCGGTTTGAAGGGAGGAGCCGAAGCGTTCTTGTTCGAGGTCGAGATAGGTACGGACGAAATCTATCTCCTCGGCAAGCGTGATACATAGTTTTTCTGTCAGGCGCAGGTTGAGGCGCATGATTTTGATCAGGTTATACAGCTCTTTGTAGCTGCTGTCGCTTTGGCTGTAATGGCTGATGACCCGGTTGAGCGTGTTAAAGATAAAATGGGGTGATACGCGGTTGCGGATATTTTCCATCCGGAGGCTGATGATCTTGTTGCGTGTTTCCGCCAGCAGAAAGGCTCGTTGTTTTTTCTGGTAGAAATAGATGAAAGCTGCAATGGTCAGCAGTATCACACAAACGAGAATCCAGATATAGACACTTAGTTCCAGCGATCGCATGTCGCTCTGCTGTTCTTGTATGAACAGCCTTTGTTTCATCAGTGTCGTATCCTGTTTATAACGAAGGTCCGTTTCTGCCACTCGCATCCGGATGCGGTCGTTACGGATGGAGTCGTCCATCCGCATGTTTTCTTTGAGATATTGGTAGGCCTTGCGGTAATCACCTGTCTCTTCATAATAATGTTGTAGGAATTTTTTTCGGATATCGACTAAAGTCGGTTCTGCTTGCAAATTATCGGTCATGCTGTGGAGCTGTTTTGTCGCTTCGGCGATATTCCCTTTTCGGAGCGCGAGTTCGAATATCTGCGTTTGGGCGTGGTACAGTGCTGATGAATTACCGATCTTTTCAAAATAGGAATAACTTTGATCCAAGTAGTATTGGGCTGAGTCGAGCTGTCCCATCAGTAGATAGATGGCTCCGATATTCAGCATGCAGACATTTTGGGCATAAACATATTCGGGTGAAGGTTTGACCAGTTCGTATCCTTTTTTGAATAGGTCGAGCGCTTCGGGATATTTTTTTTCAAAAAAGTAGACGTTTCCGTGGTTCGTGCAATAGACGAATTTCCGGTTGATGTCCATCTGGTCGAAGAGCTTGTAAGCCAAGTTGAAGTAGTAGTGCGAAAGATCGAAATCCCGCAGTTCCGAATAGGTTTGTCCCAGTCCGGTGTAGATATTGATCAGCTCTGGTTCGGGCAGATCGATCGAGTCGGCAATGTAGAGTATCTGCCGGTAGTACCATGCTCCTTGGTCGTAGCGGCCGCTACGGACATAGACGTCGGCCAGGTTCGTGTAGCCTGTCAGCAGCACCTCGCTGTTGTGTGTCTGCCGGCCGTACGAGAGCATTTGTTTGAAATATTTAAGGGCGGAATCGTTCATGCTGGTGATTGCATACCGGTTCCCTATGTTGTTACTTGCATCTGCCAGCAGGTAATAATGATAGGGTGTCAATATCTTTTGGCGTGCACAAAACTGTTCGACTTTCCTGCACAGTGGCAAGATCGTGTCGAACTCGGAAGTCGTCAGAAAAGTTTTGACATATAAATTATAAAGGATATACCAGTCGACGCTGTCCTGCACCGGGCGTGTCTGCATCGCTTCCTCCAATATCTGGCGTGCGAAAAGGGCATCTGAATAGATCGCTTTTTGAGCTTGTTCATAAACCGTATCTCCTTTAGGCGCAAAGTTGATCTCCTGTGTTACCGGAACCTGCTTGTTGCAGGACAGGATTGCGGAAAATAAAAAGATAGCAATGGTGTAAAGAGGGTATTCTTTTTTCATATAAGAGATGTTTTTTGATGAGCTTGTATTGAAATAAACCTATTTGTTTGGGCAAATGTAACAGATATAATGATATAAAAATAGATTGTTCCGATAAAAAGATAAATTATTTATTATACCCTTGTTTTTTCTGATATATGGCGATTGACGGTAGTATCAAAATGTCACTACCTATCCATGAAAATCGGATTAGTAGGGCATATTTAGAGGATTACCCTTGCGGGTAATATATTTTAACATATCTATAAGGAAGGTGATAGCTGTTTTGGGTGTCTAAATGTAATGTTATGTGTCGTGATAGAAATAGATGAATTTGTTATGGATAAGTGCTTTTTTTTACCGGATAGCAGTCGTAAATTACCGGATAGGACTTTTTCTTCCTTTTTCCAATCTTCGATGCTCCGCGAATGTCTATTTTAGCGTTAAAAACTAAAAATATTATGGAACATAAGACGCTACAATTTTTCCAACGCCCACTACAGCCGGGCTGCCTGTTTTCTTTTTTATTTTTCCTGATGGCCTTCTTTCTGTCACAGGAAGCCGTTGCGCAGGAAAGTAGAAAAACTGTTTGGCAACAGATTAAAGAAGCGGAAGATGGAGATGTGATTGATCTGAAGGGTGAAACCTATGAGTGGAATTATATCGAGTTTTCCGGTAAAAAAACGGTCACGTTGAAAAACGGAACGATTATTCGGCCGGATGGCTATTCTGTGAATAAAGTGGAGCTGTTGTTCGGAATTGGGGGCGGCTTCAAACTGATCTTGGATGAGGTAAAGTTGAAGGGGGGAGAGTTCTCGAAAGGGGCACCGATAGTCTACGTCAAATCAGGAGGTATCTTGGAGATGAACGGAGGAGCCATTACGGAGGCAAGGGTCGATGAGGCTGTACCCAGTTGCGTGCGGATAGCTGGAGGCGGCATTTTTATTATGAATGGTACTGTGATCAATGGCGAGAATGCGGTTGGAGAAGGGGAGATCAATGTTGCAGAGGGAGGAACATTGGTCATGAACGGCGGACGAGCCAACTGGGTCATCAACAATGGAACGACTAAAATCGGAGGGGATGCTGTGATCAGAAAGTTTTGTAGTTCCATGAAACCACTAGAGATATTCGCTCCTTTGACGGATGAGATTTTTGCGCATAGTATCTCATTTCTTTATCCTGGTGCTAATGTGTTGGGACAAGTCGTGGCCATCGGAGTGGATGGATATACGCCGACCCGTTCCGATGCTTCGAGATTTTATGATGTCGGGAAAAAATTTGGTTTCGGTGTGAAAAACGGGAAGATCGTTTTTGTAAAGTTAGGACAGGAAGATCCGGTGATCGAAACGGAAGAGGATTTGACAGGAGCCATTGACGAGTTGCCAGCCGGGACGGAAGAGGAACCGTCGGATGTTATAGTGGAGACTGAGATTTCAGTGACAAATCCGGTGACGGTTAAGGACAAGTATATTACGTTGGGAGGCGGTGGAACGCTCAACTCGCTGAACAGTGGCGGGATCTTCTCGGTCAATAATGGCGGTCTGGTGTTGGATAATATTACGTTAAAGGGGCAATGGATAGACAAACGACCGCTTTTGGAGGTGCTGAATGGATCGATTTTGAACATTCATCCGAATACGATGATTCACTCGAAATCGGATCATCTGGCGACGGTGCATGTCGACAAGACCAGTACGCTTGTGTATGAGGGTATTATGGAGGGACATCTTCATAGTATCGGTTCTTTGTCGCTGCTCGCCGGAGCAGTTCATGGCCAGGTCAGTTCGTTTACCTCTTTCAAACTTTCAGGTAACGCGAAGATCGATGTCGGGATCTTTTTGGGAAGAATCGATACATATATAGGAAAAATTTGCTTGACAGACCCTCTGCGAGACAAGCTGGATGTGCTGACTGGCGTAGGAATGGAGCCCGAAGTAGGTAATCCGGTGTTGATTGCCGAAGGAGTGGACGGCTACAGGCTGACGAAGTCCGACCTTCTGAAACTGAATTGTATCACAGATGGTTGCGAGTTTTATCTTGACAACGACTGTATCTTGATGCGCAAAATAGATCCTTCTGCCAACGAAAAGATCGATCCCGCTCAACTTCGGATCAGAACTGGTAATGGGATGGTTGAAGCAGACGGAATTCCCGCAGGCCACCGATATGCACTCTACAATTTGTCAGGAATTATTCTGGCGAAAGGGGTGTCCGATGGTGGGACGATCCGGATTCCGGTCAGTCACTCTGGAATTTATATTTTTCAGGCAGCAGGGGTAGGAAAGAAAATACGAGTATCCGAATAGGCTCTTTTTTTGACCGGATAGTAATTGTTATTGGTATAATAATTGCGTTTGAGGGAATGTTAGATTTTTGGAAATATAGATGATAATTACCTTTGTCGGCACGGAATTAAATATTATAAACATATAATTAATTAAAAAACAAACAGTGTATGAAAACAAAATTCACTTATTTACTGCTGGTTATCATAGCAATGACTATGTCGTTCACGTTTACTTCTTGTGGAGATGATGACGATGATGTGACTCCAGGAAATAGTTCTATTGTAGGTGTATGGGAAGTTGGAGATCAGCTTATAAATGGCCATCCGGGTACTTTGAGAGTTGAATTTAATTCAAATAACAAGGGTGTAATAAGTGGTATATATACAGATGGAACTGATCCTGATTCCTATAATTTTGAATATGTGATAAAAAAGGAACAAAACGGGGATACATTCTTGACTATTATATGGACGGGAACCCATAATCTCATTTATCAAGAAAACCGCGAATATGAAGTAACGATAGCTCCGACTCGATTGGTTTGGGGAAATTTTACATATGTGCGTAAATAAAGAATATCTTTCGGTTGTAAGAGGGGGTTGGGAGGCAACCTCCTCTTTTTTTGCTATTTCCTCTGTTGATTCTTCTCTTTGTGTTATATATTCGCCTCTTTTTTGTACCTTTGCCCCTCATTCAAAGAATAGAAAATAAAATAAATATACATACGAATTATGTTTGAGAATTTAAGCGAAAGGTTAGACAGATCGTTTAAACTGTTGAAAGGTGAAGGTAAGATCACGGAAATCAATGTGGCCGAAACATTGAAAGATGTGCGTAAAGCATTACTCGACGCCGACGTAAACTATAAAGTAGCCAAGAGTTTTACCGATACGGTAAAGACGAAAGCATTAGGACAAAACGTGCTTACATCCGTTAAGCCCAGTCAGTTAATGGTCAAGATCGTACATGATGAGTTGGCAGACCTGATGGGAGGGACGGCAACCGATCTGGATCTGAAGGGTAGTCCGGCAATCATCCTGATGTCCGGTTTGCAAGGTTCCGGTAAAACGACTTTTTCAGGTAAGTTGGCGAATTTGCTGAAGACAAAGAAAAATAAAAAGCCGTTGTTGGCTGCTTGTGACGTGTATCGTCCGGCCGCTATCGAGCAGCTGCGCGTAGTCGGTGAACAGGTCGGAGTGCCTGTCTATATGGAACTGGAAAACAAGAATCCGGTGGAGATCGCGATGAACGCGATCCGCGAAGCACGTGCGAAAGGTAATGATGTCGTGATTGTCGATACTGCCGGCCGTTTGGCTATCGATGAGCAGATGATGAAAGAGATCGCTGCGATCAAGAGTGCTATCCAACCGGATGAAACCTTGTTTGTGGTTGATTCCATGACCGGACAGGATGCAGTTAATACGGCGAAAGAATTCAACGAACGCCTCGATTTTGACGGTGTGGTATTGACTAAGTTGGATGGTGATACTCGCGGTGGTGCCGCTCTTTCTATCCGAACAGTGGTCGACAAACCGATCAAGTTCGTCGGAACGGGCGAAAAGATGGATGCTTTGGATATCTTCCATCCTGAACGTATGGCAGACCGTATCCTCGGTATGGGTGATATCGTTTCTTTGGTGGAACGTGCGCAAGAACAGTATGACGAAGAAGAAGCCAAACGCTTGCAGAAGAAGATAGCCAAGAACCAGTTCGACTTCAACGACTTCATCTCTCAGATCCAGCAGATTAAGAAGATGGGTAATCTGAAAGAACTGGCCTCCATGATTCCGGGTGTAGGTAAGGCATTGAAAGATGTGGATATCGACGACAATGCTTTCAAGAGCATCGAAGCAATCATCTACTCCATGACGCCCGAAGAACGTACGAATCCGGCTGTCCTGAACGGGTCGCGTCGCCAGCGTATCGCCAAAGGTAGCGGCACGACGATCCAGGAAGTAAACAAGCTGATCAAGCAATTCGACGAAACACGCAAGATGATGCGTATGTTGACAGCTGCCAAACCGGGAAGCAAGAAATTCCCTTCATTCAGAAGATAAACCCGAAAAGATAATAGAGTATGGAAGAACAGCAGTACAAGCTATTGGACGGAAAAGCCGTTTCGGCTCAGATGAAGCAGGAGATGGCGGAAGAAGTGGCCCGCATCAAGGCTGCCGGTGGTAAAATCCCTCATTTGGCTGCCATATTGGTCGGTCATGATGGTGGAAGTGAAACGTATGTCGCAAGTAAAGTGAAGACATGTAATGAGATCGGTTTCAAATCGTCTCTGATCCGTTATGAAGCTGATGTTACTGAAGAAGAGCTTCTTCATAAAGTGGACGAACTGAACAACGATCCGGACGTGGATGGTTTCATCGTACAGCTCCCGCTTCCGAAACATATCTCAGAACAGAAGATTATCGAAGCGATCGACTACCGTAAGGATGTAGATGGTTTCCATCCGATCAATGTGGGTCGTATGTCTATCGGTCTCCCCTGTTTTGTGTCGGCAACTCCGGCTGGCATCTTGGAGCTGTTGAGGCGTTACGAGATTCCTACTCGCGGTAAACATTGCGTAGTGCTGGGGCGTAGTAATATCGTGGGCAAACCGATGGCTACTTTGATGATGCAGAAAGCCTATCCGGGCGATTGTACGGTTACTGTTTGCCACAGTCGCTCCGAGAACCTGAAGGAAATGTGCTTGAGTGCCGACATTATTATTGTGGCATTGGGTGTCCCCGAATTCCTGAAAGGCGATATGGTAAAAGAAGGGGCTGTAATCGTGGATGTGGGTACGACACGTGTGCCGGATGCAACTCGCAAAAGCGGCTTTAAGTTGACTGGCGATGTCAAGTTTGACGAGGTCGCTCCTAAGTGTTCTTATATCACGCCGGTTCCGGGTGGTGTAGGTCCGATGACGATTATTTCTTTGATGCGCAATACGCTTTTAGCCGGAAAGAAAGAGATTTATAAATGAAAATCCTCCTCTCCGGGTTTTGTCTTTTGAGCTTTCTGTCTTTATCCGCTCAGGACTCGCTGACAATTTTGTTTGCCGGTGATGCCATGATGCACCAGAAACAACTTGACAATACCCGGAGGGGGGATTTTTTTGATTTGGGTAGCTATTTTGCCAATATCGAGAGAGAGGTGAAAGCTGCCGATATTGCTGTTGTGAACTTCGAAGTCCCGTTAGGAGGGGAGCCGTATAGTGGTTATCCGGCTTTCAGCGCTCCGGAAGACTTCGCTTTGGCTTTGCAAAAAGCAGGCTTCGACTTTTTCTTGTTAGCCAATAATCATTGTTTAGATAGGCGGACTCGCGGACTTGTCCGTACCATCCAAGCACTGGATTCTATCGGAATCCGTCATACCGGAACCTTTCTTGACTGTGATCACCGTCACCGCACATATCCGATGTTGCTCCGTAAGAAAGATTTTCGTATCATCATGCTCAACTATACCTATGGTACCAACGGTTTGAAAGTCGATATACCCCGAATCGTCAATTATATCGATAAGGAGATAATGAAGGGTGATATTGCTGAAGCCAAGCTCTTTAATCCGGATTTTATTATAGCTAATATGCATTGGGGATTGGAATACGAACGGATACCTTCCCGTGAACAACGCGAACTGGCCGATTGGCTGATGCGACAGGGTGTCGATCTGGTCATAGGCAGTCACCCTCATGTTGTCCAGCCAATGGAGTTTCGCAGGGGAAAGGAGGGAGTTCCCGACCGTCTGGTTGTCTATTCATTGGGTAATTTTATATCGAACATGAGCCGGGAACATACCGATGGGGGTGTCATGGTGAAAGTCGTTTTAGGCCGGAAGGGTTTGCGTCGATACATTGCTTCTGCACAATATTCGTTGATTTATTCTTCCCGTTATAAGAATGAACAAGGAAAAGAAGATATTCGGGTGGTTCCGGCAGCCTCTTGGTCGGGAAAGAATCAAAATTCCTCTTTTTCAGTCGATTCAGCATTGATTAAGTATGTAAATAATACGCGCCTGTTTTTAAAAGGCAACAATAAGGAGGTCGAAGAGTATATTTTTGAATAAAAAAATGCCCGAATTATTTGCAGTTTAAAATAAAACCTCTATCTTTGCACCGTCTTAAAGAGATAAACACTTGATAAGATAAACATGGTGAGAATAGCTCAGTTGGTTAGAGCATCGGATTGTGGTTCCGAGGGTCGTGGGTTCGAGTCCCATTTTTCACCCATAAGGCCGCCTGTAAAGGCGGTTTTTTGTAACGCAATTAAAGGAAATGAGGCGTGAAACTCATGGAAGTGTGGGTGAGTGGCTGAAACCACCAGTTTGCTAAACTGACGTACGGGTTACCGTACCGGGGGTTCGAATCCCCCCGCTTCCGCAAAGGCTACTGATTATCAGTAGCCTTTTTTTGTTTAACGGCTAAATCAGAAATTATGATGCGAAAGCGTACTCTCATTGTTGGAATCCTCTCGTTTATCATCCTCCTGTTAGCAGGTTTGGGATTCTGGGCATACCGTTTGATACTTGCACCTGATTTTGAGCCACGCAAGACCGTATATGTTTATATTGACGAGAAGAAAGATTTTGGTGATCTCTGCCTCCAGTTGGTCGACTCTGCCGGTTGCCGGCGCATCGGAAGTTTCAAGCAGCTTGCCGGAATGTTGAAATATCCCGCCAATATGCGTACCGGACGTTATGCTGTGGAGCCAGGTATGAATAACCTGGCATTGCTTAACAATCTGCGCCGGGGACATCAGGAGGCCACTCGGGTCACCTTTAATAATATACGCTTCAAGCAGGATCTGGCCGAAAGGCTTGCCGGGCAGTTGATGATCGGGGAGGATGACTTGCTCCCTTTGCTTGCCGATTCTGTCTACTGCGCATCACTGGGCTTTACGCCCGAGACGATCCTTGCCTTGTTTATTCCCAATACTTATGAGGTATACTGGAATATTTCCGCTGAGAAACTGATGCAGCGTATGCAGCGCGAATATAAAAATTTCTGGAGTGACACTCGTCTGGCAAAAGCGAAGGCAATCGGAATGACACCGGTCGAAGTTGCCATTCTCGCTTCTATTGTGGAAGAAGAGACGGCTGCCACAGACGAATATCCTATCGTGGCAGGTCTGTATCTCAATCGTTTGCAGCGTGGTATTCCCCTTCAGGCAGATCCGACCGTGAAGTTTGCTGTGGGCGATTTCTCTCTCCAGCGCATCCTGTTTGAGCATCTGGAGATCGATTCTCCTTATAATACCTATAAACATGCCGGACTTCCTCCCGGACCGCTCCGTATCCCGACTATCAGAGGACTGGATGCCGTGTTGAACCACATGAAGCATAACTATCTATATATGTGTGCAAAAGAAGATTTCTCCGGACGGCATAATTTTGCAGTCACTCTTGCCGAGCATAATCGTAATGCTAACCGCTATCGGGCGGAATTGAACCGAAGGAAGATCCGGTAGGCAATACGGAAACATTTTCCCGGTATGCCACGATCGTTCCATTATAGGGAAACGGCAGTTCCATTATAAGGAAACAACAGTTTCATGCCTATGAAACTAAAAATCCAATATAGCCCGGTTGTTGTGGGTATGGGTAAAAGTCTTATCTTTGTGGGAAGATAACAGAAAAAATCAAGTAAAACAAAATAAACGTTACATGGAAAAACATCTATTTTTAGGGGATGAAGCCGTGGCGCAAGCTGCTATCGATGCAGGTCTGTCCGGTGTTTATGCCTATCCGGGGACCCCTTCGACCGAGATAACCGAATTCATACAGAGTTCGGCCGTCGCAAAGGAAAGGGGTATTCACTGCCGTTGGAGCACGAATGAAAAAACTGCAATGGAAGCAGCGTTGGGTATGAGCTACGCAGGTAAACGGGCTCTTTGCTGTATGAAGCATGTGGGGCTGAACGTTGCCGCCGACTGTTTCATGAATGCTGCCATGAGCGGTATCAATGGCGGTATGATCATCATTACAGCCGATGACCCTTCGATGCACTCTTCACAGAATGAACAGGACAACCGTATGTATGGCAACTTTGCCATGATCCCGATGCTTGAGCCGTCCAGCCAGCAGGAGGCATACGACATGATATATGATGGGTTCGAATTATCCGAAAAGTTGGGTTACCCCGTTCTGGTGCGTATCACTACCCGTATGGCTCACTCCCGTGCAGGTGTGATCAGACGTGAACAGAAGGTGGAAAACGAAATGCATACACCTGAAGACGGACGTCAGCGTTTCATCCTTCTTCCGGCGCTTGCTCGCAAACGCTTCAAGACGTTGATCGTGGCGCAGGATACATTTACCGCTTTTTCCGAAGCTTCACCTTATAATGCCTATTTCGATGGCCCGAACAAGGAGCTTGGCATCATTACGACCGGTATTGCATTCAATTATCTTTCGGAGAACTATCCTGACGGTTTTGAACATCCGGTATTAAAGATTAGCCAGTATCCGTTGCCCCGCAAAATGATCGAAAAGATCGTCAGTGAATGCAAGGAAATCCTTGTACTCGAAGAGGGATATCCGGTAGTCGAGGAGCAACTGAAAGGTTTCCTCGGGATCGGTATCCGGGTGCATGGCCGTCTCGACGGAACATTGCAACGCGATGGCGAGCTGACTCCCGATGCTGTCGGTAAGGCATTAGGCAAGCAGATCGAGAGCTACTATGCCACTCCGGAAGTAGTTGAACAACGTCCGCCTGCATTATGTCAGGGTTGCGGACACCGCGATATGTACGAAGCACTGAACGAGGTGTTGGCCGGCTACAAAGGAGCTAAAGTGTTCGGTGATATCGGTTGTTATACGTTGGGAGCTTTGCCTCCTTTCCGGGCGATCGACACTTGTATCGACATGGGAGCTTCTATCACGATGGCCAAAGGTGCTTCCGATGCGGGTGTTTATCCTGCTGTGTCGGTGATCGGCGATTCGACATTCACGCACTCCGGTATGACCGGCTTGCTTGATTGCGTCAATGAAAACACGAATATTACGATCGTTATTTCCGATAACGAGACAACGGCTATGACTGGTGGACAGGATTCTGCAGGAACAGGCCGTCTCGAATCGATATGTGCCGGTATCGGTGTCGATCCGGCCCATATCCGCGTCATGGTTCCTTTGAAGAAGAACTACGATGAGATGAAAGCGATCATCCGGGAAGAGATCGAATATAAAGGCGTATCTGTTCTGATCCCCCGTCGTGAATGTATCCAGACATTAACAAGAAAGAAAAAAGCAAGCAAGAAATGAAAGCAGACATCATATTATCCGGTGTGGGAGGACAGGGTATCCTCTCCATCGCTGCCGTTATCGGAGAAGCCGCATTAAAGGAAGGTTTGTACATGAAGCAAGCCGAAGTTCACGGAATGAGCCAGCGTGGAGGTGACGTGCAGTCGAACCTTCGCCTGTCCGACCAGCCGATTGCGTCTGACCTGATCCCGCTGGGGCAGGCTGACCTGATCATCTCGCTCGAACCGATGGAAGCGCTCCGCTACCTGCCTTATCTGAAGAAGGACGGGTGGTTGGTAACCAATTCGCAGCCGTTCATCAACATCCCCAACTATCCGGAGGTGGAAAAAGTGAACGAAGAACTGGGGAAACTGCCGCACAAGGTCGTGCTGGATGTAGAAGCTATCGCCAAAGAGGTGGGGTCCGTTCGTGCGGCCAATATCGTGATGCTGGGAGCTGCCGCCCCCTTTATTGGTATCGAATATGATAAGATTGCCGATGGTATTCGCCGCATCTTCGGACGCAAAGGTGAAGAAATCGTAGAAATGAACCTTAAGGCTCTGAAAGCTGGCTACGATGTAGCGCAGAGCATGCAAAAGTAATAAAATGAGAAAGTGTGTATTCCTTGCCTTTTTTGCTCTCTTAGCCCTTGTTGTAAGGGCGCAGGATGAGAGTGGCGATCTTGTAAAAGAAGGACAGCAGATGCCGGCTTTTACGATTGTGAACGACAATGGTACGCAGGTGCCTTCTTCTTCTTTGAAGGGGAAAGTGATCTTGGTGAATTTTTTTGCAACCTGGTGTCCTCCCTGTCAGAAGGAGCTTGCAGAGGTACAAAAGACGCTCTGGCTGAAGTATAAGGATAACAAGGATTTCGCCTTGTTGGTGATCGGACGTGAGCATACGGACGCTGAATTGCAGAAGTATAACGAAAAGAAAGGGTTCACCTTTCCCCTCTATCCAGATAAGAACCGGGCTATCTATGGCGCATTTGCCAAAAATCTGATCCCGCGCAGCTATCTGGTTGACAAGACCGGTAAAGTGGTATATGCGACCAAAGGCTATAGCGACGAGGAATTTGCCGAACTGATGAAAAAGATTGAAGCAGCTTTAAAATAAGGAATATGGAATATAAGAATATACATATCATTTATTTCTCTCCGACGCATACTTCGGCCAAGACTGCTTATGCGATTGCGGAAGGACTGAGTGGCGACGTCCTGCTGGAGTCGGACATTACTTATGATGCTCCGGCGGAAGAACTTGAGATCCATGATGATGAACTGACCATCGTGGCCGCCCCCGTCTATGGCGGGCGTGTAGCCGAGACGGCGATGGAGCGCCTCCGTGCTTTCCACGCCCACCAAGCTCCGGTCGTTCCGGTCGTGGTTTACGGTAACCGTGATTACGAGGATGCGTTGAAGGAATTGTCCGACACGTTAGTAGATGCTGGTTTTGTCCCTGTTTCGGCAGGTGCTTTCGTGGGAGAGCACTCTTTCAGCCGTAAGGATATGCCTATCGCCGCCGGGCGTCCCGATGAGGCTGATCATGAAACTGCTGTCAGTTTCGGACGTGCCATCAAGGAGAAACTCGAAAAGGTGGACGAACTTTCCTGTCTGAAGCCGTTGGAGATGAAAGGAAATTTCCCCTACAAGGTGAAAGGTCCTTCCACGCCGCAGGCTCCTGTGACGGATGAGGACTTGTGTACGCAATGCGAATATTGCATCGATGTATGCCCTGTATCGGCTATTTCGATTGTCGACGACCGTATGTTCAGTGATCCGGCGACTTGTATCAAGTGTTGTGCGTGTGTGAAGGAATGTCCCGAAGGTGCCCGCACGTTCGATACTCCTTATACAGCGATGCTGCATAAGAACTTTAGTGCTCGACGCGAACCGGAGTTGTTTATTTGATTTTCTAAAATATCAGTTAATAGCCGATTCCACGGAGATTCAGTTTCTGAACCGAGGGATCGGCTTTTGCCTCTATCCTTATTTGTTTAATATCTAATACCAATGTATCGAATGAAGACACGTGTACTGATTTTTCTTTTTATGCTTTGTAGTCTGTCGCTTGGCGCCCAGATCCGTTTGGAAGGTTACCGGCAAGCCGATATCAATCCCGAACTTCTTACCGGACGCTGGAAAGCACGCTGGATTTCCATGCCAGGAGAACCTGCCAATGTGTATGGCGTCTACCATATGCGCAAGACGTTCGAACTGGGTGAAGTCCCATCCCGCTTTATTGTTCATGTGACGGCTGACAACCGTTACAAGCTTTATCTGAATGGACGTTTCGTCTCGCTTGGGCCGGCACGTGGGGATATCTATAACTGGAATTTTGAAACGGTTGATCTGGCTCCTTACCTGAAAAGGGGAAAAAACGTGCTGGCGGCC
The DNA here is from genome assembly GCF_025151045.1 of Parabacteroides johnsonii DSM 18315. NCBI lineage: Bacteria > Pseudomonadati > Bacteroidota > Bacteroidia > Bacteroidales > Tannerellaceae > Parabacteroides > Parabacteroides johnsonii. The sequence goes on from NZ_CP102285.1 coordinate 591,468, forward strand.
GTGGTTTGGAATTATGCTGAACAGAAGCCGGTTGCACAAATCAGTTTTAATCAGACCGGATTTCTCCTGCAAGGGAATACGGAGATTGAGGCTGTGGTCAATACGGATGCTTCCTGGTTGTGCATGAAAAACGAAGCCTATGCTCCTTGGCATAAGCCTGTCTTGGGCTATTATGTGGCAGGGCCTGGTGAACTTCTTTCTGCATCGAAGTATCCTTGGGGGTGGGAACAGTCTGCTTATGATGATAGCAAGTGGTTGCCTGCCCGCACGGGAATCGAGGGAGGAGTGAAGGGATCGCGCGACTATCCCGGACGCTTGCTTGTGCCTTGTCCGATTCCCCCGATGGATTTGCAGTCCGAGCGTTTTGAGGCTGTGCGTATCTCCGAAGGAGTGAAGGTGCCTGATGGATTCTTGAAAACAGAAACATCGCTGACGGTTCCTGCGAATAGTAAGGTGCATCTCCTGCTTGATAATGGAAAGCTGACAACGGGTTATCTTTCCCTTTTGTTCAGTCGCGGCAAGAATGCCGAAATTGCGATTGCCTATGCCGAAGCTCTTTATGAAGGTAAGGAGAAGGGTACGACTAAATCTTATTCGCTTCCGGCAAAAGGAAACCGTAATGAGGTGGAAGGGAAAAGATTCATAGGATATGAAGATAAAGTGATTGCTGACGGAGGCGAAGGGCGCGATTTTACCACCCTTTGGTGGCGTACGTGGCGGTATGTGGATCTGACGATCTCGACTGCTGACGAACCGCTTGTGCTGGAAGATGTCTATGGTACGTTCTCTGCTTATCCTTTCCGAAGCGAGATCGCTTTTTCTGCACCCGGACATGATGAGTTGAATAAGATGCTCGATATAGGCTGGCACACGGCACGCCTTTGTGCGAACGAGACTTATATGGATTGCCCTTATTACGAGCAGTTGCAGTATTTCGGTGATACCCGCATTCAGGCAATGATTACCTTATATAATACGCATGATGCTTATATGGTGAAGAACGCAATCGAGCAGGGGCGGCAGTCGATTGTGGCAGACGGGATCACGATGAGCCGTTACCCGTCGAGCCTGCATCAGTTCATTTCTTCCTTCTCGCTTTGGTGGATTTGTATGGGGCATGACTACTGGATGTATCGTGGAGATGAGGCTTATATGAAGACTTTGCTACCTGCTTATCGCGGGGTACTTTCCTGGTACGAGCAGTGGTTGAAGCCGGATCATAGCCTGGGGTATGTGCCGCATTGGTTCTTTGCCGACTGGGCTGCTGGTTTTCAGTCTGGCGAACCTGTGCGTGAAAAGGAAGGCAACTCTGCTTTTCAGGACTTGATGTACATCTTAACGCTTGAATCGGCTGCCGGGATGGAACGGGCTTTCGGTATCCCGTCGATGGCGGATCATTATATGCAGATTGCTTCTGCGATCCGGGGGACGATCCGGACGAAATATTGGGACGCTGCCCGTGGGTTGTTTGCCGATACTTACGATCACCGCAGTTTCTCGCAGCATGTCAACTCATTGGCTATACTGGCTGGTATCGTGGCGGGCGAGGAGGCCACGGAGGTGATGGAACGTACATTGAACGATCCGTCGCTGATACAAGCGACAATCTATTTCCGTTATTATGTGCATCAGGCATTGAAGGCTGCCGGGATGGGGGATCGCCTGCTAGACAATATGCAGATTTGGCGAGACCAGATGGCATTGGGACTGACAACTTGGGCGGAAATGCCTGAACCGACCCGTTCCGATTGCCATGCTTGGGGAGCTAGCCCGAATATTGAGTTTTTCCGTATTTTGTTAGGCATAGATAGTAATGCGCCGGGTTTCAAATCTGTCCGTATCGCTCCGTCATTGGGCAACCTGAAAGAGGTGTCAGGCACGATGCCGCACCCGGCAGGTAGCGTGACTGCTTCCTACAAGCTCGATAAAAAAGGTAAGCTGACGGCACGTCTTGTATTACCTGCGGGTACGAACGGTGTATTCCTCTGGAAAGGAAAAGAATACCAACTTAAATCCGGTGAACAGGTCTTGACGGTAGAATAGGTTAGCGGGTATCTCCCTTATTGTATAAAATAATCCTGAAAACAGAAAAAACTCAAATCAAGTTGTATTTGGTCTATTATTTTCAGGTTAAAAAAACGATTTATTCCATAAAGATGCACAGATAATTTCTATGATGACCGTCTTCATTGCGGTGAAGTCCGATTTCGTGTATGACGAGTTCGGTACTTCATGATGATGAGGACGGTCGTTGTTGTCATGAGAACGGTCATCGTAGAAATGAAGTGCCCGGCTTCTCAAAAATAGCCCTTATTTTCTTGCCTGTTTCCGTATGGCTCCCCGGCTTAGGTTCAAATATTCAATTCTCCGAGAGTTAAGGTTTTTCGGTATGTTATAATATGGGGGAGGACTTCTTGACAAAATGTATGTTTTTGAGGTGAGGTAGGCGGTTCTTTTACTCGTATGTCACAAAAAGCAGAATTTTAACGAAGAAAAGTCAATTTAAAATCATCCGTTTTGAGGATCAAAATAGAAAAAACATCGGGTTATTGTAAAAAATGCTGTATCACTTCTCGCATATGCGTACCATATAATATTCCTTCTTTTGAGAGAAAAAAAGATAAAAAAAACCTTCCCAAACATTTGCATAAAAGAAATCTTCGTTCTACTTTTGCACCCACATTCGAGCGAGAGTGGCCGTGATTGACATGATGCGAAGTAGGTAACGGTGATAGGGAAGGATGAGGTTAGCGAGGCTAAGCGAGATGTCCGACCACCCGGAGGGTTTCGAAAAAAACTTTTCAAATTTTCTTCTAAAAAATTTGTCAGTTTAAAAAAAGTCCTTACCTTTGCAGCCGCAATCGAAACGATAGCGATAAGTTCTTTGAAAATATTACATATCAACAAGTAGTACAAGAGACGTATATGAAATACGAAACATACCGTCAGTGACTACGATAAAGACGAGATTCTGAGCGAAGATATAAACAATTTCAACAACGAAGAGTTTGATCCTGGCTCAGGATGAACGCTAGCGACAGGCTTAACACATGCAAGTCGAGGGGCATCATGGTAAGTAGCAATACTTATTGATGGCGACCGGCGCACGGGTGAGTAACGCGTATGCAACTTACCTATCAGAGGGGGATAGCCCGGCGAAAGTCGGATTAATACTCCATAAAACAGGGGTTCCGCATGGGACTATTTGTTAAAGATTCATCGCTGATAGATAGGCATGCGTTCCATTAGGCAGTTGGCGGGGTAACGGCCCACCAAACCGACGATGGATAGGGGTTCTGAGAGGAAGGTCCCCCACATTGGTACTGAGACACGGACCAAACTCCTACGGGAGGCAGCAGTGAGGAATATTGGTCAATGGCCGAGAGGCTGAACCAGCCAAGTCGCGTGAAGGATGAAGGATCTATGGTTTGTAAACTTCTTTTATAGGGGAATAAAGTGTGGGACGTGTTCCATTTTGTATGTACCCTATGAATAAGCATCGGCTAACTCCGTGCCAGCAGCCGCGGTAATACGGAGGATGCGAGCGTTATCCGGATTTATTGGGTTTAAAGGGTGCGTAGGTGGTAATTTAAGTCAGCGGTGAAAGTTTGTGGCTCAACCATAAAATTGCCGTTGAAACTGGGTTACTTGAGTGTGTTTGAGGTAGGCGGAATGCGTGGTGTAGCGGTGAAATGCATAGATATCACGCAGAACTCCAATTGCGAAGGCAGCTTACTAAACCATAACTGACACTGAAGCACGAAAGCGTGGGTATCAAACAGGATTAGATACCCTGGTAGTCCACGCAGTAAACGATGATTACTAGGAGTTTGCGATACACAGTAAGCTCTACAGCGAAAGCGTTAAGTAATCCACCTGGGGAGTACGCCGGCAACGGTGAAACTCAAAGGAATTGACGGGGGCCCGCACAAGCGGAGGAACATGTGGTTTAATTCGATGATACGCGAGGAACCTTACCCGGGTTTGAACGTAGTCAGACCGACCTTGAAAGAGGTCTTCTAGCAATAGCTGATTACGAGGTGCTGCATGGTTGTCGTCAGCTCGTGCCGTGAGGTGTCGGCTTAAGTGCCATAACGAGCGCAACCCTTATCACTAGTTACTAACAGGTCGTGCTGAGGACTCTGGTGAGACTGCCAGCGTAAGCTGTGAGGAAGGTGGGGATGACGTCAAATCAGCACGGCCCTTACATCCGGGGCGACACACGTGTTACAATGGCATGGACAAAGGGCAGCTACCTGGCGACAGGATGCTAATCTCTAAACCATGTCTCAGTTCGGATCGGAGTCTGCAACTCGACTCCGTGAAGCTGGATTCGCTAGTAATCGCGCATCAGCCATGGCGCGGTGAATACGTTCCCGGGCCTTGTACACACCGCCCGTCAAGCCATGGGAGCCGGGGGTACCTGAAGTCCGTAACCGCAAGGATCGGCCTAGGGTAAAACTGGTGACTGGGGCTAAGTCGTAACAAGGTAGCCGTACCGGAAGGTGCGGCTGGAACACCTCCTTTCTGGAGCCAGAGTCTCATGAGAAAGTAGTAATTTCAATGAGGTATGTTATTCTCTGGTACTACGGTTGAATATGTATAAAATATGATCTTAACCGGGCATGCCGGTATAGAGAAAGATGAGGCTGAGGTATTTATCTCAGGCGCACAACAGTTGACAGTCCTATAGCTCAGTTGGTTAGAGCGCTACACTGATAATGTAGAGGTCGGCAGTTCAACTCTGCCTGGGACTACCAAACAGTTGACAGTTGAGAGTAAACAGTTGAAAGGTAAACAACTTTCCACTCTGCACTCTGCACTTTCAACTCTCTACGGGGGATTAGCTCAGCTGGCTAGAGCATCTGCCTTGCACGCAGAGGGTCAACGGTTCGAATCCGTTATTCTCCACACAAGATGAGTGATTATTGATTTATTAATTATTAATTATTCATTAAACATAAGATCTTTGACGTATTGGACAACTTCAAAAAAGTAAAGTAACAAAAAAAGTAAGAGCAAGCTAAAGATATATCAATCCGACACGCAAGATTAATTATTAATTGTTTAATTATTAATTTTGAAAACTGTGTCAGTGATAAAGAAAGTAAGCAAGGGCAGACGGTGGATGCCTTGGCTCTCGGAGGCGATGAAGGACGTGATAAGCTGCGATAAGCTTGGGGTAGGTGCAAATAACCTTTGATCCCAAGATTTCCGAATGGGGCAACCCGGCTGGTAGAAGGCCAGTCATTCCGTAAGGAAAGCGAACGTGGGGAACTGAAACATCTAAGTACCCATAGGAGAAGAAAACAAAAGTGATTCCGCAAGTAGTGGCGAGCGAACGCGGAACAGCCCAAACCGATGTTGTTTAGGCAATATCGGGGTTGTAGGACCACGCCATGGCAAGCGATTAAGGAAGTAGAACGTTTTGGAAAAAACGGCCGTAGACGGTGAAAGCCCAGTATACGACTCTTTAATGAAGCCTAGTGGTATCCTGAGTAGCGCGGAGCACGAGAAATTCTGTGTGAACCAGCGGGGCCCATCCCGTAAGGCTAAATACTCCCGAGAGACCGATAGCGAACCAGTACTGTGAAGGAAAGGTGAAAAGCACCTCGAACAGAGGAGTGAAATAGTCCCTGAAACCGTCTGCCTACAAGCGGTCGGAGCAATCTTTTGATTGTGACGGCGTGCCTTTTGCATAATGAACCTACGAGTTACTTTCTCCGGCAAGGTTAAGGACTTCAGGTCCGGAGCCGAAGCGAAAGCGAGTCTTAAAAGGGCGGTATAGTCGGAGTGAGTAGACGCGAAACCAAGTGATCTACCCTTGGTCAGGATGAAGGTTGGGTAACACCAACTGGAGGTCCGAATGGGTATACGTTGAAAAGTGTTCCAATGAACTGAGGGTAGGGGTGAAAGGCTAATCAAACTTGGAGATAGCTCGTACTCCCCGAAATGCATTTAGGTGCAGCCTTTATATAGTATATAATGAGGTAGAGCGACTGATTGGATGCGAGGGCTTCACCGCCTATCAAGTCCAGATAAACTCCGAATGCGTTATATATATTTATAAGGAGTGAGGGCGCGGGTGCTAAGGTCCGCGTCCGAGAGGAGAAGAATCCAGACCATCAGCTAAGGTCCCCAAATAACAGTTAAGTTGAACTAACGAAGTCAGACTGCAGAGACAGCTAGGATGTTGGCTTGGAAGCAGCCATTCATTTAAAGAGTGCGTAACAGCTCACTAGTCGAGGAGTCTGGCGTGGATAATACTCGGGCATAAACTGTTTACCGAAGCTATGGATCTCGTATGAGATGGTAGGGGAGCATTCCATGTACGTCGAAGGTGAGGGATGACCCTTGCTGGAGTGCATGGAAACGCAAATGTAGGTATAAGTAACGATAAAGGAGGTGAGAAACCTCCTCGCCGAAAGACTAAGGTTTCCTGATCAACGTTAATCGGATCAGGGTAAGTCGGGACCTAAGGATAAGCCGAACGGCGATTCCGATGGAAGAATGGTTTAATATTCCCATACTACTTTATGGAGCGATGTGGAGACGGAGAAGTGACAGTCCTGCCATCTGACGGAATAGATGGTTAAAGGGTGTAGATGTAGATCGAAGTAGGCAAATCCGCTTTGAGAGTCGAACCTGACAGTATGTCGCGTACTTGTACAAGGCAATATGGACGTAATCAGGCTCCCTAGAAAATCCGCTAAGCAAATTCATAAAGTACCCGTACCGTAAACGGACACACGTAGTTGGGTTGAAAATACTGAGGCGCTCGAGTGATTCACGGTTAAGGAACTAGGCAAATTGACCCTGTAACTTCGGGATAAAGGGTCCCTGCAGAGATGTGGGGCGCAGAGAATAGGTCCAGGCAACTGTTTAACAAAAACACATGGCTGTGCGAAATAGAAATATGAAGTATACAGCCTGACACCTGCCCGGTGCTGGAAGGTTAAGAGGAGAACTCATCGCAAGAGAAGGTTTGAATTGAAGCCCCAGTAAACGGCGGCCGTAACTATAACGGTCCTAAGGTAGCGAAATTCCTTGTCGGGTAAGTTCCGACCTGCACGAATGGTGTAATGATCTGGACACTGTCTCAACCGTGAGCTCGGTGAAATTGTAGTATCGGTGAAGATGCCGATTACCCGCGATGGGACGAAAAGACCCCGTGAACCTTTACTATAGCTTTACATTGAATTTGGGCAACTAATGTGTAGGATAGGCCGGAGACTATGAAGCAGGCACGCCAGTGTTTGTGGAGTCGTCGTTGAAATACGGCCCTTTGGTTGTTTGAGTTCTAACTCGCAGAAGCGAGGACACTGTATGGTGGGTAGTTTGACTGGGGTGGTCGCCTCCAAAAGAGTAACGGAGGCTTCTAAAGGTACCCTCAGACCGATTGGTAACCGGTCGTAGAGTGTAATGGCATAAGGGTGCTTGACTGGGAGGCCTACAAGCCGATCAGGTAGGAAACTAGAGCATAGTGATCCGGTGGTTCCGCATGGAAGGGCCATCGCTCAAAGGATAAAAGGTACTCCGGGGATAACAGGCTGATCGCTCCCAAGAGCTCATATCGACGGAGCGGTTTGGCACCTCGATGTCGGCTCGTCACATCCTGGGGCTGGAGAAGGTCCCAAGGGTTGGGCTGTTCGCCCATTAAAGTGGCACGCGAGCTGGGTTCAGAACGTCGTGAGACAGTTCGGTCTCTATCTATCGTGGGCGTAGGATATTTGAGGGGCTCTGACACTAGTACGAGAGGACCGTGTTGGACAGACCACTGGTTTACCGGTTGTACCGCCAGGTGCACCGCCGGGTATCTAAGTCTGGATTGGATAAGTGCTGAAAGCATCTAAGTACGAAGCCAGCCTCAAGATAAGATATCCCTGAGGGTCGTTGTAGACTACGACGTAGATAGGCTACAGGTGTAAGGGCAGTAATGTCGAAGCCGAGTAGTACTAATCGCCCGAGACTTTCGTATCATGGATAGGATTGATATATCGCTTAGGACGATCCGAAGTTGGGTCGTTAGCTCAGGAGTTATGTAGCTTAACTTGGGGTTGTCCGGTCAAAAATCTTAATATAAAAGTTATTAAGGTGGTTATAGCGTTGGGGATCCACCTCTTCCCATTCCGAACAGAGAAGTTAAGCCCAACCACGTCGATGGTACTGCGTAAAAGTGGGAGAGTAGATAGCCGCCGTTTTTAGAAAGTAGAGTTAAAGAGCTCTCAATAAAAAAGCCGATTCATTTTTGAGTCGGCTTTTTTATTGTTTAATATTTATTTAGGTGATTCTCTTTATAGGTAGGAAGGGAAGGTCGTGAGGCTGGCTCCTTTTTGTATATGTCTTTTCGATTAAGTATCTTCCGGCAAAGGCTTTCTTGGAAGATGTATCATCTTACACGGATAAGATGTGTCATGTTATTGGGGTAAGATGATACATCTTATCGTGTAGGGGGAAATCTTGGTTAGCCTTTATTGATTAATCGGATTCCTTCAGCTTCGAGATTGATTATTTTTTGTTTGTAAAGAGCCCCGATTGCCTGTTTGAATGCTTTTTTGCTGCAGCGAAATAGAGAATAAATAAGTTCAGGTTCACTTTTGTCATGAACGGCTACATATCCTCCTTGAGCTTTGAGCGAATCCAGAATCGTCTTGGCAATGCCTTCGACCTTTTGATATCCTAAAGGAGTGAGGCTGACATCTATTTTTTCGTCTTCTCTGACTTCTTTGATATATCCTTTTACATGATCTCCCTTTTCCAGACGTTGAAAAACCTCACTGTGATAAACCAGTCCCCAATGGGTATTATTGATAATTACTTTATATCCTATTTCATTATCTTCAGCAACCAACAAATCGACTTCTTGATTAAAAGTATAATTCGGTATTACATTGTCCAAATATTTATCAATTCTTGCAGAGGCAACTATACGTCCGGTTACATGATCTACGTGTACATATACCAAATACCATTTTCCTTCCCGCATGGGCATTTTTTGTTCTTTAAAAGGAACCAACAAATCTTTCATTAATCCCCATTCCAAGAAAGCACCAGTACTATTAACCGATTTTACTTCCATAAACTGAAATTCTCCTGCTTGAGCAAGCGGTTTAACTGTCGTGGCAATCAGCCTACCTGCATTGTCGTGGTAAATAAAAACCTCGACTTCATCTCCAGGTTTTACATTCTTAGGTACATAACGGGCCGGCAAAAGTATCTCCACTCCATTTCCACCATCCAGATAAACTCCAAAGTCCAGATCTTTTACGATCTTTAATATATTATATTTTCCTATCTCTACCATTTTGCTATTTATTTTGAGGCAAAAGTACGGGAAAATAGCCTAATATCCTAATGCGTCTAAAATATGCAAGCCATCAATATAATCATTTGAGTTGTTTAATGGCTGTTTTCCTAATTTAAGGAGAAATGAAAGTAAATCATCTGCCTCATTAGTGAAAAATCCATCGGCCATATCAAGGTAGTTTATGATTTGTTCCCTGTTTTTGAAAGTGTAGGCATGTATCAGTAAGCCTTTTTCTTTTATAAGATCATACATCCAAGGTTTTAATAAATCACCAAGTAATCCGTCTTTTTCGTAAATACTAGGGCCGATGATTACGGCCCCTTGTTCAATGGCGAAATTGATCCATTTTTCGTACGTTTCTTTGTTTACATTGTCCTTTGCTGCAATTCCGATAAGATAACACATAGGGATTAAACGAGGAAAAGACTGTCTGAGTTTTTTTAAAGAAGCTTGAGAAAAAGTTTGGACAACTATACGAGCTGGAGTGTTTGCTATATATATGTGTCCAGGTTTAGTCTTGATTGATTTTAGATTTGAAACATTATCGGCATACCAACCTAATCTTTCCAATTCCTTTTTTAAATCTAGTTCAATTCCAGGATATAAATCCGGTTCTTTTGTTTCAGTGTATATACCAGGTCTATTTCCATTGTCGGCGGGGTCAGGTTCATATAAGGTGATGATGCGTCCATTGATTTTTTTATAAATTCGTTTTTGAAAAGTATCTCTTTGTATCCTATATCCTTCTGCTATCATAGTCAAGTCTTCTAGAGTGAGTATATCCAACTTGCTAAAAGAAGATCTGGCATTTGAAGGGTAGGTATAATTAAACCAAGATCCCATATCTAATTTAAATAGTTCTTCTAATGTTAAATCTGAAATGGCAACATTTTTACGTTCTGGATATTTTGAATCAATGTCACTAGTCCGTGTTAGCCGTAGATCATGAAAGAGAACCAAATATCCATCTTTTGTTCGTTGTAGATCACATTCTAAATACGTTGCACCCGCATTTCTGGCCCATCTCATGGCGGCTTCTGTTCCCTCAGGAGCCCAATAACAAGTTCCTCTATGGGCGATAATAGATGGTTGAGGAATATTCTTAAGTACATTTTTTTGTTCTTGAGTTAATTCATAGATGATAATCTCATCTTTTTGGGAACAAGAAATGAGAAACAAAATACATATAGCGAATATTACGTATGGAAGAAATGATTTTTGCATATTCTATCATTAATTACAAACATTGAGTAATATATGATTTTGCTTCTAAAATAATTTTCTTTTTTGTTTTATCCAAATATTTTCTATAGCAAAGCAGCAATATCTCAAAATTTGCATCGTTTATAAAGGTAACAGCATTTTATAAGAATTGTTTTATAGTTTGCAGTAGCTAAAATTGTATCTTTGCATTTTTAAAATCTAGAATATATAAAAAATATGAAGTTGAAGTATTATTTGTTGGTTATCTTTTGTGGCTTAATGTCTGCCTGTTCAGCACCAAAAGATATCGTTTATTTTCAAGGTGTTGACTCTTTGTCTCCAGAACAGCTTAGTAAAATGAGTCAAACGTACTCAACAAAGATCACTTATGATGATTTATTATCTATAACTGTTGCTGCTTGGGATCCTGCTGCAGTAACACCTTTTAATCCTCCAACATTTGCCTATTCTACCGAGGGCGAACAGCCTTTATCCGTTTCTCAATCATTGTATACTTATTTGGTTGATAAAGACGGAAATATTAATTTCCCTGTATTAGGTAAAATTCATGTGGCAGGAATGACAAGACAAGAATTAGCAACAAAAATGCAGGAGATGATTTCGAAATATGTGGAAAATCCATTGGTAAATGTTCAATTACTTAATTTTAAGGTTACGCTAATGGGGGAACTAAATCGTCCTGGGTCTTATACTATAAAAAATGATCGTGTTACTATATTAGATGTAATTGGGATGGCTGGTGATTTGCCTTTGACTGCAAACAGAAAAAATATTTTGGTGATTCGTGAAAATGATGGCCAAAAGGAAATTCATCGTATGGACATTACAGATCCTGCAATATTTGAATCTCCATGTTTTTATTTGAAACAGAATGATGTAGTCTATGTTGAACCTATTAAGATTAAGCAACGAGCACGTACAAGTTCTGACAGACAGTTTACAATGTCTGTATTAACGTCTCTTATCAGCTCTGTGTCTATCATTACAAGTATGGTTATTACAATTGTGAATTTAAACAGAAACAACAAATAAAGGAAAAATATGGAATCTATTCAAACTGATAATGAAACAATTAGCTTAAAAAAGATAATAGTTAATTATATAAGCCATTGGAAATTATTTGTTGCTGCAGCTTGTTTTTCTGTTATTCCTGCTGTCTTGTACTTGGTGTTGTATCCCAAGACATACGAAATAATGGCTAAGATGAAAATACAGGAAGATAAGGATTTAACGAGCAGTGGAAGTATGGGATTGGGAGAGGCTGCCGGTTTAATGAAATCTTTTGGCCTTGGTGGCGGTAGTGTGGCAGGGATTGTTTTGGATGATGAAATAGCAATGTTATCGTCTAACGAGTTGTTGAAAAAGACTGCTATCCGTTTAGGATTGAATGTGACCTATGAGCAACCTTTTTCGTTCATTCAATTATATGAAGATACACCTTTGCGTGTTATTCCGGATTCGGTGACTCAATATAATTTGAAAGATGGATTTGAGTTTAAAATAAAGGTGAATTCAGATGGAAGTGCTAAATTGAAAATGAAAGAAACTGGAGAAACTTATTCTTTTGCATCATTACCCGCACAATTAAAAACACCAAGTGGTTCATTTGATATCGTATGCACAGAAACTTCTAAAATCCAGAAACCGTTTACGTTGAATGTTGTGGTTTCTCCTGCAGGATGGACAGCAGAGGATTTGCAAGAAATTATTCAGATCGAGGAGTTTTCTAAAAATGCGAATACCTTGGAGTTGTCTTGTACGGATTATGAAAAAAAACGTGCTGTTGATTTGTTAAATACTTTAATGGAGGAGTATAATAAAAATACAGATGCAATTAAGAAGGATGAAAATCTCAAAATGATGGATTTCTTGGATAGCCGTGTCCAGAGTGTGATGCAGGATTTGAATGGAATAGAGCGTACAATCGAAGCATATAAGATATCTAATAAGATGACTGATATGGAATATGACGTTCAGTTCTATACGGATGCTGTCAAATTGTTCCGGGAAAAGATTATAGAAATGGAAGCTCAAGGATATTTGATTGATTTGTTGGATGATTTTGTCAAAGATCCTAAGAATAAGTATAGTATTATCCCACCTATGTTGTCTGTCGGTGAAGGCGAAAAAGGAGGAGCTGTTAGTTCTTATAATGAAGCACTACTTGAACGGGAGAAGTTGATAAAATCTTCTACTACAGATAACCCGTTATCGGAAATAGCAAACAATCAAGTAGATAAATTGCGTCAAGGAGTTGTTCAGTCCATTTCTAATATGAAAAAAAGTTATCAATTGGTCTTGGATGATTTGAAATCACAAGAAAAAAAGATTATGGACAAGATGGGCAATGTCCCTACCTATGAACGAGAATACCTGGATTTGAAACGTCAACAAGAAATTTTACAGGGTGTATATTTGATTTTGTTACAAAAAAGAGAAGAGTTAGCTTTGTCTTCCGGCCATGGACGAGATAAAGGATTAATTCTTGATTCAGCATATGTGAAATATATACCAATCGGGCCTCGCAAATTATATGCGGCAATATTTATGGTCGTATTTACAATTCTTATACCTGTAGGATATTTGTTCGGAAAAGAACAAATACGTTCATTGATCATAGAATATAAAAATAGTAAACATTCTTAATGTCTTGAAGAATAGCACGAAACAGCTTAAAGTAGGTGTACTTTTGTCATATCTGACTTTAGGATTGAGTAATCTGATCGCTTTAATCTATACTCCTTTCATGCTTCGTATGATGGGGCAGTCGGAGTATGGATTATATTCTTTGGTTGCTTCGGTTGTAGCCTATCTTACAATACTTGATTTTGGTTTTGGAAATGCTATAGTTCGCTATACCGCTAAATATAGGGCAGAAGGTAAAGTTGAAGATCAATATTCACTGTTTGGACTTTTTTTCATATTATATTCAATTATAGGAGTCATTTCTTTTCTCTTGGGGTTAGGACTGTATTTTAATATAGATTTTTTATTTGAACAATCCATGACGGGGGAGGAGCTGTCAAAGGCTCGTGTCATGGTCCTTCTGTTGGTTTTTAATGTTGCATTGACTTTTCCTCTCAGTGTTTTCTCGTCAGTAGTGGTGGCTTATGAAAAGTTTATTTTTCATAAGTTTATCAATCTCGCCCGAGTTATCCTACAGCCTTGTCTAATGATACCTTTACTACTCGTTGGGTATAAGGCTGTTGGTATGGTCGTTCTGACGACAGTGCTAAACATAGGAACGTTGTTGATTTGTTGTTGGTATTGTTTTGCACGTTTGCATGTCAGGTTGAATTTCAAAAATAAACATCAAGGTGCTTTATTGAAAGAAATATCCAGCTATTCTTTTTATGTATTTCTGACTATTATTGTTGACCGGGCTTTTTGGAGTACGGGACAGTTTATTTTGGGAATGTTGAGTGGAACAAAAGATGTTGCGATCTATTCTATAGTAGTTCAGTTCTGCAATTATTATATGAGTTTTTCGGTTGCTATTTCGGGAGTTTTCCTGCCTAAGATGACTCAATTGATTGCGGAAGGTTGCGAACGAAAGGAGTTGTCAGAGATGTTTATCCGGATAGGACGTATTCAATATCTTGTGATGATTTATATTTTGTTTGCTTTTGCCCTTTTTGGGCGTGATTTTATTTATTATTGGGCAGGAATGGATTATCATGATGTATATCCTTTGGCAATCATGATTATGATCCCTCAGACTATACCTTTGATACAGAATTTGGGGATTGCTATTTTACAGGCGCAAAACCGTCAGCGATTTCGTTCTTTTTTGAATGTAGCCGTTTCCCTCATCAGTGTTTTTATTGGATATGAATTAACTAAAAGATATGGTATATATGGGTGTGCTTTTGCTACCAGTGTAGCTTTGTTTTTGGGACATGGTGTCATTTTGAATTGGTACTATCATACCAAGATTCATTTGGATCTGATTTATTTCTGGAAACAAATATTCAAATTGACAATACCGGCAGCTTTGTGTGCTTTTTTTATGGCAATGTTTATGAGATGGTTGAGTAGTTCAGCCTTTACTGTCGTATTGACAGAAGGAATCTTGTATTCTGTCATGTATGTGGTTTTTATGTGGAAGTGGGGATGTAATGAATTTGAAAAAAATCAAATCAAAGTTCCCTTAATGGCATTAAAAACAAAAATAGGTTTTTAGAATAGAAAAATGAAAAATTTTTTTCGACCATTTGTTATTTGTCTGATTGACTTATTTCTTTTTTTCTTTAAAAGAGATAAGAAGATTGTTCTTTGTACCGGATGGAATGGCTTAAGGTTCGCAGATAATTCACGATATATTTTTTTGTATCTGAATACATATAGAAAAAATATATGCTTAGGCCAAGTTGTCTGGTTGTCCAATGACTCTCAGATATGTCGTGAGTTGAATGAGGCTGGGTATACCGCCTATATGAAACGTTCTTTTATGAGTATTTATTATCATTTGAGAGCTGGATATATTTTTTATGATCAGTTTAATAATGATTTATTTGTAGTTCTTACCCGTAGGTCTCGCATGGTAAACCTTTGGCATGGGATGCCGATAAAAAAATTTGGAGTATGGAGTGGATTAGATTGGAATTTGAAATCGGATTATTTGTTTACGTGTTCTGATTTTGGGGATAAATTGATAGGAAAGGCTTTCCATACTAAACCTAATCATTATATTCATGGGATGTATCCTCGGAATTATTATTTAACTGAGCCGATTTCTTATTTAACAAAAGATGAACGTTTTTACATAGATTTCATTCAGAAAAAAAAGAGAGAGAATAAGAAAATATTGTTTTATCTTCCTACATTTCGGAAACATCAATTACAGTTTTTGGGTATAACTGACCTTGAAAAGATAAATCTATTTTTTGATTTTTTAGATGATCATGGTTATTTTCTAATGACTAAAATTCATACGGGAGGATATTATAGTAATAATGATACAATTGCTGATTCTGTAAAAGAGAGGATATTAAGTTTACCTCCTCAAACAGATATTTATCCCTTTTTAAAGGAAACAGATATTTTGGTAACAGATTATTCATCTGTCTTATTTGACTTTTTGTATTTGGACAGAGATATTATTTGTTATGCTTACGATCTATATATGTATGAACATGAAGATAAAGGTTTGCTAATTGATTATCAATCTTTACCGGCAGATAGAGTCTATTCATTGGATGAATTGAAAGAGAATCTGCAGGAAAAAGTCTATAAGCGTGATAGTCATGCTGAAGATCGAAAGCGATGGCTGAAAAAGTGTTTTGATAATCGGACAATGGATGATACAATTCAAGCTTTATTAAGATGATAGTAAATAGACCTACCATATCAGTAATTGTACCTGTTTATAATGCAGAAAAAGTTTTATGTAGATGTGTGACAAGCATATTGCATCAGTCCTATTCTGATTTTGAAATATTGCTGATAAATGACGGCTCATCTGATTCTAGTGGAGGTATTTGTGAGCAATTTTCTGTCGAGGATTGCCGTGTTCGAGTCTTTCATCAAGTGAATGATGGAGTTTCTTCAGCTCGGAACAAGGGACTTTCAGAAGCAAGGGGAGAATATCTTTGTTTCATAGATTCGGATGATTGGGTTGATTCAGATTTTTTTTCTTTGATAATAAAATCCCTGAGGAGCCATGATATGGTATTTTTTGGAGGTAGAGTTGAGAAATTGTCAGGAGAACAATTGGAAATTATGTCTCCATTATCTATGCAAACGAGTGAGGATGCTTTTTCTGATATTGTTTTTTCTTTATTTAAGAATGGCATATTAGGGTATATGTGCTTTATGGCTATAAAATTGGATTTAGTTCGTAATAATCGTATTCGTTTTAGAGAGGATATTTCTATTCATGAGGATTCGATTTTTTGTTATCAATGTTTATTTAAAGCATCAAGGATTGCTTCATTAGATATACAGCCTTATCATTATGTGAGTTATACAGGTGAAAAAATTACTTTAAGTAGCCGAATACCAGATAATTATTGTTATATTGTGATAGAACGTATCAAGGAAATGGAAAGATTGGCAGTCATTAAGGAAATACCGTTTGATAAGAAGGAATATATATTAAATCATATGAAGTATTGGGCATGGGGGAAATGTTTGGATTGGGCTTCTGTCCAGCCAGATCCTGTATTGTCTATACGATTTGTAATTCAAAAACTATCAGTTATACGTGATTTTTCATTTCCATCATTAAAAGGTTTTTGGCTGTCCAAATTGATACGTGTGGGTAATCCATATGTGTTATTATTTTGTAAGCGAATGATTAAAAGATTAAACGTAAAATAATTGTATACATGAAATTATCATATATAGTACCAGTTTATAACGTTGAAGCTTACTTAGATAAATGTCTTCAAAGTCTATATAATCAATCTTTAGAATTGGTAGATTTTGAAGTCGTGATCATAAATGATGGATCTTCAGATAATAGTCTCAAAATTATAGAGAAGTATAGATCTTTATATCAGAATATAACGCTGATAGATCAAGAAAATCAAGGTTTATCTGTTGCTAGAAATAATGGGATTGGGCAAGCTAAAGGTGATTATATTTTATGTGTTGATTCTGATGATTTTTTGATACAGGATTCTATTTCTAATTTATTGCAAAAAGCGATTGATTTAGATTTAGATGTATTAAGAGGGGAGTATCGCTATTGTGACGATGCTGGTAACTTTCTTCTTCTTGATGATACGAAAAGACACAGGTATCAGTATTCTTATAAAATCATTGATGGAGATCTTTTGTTTCAATGTATTTATTGCAAGGAGTTCTATATACCGCTACTTCTTATCAGACGTTCTCTTTTACTTGAGAACCGGTTGTATTTTAGAGAACATGTTTATTTTGAAGATATTGAGTTCGCTTTTAAATTGTCACTTCTGGCGAAACGGGTAATGTATGTTCCGATAGTATTTTATATTTATAGATTAAGGGATGGCTCGATTACAAGGAATTTGACATATAAAAAAATATTAGATTTGTTTGCAGCAATAAAGGGACTGAAGTCCTATTCTGGTATGATTATATATCCAGAAAAGACAAATCGTGTTTTGGAGGAGACGATTAGCCAATTAACTGTTTATTTGCTTATAAGTCTTTCTAATTTTACAGTAAAAGATAGAAAAGAGTTATTGAAACAGTTAGATATGAAATCTATTTCTTCTTTACTCGTGTTTGGAAATATAAAAGAAGTGATAGTCTCTGTTTTGTATAATGTGTTAGGTACAAATGTTATAGGGTTGTTGTCTCCAGTAGTTAGATTGAGAAATAGTCTATTGAAATAGTTTGTTGAGTTTTATATGAGTAATGATATGATAACAGAAAATGGGAAAATAGAGCAGTTGCAAAAATTTGTGAATATACATTTTTTTGAGCTGTTTATAGCATCTTGGATCTTAGGTGTTATATTCTATACAATAGTCGGCTTTGAGGCGATTGATGAATTGTGTGCCGGAATGCTCCTTGTCTTATTTATATTCTATGTTTTCAAGACCCCAGAATGGAGAATTAATAAAGTACTTCTCTTTATCCTTTTTGTATTTTTGTTTTATCTATTTTATTCGATACAGATAAAAAGTAATACGATAAAAAGTATATTTATGGATTTTATAATCCAGCTAAAACCCTATTTGGCTTTTTTTTGTGTTTATCATATTGCTCCTAAGTTTACAGGCTGGCAACGGAAATTATTAAAGGATTTATCTTTACTTATTTGGTTCTGTTTGTGTTTTTTAGGTGTATCTCAACTTTTTGTTAGGGATGTTTTAGTTACAGTAATGGGACATCCTACGGTTTTTGCCGCTACAGTAGTTTCTGTTTCGTTGGTATATTTATATAGTAGTAATTATACTATGAAAGATAAAATTATATTTATCGTAATGTTATCTGTAGGACTTCTATCGGGCAGGGCGAAGTTTTATGGTTTTTTTGCTTGTGCTTTTGTTTTAGTGTTTTATTTCGGGACAGCAAAGAATCTAAAATTAAATCTGAAAAATATAGTTGCATTCGTAGGCATGTTTGTCGCTGTTTTATTAGTTGCTTGGCAGAAAATAGAAATTTATTTTATCCAAAATTTGGGAGATGAAAGTACCGATTCACTTGCTCGCTTTGCGTTATATGCCACATCATTTAAGATATTTGGAGATTACATGCCTTTTGGGTGTGGGTTGGGTACTTTTGCCACTCATGCATCCAGAGTCGACTATTCTCCTATTTATGGTGAATATGGAATCGATTATATTTGGGGATTGAGTAAATCATACAGTGCTTTTATTGCGGATACTTATTACCCGTCGTTGGCTGAATTCGGAGTAGTAGGTTTGGTTCTATTTGTTTTGTTTTGGTTCTATATTATAAAGAAGGCATTTTCGTTTTTTATGAAAACGAATGATACCCGCCTGATAATAATGTCCTTGCTTATTATTGGTTTTTTGGCAATTGAAAATGTTGCGGATGCGACTTTTACCAGCAATCGGGGCTTTTTTATGATGATCTTTTTAGGGTTAATCCTCTCAGAACAGAATGTGCTGGATAACAGGTTGCAATTGAAATCATAATACTTGTTTAATTGTCTAAAAACTCGATTAGGGACGCTAATAATGCTTGGTTATTTGGTTTCCAAGGTATATATGTGTGGGTAGATGCCATCTGGATATAATCTGCTAGGTTTGAGGTGTCTTTAAGTACTAAAACATTGAATTGTTCTTCCATCACTTGAGCTATTTCTTTTTGATGATTGTCTACGTGTTCACCATATTGTTTGAGGCGGGGTACAACAAGAAAGTGCTTGTTTTGCTGCATACAAGTTAAGATACTGTTTACCCCGGCATGTGTTATGACGACAGATGCTGTTTTTATAAGATAGATAAATTCATCAGGGGGTAATAGTTTGCAATATTTAGCCTTTTGGGGGATGTAATCATAGTAGGCAGATTGTATGTAAACTTCTTCTGGCTTATAAATACCTTTTTCAATTAATTCGTCTAATGCTTTCATTAGCCGGTTAAAAGGGAATTTTTGCGTTCCCAATATGACAAATAATTTAATAGACGGGACCATAATATAATGCTTTAGGATAAACTTTCAACATCTCTTTCCACTGGACATAGAATCTGTCTGCAAATAAATAGATGAGTTTTCCTGTCATAGACTTTGAATTTATTTTGGCAAAAGATTCTATATAGACAATTCGAGCTCCTATGATTTTACCCATTAAACAGGTTGGAAAGACAGCTCCAGCTCCAGTTGTAAAGATGTGTGTCGGCCTTTCTCTTGCAAGAATGTATAATGATTTGCATATATTAAAAAGAAAAATGAATATAAATTTCCAATTACGCCTTTCCTGTTGAAAAAGAAAATAACTTTTACCTGATTTGATTTCATTCTTTGTTACTTCATTTTTTTCAGTAACAATATAATATTGATATCCTTTTGCAATAGGAAATAATTGTTTGAGTTCCATCAGGTGGCCTCCGCATGAAGATATAAAACATATTTTTTTCATTGAGTGTACCGATTTTATTTTTCTAATAGATCGTAATAAATCTTCTTTAGTTGTAAAAATACATTTTCAGGGAAATAGGGCTGAACTATTTCATAAGACTTCTGCCCATAGTTTTCGATTACTTCCGGATGTTTGATAAAGAATAGTAATGCTTCTTTAATTTGTTCGAGGTTGCCAGGTTCGACCAATATTCCGTTTTGGTGGTCTTTAACAACTTCAGGAATTCCCCCGACAGGAGTTGAAATAATAGGATGTGAGTAGCTCATTGCCTCTAAAATGGCAATAGGTAAGCCTTCATTATAAGAAGGTAGGATATAGATATCTGCCCAGTTCAAATATTCGATTTTTTTATCTCCTGTAATCCATCCTTCAAATACAGCTATATCTGATATTTGGTTGTTTTGGATGAAAGCTTTGATAATATCTTCTTCCAGATTACCTCCAATTCGTAATTTTATCTTATTTCTGAATAGCTTTTGATTGTCGGAGATTACTTGTAATAGATCATAGATGCCTTTGCGCTTACCAATTTCACCTAAGAATAAAAAATTAATGACTCCGCTTTCTTTTTTTGTGGAAACTTTTATCGGAGGTGCAATAATATTATTCATTACGAAAATTTTCTTTGGATCAATTCCAATTGAAATGAAATATTCTTCCCAGGATTTTGATAACACAAAGAAATGGTTGGAAGTGTTAATTATTGATCTTATCCATTCTTTTTTTTTACTTGCATCGTAATAAGGGATAAAATCGCAAGCATGCATATGATATATTATTTTTTTCTTGAATAATGACGATAGTTTTATGAAAATTGCTTTTCTTTCAAAAGATGCATTTGCTGCTCCTTGTATATGGACAATCTTTATTTGTGGATTGAACAGTAAGATAAAAAAGAATTTAATGATAGAAATCAGTGCATAATATGCTTTTACCCATTGGGAAGATAATGTCCATGTGGTTATATATTGCATATTTTCAAAATATGTATCGTAGATTTTTACCACGGCAGCCATACCTCCTGGTGCATCTCGTTTGATGCCTACCATCAATATTTTTTTTGAAAGATCATTGGGAATGAGCTTATTCTGTTTCATTTCTAAAGGTTTAATGAAGCCTGTTTGCTTCTGTACAGATATTTATTGACAAATATAGGAAAAAAACGAATACCTAAAATCCAATTTCGGGAAAATGTTTTGTTTTAACTAGAGGGTGCAAATTCAACTTAGAAGGGTAAGTTTGCTTATGTTTTCTTGTTTTTGTTACCAAATATGTGTAATATTGTGCTTTTGTATTGGACTTTCTCTATTAGATTTAATAATATGAAGATTTTGAAAAGATTTTTAAGGAAGGTATTGGAGTATGTTTTAGAAGTAATTGAACACTCTTTAAGATTTCTTCCTTTAAGTTTGTTACAAATATTTCAAGGTGTTAGTTTGGTTGATAAAGCTTGCTTATATAAGTTTGCGATTGATTTTAAGGGTGTCGATGATGTTAATAAGAAATTATATATATGTACGAAAGGTGCTTATGAATATGATTTCTTTAATATGTGCTTTTTGAATAATATGTTAGGGATTGTTTTACTCTCCTTATATAAAGGGTATATTCCAGTGATTAATGTTAGATATGCAGATTTAAATATTTGGGATATGTTTTTGAAACAACCTTTTTCTAATTATTTAGATCAATCATCTTATTTGGCCGTTGAAAATGAGAATATACAAAGTTTTTTTTCTCCATCATTTAAGAGTATATATAATAAGAATGATTTGAAATTGTGGTGTAAGATTTATGATAATTTTGTGAAATTGAATGATGAAACCAGTACCTATATAGAACGTGAATGTCAAGAAGTATTTCGAGATGGACGACGTGTAATGGGGGTGTTGTGCCGTGGTACTGATTATGTTACATTGAGACCCTTAGGCCATCCAATACAGCCGACGCTGGAACAGGTCTTTTCTTTGTTGAAAGTTAAGATGAAAGAGTTACGTATGGATTATATCTATCTGGCTACAGAAGAAAAGAAAATAGAAGAAAGGTTTAAACAAGAATTTTCTGGAAAAATATTAATTAATAAACGCTCTTATTATGATAACTATTATGAAAATAAATGTACCTATATCCGGGAAGTGAATTTTGAAAGAGAGAATGATAGTTATTATAAAGGATTAGAATATTTTTCATCGATTGTTATTCTTTCCCGGTGTCAAGCCTTGATTGGAGGAAATACTGGTGGAAGCTGTGCCGCTATGTTTATGAATAATATGAAATATGAGTATACTCATTTATTTGATTTAGGTTGTTATAGATGAAAGTTTTCTATAGACCCGATAAAGGATATTAAAAATAGATGGATGAGATAAGCAGGTTTTTAGAAGAATTTGTCTCATGTCGAAGGATGATATTTTAAGTTGAGAATATATCATTTTTACAAATGTGTCATTTTTATCTAAATGTATTTTTTCGGTTAGTAGGCCTGTAAGGGCATCTATACGCTGAGAAAGAATGGATTTTTTTAGTTTAGTATCTAGTTTGTTTCTTTTCAGGATTAGCATAAGAAACCGATCAAACATTTTTTCATATTCAAGTGTTGGCTTACGGCTTTGCATGCAAGAAGAAGGTCTAATCATGTAATAGTATACAATTGTATTGACGATTTTTATATCTTTAATATTTAATCCTAATTTTATATTCATAATCAAGTCTTCTCCTCTGAAAATGTCTCGTGGAGTGGTAAATATATCGTCATTGAAGCAGTTCTTACGGATAATTTTTCCCCAAGGTGCATGGTATAACTTGTTTTCAAGTTGCAAACTAATATAATCAATACCGTTAAATCGACCAACTTGAGGAGAGTATAATTTATTTTTTTTAGAATAGTGTGGCATTACTTCTATAAAGTTTCCAATGACCATATCTGCATTATCGTGTTCTTTATATAATAGAGCCAATGAGTTTTCTGGTATAATATCATCTGCATCTACAAAACTGATATATTCTCCTTTTGCTTTTTCTACGCCATATTTACGTGCAGCTGTGACACCTTCGTTATTTTTATGGAATACTGTTATCCGGTTGTCGTTTTGTTGGTATTTTTGGCAGATGGAGAGAGAGGAATCTTGTGACCCGTCATCGATAAGTAATAATTCGAAATTTTTAAAAGTTTGGGAAAGTATGCTATCTATACATGATGCCAGAAATTTTTCGGCATTGTAAATGGGAACTATTATAGAGATTATCGTATCCATGCCATTAGTGTTTTTGTATCACACTTATTTAATTTGTCATTTTTAACGGTTTATGCAACCCCTAGGAATGAATTCAGAGGCAATTCTTCCATCTATAAGGATATAAAATGCCTTGTTTCCACAGAGCTTCCCAATGGTTATTGGGATCTTCCATTTGTTTACAAAGGTACTACTTATTCGGGATTTCGACAATAGTATTTGTATATCTTCCAGTTATATAATTTTAGTTGTTAAGAGTCTGTATATTAGTTTTATTTGAATTTTTACATCCTATACGAAGAAACTGAACAGCAACGCGAATGCGAATCCACCGAGTGCAATGATCGTTTCCATGACTGTCCAGGATTTTAGTGTTTGGATTTCCGTAAGTCCAAGGTATTTACCTACCAGCCAGAAGCCACTGTCGTTTACGTGGGAGAGGATAGTGGCGCCGGAGGCTATGGATATGACAATCAGTGCACAATGTATGTCCGATAGAGTGTAGGATTCTAATATAGGTCCGACAATACCTGCCGTTGTGATCATCGAGACTGTGGCGGAGCCCAGGATGATGCGGACTGCCGCTGCAATGATGAAGGCGAGGATGATCGGAGGAAACTGTGTTTTTGAGATCGATTGCGCCAGTACGTCTCCGACACCACTATCGATTAACATTTGTTTAAATTCATCGCCCGACCCGATAATCAGGATGATCATACCAGCCGGAGCCAAAGCTTTCGTGCTGATGTCGAGCAGTTCATTGCGCGTGTATCCTTGTCATGTGCCTAACAACCAGGTGGAGATCAGTGTCGCAATGATTAGAGCTGTAAACGGATGACCGAGGAAAGATGCAACTTCGTAAAACTTTCCTTCATACATATACTCTAATTTGATGAATAATTCAATCATCGACTTGACCACCATCAGGAGTAATGGAATGCCGATGATGAAAGACACCATCCAAAAGGGAGGCAGCGAATGTGCCTTGGCTGTCTCGTCTCTCTTTGCCAGCTCCTCGGTTATGTGAGGCGGAGGAGCAACCTGTATTTTGTTTCCGATATAAGGGGGCTGAATTCTAAGTCCTCTCCAAACAATATCTCTCAAATCTTACCCAAGTTTACGAACATTAACGTATCCTTGGGTAAGTTCGTATATAGACATAACAACTCTTCAGAAGTGTATAGCTACTTCCTAAACCTAAGATGTTTTCGAAGTTAAGGACCTTTTTATTATACGGCTAATGTTACAAATGGAGTCTGCCTTCGTATCACAGCAAAAGATCTTGCTATGATTTTGGCTCTTACAGCATTGATTACAGATGCTTTATGTTTCCCCTCCGCTATTTTCCTTTTATAATATGCTTTCATCTGCGGATCCCAAGATATGGCAGTAATAGCTGCTCGGGTAAAGTCTACTTTTACTTCTTTGTTAGCCAATGAAGAAGTCTGCGTTTTTCCCCGTATGGAAATACCTGAAGTATGTTCAAATGGGGCAACCCCACAATAGCAGGCAAATTTCCTCGGGTTGTCAAATCTTTGAAAATTGTCAGTAACACACAGTAATACAATGGCATTGATAATTCCTATTCCTTTTATACTTCTTAATAGCAAGTAGTTTGTGTAAAGCGATGTACTGGCGGCTATTAGTTGCTCCATATCCTTTTCCACTTCCAGGATCTTTTCTTTTATCGACTTGAGCTGCTCTTCTAAAAAAGAAATGGATTCTGTCACATCAGCCAACTTAGCCATCTGGGAGAATGTTTCCAATAACTTTATGTTTGATACTTTTTGCTTGACCAAATTGTCACGTATAATAATCCATCCCCGCAGTCTCACCAAGTCTTTGTTAGGTAATTTGTATAACTCTAGTTTTCGATAGTGTAATACCGCATAGTTCGCTATCCTTTTGGCGTCAATACGGTCGTTTTTGCCTCGTTGCAAGCCCATGGACTTCTTGATGGTCAACGGGCAAACCAAAGCCAGGGAAAATCCCATGGAGACACTGGAAACAGATAACTCTGTGACATAGCTTCCCATGTTTTCAGCACAGAACAAGAGTTTGGATAAAGAGAGATGATAACCTGCTATCCAATCCAATAAAGATTGGATCCCTTCTGGAGTGTTATCAAAAGACTTGTGAGACAACTCTTTTTCGGCCGCAGACATTAATGATGCATCGAAAGTTTTTTCCCTACATCAAGACCTACAAAATGAGAATAATGCAAATTCAACTTAGAAGTGCAACTTCGCAGTGTGTTCTCCATGAAAAAACCACTGCGGGTTTGCCCAGCGGCAGGGGTGCATAGCCCCTGAGAGCGTAGAATCAATTAGCAATACAATAAAAAAGGAGACCGAAGTCTCCTTAGGATTAACTATTTTTGTATTGTTATGAAGTATAAACAATTAACCCGTGAGCAAAGATATGCAATATCTTTGGGACTAAAAGAAGGTAAGACCCAAAAAGCGATAGCTCTTCAAATAGGAGTGTCGGCCAGTACGGTAAGTCGTGAGCTCAGACGCAATAAAAGTCATCGTGTTTATAGTTATAGCCTTGCGGATGAGATGTCGCGCGAACGGCGTGAACGTCTCCCCGGCAATCGTAAAATTCCTAGCGCCATAGAAAAAGAGGCGTTGCGTTTGTTGGTAGAAGAAGATTGGTCTCCCATGCAAATATCCGGTTATTTGAAGAGGAAAGGGTATAAGATCTCCCATGAGACCCTCTATAGACGTATACGTGCGGACTTTAGTGGTGAGCTTGCTTCCCATTGTCGTCACAAGATGAAGTATCGTCGGCATATATCCCGTCTTTGTCCTACAAAAGTCACGAATATCCCCAACCGCACGAGTATCCGCGAACGCCCTTTGGAAGCGGATGGCACCCGCTTCGGCGACTGGGAGATGGATCTTATCGTTGGCAAGGAGGGCAAAGGGGCGATCCTTACCTTAACCGAGAGGTCAAGCAACTTATTGCTGATGGAAAAGCTCCCCGATGGCAAGAAGGCAGCTTCCCTACCGAGAGTGGTGAACCGCCTTCTGTTCCCTTATAGGGGCAAAGGCGTTAGGACCATAACAACAGATAACGGAGGCGAGTTTGCCTGCCATGAACTCATAGAGAAAAAGTTAAGAGCTACCGTCTATTTTACGGACAGTTATTGCTCTTGGCAAAAAGGGGCTATAGAGAATGCCAATAAGTTGGTTAGGCAGTACATCCCAAAAGGCACTGATTTTAATACGGTGAGCGAGCGTTTCGTCATGGAGATACAGAAGAAGATCAACCGTAGGCCTCGGGAAAAGCTGGGCTTCAGAAGCCCCAAAGAGTATTTTTTCGAGAAATGGGAGCAACAAAAACGGGTGTGTCAAAATTCCCCCTTTCTTTTTTTATGCTGGCCAACATATAAAGTAAAGTCTAAAAAAATTGTTTTGTATAAAATAAAATTGTTCCTTTGCAAAGTCACTCGTTTTAAGAGATATTATAAGTAGAGAGTAACCAAGCAAAAGAAGCCTTGACTATACGGGATGTGTAGCTTGACAACTTATCGTGTCAGGCTTTTTTTGTAATATGGGATTGACAAGGATAAATAATAATATAATAATGACAGCCGAAACTTTAATTATGACGAGGAGCGTGTCCCATATTTGGGGCGCGCTCCTTTTGTAAAAGCCGGTATTCCCACAGCAGTCTTATTCTTTTTATAAGATATGAAAATCAAGTTATTTATCTTGATTTTCTATTGCAAGAACTTGCCCAAGTTCTGATATTTTTGTAATTTAGTGACAAATAAACGCTTGCAAGATGCCAGAAAATTTACACTTCAGAAGTTATGATCCCGATCAAACGCTACTTTTTCCCCAGAGGATCGACCGGGATATCCCTAAGGATGATCCTGTACGTATCCTCAAGTCGGTTATCGAGAGCCTGGACCTGTCAGGTTTCAAGAAACTATACCATGAGCGTGGCCGCAGCCCTTATCATCCCAAAATGATGCTCATGGTAATCCTTTATAGTTACATGAATAACGTATACTCATGCCGAAAAATAGAGAAACTCCTATACCGGGACATCTATTATATCTGGCTGTCGGGATATCAGAAGCCTGACTTCGCTACCATCAACCGTTTCCGTAACCGTGTCAAGAATGAGATCGGACATATATTCACCCTCTTAGTGTTGATATTGGTAGAGAAAGGTTTTGTCACGCTTGAGGTCGAGTACCTTGACGGGACGAAGATAGAATCCAAGGCGAACAAGTATACCTTCGTATGGCGCAAGAGCGTGGAAAGGAACCGTGAGAAGCTGTTGGAGAAAATCCGTGTGTTACTCCAGCAGATCAACGAGCAGATGGCACAAGACAAGGCGGCCGATGTTGACACCTTGGAGCTTACCCCCAGACATTGTGCGAGATCTCCAAGGAATTCAAGGAGGCACTCGGTTCGGCACCTGAGGCAAAGACAAAGGAAGAGAAGGCCGCGCAAAGAGGAAAGAACAAGATGTTCAAAGAATTGGAGAGGCATGGCGAGAAGCTAGCGGAATATAACAGCCGCCTGGAACAGATGGAAGGCCGCAATTCCATCTCCAAGACCGATCCCTCGGCCACATTCATGCGCATGAAGGAAGACGCCATGTGTAATGGACAAACCAAGCCCGGCTACAACTTGCAGATATCCTCCGAGAACCAATTCATCACAGACTTCGCCCTCTTTCCGAACCCGACCGACACGCTGACCTTCATACCATTCCTTGGCTCTTTCCCGGGCCGTTACGGTCGTTTCCCAAAAAGGGTCGTCGCCGACTCCGGATACGGCTCGGAAGAGAACTACCGTTTCATGGACGAAGCCGGCATTGAGGGGTTCGTCAAATACAATCGTTTCCATTTGGAACACCGTCCCCGCTATAAACCTGACACCTTTCATCCCGACAGCCTCTATTATAATGAGGAAGGAGATTATTACATATGCCCGATGGGGCAGCGCATGTCCCGGACCGGTACGGTGCAAACCCGGACGGAGGGCGGTTATATCTCCCAGAGCGCCTGTTATCGCGCCATACGATGCAAGGGGTGTCCCTTGCGCTGCCTCTGTTACAAGGCCAAGGCCAACCAAAGGACGATCAGGGTCAATCACCGGCTTAATGCCTATAAGCGAAAGGCCTGTGAATTATTGACTTCAGAAGAAGGGATCAAGGAAAGGGGAAGGCGGTGCATTGAACCGGAGGCAGTCTTCGGACAGATGAAGTCCAATATGGCTTACCGCCGTTTCAGGCATATGGGAAAAGACAAGGTCGTGATGGATTTTACCTTCTTTGCCATAGCCTTCAATATAAAGAAACTATGTTCAATGATGAGAAAAGTGGACAAAAAGGGAAGAAAAGCGTCTTTTTATGGAAAATTCGTGGTTATTTTTATTTGTTACATGCATAAACTGGAAATATGCCAGGATAAGTTTGAAAAAATGACGGCATAATCAAATTTATTGCTGTATAGACACAAAAAAGAGGCTGCACATAATCAGGAATTATGACACAGCCCCGTACCACATGGATGGAAACCGGATTGAACCTGCATGGCTTTTTCGGACAGGTAAAATGAAATGGAGGTATGACGAATTGACGATAGTGGCGGACTTTACACCGAAAGTAAGACCGGACGGACCGCGCATTCAGATATTCGACCTGTTTGAAACAAATGCTTATTGTTTTGTCTTTTATACAATTTCGGAATATAAGGGAGAAAAGATGAAACCGTTTATGGCACTATATGATAAAAAACAGAACTTGTTTTATCCACATGCGAATCTCGTTTCTTCATATGCTTACTTGTCGGTGGAGAAGGGTAGGAGATTGATGAAAACATCTGTCCCTGGCTCTCTATATGCGATAAAAGAAGCCGTTGATCTGGCTGGAAAGGATGGTTTTGAAATGATAAAGGAGGATGATAATCCGGTGTTGCTGCGCTATGCATGTGAATAACGAAATCATATCCTCCTTTATCGGACTTGGAAAAATGATCCATACTAAAGTTTTTCTGATTTTCAAGTACAGGCAGTTCGTGTACGGGCGATTTGAGAACCGTCTTTACAATAGCAACCCTGCCGCCACCTCTTCCGCTACCGCCTCACTCTTGATGGCGGCTACCAGGGCGAGGCCGAAGTTCATGACTAATCCGGGACCTTTGCCGGTTATCACATTATCGGAAACTTCAACGGCTTCACCGGTGACGTTTGCGCCGATCAGTTTCGTTTCAAACCCTGGATAGCAGGTCGCGTTACGGCCTTTTAATAAGCCGAGTCCGCCCAATACCATAGGAGCGGCACAGATGGCTGCTACGATACGGCCTTCGCGGTATTGCCCGAGCAATGCTTCTTTGACAGCCTCCGAATCGTTCAGGTTCGATGCCCCCGGCATGCCTCCGGGGAGGATGAGGGCATCGTATGCCGGGGAATTTATCCCCTGGCAGAGATTGTCCAATGTCGTGTCGGCCGTGACCGGAATATTATGTGCACCCATGACAACCGTGTTGGTTGTGATAGAAACGGTTGTCACTTCGATTCCTCCACGACGTAGAATATCGACTGTGCCCAGGGCTTCCATTTCTTCGAAACCGTTCGCTAAGAATACAATTGCTTTCTTCATGTTGTTCTTATTTAAGTTTATACAGATAGGTGATCGTACCACTCTGGTTGTTCGCTCCGCTAATGCTGTTGAACTTGGCGCGTTTAGCCGCGTCCAGAGCACTCTTACGCATAGAACCGTTGTCGATGTTAGTACCCTTACCTATTTCTGCAAATATAACATTTCCTTTTGGATCTACCGTAATGTTGATTACGATTCGTCCCTCTTCTTGGATCGTGTAGGCAGGGCGGGGAAGCCCTCCTCGGCCGATCGAGCGTCCGTTCAGGTTGAATGAGCCGTAGCCTCCCACGCCTTCATTGGCTCCGTGGTCGGAATTGCCGAACGGGCTGCCTTGGTTGCCGGTTCCTGATTCGGCATCCCCCTGGCTGTTCCCTTCCTGACTTCCCATGCCGAAAGCTCCTGCGACCTTGTTGCTGATGGCCTGTTCTTTCTTACGGCGCTCTTCGGCGAGGCGTTTCTTCTCGGCTTCCTCTTTGCGGATACGTTCTTTTTCGGCTTCCTCTTTCCGTTTCTTTTCCTCTTCTTTCTTGCGTAACTCTTCTTTCTCTTTTTTCTTTTTCGCTTCTTCGATCGCGACGCTTTCCTCCATATCCTGCGTTATCAGTTCTTCCTTGGGTGTTTCAACCTTCGGCTGGGGTACGGGGGGAGGGGGAGTAGTCGTTTCCTCGGGAGGTTCCTGGCCGGTATATTTAGGTTCGAATGTCCCTGCTGCCGCATTGACATTACCGAAATTCACCAGAATACCGCCATCCTCATCGGGCACGACGGTCCTCAGGACCGTGAAACCCAGAATCAGCAGGATAAACAGGTGAAAAGCCACCGAACCTGCTATACCGTATATGTCATCTTTGTTTAACTTCATAATTTTAAAGAGTTGAAAGGTGAAAGTTGAAAGTTTTTAAGAGTTAAAGTTGAAAGTTAGAATAGCGACGCGAAGCCACTTTCAACTCTCCACTTTCAACTTTCAACTATTTGGCCTTGTGGCAAGCACCATCTTAAACTTATTCTGGTTTGCGATGTTCAGGATACGCACGATTTCCTTATAAGGGACCGTTTCGTCAGCATACAATGCAACAAACATCTCCGGCTCTTTTGCATAACTGTCTTGCAGGAACGGCGTGATTTCTTCGAATGACACTTGCTTTTCCCGCTGGTTACCGAAAGCGACATAGTAATTCAAATTCGCATCTATCGTGACACGTGTAAGCGGTTTGGCGGCTGTCTGCTTTTGCGCCTGCGGGAGCGTCACCTTGATAGCGTTCGGAATCACGACGGTGGAGGTAACCATAAAGAAAATCAACAGCAGGAATATGACGTCCGTCATGGAAGCCATGCTGAAGCTTTCGTTTACTTTTGTTCTTCGTTTTAAAGCCATAACTTTTTTGAGTTATGATTTATGATTTATGATTTATGATTTATCATCGACGCATAAATCATAAATCATAAATCATAAATCTTTAGTTTGCAGGTTCATTCAATAAGTCCATAAATTCCATTGTGCGGGCTTCCATCTTGTTTACCACGTTGTCTACCTGCGAAACCAGATAGTTGTAGGCAAACAGGGTGATGATACCGACTACGAGACCGCCTACCGTTGTTACCAGCGCTTCATAGATACCTCCGGACAACAGGGATACGTCTACATTTGTTCCGGCATTTGCCATATCGAAGAAAGCGCGTACCATACCGGTCACCGTACCTAAGAACCCTAACATAGGGGCGCCGGCGGCTGTGGTGGCGATTAGCGGAAATCCTTTTTCGAGCTTGGCGATCTCCAGGTTACCCACGTTCTCGATAGCGACCAGTACGTCGTTCATCGGGCGTCCCAGGCGGGTGATGCCTTTCTCGATCATGCGGGCGGAAGGGGTATTGGTGCTCCGGCATAGGTTCAGGGCCGAATCGACCTTTCCTTCATGGATATAGTCCTTGATGCGGTTCATAAATGTTTCATCCTCCCGCCCGGCGCGACGGATGACCATCAGGCGCTGGATAAATATATAACATGCCATCAACGAGAGTAACAATAGGACAACCATAATCCAACCGCCTTTAAAAGCGAGGTCGATTACATTGATTTCAGCTTCCGTGGGTGCTGTTACCGCCGTGAGGTCCGGCATCTGTTCTGCTGTTTGTGCCCCTACTGCTTGTAGGGAAAGTAAAATGCTCATATTGTTTTGAAAAAATTAAAGAATGAATAATTAAAGACTTAAAGAGTTGAAAATTAAGGAATGAAAGAATGAATAGTCGATTTTTAATTCTTTAATTCCTTAATTAACAATGCCTCCTTGTACAAACGGATCGTCTCTTTCAGCCCGTAATAGAGAGCATCGCTGATCAGGGCATGGCCGATGGAAACTTCATCCAGTCCCGGGATATTTTGATGGAAATAAGCCAGATTTTCTAAGCTCAGGTCATGACCGGCATTTACACCTAATCCCAAGTTCTTGGCAAGTTGGGCGGCAGCGATAAAGGGAGCGATTGCTTCTTCACGATTCTGAGGGTAGAGGGTCGCATAAGGTTCCGTGTATAACTCGATACGGTCGGTTCCTGTCTTGGCGGCCCATTCAATATTCTCAAGATCTGTTCCGATGAATATGGAGGTACGGATACCGTGTGAGGTAAAAGTTTCGACTAACTCGCTCAACTGGTCGAAGTGGGTTCTTACATCCCAACCTGCATTCGATGTGATGGCATCGGGAGCATCCGGCACCAATGTCACCTGCGTCGGTTTTACTTTCAGAACCAGGTCTATAAACTTCTCGCAAGGATAACCTTCTATGTTAAACTCTGTTTTTATTTCCGGTTTCAAGGCATACACATCGCTGTACCGGATATGACGTTCGTCCGGTCTGGGATGAACGGTAATCCCTTGTGCACCGAAAGCTTCACAATCTAATGCTACTTTTAATACGTTTGGTACATTGCCACCGCGTGCGTTACGAATGGTTGCCACCTTGTTAATGTTTACACTTAAATTTGTCATCGTATATCGTTATATCTTTTTTCTTTCATTACATTTGCACAAAAGTATCGGCAAATTTAGCAGTATTTAGGGAATATACAGAAGAATGTTGGTGAAAGATTTCATAACGAAGGAATTTCCGGTGTTAAAAAGTTTTGACACCGGGGAATATGCATTAGCTTTGATGGATGATTTTAAGTTAAAGCATCTGCCATTGTTGAACGAAAACGTATATCGGTGTCTGGTTTCTGAAAAAGACCTGTTGGCGATGCCTGATCCGACTGCTACTATCGGAGATCCGGTATTGTTTTCACCGAGTGTCCGAGAAGATACCCATATCCATGAGGCGTTGGCACTGGCCGCCCGCTATCAGTTGAGCCTCCTTCCGGTTGTGAGTGCGGAGGGGGAGTATAGCGGGGCCATTACGCGTGATAAACTGATCGATATCCTGTCCGAACTTTGCAATGCCGATACGGCCGGAAGTGTTTTTGTGCTGGAAGTGATGCCGCAGGATTATTCGATGACGGACATCGCCCGCTTGATAGAGGCGAATAATGCGCATGTCCTGAGCCTGCTTTCCTATACGGATAAGACGACCGGGAGGTTGCATTTGATTATCAAGATCGATCTGGAAGATGTATCTCCTGTGATCCGTAGTTTTGAACGTTTTAATTATACAGTCCTCTACTATTTTATGGAAAAGGGGATGGTGGACGACTTATTGCAACAACGGATGGAAGAATTGGTCTATTATATGAATATATAAGCAATTGATAATTGACAATTAGGAAAATATGAATCGGGTATGAAGAAAGTTGGGGTTTTCGGGAGCGAATATCAGGCGGATAAGCAACTTGTGATTAGGCGGTTATTTGAAAAACTGGCTTCTTTGGAGGCAGAGGTTTTTGTGGACCGTGACTTTTATCTCTTCCTTACGGATGCTTTGAATTATGAACCTGCGGTATCGGGCATCTTGACAAGCGACGAGTTTGATTTGGATGTGGCGTTGAGTCTGGGGGGGGACGGGACATTCCTGCGTACTGCCGCCAGGGTGAATAAGCAGGACATTCCTATTTTGGGCATCAATACCGGCCGCCTCGGTTTTCTGGCAGATGTGGCAAGCAAGGATATAGAAGATACGCTGGATGAATTATTTAAGAATTACTATAAGACGGAGGAACGTACTTTATTGCGCCTTCATACGGAAGACCGGGTGTTTCACGGTTATAATTATGCCTTGAATGAGATTGCGATCCTGAAACGGGACACCTCTTCCATGATTACGATCCATACGGCGCTCGACGGGGAATATCTGACTTCTTATCAGGCTGATGGTTTGGTCATCTCTACGCCGACAGGTTCGACGGCCTATTCGATGAGTGTGAACGGTCCGATTATCATTCCGCAAAGCAAGAATTTAGTCTTGAGCCCGGTCGCACCGCATTCGTTGAATGTCCGTCCGCTGGTAATTCCGGATTCCTTTACGATTACTCTGGGGGTGGAAAGCCGGAATAAATATTTCCTGATCGCTCTTGATGGGCGTTCCGAGATCTTCCCGACCGGTATACAATTGCGGGTGAGCAAAGCCGATTATACGACCAAAGTGATCAAACGATATAACCATACTTTTTATCAGACCCTCCGTGAAAAGCTCATGTGGGGAGCCGATACAAGGATGAAATAGGTAGTTCTCTTTGTGTGTTATCGTGTGCCTGAAACCCCGTTTGTTGTTAGCGGAAGTGTGAACCAGAACGTAGAGCCTTTTCCCAAAGTGGAATAGACGCCGATTTTCCCACCTAATTTTTCAATGATGCTTTTGCTGATGGATAGTCCGAGACCCGTCCCTTGTTTGTGGGTATTCAGTTTGACAAACCGGTCGAATATGTTGTTGCATGCTTCTTCGCTGATTCCGATGCCTGTATCTGTCACGGATACATATATCTTATCTTTTTCCAATAGGTAATCCAATTTGATTTCGCCATCCGATGTGAATTTGATAGCATTGGTCAGGAAATTGGAGATTACCTGTGTGAGCCGTTTCGGATCGGAATTGAGTTCGACGGATGGTAAGTCCCGATTGAAAGAGAAACATACATGATCTGGTATTTTCAAGGCGTGGACAGCATAGATTTCCTCGCAAATTTCTTTGAAGTCGAACTTTTTTAGATGGATGTCGAATGTGCCGGCTTCTATTTTTGAGAAATCGAGAATGTCGTTGATCAGCTGCAAGAGCAGGTCACTGTTCTTGTTGATGATATCCACATAGAAATGCCGTTCGTCCATATCTTCCTCTTGCATATCTGCGAGAATGCTGGAAAAACCGACGATTGCGTTGAGGGGCGTCCGTATTTCGTGGCTCATATTTGCCAGAAACATCGATTTGAGTTTATTGGATTCCTGGGCTTTTGCGAGTTCGATGTTTTTTTGATGTCGTTCTTTCTCTGCTGCACGTAGTTTCTCCCGTATATTTATTTCATTTGTGATATCGGTCAAATAATAGAGTATTTTCAGAGGTTTTCCGTTTTCATCATATTTATATGGTTGTACAAATGCTTTGACCCAGATGTATTCATCCCTGAACAGGCGCCTGTATTGGGCAGTATATCCTTTTATTTCCCCCTTGATCAACTTTTCGAAAGCTTCCGTCAATACCCGTTGGTGATCGTCCGGATGTACAAGCTGGTAGAAGTCTTTTCGAGAGGTCAGGTTGCATTCTTTTAATTTAGAAGGTTTGGCAGGATCGCGTAGTTCGAGGTCTATATGCATCTTATCCTCTTTGATATCGTACTCCCACATAAGAGAATCTCCGTCTCCGATAACTGTTTTCAATTTGTTAAACAATTCGTTGGTTTCTTCGATCTTCTTATATTTCTCTGTTTCATCGCTGAACATGATGATGTACCCGTATATGTTTTCATCCTCGTCTTTCAAAGGAAGACACTTGATAGATAGATATAAGATCGTATTTTCTTGTTGGGGATTTATGTGGTAATATTGGTTTGTCTTTATTTTGTCAAAAGCATATTGGCAATCGAACGCGACTTCCTCACCCTTTTTCAAGCGGTGAATCTGGTCTGCCGGAAAATTGGGATTTTCGAATAGGTTTATGCCGATAATATCCGTGCGTTTTATGGCGAATAGCTGTTCGTCTGTTTCATTCAGATCGATCAAATTGCCTTCTCCGTCGTATAGTTCGATACCTATTGGAAGTTTCTGGTAGATGTTTTCCAAGTTCAGTTCTTTTTTCAAAGGGTTGTGTGTAGAAAAATGAGGCATATCCATTTTTTGCATATCTCGTTTATTGGTTTGTTGTTTTATGACAAAGGTAATGATAATCCTATGATTTTGTAAAAAAATAATTGTGAAATTAGGGAATATAAATGGATTGTTATTTTTGATACCCGGCTAAAGTTATACGGAATTGCTGCTTTTGTATACAAAACTGGAACAGGTCGTTGCCTAAGGGGGAAAATGTGTATCTAAAATTATGTTTTGTAGCATGATTTTGTTAAACATGGTTAAGTGAATGAATTTTCCAAGTAAAAAAGTATGCTACATAACATAAAAGTCTATATATTTGCACTGTGTTTTTCATGGTATTAGATTTAAGGTTAACAATGAAGATTGGCTGTCCGTGACGGATAGCCTTTTTTTGTATATGATTTTCTATAACATATCTGTCGTTTTGCCATTGGACTATAATAACATGGATTTGCAGGATAACCGTAGAACAGTGGTTATATAAGGGAAAAACTGTATCTTTGTACACAATTTATATGTCAATACCCAAAAATAGATATGAAGAGAGTTTTCTGTCCTAAATGTGATAATCAGTTAGCGTTTGATGAAACAAAGTATCCGGAAGGTAAAGTGTTGGCGTTCGTATGCCCGCAATGTGGTTCCCAATTCAAGATCAAGTTAGGACGAAAAATAGTCCGTACCGAATCGGGACAGGAAAAAGAGGTGAAGGAACCGGACTTTTCCTGCGGTTATATTACAGTAATCGAAAATGCTTTCGGGTTCAAGCAGGAACTTCCCCTCGTAATGGGCGATAACGTGATCGGTCGCCGTAATAAAGATACCGACGGAGTCGATGTCCCCATCATCACGAGTGACCCCAGTATGGGCCGTAAGCATTGTGTGATAAATGTGAAAGAAGATAAAGGAGGGAAGCTCGTTTATACATTGCGCGATTTCCCGAGTCTTACCGGAACATTTTTGTGCAGCGTACTTGTCGGAAAAAAAGAACAGGTGCGGATCGGTGAAGGCGCCATTGTAACGATCGGTGCTACCACCTTTATTCTCCATGTACCGGGAGGAGAGGAAGAGTAGTCTTTTCGATTTGAACTTAGATACTGTCCGGAGTGAAACTGACCTCCTGCATCAGGGCGATAAGGGAGATAGGGGGAATTTGGCGTAGGTTTCGGGAGAGATGGATGCAAAAAATCTCTTTCGACTCCGGGGCAGTAAACTAAGCTAAAGAATCATTATTCATGCTTTTTGTTTTCGACTTCGAGTATAAAACAACTCATATCGGGTTTGGCTCACGCCCTTTTACATAAAGAACCACAAAGATATTAAACGAAAGTTTCATTGATTATGACCAAGTGGACCTTAAAAGGCTATCAATTAGCCTGTAATCCTTGTATTGTATTAAAATGTAAGTGTTAAATCGGATATTTCGAACAATCTTTCTGACAGATCCTTTTTTATATGTACTTTTGCAATCGAAAGAGGCAATAAGGTTAATTAAATGGAACAGAACAAGGTACAGGCCACTACGGGAATCACCTTCCGGGTACTGGTCGCTTTGAGTATATGTCATTGCTTGAATGACACGTTACAGTCCGTTATCTCGGCTGTTTATCCACTATTTAAGGAAGATTTAGGGTTGAGTTTTGCCCAGATCGGGTTGATAACGCTCGTCTACCAGTCGGCAGCATCCGTATGCCAGCCATTGACTGGATTGTTTTTTGACAAATGGCCTTCGGCATGGTCATTGCCGACAGGGATGAGTTTTACGCTCGTGGGGTTGTTGAGCCTGGCTTTTGCTGGTACGTTGCCGCTGGTCCTTTGCTCGGTAGCATTGGTCGGGATTGGTTCGTCAGTCTTCCATCCGGAGGCCTCCCGGTTGACTTCACTCGCATCGGGCGGAAAGCGAGGATTGGCACAATCGCTGTTCCAGGTCGGGGGAAATTTGGGCGGATCATTGGGACCGTTACTTGCTGCCGTGTTTGTTGCTCCCTACGGGCGGAAGCATATCGCCTTGTTCACGATCTTGGCCTTTACCGCGATTATGGTGATGATCCCCGTCGGACACTGGTATAAAGGTCTCCTGCTCCGGTTGAAGAAAGCGGAAGTAGAAATGCCAAAGACGCATGTCCGTACTCCGCTCCCGATGGGAAAGACCGTCTTCTCGATAGTGATCCTGCTGATTCTGATCTTCTCCAAATATATTTATATGGCGAGTTTGAACAGCTACTACACCTTCTATCTGATTCATAAATTCGGGGTTAGTGTGCAAGCCTCCCAACTTTACCTGTTCGTCTTCCTGATCGCGACGGCAATCGGAACGTTATTAGGAGGACCGATCGGTGATCGAGTAGGACGGAAATACGTGATCTGGGCCTCTATCTTAGGAGCCGCCCCATTTACACTGATCATGCCCCATGTGGAAAACCTGTATCTGACGGCGATTCTCAGTTTCTGTGTCGGTTTGACCCTGTCGTCGGCTTTCCCGGCTATATTGGTGTATGCACAGGAATTGCTACCTTATAAATTAGGCTTGATTTCCGGACTCTTTTTTGGTTTTGCCTTCGGGGTGGCAGGGATTGCATCGGCCGTATTGGGGAATATGGCTGACCGGTATGGTATAGAGGCGGTCTATAACGTCTGTGGCTATATGCCCCTTATCGGACTGGTCACGTGGTTCTTGCCCGACCTTAAGAAGAAACGATAGGGGCAGGGGAACAATAAAGGCGATCGCCTTGTTATAAATCATAAATTTCGCACAAACTAAATTTAGACACACTTATGATTTATAACTTTACTCACTTCAGCATTGCCCTGCTGTGGCTTCTTCCTGCCTTTGCCTCTGCCCAAACAGAGGCAATGGACTTGTCGCTGGAGCAATCCCTCACGCTCTTGCAAAGCGAGAACAAAAGTCTCAGGATTGCCGGGAAGGAAGTGGAGCTGGCGAAGAACGAACATCAGAAGCTCAATGCTTTCTGGTATCCCACTATCAGTGCCGCAGGAGCTTATGTGCATATGTCGAACCCGGTCGAGGTACACCAGTCCTTGAACCAATTCACCGATCCGGCGAAAGAGTATGTCCATTCTATCTTGCCCAACGACCAGTTTATCTCATCACTTCTTGATAAGATCGGACAAAACACGTTGACGTTGCCGCTCATTTCGCAGAACGTCACGTCGATCGATGCCAACCTGACCTGGCCTATCTTTACAGGTGGTAAACGTATTTATGCCAGTAAGATAGGCAAGAAGCTCGTGTCCGTCGCCGAAGTCAACCGCGAACAGGTAAGCGCGAACCAGCAAGCATTGCTGATCGAAAGCTATTTCGGTTTACGACTCGGCCAGCGGGTTGTCGAGGTAAAGGCGGAAACCTATAACTCCCTGAAAACCCATTACGACCAAGCTTTGAAGTTAGAACAGCAAGGGATGATCAACCGGGCCGAACGCCTTGTCGCTCAGGTAAGCATGGAAGAGGCGAAGCGTGAACTCGAATCTGCCCGGAAAGACCTCGAAGTCGCCAGTCAGGCACTTAAGAGTCTGATCAATATAGGGGAAGAACAGGAGATCCGTACGACAACCTCCCTCTTTATCAACGAGAGCATCCCTTCGGCCAATTACTTCAAGGAGATGATCCCTTTTAACAACTACCTGGTCAACCAACTGAAACTACAGGAAAATATCGCCGGTGACCAGTTGAAGATCGGCCGTTCAGGCTACCTCCCCAACATCGCCCTGATCGGCAAGCAGACTCTCTATGCGGACGGACTCGACAAGTACCTCATGCCGCGTACGATGATCGGGGTTGGTTTTACCTGGAACATCTTCGACGGCCTCGACCGGGAGAAACGTATCCGGCAGGCACGCCTGACCAGTCAGTCGCTCGCCATCGGAAAAGAGAAGGCTGTGAGCGATTTGCAGGTTGGGGTCGATAAGTTCTACTCCCAGATGCAGAATGCGATGGACAATGTCAAGGCGTTGAATACGACACTTGAGATGAGTAATGAATTGGTCCGTATCCGTGAGAAATCCTTCAAAGAGGGAATGGCGACCTCCTCGGATGTGGTAGACGCTGAAGTGGTGCTCTCGAAAGTGAAGACCGCCTTCCTGCTCGCTTACTACCAGTATGATGTAGCGCTCGCCAATCTCCTGTCTATTTGTGGTATTCCCGAAACCTTTCATCAATACCGGATGGACGGTAAAACAGAGATCTTATAAACATAAAACCGTATAATCATGGACAAATCGAAAAAATATCTGACGATCTCCTTCATAGTAGTGCTGATCGCCGTCATCATCCTGTCTTTCACAGGTATGC
This sequence comes from Parabacteroides johnsonii DSM 18315, assembly GCF_025151045.1. Taxonomy (NCBI): domain Bacteria; kingdom Pseudomonadati; phylum Bacteroidota; class Bacteroidia; order Bacteroidales; family Tannerellaceae; genus Parabacteroides; species Parabacteroides johnsonii. The sequence goes on from NZ_CP102285.1 coordinate 631,929, forward strand.
TCCTGTTGAAAGACAAACCTGTGATCTTGCAGGGACAAATTGAAGCAACCGAGATACGCATCTCCGGGAAACTGCCCGGCCGTATCGACACATTTTTAGTAAAGGAAGGGCAGAATGTGAAGGCCGGCGATACCCTTGTGGTCATCAACAGCCCCGAAGCACTCGCCAAATATCAGCAAGTGAACGCTCTCGAAAGTATCGCCCGTTTCCAGAACCAGAAGGTAGACGAGGGAACGCGTAAGCAGATCATTGCCACTGTCCAGCAACTTTGGAACAAGTCGAAGTCGGACCTCGAACTGGCAAAGACCACTTACAACCGTATCGAAGCCTTGTATAAAGACAGCGTCGTTTCTTCGCAACGGAGGGACGAGGTGAAAGCTTTGTATGAGGCCGCCGTAGCCGGTGAGCGGGCAGCCTGGAACCAATACCAGATGGCACTCGACGGTGCCCAGATACAGGATAAAGAGAGTGCCCGATCTCTGGTGAGCGCAGCTAAAGGTACGGTTGAAGAGGTTGCCGCTCTCTTGCAGGATGCCCGTTTGACAGCCCCGGAATCCGGCCAGATATCGACCATCTTCCCGAAAAGGGGGGAGTTGGTCGGAGCCGGTATGCCTATTATGAACCTGATCGTGCTTGACGACGTGCATATTGTGCTGAATGTCCGCGAAGACCGCCTGCCGTTCTTCCCGATGGGAGGGACGTTTGTTGCCGATGTTCCGGCAATCAATAAGAAGAATATCGAGTTTAAGATCAATTATGTCAGCCCTTTAGGTAGCTTCGCCACTTGGAAATCGACCAAGCAGACAGGTAGCTACGATCTCCGTACGTTCGAGATACACGCCCTGCCGGTCGGAAAGGTGGATGGGTTGCGTCCCGGAATGTCGGCACTGGTTGAATTGACAATTGATAATTGACAATGGGCAATTTTAAGAATAGTATGATGAATAGTCAACTGTCAATTATCAATTGTCCATTCATACGGGTTCTTCGAAGAGAACTTGTACGGATGGTCTCGCGACGTCTCTATTTTGGGGTGTGTATCGTGCTGCCGCTGTTCTGCATCTTCTTCATGTCCACGATCTTCGGGAATGGGCAGATGGAGAACATACCCGTCGGTATTGTCGATGGAGATAATACCTCCATGTCGAGGGAAGTCGTGCGGACAGTCGAAGCCGTCCCTACTTTCAAGGTTATGCATCGCTATACCGACGAGACGGCTGCCCGGCGTGCCACCCAGTCGAAAGAAATATACGGCTATCTCGTGATCCCTACTGGTTTCACGGCTGATGTCATGGCCGGACGGCAGACGACGCTTGCCTACTACTATCACTATGCTCTCTTGAGCGTAGGCGGTGAGGTGCGTGGCGCTTTCGAAACCGTCCTCCGCCAACTTTCGATGGCCCCGATTGTGATGCAAGCCACCGCCTTGGGAATCGGAGAGGAGCAGATCACTACCTTCCTGCTCCCCGTCAAGGCCAGTAGCCATCCTCTGTTCAATCCTGATCTGGACTACTCAGTTTACTTGAGCAACCCCTTCTTCTTTATCCTCTTTCAGGTCATTATCCTGCTGACAACGGTCTATGCCGTCGGTAGCGAGATTAAGTTCGGGACGGGGGCAGAGTGGCTCTCGGAGGCAGGCGGCAATATTGTGACGGCGGTAGCGGGAAAGTTGTTGCCCTACACCGTTATTTTCAGCCTGATGAGTATATTGGCGAACTATGTTATGTTCGGTCTTATGCACATACCGTTTTCATGTGGTTTCTGGCCGCTCAACCTTACGGCAATCCTGTTTGTCGTCTCGACACAAGCACTGGCGGTCTTCATCTTCTCTGTCTTTCCCGCACTCAGCATCATTATCAGCATCGTGTCGATGGTCGGTTCGCTTGGTGCAACGCTGTCAGGTGTGACCTTTCCTGTGTCCTCGATGTATGCTCCTGTGCATTATGCTTCTTACTTGTTCCCTGTCCGCCATTTCACCGAGATTTACCAGAATTTGCTTTACGGGGATTACGGTTTTGCCTGGACTTGGGTGAATTACGCTGCGCTGCTCTGCTTCCTTCTTCCCTCGCTGCTGATGTTGCCCCGTTTGAAGAAAGCGATTGTGAACGAAGAGATGTGGAGGCATCTCGTCTCTTAAAAAAAGAAATATGAATATGAAGGTAATATCTGTTATACATGATGAGTTCAAGACGATTGCCGGTAGCTATGCCATCCTGCTCGTACTGATGGGAGGCATATTTGTCTACGGCTTGCTGTACAATTATATGTACGCCCCCGACCTGGTCCGTAAAGTTCCGGTCGCCGTCGTTGATCATTCCCATAGCGAATTGGGCCGCCACTACGTCCGTCTGCTCGACGCCACCCCGCAGGTCAATGTCGTGACTACGGCTACTGATTACCCGGAGGCTCAGGACATGATGAAAGCGGGCCAGGTGGCCGGTATCCTCTACCTGCCGGACGATTTCGAGGATCGTGTTGCCCGTGGTGAAGAGTCTGTTTTCATCATGTACGAGACGACGAGCGCTTTCCTTTACTACCTCGCCATGCAGGAAGCTTCGGCTGCTTCCATGTTGGCTCTGAACGACGACTACCGGCCGGAGATGTTGGTGTTCTTGCCTCAACAGGTGGCTCCGAAGCTTGCTTCGGCCCAGGCTGTCGAGGTGGTCGGGACTGCTCTCTATAACCCGACCGAGGGGTATGGAACTTACCTGATTCCTTCGGTCCTGGTTGTGATCATCTTTCAGACGTTGATGATGGTGATCGCCATGATTAGCGGCGACGAACGGCATAGCGGCTCGATTGTCCGTTTTGCCGGCAATCCTGTGGATCTCTCTTTTGGGCGGATGGCACAGGTGGTGATCGGCAAGACGTTTGTTTATGGTATGCTGTATGCGGTTTTCGCTTTGTTCCTATTGGGGCTGATCCCTTTGATGTTCGGTCTCCCGGATATTGGCAACCCCCTGTATGTCATCATGCTGATGATACCCTTCCTGTTGGCGACTAGCTTTTTCGGGCTTACGGCATCCCTGTTCTTTACGGACTCCGACGCACCGCTTTTGATGATTGCCTTCTTCTCTGTCGGCCTCATCTTTCTCTCCGGTGTCTCGTATCCGATAGAACTGATGCCCTGGTACTGGAAGATGGCACATTATCTCATTCCGGCAGCCCCAGCGACAATGGCCTATGTCAAGCTGAACTCGATGGGGGCTTCGATGAGCGAGATACAATCCGAATATATTACCCTGTGGGTACAGTGCGCGTTTTATTTCGTGACGGCATGTTTGGTTTATAGGTATAATATCCGGAAAGCGATGGTACAAGGTGCTTCTCCGGCAATAACCGATAGCTTTCCATCCCATAAGTCATAGCTTTTATAGGTGTAACCAATAGCCTTTCTGAAAAACATCGGCAGCTTCATCAAAAGCGATGCCGACCGCTTCCCAAAAAGGTTATAGGCTGTTCCGGAACAGCCTATAACCTTTTTGTTTCTACCCTATAGCCTATTGGCGAATAGGGTATAGGCTGTTTTTTTCGAAATATCACCTTTGATATTCAGTTGTTTAGGCTTTTATAATCATCTGTTAAGCCTGGAAGGTGAAAGCAAAAAGCGGTGTTTTATCTTTCTTAACACCATGATGTGTATATTCTAAGATAAATACTTACTTTTGCGTCTGTATCTGATAACATGAAAAAGAAATGAGACGAATACTACATTTGATTTTGATCAGCTGTCTGTGCTTCTCGGCAACAGCACAGAAAAACGCTCCTAAATGGATGGACAAAGCCAAGAGAGCGGTCTTTACAATTACCACTTATGGAAAGGATGGAAATAAGCTCGCAACCAGTACGGGATTCTTTATCTCCGAAACAGGCGAGGCTGTCTCAGCATACGATATTTTCAAAGGAGCCGAGAAAGCAACAATCACAGACTTCGAGGGAAAGACATTTCCAGTTAAGAATATCCAGGGGGCGGACGAACTGTACGATGCCGTAAAGTTTCAGGTCGAAGTGCCGAAGAAGGCCGCTTTCCTGCCGATCGCTGCCGATCCGGTGGCAAACGGGACGAATGCCTATCTGCTGTTGTACTCTACCGGCAAGAACGCCACCTTTAAGTCCGGTGCTATTACCGAAGTAAGTAAACTGAAAGATCCGTATAAATATTACAAGATGGCAATCTCATTGGAAGAAAACGAACTCAATGCCCCGTTGCTGACTCCCGAAGGTGAAGTGTTCGGGCTGGCACAAGCGGATGCAGGTGGAAAGAAAGATATTTGCTATGGTCTTTCTGCTGGATATGCGGGTAGCTTGTCAATAGGCTCTGCTGATTATCTGAGTTCTGCATACCGCAATATCAATATACCGAAAGGATGGCCGAAAGAACTGGACCAAGCAACCGTCGCTCTTTACCTGATTAGTGGCACGCAGGACGCAAAGGCACGCCTGGAAACGGTCAACGATTTTATCGCCACCTTCCCGGATGTTCCTGACGGCTATCTGAATCGTTCCGATCTTTATGCCTACAATCGTGCGGCATTGGCTAACTCTACGGCTGAACAGGCAACTTATCTGCAAAAGGCATTGGACGACATAAAAACCGCTTCCAAATATAGCGATAAGAAAGGTGATTTCTGGTATAACCAGGCTAAGCTGATCTACGGTGTTGCTTCGGCTGATAGTACGCTGACCGATCCCGCCTGGACAACCGAAGCCGCTATGGAGGCTTTGGATAAGGCAATCGAAGAGGACAATCTGCCTGCCTATCATCAGTTAAGGGCGGATATCCTATTCAATAAAGGAGAGTTCCAACAGGCATTCGATGAGTACATGATCGTTAACAATAGCGATGTCGCCTCTGCTTCTTCCTATTATTTGGCTGCAAAGGCAAAGGAACGGGTTACCGGTTTTAATATCGGTGATGTGATCGACTTGCTCGATAAGGCGATCGAGAAATGCGGGACAAATATGAATGCCGAGGCGGCAGCTTATGTGCTGGAACGGATCGATTGGCGTCTACGCCTTGCACAATACACGGAGGCTATCGCTGATTATGATCTTTATTATACGCTGGTCGGTGGCCAGGTACTTCCGAACTTCTTTTTCCTGCGTGAACAGGCTAAGTTTCGTGCGGGTGACCTGGAAGGAGCTTTGAAGGATATCCAGGCTGCTATACAGGGAAGTCCTGACACGCCTGACTACTATGCGGAAGAAGCCTCTATCTACGTTCGTCAGCAGAAGTATGAAGATGCACTGAAAAGTATAGAGAAGGCAATTGCGATCGCTCCTGATTTCGGAGCTTGTTATCGTTTGCGGGGCGTTTGTTATGTCCGTTTGGAGAAGAAAGCAGAAGCTTGCGAAGCATTCAACAAAGCTAAAGAATTGGGTGATCCACTTGCCGAGAAGTTGATAAAGGAACATTGTAAATAAGATAGGAATATGAAAAAACTGATGAATGTATTGCCGTTGCTGCTTGTCGCTGTCCTGCTGTTTGGTACGGCTTGTCAGGGTAAGAAGAAGGAAGTGGAGAACGTGAATGTAACGTTGTTCGATAAGGAGCTGCCGGAGATCAAGGCATTGGTTAACGGAGATTGGGAATTGGTGAGCGGCAAGAATGCCCGTGAATTCTGCGAGTATGAGAATACTTTCATCAAGTTTGCAGACGACCAGTATGTCTGGACGGAGGACGGCAAAGCTGAACCGGGAGCCTTGAACTGGCGCAAAGCGGATACGGAGGCCGGATATGAAGCATATCTGATGGATGTCTTCTACGAGACCAACCCGGCCTATCCTGTGTCTGTCAAAGGGGATACTCTTATCTTGCAAGACTGCTCGGAAACAGGGTATAAATATACTTTAGTGAGGAAATAGCCTTCAATACGGTTTTATAAGGCTCATTGGAAAGAAGGGTTAGTGTGGGAAAAAAGGGGCTTAATCTTTGAAGAAATAAGTATTAAGCCTCTTTTTTGTTTGTTCGGTGCAACTTTGGCCATGTACTCGACAACCAATCGTAATGAAAAGGTAAATAAACCTGATTATGGGGTATGTATCGAGCATCTATAATTGTGTACCAGTCGGAGAAAGACCGGCCAAATGTGTGTCTTGTTTAAACTCTTTTTTAGTAGGGCAGGAGAACGTAAGGAAAAACATCATCGTGAATAGGATGAAGCCTGCTAAATGTTTGCCTGTTTTAGGTGCTGTCATTTATTGAAGTTACATTTTTCGTGGAATATCAGAATTCCGGTTATCGTTGCTATTTTGAATGAGCTTTTTTAACTGTGTTTGTTTATAATAATAACAATCAGTATTCCATTTTGTTTTGATTTTCTACATGTTTTTTTGATAATATTTCCATTTAATAAAAAAAGTCCTTGCAATCCACGGATTACAAGGACTTTGCTTATGCTATAAAAATAGTTTTACTTCTTCATAGCTTCCTCGATAGCAACAGCTACAGCAACAGTAGCACCTACCATCGGGTTGTTACCCATACCCAGGAATCCCATCATTTCTACGTGAGCAGGAACGGATGAAGAACCAGCGAACTGAGCGTCACCGTGCATACGGCCCATTGTGTCGGTCATACCATAAGAAGCAGGACCGGCAGCCATATTGTCTGGGTGCAGGGTACGGCCTGTACCACCACCTGAAGCTACAGAGAAATACGGGTGACCGTTTTCCATACATTCTTTCTTGTAAGTACCTGCAACCGGGTGCTGGAAACGAGTCGGGTTAGTTGAGTTACCTGTGATAGATACGTCAACACCTTCTTTACGCATGATAGCAACACCTTCGCGAACGTCGTCAGCACCGTAGCACTTAACTTTTGCACGCAGACCGTTTGAGTATGCTTTTTCTTCGATTACGTTTACTTCGCCAGTCATATAGTCGAACTGAGTCTGAACGTAAGTGAAGCCATTGATACGGGAAATAATTTTAGCTGCATCCTTACCCAGACCGTTCAAGATAACGCGCAACGGTTCTTTACGAACTTTGTTTGCCATTTCAGCGATCTTGATAGCACCTTCGGCAGCAGCGAAAGATTCGTGACCTGCCAAGAATGCGAAACATTTTGTTTCTTCACGAAGCAGACGGGCAGCCAGGTTACCGTGGCCGATACCTACCTTACGATCGTCGGCAACAGAACCGGCGATACAGAATGCCTGCAGACCGATACCGATAGCTTCAGCAGCTTCGGCAGCATTGGTGCAGCCCTTCTTGATTGCAATTGCAGCACCTACAACGTAAGCCCAGCAAGCGTTTTCGAAACAGATAGGTTGTGTTTCCTTACACATTGTATAAGGGTCGATACCTTTAGCGTCGCAGATAGCCTTTGCTTCTTCGATACCGTTGATACCATATTCTTTTAAAACCGCGTTGATATGATCGATACGGCGGTCATAACTTTCAAATAAAGCCATATTATTTTTTACTTTTTTAAGTTCTTATTTACCAGAAATAAAGATATCAGAAAATTGAAAACAAGTACACCGCCGCAGCAGGCTACATAAAAAGCCATCCAGGGACGGTCCGGCTTAATCACGAAGTAAGCGATAACCGTTGCCACTATGGTGATAGCGATCAGCCCGAAAAGGACGCGTGTCAGTGTTTTCTTATTCATTACGAGGATCGATATATTTTACAGCTTCTTTGAAACGACCGTAAGAGCCTTTGGCTTTTTCCAGTGCTTCGTTAGCATCCATACCCTTCTTTACCATATCCATGAATTTACCTAAGTGGATAAATTCATAACCGATTACTTCGTCGTCAGCATCGAGAGCCATACGAGTACAGTAACCTTCAGCCATTTCCAAGTAACGAGGACCTTTGGCCAATGTGCCGAACATGGTTCCTACCTGGCTGCGCAGACCTTTACCCAAGTCTTCCAAACCGGCACCTACAGGCAGACCACCTTCAGAGAAAGCAGACTGTGTACGACCGTAAACGATCTGCAGGAACAATTCGCGCATTGCAGTGTTGATAGCGTCACAAACAAGGTCAGTGTTCAATGCTTCCAACAGTGTTTTGCCCGGCAGGATTTCTGAAGCCATCGCAGCAGAGTGAGTCATACCGGAGCAACCGATAGTTTCTACAAGTGCTTCCTGGATAATTCCTTCTTTAACGTTCAGAGTCAGCTTACATCCACCCTGTTTCGGTGCACACCAACCGATACCGTGAGTCAAACCAGAAATGTCAGAAATCTGAGTTGCTCTAACCCACTTTCCTTCTTCAGGAATCGGAGCACACTGGTGGTTAGCTCCCTTCTTTACAACACACATGTGTTGAACTTCATGTGAATAAATCATAATCGCTAATTTATTATATTAAAGTGATAATAAAACTTTATGCTAATTTTAATGTAAGATCGCTTTCTAAAAGACCGCACAAAGATAAAATTTTTAATTCAGCCGTGCAACAGGACCGGTTATTTCAAAACTTCTTTAATTTTATCTTCCAGCTCCTGGCCGTGCAGGTTCTTGGCGATGATCGTACCGTCTTTGTCAACCAGTACGGTATGAGGGATGCTGTTGACGCCATAAAGAGCGGCACCGCCGTTCTGCCAGCCTTTCAGGTCGGACAGTTGTGTCCAGGTGATATTCAGGTCTTTTACACCTTTGGCCCATGCATCGGCTTTGCTGTCCAGAGAGATGCCGACGATATCGAATCCTTTGCCCTTGTAGTCTTTATAGGCTTTGACCAGATTCGGCATTTCTGCACGGCAGGGAGGACACCAGGATGCCCAGAAGTCGATCAGGACGACTTTGCCGTTACCGACATATTCGGAGAGTTTGTGCATTTCGCCTTTAGCGTCCGGCATTTCGAAATCGGTGAATTTCTGTCCTACAGCGACCTTTTTCAATACATTCAGATGGTCGATCATATAGCTGATGCCCGGAACGGATTTGAAAGAAGAGTCTGCTTTGGAGATGATTTCATTTTGCTGCTCTTCGCTGATATTGTAACGGAAATCGTAGAGATTCTTGGCGGCAGATTGTTTATCCGTATGAGTCAGGATATAGTTGACAACGGCTTCCGTAATCTTACGGTCGATCTCTTCATATTTGGCTTCCGCCTGTTTAATCAGATTTTCATCACCCGACTTCATATCGGCAACCAATTTGTCTATACCGGAACGTAAGTCTTTGATCTTAGCCTGCAACTCTTTTTGTGCGTCATTTTCGGGAGTTCCGCTAACTGTGGAAGTCGAATCCAGCACGACAGCCAATTTCCCGTTTTCAAGTACGAATGTTGCCATAAACGGAGCGTTTTCTCCGGGAGCGACACGTACCGGTTCAACCACTTCTTCCGAAAAACGGAGAGTACGAAGGGCAGGAGCATTTTGTGTGCCTTTCAAGGCAAAAACTCCGTTTTGTACTAAGGCGCTGTCCAGCGGTGCAGCATCTTTTACTCCATATTCATAGAGATATACATACTTACCATTCAAATCATTGTTTGAAACGGTACCGGTTATTTCGTAACCCGGTTTTTCGCTACAGGCTGCGAGAAGCAGGACAGAAGCGGCGATAGGAAAATACTTTTTCATATATTTACGTTGTATTAAAACGATTAATACTTTATTAGTTACAGACGTTTGGCGCAAAAGTAAGAAAAAATTGACACATTATTTGCTATATTTGTGGCCTAATAACCGTTATTATGAATTTATCCTATATAGATACCAGATATGCGGCGGTTTTCCGTTTCTTCAGGTCTGTCATTGTCTGCTTGTTCCTGTTTTCTTGTCCGGTGTCCGCGGGGATTTCTCTGCATATGGCAAATAATATAGATTTGTCAAATAATGCCATCCTTGACATGTACCAGGATGAGAACGGTTATATGTGGATCGGTACCTATGACGGTTTGAATCTGTATAACGGCAAGAATACATATGTGTTTCGCTTTGAACCGAACAACAAGAATACTTTATGCAGCAATATCATCAATAAAATCGTGTATGGCGGAGACGGATATCTGTGGGTATCGACTTCTATGGGATTGAACCGGTTTTCGCTGAAAGGGAGGAAGGTGACGGAGTCCTACACGGAATATCCCGAGTGTCTGAATGTGGCTTCTGATTCGGCTGGTAATACGCTGCTCATAAAGCAAAAAGATTTTATCTCCTGCTATTCTCCTGAAACCGGTTCTTTCCAGGATGTACATGTACGGGGGATGAATGAAGAAGTATCTAAAGTCTTGTTTGCAGAGGGAGAAAGACAATTCTTTATTTTTGACGCCGATGGCTGCCTGCTTGAGATTTGTCCGGATTTCGACTCCTTTCCCTTAGCATTGGACATAAGGAAAACGCCGATCCATGAAAAGAAAATTGACCGTGCTTATTATCTCGATGGTATTCTGTACTATGTGGATATGGAAAACCGCTTTTATTCTTACCGGATGAAAGACCGCCAGAAAAAGTATCTGGCCGACCTTACCTGCTGGATGAATCAATATGGAAATCTTTCCCGCATCGCATTGTTTCATTCCACCCCTTACCTGGTTTTCAGGAACGGGCTTTTGCTAAACATAGATAATCAGGAAGAGGCATTGGGATTTGATGTCGGGCTATTCTGTGTTTTGCCTGACCGGAAGCAGGATATCTTGTGGGTCGGGACAGACGGGCAGGGAGTCCGGATGTATTATGACAAATATAACCGGTTTTCTGGGATTCAACTCAAGAGTTTGCCGATTGTCATGCGTAATCCGGTCCGTTCGATCTATACTGAAGATGAAAAAACGATCTGGTTCGGAACTAAAGGGAATGGTTTTGTGCGTGTGGAAGATTATGATTCCTATGAAAAAGGAGAAATACCGGCCGGAAAGGTCAAACATTTCACTACATCGAACGGCTTGTCCAGTGATCGTGTCTATTGTTTCCGTAAAAGCAACTATTATCCCTGGGTGTGGATAGGGACGGAAGGACCAGGATTGTCCTATTATTCCTTAGTGGACAAGCAAGTCCATACGATGGCAAGCCTTGTCGATACAAAGATCAGGTATGTTCATGCGATCCGTGAAGTGAATGATTCGACATTATGGATGGCAACGACCGGAGATGGTTTGCTGGAAGTTGTCATTGGTAGAAAGGACGGAGAACCTGTTATTGAATATGTGAAGTCGTTTATCCTTGAAAAGGATGGAAAAGTTTGTAATGAGTTCCATTCTATGAATTATGATGATGAGGCTTCCCTTCTTTATTTGGGAAGCCGTGGAGGATATGGACTGGTCCGCTTTAATCTGCTGACTAAGAAATATGAATTTATTCCGATGAATAATGCGGGCAACCGGGCGGTAGGGGATGTGCTTTGCATGTGTTATAGCCAAGATTCGACTTTTTATCTGGGAGCCAGTTCCGGTATGACGCAGATGAAATTACATTCAGAGACCCCGGCTGAGGTACGACAATATAGCAGAATTGACGGTATAAAGAACGACATGGTTCATGGTATTCTCGAAGATTCTGACGGCTGTATCTGGCTGAGTACTAATAAAGGGTTGACTAAATACAATCCTCGCAATCAGTTTTTCCATAATTATGGAAGTCCCGATTTGGATGTGACGGAGTTCTCGGATGATGCCTATTGGAAGTGTCCTTATACAGGAAAACTGTTCTTCGGCGGAATAAACGGGCTGATATGGGTAGGTCCGCAAAACGACCGGCAGGAGAATTATAAGCCAGCCTTGCATTTCTTTGAATTGAAGATGGGAGATGAGACGCATAGTTTGTATGACTATACGGATCAGAAAACCGGATATGTGACTATTCCTCCCAATATATCTACCTTTTCGATTTCTTTTGTGGCGACCGACTATATACACGGGGAAAACTATGAGTATTCGTATTTATTAGAAAACTATAATACATCGTGGACTGAACTGCAAAAAGATAATGAGGTTGTATTTACGAAGTTGCCTTATGGCAATTATGTTTTGAAAGTCCGTTACAAGAACGATGTGTTCGATTCGGATGCCAAAGAGTATTTTTTGCATATACGGGTGTTACCTCCCTGGTATCGCGGTTCTTGGGCTATGATTGTCTATGGTCTGTTGTTGGCAGTTGTATGTTCGGGTATCGTGTATTGGCTGCGCCGCCGGATTGTGGAAAAACAGGCCGAAGTCGCCCGTAAAATCAGAGAAGAGCAAAAAGAAAAATTGTATGAAGCGAAGTTGAATTTTTTCGCCAATATCACGCATGAGCTTTGTACGCCTTTGACTTTGATTAATGGTGTGAACGATCATATCAAGACATCCGCTGACCGGTTGGCTGATGGAAAATTGGAGAAATATGCCCGTATCCTGGGTGAAAACGTTACAAGCCTGAATGAATTGATCCAAGAAATTTTGGATATCAGAAAGATCGAGGAAGTTGGATTCAGCCATATACAGATCAAGCGGGTGTCCGTAGGCAGTTTGATCCGGAAGCAATGTGAATCGTTTATGCCTGTCGCGGAGCAGAACGGGATCAATTTTACTTTTAGTGATGTTGATAAACCGGTTTATTGGAATACGGATGTACCCAGCCTGAAGAAGATTATACGTAACCTGGTGTCGAATGCATTCAAGTACACGGAACAGAAAGGCACGATCGATGTTTCTGTCCGGATAGAAAATGAATCTCTGATAATAAAGGTATATAATACAGGTAAGGGGATAGCGGAAGCTGACCTGAAAACGATTTTCGACCGTTTTCATATCTTAGGTGATCTGGATGGAAATAATTATACTCAGATGACTTCCAGAAATGGATTGGGGCTTTTCATCTGCCACAGTATGGTCCAGCTGCTTCGTGGCGAGATAAGAGTAGCGAGCAAGGAGGGGGAATCTGCCGAATTTATCGTTACGTTGCCTTATCTGGAGGCTGAGGAGACAGATTTGGATGAACAAGACGGTGAAAAGGTTCCGGTTGTACAACCGGTTTCAGCAGTGGCTGCTGAAACCGAAGTGAATATTGGTAATCCAGTTATATTGGTGGTCGATGATAACCGGGATATCGTTTGGTTGATTAAGGAAACGTTATCGTTCGAATATGTCGTCCGGGAAGCATTTAATGCAGAGGAGGCTTTGGCCTTGATGGAGCAGCAAACTCCTGATTTGATTATTACGGATATCATGATGCCGAGCATGGATGGGTTTGCATTGATCAGCCGTATCAAGTCTGATAAGTTCACTCGGCATATACCTTTAATCGTAGTATCGGCAAAGGTCTCGGAAAACGAACAGGCGGAAGGGTTGGATCTGGGTGCCGATGCCTATCTGACCAAGCCGTTCTCATCCGTGGTGCTCCATTCCGTCGTGAACAGGTTGATGGCGAATAAAAAAGAACTGAAAGACTACTATTATTCCCCAGAAAGCGCTTATGAGCAGTCCGGTGGTCAGTTGATCCATCAGGAGGATAAGGAGTTTATGGATTCCGTGACAGCCATAATAAAAGAAAATCTTGCTCAGGATACATTGCGTCCTGAGCTTATAGCCGATAAATTAGGCACGAATACCCGTGCTCTGTATCGCCGTTTCAAAAAAATTTCACCGTTGACACCGAGCGATTTTATCAAGGACTACCGTATGAAGCATGCAGCTCAGCTTTTGGTCACGACAAACCTGAGCGTGCAGGAAATCATCTACCAGGTCGGAATCTCCAACAAATCCTATTTTTATCGTGAGTTTTCAGCCAAATACGGAGTTACGCCAGGACAGTACAGGCAAATGCAATAAGGTGACTATTAGATGCCTTGTATTTCTTCCATTCTCTCTAACCTTACTAATATTCGTCGAGCATGAACTCATAATACTGCTTGCGTACATTGTTGTTCGGGATGCTCAGGACTATGCGTGTCCCACTAATCGTCAACATGCCGTAATGATTCTTATTACATTTTCCATGTTATATCTGTTTTTATTCCTTCTGTTTGCGAAGTATCACAAATGTAGTCCATTCTATTGGATAGAACAAAGAATGGGCAGACTTTAAAATGTTAAATGGAATCAATTAGACAGTAGATGAGGCCTGTTTGTGTTAGAATCATGATCTAGTAGTGAGAGAGACAGGCGGGGGAAGGGCCGGGTTATTGTTATAGGCATCGTAATACATAGATTACCACTCTTATTGTCATATTTGTAAAAAAGCCATTGGTTCGGATCGAAACTACTATCGCATATAATTTGATTTTCTACCCTATATAATTAGATTTACCCGCAAGGGTAATATTTTTTAACAAACAGCTATTTCTGTATGGGGTTAATTATCAATATTTTATGTGGAAAATTGTGTTTTAAGAGGATATTGTCGTTTTTTTTGCGTATTCAATACGTTCGATTGTAGAGGGAATAACCGTTTTTTTCGTAAACGCCTGTTTTTGTGTAGTGTCTTAATCGTACAAAAGAGTGTCATAATCGACTATAGGTTGAATATGACACTCTTTTTGTTATTCAGTGTTACTGTGATCGTATTAAGATCGGTTAATATTGCCATTGAATTACAAAAATTAAATGAATAAGATTATGAGAAAAGAAGCATTACTTTGTTTATCCTTAATGCTCACGCAGTCTTATGCATTTGCATCTTCTGAAACTGATAACACGTTAAAGCAAGCAGAAGTTCATGCATTAGCACAAAAAGGATATACTGTAAAAGGTATTGTAAAGGACCAGTTGGGAGAACCACTGGGAGGTGTCAGTATAGTGGTGAAAGGAACTACTGTGGGTACTACTACTGATCTGGATGGAAACTTTACATTGAATGTGCCTGGCAATAACGTTACATTGTCATTCTCTTTTATCGGTTTTAAATCGCAGGAGGTGTCTTTAAAGGGACAGACTGATTTAAATATTGTCCTGTCGGAAGATGCGGAAATGCTGGATGAAGTAGTTGTCGTTGGTTATGGTTCAATGAAACGTTCTGATGTGGCTACCGCTATATCTTCTGTAAAACCTGAAGATATGAACTTGGCAGGAGCAAATAGCCGAGATGTCCGCCAGTTGTTGGATGGTAAAGTTGCCGGTTTGTCTATTACACGTACAAATGGTAGTAACCCGAATAATGGTGTTGCTGTTCAGATGCGTGGTGTTGTATCTGTTAATGGTGATATTGCTCCTCTTGTTGTAATTGATGGTATACCCGGAGGAAACCTTGATTTGTTACGGAGTGAAGATATTGAATCGATTGATGTATTGAAAGATGGTTCAGCAGCGGCTATTTACGGTTCCCGTGCGAATGCCGGCGTTATTTTGATTACGACCAAGCGCGGTTCAAAAGGAAAAACCTCGGTGGACTATTCTACTTATTTGACCCATTATTGGGGGATTGAGCGCCCTGATTTCATGGATGCGACAGAATGGCGTAGCGCAATGGGTAAATTTAATAACCCGTCTTACATGACAGATAGGGGTAGTGATACGGATTGGTTCGATACGCTATTGAATAGTGGTAATGCGTCTCATAGCCATAACCTCTCTATTTCCGGAGGAGGAGAATCCACTCTTTATCGCGCTTCTTTATATTATAGTAATTTGGAAGGTATCGGGAAGGCTACAGACCGTGAACAGTATGGGGGAAGAATGTCTTTGGAAACAAAGGCCTTGAACAATATGTTGACTTTCCAGACAAATATGAGTTTGAATTATGGCAACATGAACTTGCTTGGAGGCGATGGAGAATGGGAATCTGCGTTGCGCTCAAATCCAACCAATCCGGTTTATAATGAAGATGGTACTTATTATGAGGATTATGCGAAAGATGAGAACAAAGTGGCGCGTTTGGATCAACAGCAGTATGACAAACAGCAAACGACCAGTTCGTTTGATGGTAAATTGATTTTTGAACCAATCAAAGATTTAAAAGGATCTGTTTTTGTAAGTTATACTCGTGATGACTATAAAGAACGTCGTTTTTATGATGTGGATTCTCGTATTTCTTATAATAGCTATAATAGTGGCGGATATGCTTGGAAAAAGTCGTATATGAAAACGACTCGTACTTTGGAGCCGACTATTGAATATACAAAGACTTTCTTGGATAATCATAAAATCAATGCAATTGCCGGTTATAGCTACCAATATCAGGTTTATGAACAACTGGAAGCAAATAACAACGGTTTCTTGAATAATTCCGTAGAAGATAATAACTTGGGATCCGGTAGTGGTTTGAATGGTGATGCAGCTATTAAAGCCGGTATGGGGAGTAAGAAAGCAGATGAAACTTTGATTGCTTTCTTCGGTCGTATCAACTATGTATTCAAAGATCGTTATGTTGCTCAATTCTCTATTCGTCGTGAAGGCTCTTCTAAATTCGGTCCTAATAACAAATGGGGTAATTTCCCATCTGCATCAGTGGCTTGGAATGTCTCTAACGAAGAGTTCATGAAAGAACAGAATGTCTTGTCTAATTTGAAACTTCGTGTCGGTTATGGTGTGACCGGTAATTCAGGTATTGATCCGTATCAATCAATGGTTACATTGGGTATTGGAGACCCTTATTTGAATCCAAGTGGCCAATGGTTGCAAACTTGGGGACCGAGCCGTAATCCGAATCCGAATTTGAAATGGGAAATGAAGAAAGAATGGAACTTCGGTATTGATTTTGGTGTATTGACAAACCGGGTGACAGGTTCTTTGGATGTGTATAAACGTAAAGCAGATAATTTGTTGATGACAAGCGTTAAGGTACCTTCTCCAGCCAATATCCATTCTTCCAGTACCTTGAATATAGGTAGTATAACAAGTTCTGGTTTAGAATTAACTTTGAATACGATACCTATTGTAAGAAAAGACTTTCAGTGGAGAAGTACGGTGACTTTGTCTAAAGTATTCTCTAATAAACTGGAGGACTTCTCATATAGTAGTGCTGACTATCTGGAATTTGGCGGTATCGGTGGATACGGTTCTTTGGGAAATGCCGTGCGTTTGTATAAGGGTAGTAATATCGGTGATTTCTATGGTAAACGTTTTGCCGGATTTAATGAAAGCGGAGAATGGCTGTTCTACAATAAGGAAGGTGAAAAGGTGACTGCAGATCTGATCTATGATGACGATAAGACGGTGATTGGTAATGGACAACCGAAGTGGTATTTATCATGGACAAACAATTTCCAATATAAAAACTTTGATTTGTCCTTTATGTTCAAAGGAAGATTCGGGTATGACGTACTGAACCGTATGAATATGTTTTATAATAACCTGACGACGTTACAGGCCGGTTATAACGTGTTGAACTCTGCAATTAATGAAGGTGTGAGTGCGACTTACCAGTATTCGGATTATTATTTGGAAAAAGGCAATTATATTCGTTTGGACAATATCACATTAGGATACAACTTTAAAAATAAGAACGAAAAATGGCCTTCATTCCGGGTGTATGTATCGGCAACCGATTTATTCACTATTACGGGGTATAAGGGGTTGAATCCTGAAATGGATGATACGGGAATGGCTCCGAGCATGGAAGCGTGTGGACGTACTCCGGTGACAAGAAGTGTTAGTGTTGGTTTGAATGTTAATTTTTAAGTAGAAAAAGCGATGAAAAATATATATAAGGTATTAGTTGCTGCGTCTGGTCTTTTTGCGATGAGCGCTTGTACAGACTTGACAGAACATATTTATAGCGACAATACGACTGATAATTTTTATAATAATGAAACAGAGGTGCTTTCTGCGGTATTGCGCCCTTATACACACAGTCGTGCTGTGTTCGCTTGCCAGTCTCGCCAGAATTACTGGAAAATGAATGAACTTTCAGCCGATCAGTTGGCTTGGCCGGTAAAAGGTCCTCATGGTTATGATGACGGGAGATGGATCCAGTTTCATTATCATACCTGGACAAGTATGCATGCATCTATTGAAGACAGTTGGAATTTGTTCTTTATGGGATTAGGCTTTTGTAACGATGCGATAGAAAACCTTGAAAAACGTAGTGCGGAAAGTATGAGCATCACAGAGCAGGAGCGTTTGGCTTATATTGCAGAGGTAAAGGCAAATCGTGCTTATTATTATATGGGTTTAATGGATTTATGGGGTAATATTCCTATTGTAACAAAAGTCGGTGAACCTGAAATGCCTGCAACAAATAGTCGTCAGGAAGTCTTTGAATTCATTGAATCTGAGATGTTGGCTGTTCTGGATGATCTTCCTTTGCTATCAGAAAAGGAACAAAATACCGGACGTTTTACTCGTGCTGCCGGCTATGCCATGTTGGCAACTCTTTATTTGAATGCTGAAGTATGGACGGGGACTCCCCGTTGGGATGACTGTATTGCCTATTGTGATAAGTTGATTAAAGGTGAAGGCGGTGCGGCTCATGGTACTATGGAATTGGACAAAGATCTGGTCAGCACGTATAGCAAGGACAACAGTACGGATTCAAAGGAGCATATTTTGTCTCTTACTTATGATTATCTGGCATCCGGTTTGTATTGTGGTTGGTCCGGAGACTTTTACCATTTTAATCAAAAATACATCAATGGAGGAATAGCTAACGGAAATGATGGGATCGTTGTGATTCCTTCTGCTTATGATGCTTTTGCAGATAATGATTTGCGTAAAAAAGAATGGATGCTGATAGGTCCGCAGTATGATTATAAAACGGGTGAGCCTGTTGTGGGGACATCGGAGTATAGTGGCCAGCCTTTGGTCTTTGTCAAAGATATTAAACGTTTTAGTGAAGGCAAGACTGAAGAATCGACCATGTACACAGGGGAAGAAAATAGTGGTGCTCGTTTTGATAAATACAAAACAGGAGCATCTGGTGATCCGAACTATTGGGGAAATGACTGGGTTTTATATCGTTTGACAGAAATCTACTTTGATAAAGCAGAGGCGCTGATGCGTAAGAATGGTGGTAAGGCAACTCAGGATGCCGTTGACTTAATTAATGCTTGCCGTCAGCGTGCATTTTCTGCCGAAGATTGGGAAAAGGCTAAATATTCAGTGGCAACATTGACGATGGATGAATTATTGGCAGAACGCGGACGTGAGTTTATATTTGAAGGAAAGCGTCGTACCGATTTGATTCGTTTCGATAAGTTTGGTACTGGTGACTGGTGGGATGGAAAAGTATCTGATGAACATTATGAAATATATCCGATCCCTTATCAGCAGGCGACTTTAAATCCGAATCTGGATCAAAATCCAGGATATAATCAGTAATTTGATTGGAATAAAGTAATTTTTCAATTTATTTTGTGTTAAAATATCCCTGTCCTTTGTGAAATACATGGGGCAGGGATTATGACAATGGATGTGTGAACAGCATATTGTTAAAGTTTTGATTGAATAGTTGTGTTATGAAAATAAATATATTAATATCGATAAGTTTATTATTGTGTTCTTGTCAGGCAAAATTACCGGTGAATGTTCCTGAATTGTCAGATGGGAATCCGACAACCTGTTTCGTGGGAACGGAAGGGGTAAATAAAGTGATTTTTGATGAACAATATACTGTTCCTATCCAAAGTTATAAAATCTATTCGTCCGGCGAGACACCTGCACATGATCCGTTTGCCTGGACATTGAAAGGTTCTTATGATGGAAAAAAATGGGTAGTTGTGGATGAACGGAAAGATCAGATGTTCTGTTCCCGCTATCAGGAAATTCTTTGTCCGATAACCCAACCTTCCAACTATAAACAATATAGGCTGGAAGCCAGTACGGCTACCGGTGATACACTGGTACTGGGTGATGTCTTGTTCTTTGACACCAATTTGAATGCCAATTGGGAGGATTTCAAATATCCGGAAATCGATTACGAAGTGATTGATCCGGAAACTAAAGGGGCAGCCATTTATGCGGGGCTTGTCCAGAATCCGGACGAATACATACGTTATCATGCTCGTAAGGTTGCCGAAATTCTTTTCTATTCGGCTAAAGATACGATGAATGATGTTCAAAAGGTCCATTATACTTTGAAAGATTATGATGGAGTTTCAGCCAAGAGCGGTAATCCGGCCAATACCTCGATTGTTTACAGCACACAGCATATAGAGAAGTCGGCAAACGAATCTCTTTACAAGCTCGACTTCGAAACACGTGGCGTTCTGTACCACGAATTGGTACACGCTTACCAGTTCGAACCGAAAGGAATTGGTTCCTACTCGACTAACAAGACATTCTGGGCTTGTATCGAAGGGCTGGCGGATGCAGTCCGTGCCCAGGCCGGATATTTCGATATGAGTACCCGCAAACCGGGTGGTAACTGGATGGACGGTTATCGTACGACCGGCTTTTTTATCCAATGGTTGACAACCAAAGATCCGGATGCTATCCGCAAGTTCCATGAAACGGTTCGCGACCTCGACGAATGGAGTTTCGACAAGGCTATCAAGCGTATGTTTGGCGAAGATGCCAGCATTGAAGGGTTGTGGAACGAGTATCAAGCCTTTTTATCAAAATAAAATAGAAACAAAATCCATGAAGAAGACTATTCTTTTATTTTCTGCATTGCTGACTTTTGGGAACTTGTCCGCCCAGGATAAGACTGCATTGGTGAATCCGATTATCGGGACGAACGGGATGGGACATACGTTTCCGGGGGCTTGCGTGCCTTTCGGACTGGTTCAGTTGAGTCCGGATACGGATACGATCCCTCATAACGTGGATGGTAAATATCAGCCGCGTGCCTATGAATATTGTGCTGGCTATCAGCATAAGGATAGCAGTATCGTTGGGTTCAGCCATACGCATTTTAGCGGAACCGGACATTCCGACCTCGGCGATATCTTGATTATGCCGGTTACCGGCGAATTGAAACTGAATCCCGGAACGGCAACTAACCCGGATGGCGGCTACCGTTCGCGTTTCTCGCATGATACGGAAATATCCCGTCCCGGCTATTATGAAGTGATGTTGGCCGACTACGGAATAAAAGCACAACTGACGACAACCAAGCGGGTTGGCGTGCATAAATATACGTTCCCGAAAGAAGCCAAAAACCAGCGGGTTATCTTAGATATGATTCATGGTATATATAATTACGACGGAAAAGTTCTTTGGACGAATATCCGGGTTGAAAATGATACGCTGGTTACGGGCTATCGTATCACGAACGGATGGGCGCGTACCAACTATACTTACTTTGCCATGTCTTTCTCCAAACCGGTTGTTCATTACGGATGTGAGGAAAAAGCAAAAGTCAATTACCGGGGTGGGTACGGCAAATTCAATATGAAAGAAAATTTCCCTGATATAGGTGGACGTAAGATCGTTGCTTATTTTGATTTCGATCCGGCGATTTCCGAGGATTTGGAAGTGAAAGTCGCCCTTTCGGGTGTCAGCACTGATGGCGCTTTGAAGAATTTGCGGACTGAAGCCTCTGGCTATAGTTTCGACCAGTTGGCGGCTCGTGCCGGTGAAACCTGGAATAAGGAATTGTCTGTTATCGAAGCCAACGGTACGGACGACCAGTTGGCGATGTTATACACTTCTTTGTATCACACCATGATCAATCCTTGCGTCTATACGGATGTGGATGGACAGTATCGTGGGTTGGATCATAATATCCATAAGGCGGATGATTTCACAAACTATACGGTTTTTTCTGTTTGGGACACCTATCGTGCTTTGCATCCGTTGTTCAACATCATTAACCGTCAGGTAAATACGGATATCGCCCGCTCCATGCTGAAGCATTGCGAGCAAAGCGTGCATAAAGCCTTGCCTATCTGGAGTCATATGGCGAATGAAAACTGGTGCATGATCGGATATCATTCCGTTTCCGTTTTGGCCGACGCCGTGGCGAAAGGTCTTCCGTTGGACAAGGAAGAAGTTTTGAAAGCGATGGTGAGCAGTTCTACGATTCCTTACTTAGACGGAACCGGCGAGTATATGGAAAAAGGGTATGTCGCTCTCGACCATAACGGCAGCGCCGCTTCCCTGACATTGGAATATGCGTATGATGATTGGACCATCTACCATACGGCTCTTTTGGCCGGCAACCGTTCTGTTGCTGATACCTATAAAAAACGTGCGGTCAATTATGAGAATGTTTTCGATACGAATATCGGTTATGCCCGTCCCCGTTATGCCGACGGACGTTGGAAAGAGAATTTCAATTTACTGAGTACGCATGGTGAGGGTTTTATCGAAGGAAATGCTTTGAACTATTCTTTCTATGTGCCGCAGGATGTGAACAATATGATTCGCCTGATGGGAGGGGAGAAGTCCTTTGTTTCTAAGCTCGATTCCCTGTTTACGATGCATCTGCCTGCCGAGTTTTTCGCCCAGACAGAAGATGTGACGGAGGAAGGCTTGCTGGGTGGCTATGTGCATGGCAATGAACCGAGCCATCATATTCCGTTCCTGTATGCCTGGACCTCGCAACCCTGGAAAACGCAATACTGGCAGCGTGAAATCATGAATAAGATGTACCGCAATAATATCGACGGCTTGTGCGGTAACGACGACTGCGGACAAATGTCTGCTTGGTATATCTTGTCTTCGATGGGGTTCTATCCGGTTTGTCCGGGAACGGATCAGTATGTGTTGGGAGCTCCTTACTTGCCTTATATAAAGGTAGCGCTGGAGAACGGCAAGACATTCGAGGTAAAGGCTGACAAGGTGAGCGACAAAAACCGCTATGTCAAGTCGGTCAAGTTGAATGGTAAACCCTATACGAAAGGGTTCATTACGCAGCAGGACATTATGGACGGCGGTACGCTGACGTTCGAAATGACCTCTTCTCCTAATAAAAAACGTGTTTTTAACGGGACAGACAAACCCTATTCTTTGTCTTCAAATTAATTAAACATATTCTATCCATGAAGAAATTATTTATTTTAGCGATTACGCTTTGCAGCAGCCTCTTTACGGTGGATGCGGCCGACAAAAAGGACCTGGTGGATTACGTGAATCCGCTGGTCGGAAGCCAGTCGAAACTTTCTCTCTCGACAGGTAATACTTATCCGGCGATTGCCATGCCTTGGGGAATGAATTTCTGGATGCCACAGACCGGAAAGATGGGAGATGGCTGGGCGTACACATACGACGCGGACAAAATCCGGGGTTTCAAGCAGACTCACCAGCCCAGTCCGTGGATCAACGATTACGGACAGTTTGCCATCATGCCGGTTACTGGTAAAGTGGTGTTTAACCAGGATAAACGTGCCAGTTGGTTCTCTCATAAGGCAGAAGTGGCAAAACCTAATTATTACCGGGTGTATCTGGCTGACCATGACGTTGTGACGGAAATCACTCCGACGGAACGTGCCGCCATGTTCCGCTTTACTTTCCCCGAATCGGACAACTCGTATGTGATTGTCGATGCTTTTGATCGTGGTTCATATATCAAGATCGTTCCGGAAGAAAATAAGATCATCGGCTATACGACTCGTAACAGCGGAGGGGTTCCTCAGAACTTCCGTAACTATTTCGTTGTCGTGTTCGACAAGCCTTTTACTTATAAGGCAACTGTCGGCGACGATGAGATCCGCAAAGGTGAAACCGAAGCGAAAGAAAATCATACCGGTGCCATTATCGGTTTTTCCACCCGTAAAGGTGAGATTGTTCATGCTCGCGTAGCTTCTTCTTTTATCAGCCCTGAACAGGCTGAACTGAACCTGAAAGAATTGGGCGGCCGTTCGTTTGACGAAATAGCTGAGGCGGGCCGTCAGGTGTGGAATGAAACTTTAGGACGTATCACCGTGGAAGATGGCGATGTGGACAAATTGCGTACGTTCTATTCCTGTCTGTACCGTTCGCTGCTGTTTCCGCGCAGCTTCTACGAATTGGATGCTAATGGAAAAGTGGTGCACTACAGTCCGTATAACGGAGAAGTTCTGCCGGGTTATATGTTCACCGATACCGGTTTTTGGGATACTTTCCGTTGCTTGTTCCCGTTCCTGAACCTGATGTATCCGGATATGAATACGAAGATGCAGGAGGGCCTTGCCAATACATATAAGGAAAGTGGTTTCCTGCCGGAATGGGCAAGTCCGGGACATCGTGGTTGCATGGTCGGTAATAATTCGGCTTCCGTTGTGGCGGATGCTTACCTGAAAGGACTTCGCGGATATGATATCGAGACGCTTTGGGAGGCTGTCGTTCATGGAGCTAACAGCGTACACCCGAAAGTGAAATCGACCGGACGTTTGGGCTATGAATATTACAATGAATTGGGCTATGTGCCTTATAACGTGAAAATCAATG
Source organism: Parabacteroides johnsonii DSM 18315 (assembly GCF_025151045.1). Classification (NCBI taxonomy): domain Bacteria; kingdom Pseudomonadati; phylum Bacteroidota; class Bacteroidia; order Bacteroidales; family Tannerellaceae; genus Parabacteroides; species Parabacteroides johnsonii. The sequence goes on from NZ_CP102285.1 coordinate 656,049, forward strand.
AAAGTGCTGCCCGTACGTTGGAATATGCTTATGACGACTGGGCCATTTATAAATTAGGGAAGGCTTTAGGCAAACCGGAATCCGAAATTGCTATTTTCGCGAAACATGCGATGAATTATAAGAACCTGTTCGATCCTGAGACCAAGTTGATGCGTGGCCGCAACGAGGATGGTTCGTTCCAGTCTCCGTTCAATCCGCTGAAATGGGGAGATGCTTTTACGGAAGGCAACAGCTGGCATTATACCTGGTCGGTTTTCCATGACCCGCAGGGACTGATCAACTTGATGGGAGGAAAGACCGGTTTCAATGCCATGATGGATTCCGTATTTAATGTGCCGCCTTTGTTTGATGACAGCTATTACGGTGGTGTGATCCATGAAATCCGCGAAATGCAGATTATGAATATGGGGAATTATGCGCATGGCAACCAGCCGATCCAGCATATGATCTACTTGTATAACTATTCCGGTGAACCCTGGAAAGCGCAATATTGGGTGCGTGAAGTGATGGATAAGCTTTATTTCGCGACTCCCGATGGCTATTGTGGGGATGAGGATAACGGGCAGACTTCGGCCTGGTATGTTTTCTCGGCTCTCGGCTTCTATCCGGTTTGTCCGGGTACGGACCAGTACGTCTTGGGATCTCCTCTGTTTAAAAGTGTGACGTTGAATCTGGAAAATGGCAAGAAGGTTGTGATCAAGGCCAATAATAACGGTGAGGCGAACCGTTACATCTCGTCTATGAAAGTGAATGGCAAGAATTATACGAAGAATTATCTGACACATGGCGATCTGATGCGTGGCATGAACATTCTTTATAATATGTCGGTCACCCCGAACAAGAGCCGGGGTACACAGGACAGTGACGCTCCTTACTCATTCTCCAATGAATTGGGAAAATAAATAAGATTGCATATATAGATAGCTGGAAGCATTAATATTAACATAAGCACTTAATTATAATAGAACTTTCAGCATGACTATAATCAAAAGGGCTATTTGGATTTTATTCCGGATAGTCCTTTTTATTTGTGATTTAAATCATCATTTACGATATTTCCGATTTTTAGAATTGCAGAATAATTTCTATATTTGCACCGCCTTTAATTAAGAATCAGATAATTTCTATATAAATCAGATTAAGAAATGACAAAGAGCGCATTACAAATTGCAAGAGCAGCTTACCTGCCTAAGGTTCCCGCTGCATTGAAAGGTGCTGTAAAAGCCGTTGATGGCGAGTATACAGAATCAGTAGCCGATCAGGAAGATATCAAGAAACTATTCCCGAACACGTACGGGATGCCTGTAGTTACTTTCGAAAAAAGTAACGAAAAGAAAGAGCTGCCGGCAATGAACGTCGGTGTGATTCTTTCCGGTGGTCAGGCTCCTGGTGGTCATAACGTGATTGCAGGTCTGTTCGACGGTATCAAGGCTAATAACGCAGCTTCTCGTCTGTATGGCTTTATCTTGGGACCTGGTGGTCTGATCGATCATAAATATATGGAACTGACGGCTGATATTATCGACGAATACCGTAACACAGGTGGTTTCGATATGATCGGTTCAGGTCGTACCAAACTGGAAACAAAAGAACAGTTCGACAAGGGATTGGAAATCCTGAAAGAGTTGGATATCAAGGCACTGGTTATCATCGGTGGTGACGATTCCAACACAAATGCTTGCGTATTGGCTGAATACTACAAGGCTATCAACGCGGGTGTACAGGTAATCGGTTGCCCGAAGACAATCGACGGTGACTTGAAGAACGAACAGATTGAAACTTCTTTCGGTTTCGATACTGCTTGTAAGGTCTATTCTGAAGTAATCGGTAACATCCAGCGCGACTGTAACTCTGCTCAGAAATACTGGCACTTCATCAAATTGATGGGCCGTTCAGCTTCTCATATCGCATTGGAATGCGCTTTGCAGACTCAGCCGAATATCTGTATCATCTCCGAAGAAGTAGAAGAAAAGAACATGTCATTGGATGACATTGTTACTTATATCGCCGGTATCGTTGCCAAACGTGCAGAAGCTGGCAACAACTTCGGTACTGTATTGATTCCGGAAGGTCTGATCGAATTCGTTCCGGCTATGAAACGCCTGATCGCTGAGCTGAACGACTTCCTGGCTAAACACGATGCCGAATTCAAGATGATCAAGAAGAGCGAACAGCGTGCTTATATCATCAGCAAGCTGACAAAAGAAAACTCCGACTTATATGCTTCTCTGCCGGAAGGTGTGGCACGTCAGTTGTCTTTGGATCGCGACCCACACGGAAACGTACAGGTTTCTCTGATCGAAACAGAAAAATTGCTGTCGGAAATGGTTGGCAAGAAGTTGGCTGAATGGAAGGCCGAAGGCAAATATGTCGGCAAGTTCGCTGCACAGCACCACTTCTTCGGGTACGAAGGCCGTTGTGCTGCTCCGTCCAACTACGATGCAGACTACTGCTATTCTCTGGGTTATACGGCTTCTTGCCTGATCGCTGCCGGCAAGACTGGTTATATGTCTTCCGTACGCAACACGACTGCTCCGGCTGACCAGTGGATCGCTGGTGGTATCCCCGTAACCATGATGATGAACATGGAAAAACGTCATGGAGAAATGAAACCGGTTATCCAGAAAGCTCTGGTTAAGCTCGACGGTGCTCCTTTCAAGAAGTTCGCTGCTAACCGTGACGAATGGGCAATGACGACAAGCTATGTTTATCCTGGCCCTATCCAGTATTTTGGTCCGACTGAAGTTTGCGACGAACCGACCAAGACATTGCAGTTGGAACAAGCTAAATAATAGTATTCCGCGCATACTATAAAAAAAGAGACTGCCAAACTTTTGGACAGTCTCTTTTTTTTATTTCCCTTGATTGCGAATATATTCAATTGCGTTCGGCTGTTTTACGCTACTGTAATGATTTTTAGATATTGATTATCTGATTTAGCTTCTCCATGTTTTTTCTTTTCGCTACTCCGGTTATCATAAACCAGTCGGCAAGCCACCAAATACCCAGTCCGCCGCCGGTAAGGAGTTTGATGATTCCTTTTACGATATCTCCGGTAAGAAAACGGTCGATTCCCAGTGTTCCGAAGAAGATGGAAACGAGTAATATCATGCCCGGTCGTTTGAAACGGGTTGTTTCCAAGATGAGCTCCTGTTCGGGAGTGAAGTTTAACAGCTGATGGATAGGAATTTCATATTCAGGAAATTTACTTTCATTAGCCAAAAGGAATTTATCGACTTTATCTGCTTCCATATTATATATAGTTTGTAATACGATACAAAGATAGTTTTTTCTTGATTATTTACAGTCCTTTGGAAGGTGAGTCAAATTGATATTACCGGACGCGGATGCCACAGACAATGTATAAATATAGTCTTTTAGTTGTAATTTAGAGTGATACTTGCGGGAAAGTACACTAAATCTCTGTATCTTTGAAGTTGGAAATATTAATTAAAACAACACAAGACTATGTTCTCAGGAATTGTAGAAGAAGCTGCTCAGGTAGTTGCGTTGAACGCGGATCAGGGAAATCTGCACATCACAATGAAATGTTCGTTTGTAAATGAACTGAAAATCGATCAGAGTGTGGCACATAACGGCGTATGCCTTACGGTAGTAAGTCTGACCGACGATACATATACGGTGACGGCTATTCAGGAAACGCTGGATCGTTCGAATCTAGGATTACTGAAAGTGGGTGACCTGGTGAACCTCGAAAGAAGCATGATGATGAACGGCCGCTTGGACGGACATATCGTGCAGGGCCATGTAGACCAAACCGCTGTTTGCAAGGATGTACGCGAAACCAATGGAAGCTGGTATTATACGTTCGAATATCCGTTCGACAAGGAAATGGCGCAGCAGGGATATATAACTGTCGAGAAAGGTTCGGTTTGTGTTAACGGTGTGAGCCTGACCGTCTGCAATTCGAAGCAGAACAGTTTCCAGGTGGCGATCATTCCGTATACGCATGACAACACCAACTTCTGCCAGATCGAAAAAGGTACGGTGGTCAATCTGGAGTTCGACATTGTCGGTAAGTATATCAGTAAAATGATGCAGTTCAAATGAAAGATTTCCTTTCTTTAGCAAGCCGGCGCCAAAGTGACCGGGCTTTTGATCCGCAGCGTCCGGTGGAGAAGGAGAAATTGCAGCGTATTTTGGAGGCGGCGTGTATCGCGCCGTCTGCCTGCAATTCGCAACCCTGGCATTTTATCGTAGTAGATGATCCCGAGCTGAAGAATCGGGTGGCGGACGCAACTTCGAACCGCGTCCTGGGGATGAACCATTTCACCAAACAGGCGCCCGTACATATCTTGGTCGTAGAAGAAAAGCCGAATCTGACAGCCGGCATTGGCTCATGGATCAAGGATAAGAATTTTTCCCATCTGGATATCGGCATAACGGCCGCCCATCTTGTGTTGGCTGCTGAAGACGAAGGGTTGGGTAGTTGCATTGTCGGTTGGTTCGATGAAACGAAAGTTCGTAAACTATTGGATATTCCCTCCGGCAAACGCATCTTGTTGGACATTGTCATCGGCTATTCCACTCAACCGGACAGACCTAAGAAACGCAAAGATCCGAAAGAAGTGATTAGCTATAATCGGTATTGAGATTTATGATTTATGATTTATGATTTTTTGTGGCATGAATAAATCATAAATCATAAATCATAAATCTTCCTTTTTCTCTTCCAAACCCCCATCTTATAATAAACGAAGGTCACGAGCAACCCGATTGTGATGCTGATACCGATCGCCCACCAGATACCGCTACGTCCCAGCCAGGAACTGAGATAATAGGCGAGGGGGATACGGATCAGCCAGAGGCAGACCAGGCTGGTTATCATTGGGAACAAAGTGTCTCCAGCTCCCCTGAGTGCCCCGTTGTACACATTCAGTGCCCCGTGTATGATGAAGAAACCGCCGATAATCAGCAAATATTCCTTTCCGATCGCCACGACATCCGCGTCTTTCGTGAAAACTTTCATCATCTCGTCACCGAACAGATAGACGGCGGCAAAAGTCAATAGTCCCAGGACTATATTCGTATACATCGTAAATCGTACTCCCCTTTTTACCCGGTCCAGTTTCCCGGCTCCGATGTTTTGTCCGCAGAAAGCCGCCAGCGCCCCCGATAAGGTGAGGATGGCCTGGGTGATGATCGTGTCTATTTTTCCGGCAGCCCCGTAAGCTGTCAGTGTATTGGTCCCGAAACTGTTCACGATCCCCAGCAGTGCTATCAGCCCGAGGGCGATCGCGCATTGCTGTACGCTTGTCGGTAGTCCGATTTTCAGACTCTCTTTGAACAGTTTCCAGTCGAATAGCATATCTTGCTTTTTGATGGACAGCAAGGGGTGCGTGTTGTTTACATACGCTAAAGCGATACACATGCCGATCCCCTGTGAAATGACAGTCGCCCGTGCAGCCCCCTCGATACCCCATTTGAACACGAGTATGAAAAGCAGGTCGAACGCAATGTTCAAGACAGTCGTAATCAGGATGAACAGCATTGGGCGTACAGACTCGCCCACACCTCGTAAAATCGAAATGATGCTGTTGAAGGTTACGAACAGGAATGTTCCTCCTATGTAAATGCGGAAATAGGACACCGCTTGCGGGATAACCTCTTCAGGCGTATTGGTCAGGCGGAAAACCGGTTCGGCAAAAATAATCCCTGCAATGGATAATATCACGCCTCCGACTAACATAAATATGAAGAAAGATGAAAAAGCAAGTTGTACCTTTTGATACTGTTTAGCCCCGAAAAGTTGTGAAATAACCACTGTAGTCCCGCTTCCGACACCGATCACGAACGAGATAATGAAGTAATAGATGAAGAAAGATGCCGATACCGCCGCCAATGCCTCTTTTCCCAGGAACTGTCCGACAATAATGCTGTCCGTTATGTTATAGAACTGTTGCAGCAGATTCCCGATCAGCAGCGGTAATGCAAAGCGAATGATCACTTTCCATACTTTTCCCTCCGTCAGATCCGTATTCCCTTTTCTTTTATCCATCCCCTAATAATTGTCAATTGTCAATTATCCATTGTCAATTGTTTAAAGGTCTTTCAACAAAATGTTATCATTCGCCTTAATCATGTCCTCTCGGGTTTTCAGCAAAGCTTTCCATTCTTTGCTGAACAATTTGGACGTGTCAATTTTGAAATTTTCCGAACCGTATTCGTCCATTCGTGTCAGCAGATAACTGACCGTGATCTTGTTTACGTCGATGGCCGGTTGGTAGTGGACGACGCGTTCGTCATCTCCGTAATTGACTTCGATAATGATGTGCAATTCGGTCAGTTGATAGAGTATCTGTGTCGTGATGCGGATCGGTATGCGGTAAGCGTCCGACAGTTCATCCGCCGTATAAGGCTTTTCTCCTTTCACGAACCGTTTTACGATCAGCGAGGCGATCAGCAGCGTGAGGAAATCTTTATATCGCCGGCTGATATTCTTGCTGTCCCGTTCGAAACTGAATTTCTTCACGTTTTGGGAGGCATACGAGATTTCCGCCCCGAACAGGCAGATCAGCCATGACAATTGCAGCCATAGCAACAACAAGGGTAAAGCGGCAAAACTACCGTAGATCGCATTGTATTTGCTCACCCAAATCTGTCCGCTGATGTAGATAAACTGGAAAAACTGGAATGCGATGCCCGACAGGATTCCGGCCACGAGGCCGTTTACGAACCGGACTTTCGTATTAGGTAATGAAATATAAAGCCCCGTGAATGCCAGGATTGTAATGATATAAGGTGTTATGTTCAGTATAAGTTCGACTAACGGTGTAAAAAAGAAATATTGGCTGAAAAACGAGTTTTGCAAGGTAGACAGGAAGATAGATAAACCGCTGGAGGCTGTCATCAACACCGGGAGGATCAGGAACAATGCCAGATAGTCGGATATTTTCCGGTACCATGGACGTGATTTCTGTATCTGCCAAATATCATTGAATGTGTCTTCTATCGAAGAAATCAGATTGATAACCGTGTAAAACAGCAGGATCAGACCTACTCCGATGATTACACCGCCTTGTGCCTGTGCCAGATAGCTTTCCACGAATTCGAAAGCCTTGCTCAGTTCGGCCTCATGGCCGGGAAAATAATCAAACAGCTCCTGGCGTACCGTTCCCTGGAAACCGAACCCTTTGGCTATCCCTAACAATACGGCTAATAAAGGAACGATGGACAGCAATGTGCTGTAGGTGAGGGCTGATGCTTTTGTTTGTAGATTCTCGCTCTGGAAACCCCTGACGGCAAGAATGATAGTCTTGATTATATTGATATAAAGTTCTTTCAGGCCGCTTACTTCATTTTCGGTGATCCGCCAAATGTCGTAAGTGACGAAACGGATCGTTCTTGTCAGTAAGGCGTTGATCCGTTCTCCAAGTGTCTTTTTATCGGTTGTTTTCATATATAATAATGTGCCAATAAATTAAATGTGCCAATATACCAATAGAAACCATTTAATTGGCATATTGTTGAATTGGTATACTGGCACATTATAAAAAAGCAGTCTGCCTATAAGCCGGGTTCTGTACTCCCGCTTGTACGGGAGCGTCTGCCATTTATCTCGTCTTACTGTCACCAGTAAGCTTTAGCGGTCTACCCCCCGGCATCGGACGAGCAATCCTACATGCGCCGGTATACATGACCTTACAACCCATAAGACGTACGGCATCCTATATTACTATAAGATCCGGTGAGCTCTTACCTCACCTTTTCACCCTTACCGGACAGATCCGGCGGTCGTTTTCTGTTACGCAACTCTACCCTCGCGGACAGCTTCCCGTTAAGAAGTATGGTGCTCTCTGTTGCCCGGACGTTCCTCCCGTCCCGAAGGACGAGCGACAGACCGGCAAACTGCAATGGGACAAAGGTAATTCTTTTAATTGACAATTGAAAATTGAAAAATAGGATAGTTACATCAAAAGAGTTCGATATGGTTCTCTTTTACTTTTCTGCCAGTCTAATTTGTTTTCGACAATGTCATGTATATTTTCGACGTTGTCGTGTATATTCTCGGCATTGTCGTATATGTTTTCGACATTGTCGAAAATAAATTACATAAGCATCTGATGGCAGTTTCATGGGAAACATTCTGCCGTTCTTGCTGTTATATTATTGAATGTATGACCATTTGTCAGACAGTCGATTGTTAAAAAGGTACTTTGCATTACACAGTACTGTTAATCGCAGTTAAGCCCTTGCGGAGCGCCGTTAAAAGTGATAAAAAAACAGTCTCAAATGGAATAATCGCACGATTTTTGACTTTTCTTTGTCGAAAGAAAAGTGTTAAATTTAAATGTTTGATAAAATAATAAGAGTATGAAAAAGATGTGGAAAAATGTGCTTGGTATAGTTCTCGTTGCTGCAATCAGTGCGGGGGCGGCTGTTGGGACGAGTGCTTACCTGATTAATAAGAATCAACCGGTATTTAGCGCTTCTGGCTCAGCAAATACCTTCAATCAGCCGATCCGGTTAGCCGGTTATAATACGGTTGCTGCAGAGAATACGGATTTTACTACGGCAGCAGAAAGTACGGTTCATGGCGTTGTGCATATTAAGGCCACGACAAATGCCAAACAATATGCCGACGGAGGCAATCAGCCGCAGTATGTTGATCCGTTCGAATATTTCTTCGGATTCGGAGGACGTGGTGGTTTCCAGCGCCCGCAACCACAACCACGGGTAGGGGCTGGTTCCGGGGTGATCATTTCGACCGATGGATATATTATAACGAACAATCATGTGATCGATGGAGCGGATGAACTGGAAGTGACATTGAATGACAACCGCAAGTTTGCAGCCAAATTGGTTGGAACCGATCCGACGACAGACATCGCTTTGCTTAAGGTTGATGCAAAAGATCTTCCTACCATTCCGTTCGGTGATTCTGAAAAACTGAAAGTCGGGGAATGGGTGTTGGCTGTCGGTAACCCGTTTAATCTGACTTCTACGGTTACAGCCGGTATTGTGAGTGCAAAAGGACGTGGCATCTCGATGGGAGGCGGAGACAAGAGCAAGATCGAGTCGTTTATCCAGACCGATGCAGCCGTGAACCCCGGTAACAGTGGAGGTGCGCTGGTGAATACGAAAGGTGAGCTGGTCGGTATCAATACCGCTATTTATTCCGAGACAGGAAACTTTGCCGGTTATTCGTTTGCAGTGCCTATCAGCATTGCTGGGAAAGTGGCAAACGACTTGAAGCAGTATGGTACGGTACAGCGTGCAATCTTGGGTGTCCAGATCATGAGTGTGGGTGATATTGCCGATATGCTGGGCTATCCGAACTTGCCGGCTAAACAGAAAGAAGAACTGAGTGCCTTGAAATCCAAGATAAAAGTATCTGAAGGTGCGTGTGTGGCTGATTTCGCAGACCGCAGTACTGCTAAGGAGGCCGGAATTGAAAAGGGTGACGTGATTGTAGCCGTAAATGGTGCAAAAGTGAAATCTGCGAATGCTCTGCAGGAACAGATTAGTAAATATCGTCCGGGTGACAAAGTGCAGGTGACTGTAGACCGTAATGGTAGCACCAAGACATTTAATGTGGAACTTCGTAATGCACAGGGCAGTACAGCCGTAGTGAAGGGAGCAGCCGACAGTGCTGAAGTTTTAGGAGCCGCTTTTAGCGCGTTGACAAACGAACAGAAACGTGAATTAGGTGTAAGCTATGGTATTGAAGTGACCGGTTTATTGAATGGTAAACTGAAAGATGCCGGTATCAAAAAAGGTTTCATCATCATGGTTGTAAATGATCAGAAGATTTCATCTCCTGAACAACTTGAGAGAATAGTTGACAAGGTTTTGAAGGGTAATGAGGACGATCGTTACATCGTAGTGAAAGGTTTTTATCCGAATGGACGTACGAAAGTATATGCTATAGATCTGGCTGAATAATAAAATAACGTTATATTCGTCTTATTTGGCGGGAAGATTGTTAAAGGTTTATAATTGGCTGGGTGTAGGGTGCATCCAGCCAATTCTGTCAATAAAAATAATATTATCTTTGCACCCTGATATTCTCAATATAAAAACATTGGATGAGACAGTTAAAGATCACAAAGTCCATTACCAATCGCGAAAGCGCTTCTCTTGACAAGTATCTTCAGGAAATAGGCCGTGAAGATCTGATCACAGTAGAAGAAGAAGTAGAATTGGCACAGGCTATCAAAAGAGGCGACCGGAGAGCATTGGAAAAATTGACCAGAGCGAATCTGCGTTTTGTTGTATCTGTAGCTAAGCAATATCAAAATCAGGGGTTAAGTTTACCGGACCTTATTAATGAAGGTAACCTGGGATTGATTAAGGCGGCTGAAAAATTCGACGAGACCAGAGGTTTTAAGTTTATTTCTTATGCTGTGTGGTGGATTCGTCAGTCTATTTTGCAGGCTTTGGCAGAACAGTCGAGAATTGTCCGTCTTCCGTTGAATCAGGTAGGTTCGTTGAATAAAATCAGTAAAGCCTTCTCTAAATTCGAACAGGAAAACGAACGTAGACCTTCTCCTGAAGAACTTGCAGATGAACTGGATATTCCGGTAGATAAAATTTCGGATACCTTAAAAGTATCGGGAAGACATATCTCGGTGGATGCTCCGTTTGTGGAAGGCGAAGACAACAGTCTTTTGGATGTGCTTGTTAACGATGATGCTCCTATCGCTGACCGGTCGTTAATGAACGAGTCATTGGCAAAAGAAATTGATCGAGCCCTTGCTACATTAACCGAAAGAGAATGTGAGATAATCAAAATGTTTTTCGGTATAGGCTGTCAGGAAATGACATTGGAAGAGATTGGCGACAAATTTGGCCTCACAAGAGAGCGCGTCCGCCAGATCAAGGAAAAAGCAATTAGAAGACTAAGACAAGGTACGCGTAGCAAGCTCCTCAAATCGTATTTAGGTTAACCTCTTTCGGAGGAAAACAAAAGGATTTAAAAGCCTCTTATCCGTTAGGATAGGGGGCTTTCCTCGTTATTATGGTTGATGGTCTTGGTTAAATCTTTCCTTGTACATTATAATACCCATATGAAATCCTTGTGTATAGCTTGAAAACGGGAGTGTGGTAGAGAATAAAAAAGTTTTGTATGTAACATTCAGTGGTTCAGAGATTAGAGTAAAGGTTTTACAAACGGGTTAAAAAATAGTTGCAAAAATGTTTGGTGAGTATGTTATAAAGCACTACTTTTGCATCCGCATTCGAGAGAGAACGCAGGTGTTTAAATGATGAAACAAAAAACTTTTGAAAAAAGTTCCGATAAAATTTGGAAGTTAAAAATAAAAGTTCTTATCTTTGCACTCACGTTCTCTAAGAGATAGCGATAAGTTCTTTGAAAATATTACATATCAACAAGTAGTACAAGAGACGTATAGAAATACGAAACATACCGTCAGTGACTACGATAAAGACGAGATTCTGAGCGAAGATATAAAACAATTTCAACAACGAAGAGTTTGATCCTGGCTCAGGATGAACGCTAGCGACAGGCTTAACACATGCAAGTCGAGGGGCAGCATGGTAAGTAGCAATACTTATTGATGGCGACCGGCGCACGGGTGAGTAACGCGTATGCAACTTACCTATCAGAGGGGGATAGCCCGGCGAAAGTCGGATTAATACTCCATAAAACAGGGGTTCCGCATGGGACTATTTGTTAAAGATTCATCGCTGATAGATAGGCATGCGTTCCATTAGGCAGTTGGCGGGGTAACGGCCCACCAAACCGACGATGGATAGGGGTTCTGAGAGGAAGGTCCCCCACATTGGTACTGAGACACGGACCAAACTCCTACGGGAGGCAGCAGTGAGGAATATTGGTCAATGGCCGAGAGGCTGAACCAGCCAAGTCGCGTGAAGGATGAAGGATCTATGGTTTGTAAACTTCTTTTATAGGGGAATAAAGTGTGGGACGTGTTCCATTTTGTATGTACCCTATGAATAAGCATCGGCTAACTCCGTGCCAGCAGCCGCGGTAATACGGAGGATGCGAGCGTTATCCGGATTTATTGGGTTTAAAGGGTGCGTAGGTGGTAATTTAAGTCAGCGGTGAAAGTTTGTGGCTCAACCATAAAATTGCCGTTGAAACTGGGTTACTTGAGTGTGTTTGAGGTAGGCGGAATGCGTGGTGTAGCGGTGAAATGCATAGATATCACGCAGAACTCCAATTGCGAAGGCAGCTTACTAAACCATAACTGACACTGAAGCACGAAAGCGTGGGTATCAAACAGGATTAGATACCCTGGTAGTCCACGCAGTAAACGATGATTACTAGGAGTTTGCGATACACAGTAAGCTCTACAGCGAAAGCGTTAAGTAATCCACCTGGGGAGTACGCCGGCAACGGTGAAACTCAAAGGAATTGACGGGGGCCCGCACAAGCGGAGGAACATGTGGTTTAATTCGATGATACGCGAGGAACCTTACCCGGGTTTGAACGTAGTCAGACCGACCTTGAAAGAGGTCTTCTAGCAATAGCTGATTACGAGGTGCTGCATGGTTGTCGTCAGCTCGTGCCGTGAGGTGTCGGCTTAAGTGCCATAACGAGCGCAACCCTTATCACTAGTTACTAACAGGTCGTGCTGAGGACTCTGGTGAGACTGCCAGCGTAAGCTGTGAGGAAGGTGGGGATGACGTCAAATCAGCACGGCCCTTACATCCGGGGCGACACACGTGTTACAATGGCATGGACAAAGGGCAGCTACCTGGCGACAGGATGCTAATCTCTAAACCATGTCTCAGTTCGGATCGGAGTCTGCAACTCGACTCCGTGAAGCTGGATTCGCTAGTAATCGCGCATCAGCCATGGCGCGGTGAATACGTTCCCGGGCCTTGTACACACCGCCCGTCAAGCCATGGGAGCCGGGGGTACCTGAAGTCCGTAACCGCAAGGATCGGCCTAGGGTAAAACTGGTGACTGGGGCTAAGTCGTAACAAGGTAGCCGTACCGGAAGGTGCGGCTGGAACACCTCCTTTCTGGAGCCAGAGTCTCATGAGAAAGTAGTAATTTCAATGAGGTATGTTATTCTCTGGTACTACGGTTGAATATGTATAAAATATGATCTTAACCGGGCATGCCGGTATAGAGAAAGATGAGGCTGAGGTATTTATCTCAGGCGCACAACAGTTGACAGTCCTATAGCTCAGTTGGTTAGAGCGCTACACTGATAATGTAGAGGTCGGCAGTTCAACTCTGCCTGGGACTACCAAACAGTTGACAGTTGAGAGTAAACAGTTGAAAGGTAAACAACTTTCCACTCTGCACTCTGCACTTTCAACTCTCTACGGGGGATTAGCTCAGCTGGCTAGAGCATCTGCCTTGCACGCAGAGGGTCAACGGTTCGAATCCGTTATTCTCCACACAAGATGAGTGATTATTGATTTATTAATTATTAATTATTCATTAAACATAAGATCTTTGACGTATTGGACAACTTCAAAAAAGTAAAGTAACAAAAAAAGTAAGAGCAAGCTAAAGATATATCAATCCGACACGCAAGATTAATTATTAATTGTTTAATTATTAATTTTGAAAACTGTGTCAGTGATAAAGAAAGTAAGCAAGGGCAGACGGTGGATGCCTTGGCTCTCGGAGGCGATGAAGGACGTGATAAGCTGCGATAAGCTTGGGGTAGGTGCAAATAACCTTTGATCCCAAGATTTCCGAATGGGGCAACCCGGCTGGTAGAAGGCCAGTCATTCCGTAAGGAAAGCGAACGTGGGGAACTGAAACATCTAAGTACCCATAGGAGAAGAAAACAAAAGTGATTCCGCAAGTAGTGGCGAGCGAACGCGGAACAGCCCAAACCGATGTTGTTTAGGCAATATCGGGGTTGTAGGACCACGCCATGGCAAGCGATTAAGGAAGTAGAACGTTTTGGAAAAAACGGCCGTAGACGGTGAAAGCCCAGTATACGACTCTTTAATGAAGCCTAGTGGTATCCTGAGTAGCGCGGAGCACGAGAAATTCTGTGTGAACCAGCGGGGCCCATCCCGTAAGGCTAAATACTCCCGAGAGACCGATAGCGAACCAGTACTGTGAAGGAAAGGTGAAAAGCACCTCGAACAGAGGAGTGAAATAGTCCCTGAAACCGTCTGCCTACAAGCGGTCGGAGCAATCTTTTGATTGTGACGGCGTGCCTTTTGCATAATGAACCTACGAGTTACTTTCTCCGGCAAGGTTAAGGACTTCAGGTCCGGAGCCGAAGCGAAAGCGAGTCTTAAAAGGGCGGTATAGTCGGAGTGAGTAGACGCGAAACCAAGTGATCTACCCTTGGTCAGGATGAAGGTTGGGTAACACCAACTGGAGGTCCGAATGGGTATACGTTGAAAAGTGTTCCAATGAACTGAGGGTAGGGGTGAAAGGCTAATCAAACTTGGAGATAGCTCGTACTCCCCGAAATGCATTTAGGTGCAGCCTTTATATAGTATATAATGAGGTAGAGCGACTGATTGGATGCGAGGGCTTCACCGCCTATCAAGTCCAGATAAACTCCGAATGCGTTATATATATTTATAAGGAGTGAGGGCGCGGGTGCTAAGGTCCGCGTCCGAGAGGAGAAGAATCCAGACCATCAGCTAAGGTCCCCAAATAACAGTTAAGTTGAACTAACGAAGTCAGACTGCAGAGACAGCTAGGATGTTGGCTTGGAAGCAGCCATTCATTTAAAGAGTGCGTAACAGCTCACTAGTCGAGGAGTCTGGCGTGGATAATACTCGGGCATAAACTGTTTACCGAAGCTATGGATCTCGTATGAGATGGTAGGGGAGCATTCCATGTACGTCGAAGGTGAGGGATGACCCTTGCTGGAGTGCATGGAAACGCAAATGTAGGTATAAGTAACGATAAAGGAGGTGAGAAACCTCCTCGCCGAAAGACTAAGGTTTCCTGATCAACGTTAATCGGATCAGGGTAAGTCGGGACCTAAGGATAAGCCGAACGGCGATTCCGATGGAAGAATGGTTTAATATTCCCATACTACTTTATGGAGCGATGTGGAGACGGAGAAGTGACAGTCCTGCCATCTGACGGAATAGATGGTTAAAGGGTGTAGATGTAGATCGAAGTAGGCAAATCCGCTTTGAGAGTCGAACCTGACAGTATGTCGCGTACTTGTACAAGGCAATATGGACGTAATCAGGCTCCCTAGAAAATCCGCTAAGCAAATTCATAAAGTACCCGTACCGTAAACGGACACACGTAGTTGGGTTGAAAATACTGAGGCGCTCGAGTGATTCACGGTTAAGGAACTAGGCAAATTGACCCTGTAACTTCGGGATAAAGGGTCCCTGCAGAGATGTGGGGCGCAGAGAATAGGTCCAGGCAACTGTTTAACAAAAACACATGGCTGTGCGAAATAGAAATATGAAGTATACAGCCTGACACCTGCCCGGTGCTGGAAGGTTAAGAGGAGAACTCATCGCAAGAGAAGGTTTGAATTGAAGCCCCAGTAAACGGCGGCCGTAACTATAACGGTCCTAAGGTAGCGAAATTCCTTGTCGGGTAAGTTCCGACCTGCACGAATGGTGTAATGATCTGGACACTGTCTCAACCGTGAGCTCGGTGAAATTGTAGTATCGGTGAAGATGCCGATTACCCGCGATGGGACGAAAAGACCCCGTGAACCTTTACTATAGCTTTACATTGAATTTGGGCAACTAATGTGTAGGATAGGCCGGAGACTATGAAGCAGGCACGCCAGTGTTTGTGGAGTCGTCGTTGAAATACGGCCCTTTGGTTGTTTGAGTTCTAACTCGCAGAAGCGAGGACACTGTATGGTGGGTAGTTTGACTGGGGTGGTCGCCTCCAAAAGAGTAACGGAGGCTTCTAAAGGTACCCTCAGACCGATTGGTAACCGGTCGTAGAGTGTAATGGCATAAGGGTGCTTGACTGGGAGGCCTACAAGCCGATCAGGTAGGAAACTAGAGCATAGTGATCCGGTGGTTCCGCATGGAAGGGCCATCGCTCAAAGGATAAAAGGTACTCCGGGGATAACAGGCTGATCGCTCCCAAGAGCTCATATCGACGGAGCGGTTTGGCACCTCGATGTCGGCTCGTCACATCCTGGGGCTGGAGAAGGTCCCAAGGGTTGGGCTGTTCGCCCATTAAAGTGGCACGCGAGCTGGGTTCAGAACGTCGTGAGACAGTTCGGTCTCTATCTATCGTGGGCGTAGGATATTTGAGGGGCTCTGACACTAGTACGAGAGGACCGTGTTGGACAGACCACTGGTTTACCGGTTGTACCGCCAGGTGCACCGCCGGGTATCTAAGTCTGGATTGGATAAGTGCTGAAAGCATCTAAGTACGAAGCCAGCCTCAAGATAAGATATCCCTGAGGGTCGTTGTAGACTACGACGTAGATAGGCTACAGGTGTAAGGGCAGTAATGTCGAAGCCGAGTAGTACTAATCGCCCGAGACTTTCGTATCATGGATAGGATTGATATATCGCTTAGGACGATCCGAAGTTGGGTCGTTAGCTCAGGAGTTATGTAGCTTAACTTGGGGTTGTCCGGTCAAAAATCTTAATATAAAAGTTATTAAGGTGGTTATAGCGTTGGGGATCCACCTCTTCCCATTCCGAACAGAGAAGTTAAGCCCAACCACGTCGATGGTACTGCGTAAAAGTGGGAGAGTAGATAGCCGCCGTTTTTAGAAAGTAGAGTTAAAGAGCTCAAAAGAGAAAAGGAGTTAGTCGTAAGACTGGCTCCTTTTTCTGTTTCTGCCTTTTCGATTAAACTTCTGCCGGAAAAGACTTCACGGGAAGAACGGATATCTTCATGTGGAAGATGTGTCGGATTGGTGGGGGGGAAGTGTTTTTTCGGAGGATTGTTAGTTGGGGAATACTTTGGAGGTATAATTGGGGATTTTTTAGGAAGAATGTGGAATAATTCTACATATATGGATTGTGATTTGGGTAACAAGCAATTTCATATTGGGTATATTGTATTAAGAACAAGCTACATAATGTTTTTTAACGCTTGAGTTGAAACAATGGTACGATTATTTCATTTCTTAATTTAGAGATAGATATATAGCAAGTTTAAATGTCAATTATAGATATTAAAATGGTAGGAGAAAGATTGGTTAAAGGGGCTGTGTTTTTAGCCTTGATGGTGTTAACAACAGGATGTCGACATAAGGATGAACCTTTGAGGCCTCTTGTGATTGTTGATAAACCGGCGAAGGAAGATGTACAGATTTTTGGTGAATATGTCGGACGCATCCGGGCAGCCCGGTTCGTGGAAATACATGCTCGTGTCGAAGGTTATCTGGAAAAGATGTTGTTTGTGGAAGGAAAGGAAGTAAAGCAGAACGAACCTCTTTTCATTATTAATTCGGCTCTTTATAAGGCAAAGGTGGAGAAAGCCAAGGCGCAACTGAAAAAGAACGAAGCACAAGCTGCAAAAGCCAAACGCGATGTAGAACGTTTGCAGCCCTTGTATGAGCAGCATGCTGCCAGCCAATTGGATTTGGATAATGCATTAGCCTCGTTAGGAGACGCAGAGGCGGATATCGCCATGAGCAAGGCCGATCTGGACCAGGCACAACTTGAATTGAGTTATACGACTGTGACCTCTCCTTTGGCCGGATATATCAGCGAACGTTTTGTGGATGTCGGTGCTTTGGTTGGTCCCGGTGTAAACTCCAAATTGGCGGCCGTCGTAAAGAGTGACACTGTTTTAGTAGACTTCAAGATGACGGCATTGGACTATCTGCGTGCCGAACGTCGTAATATTAAATTTGGAGAACAAGACACGTCCCGTTCCTGGCAACCGACCGTGACAGTTACCTTAGCCGACGATTCAGAATACCCTGTTAAAGGGATAGTGGATTTCGCCGATCCGATTGTAGATCCGCAGACCGGTACATTTGGTGTACGTGCTGAGCTTTCCAATCCGAATCAGAAACTTCTTCCGGGGCAGTTCACAAAGGTGAAACTCTTGCTGGATGTTCGTGAACATGCAATTGTTGTTCCCCGTAAAGCTATTTCCATAGAGAAAGGGGGAGCTTTCATTTATGTAGTCCGCCGGGATAATGTGGCAGAAAAACGTTTTGTGCAGACTGGCCCAGAGATCGGAAACAACATCGTTATAGAACGTGGATTGGGTGAAAACGAACAAGTTGTAATAGAAGGCTATCATAAGTTAGTCCCCGGTATGCTGGTACAGCCGATACAGGCGGGTGACGATAAAGCGATTGAAGCATTAAGGGCAGAGGAGGAAGGCGAATGAAACCGGGATTCTTTATAGACCGTCCCGTTTTCTCGACAGTACTTTCTTTGGTGATTGTTATTGTTGGGATTATCGGATTGGTGATGTTGCCGGTGGACCAGTATCCGCAGATCACTCCGCCGGTTGTGAAGATTAGTGCCTCGTATCCGGGTGCAAGTGCTATGACGGTATCGCAAGCTGTTGCAACTCCTATCGAACAGGAGTTGAATGGTACGCCGGGTATGATCTATATGCAAAGTAGTAGCTCTAATTCGGGAGGTTTGACTATCACTGTCACGTTCGATGTGAATGCGAATCCAGACCTTTCGGCCGTAGAAATCCAGAACCGTGTGAAACTGGCGGAATCCCGTTTACCGGCAGACGTTGTGCAGAACGGTATCACGGTAGAAAAACAATCAGCCAGTCAGTTGATGACACTGAGCCTACTTTCGGACGATCCTCGTTTCGACGAGATCTATTTGAGTAACTTTGCGACTATTAATGTGTTGGATGTGCTGCGTCGTATTCCCGGTGTCGGTCGTGTCTCGAATATCGGTAGCCGTTATTATGGTATGCAGATCTGGGTTTATCCGGATCGTTTGGCAAACATGGGGTTGACAGTAAAGGACTTGCAGAATGCCCTGAAAGAACAAAACAGCGAATCGGCGGCCGGTGAGTTAGGAAAACAACCTGTATTGGATGTCGATATCACGCTGCCTGTTACTGCCAGAGGACGTTTGTCTACGGTAAAGGAGTTCGAAGATATTGTAGTTCGTGCCAATCCGGATGGCTCTATTGTCCGTATTCGTGATGTGGCAAGAGTTTCACTTGAAGCCTCTTCTTATTCGACGGAAAGTGGATTGAACGGAAAAAATGCGGCTATACTTGCTATCTATATGCTACCGGGAGCCAATGCACTGGAGGTAGCTACGAATGTAAAGGAAGCGATGAAAGAGATCAGCCAGAACTTTCCTGAAGGACTGGAATATAAGTTCCCCTTCGATGCAACCGAATATATATCGCAATCTATCCATGAGGTATATAAAACCTTGTTTGAAGCCTTGTTCCTGGTTGTATTGGTGGTATTCTTGTCTTTGCAGAACTGGCGTGCAGCCTTGATACCGACAATCGCCGTCCCTATCTCTCTGATCGGAACATTCGGTTTTATGCTAATTATGGGTTTCTCGCTCAACATGTTGACATTGTTAGGCTTGATTCTGGCAATCGGTATCGTGGTGGATGATGCGATCGTCGTGGTAGAAAATGTGGAACGTTTGATGCATGAAGAACATCTGACGGCTCGTGAGGCTACTCATAAAGCCATGCATGAGTTGTCGGGAGCCTTGATTGCTACCTCTATGGTGTTGGCGGCCGTGTTTGTTCCCGTTAGCTTTTTGAGTGGAATTACCGGAGCTTTATATCGTCAATTCTCCATTACGATCGTAGTCTCCGTACTGTTATCCACAGTTGTGGCGTTGACGTTAAGCCCTGCCATGTGTGCGATTATCCTACGCCCAAACAGGAAGAAAAAGAATATTGTTTTTCGTAAGATCAATATCTGGTTGGCCAAAGGAAATAGTAAATACGGGCATTTATTGGAAAAAGCGATTCAGAATCCGAGGCGTATCTTGGCTGGTTTCGGAATGGTGATCGTGTTTATCTTCGTGTTGAACCGGGTGATCCCGACCAGCTTTATCCCCGAAGAAGACCAAGGGTTCTTTACAGTCGAACTGGTGATGCCCGAGGGAGCGACTTTGGAACGCACGCGTAAAGTCACAGACCGCGCCATCGCTTTTATCGAGAATCTGCCGGCTGTCGCATATGTACAGAATGTGACCGGTAGCAGCACGCGTGTCGGAACTTCGCAGAGCCGTTCCACCCTGACCGTTATTCTGAAACCTTGGGAAGAACGCAAATCTTCCAATATGGGAGTAGAGGACGTAATGGAACAATGTCGTAAAGAGTTCTTATATTATCCAGAGATACTGGCCTACCTGAACCGTCCTCCTGTAATTCCTGGGTTAGGAGAGAGTGGAGGTTTGGAAATGCAACTAGAGGCTCGTGGCGATGCCAGCTGGGAAAACTTGGTGGCAGCTACCGACACTTTTATGCTCTACGCATCGCAAGCGCCGGAACTGACAGGTGTGTCATCTGCCTTGCAGTCGGAGATACCGCAGCTCTACTTCAATGTGGACCGTGATCGCGCGAAGTTCCTCGGTATTCCGTTGACGGATATCTTCTCGACCATGAAGGCTTATTTGGGTTCTGTCTATGTAAACGATTTTAACATGTTCAATCGTATATATAAAGTATATATCCAGGCAGAAGCTCCATATCGTGCAACGCGTGATAATCTTGGTCTGTTTTTCGTCCGTGCACAGAACGGTTCGATGGTTCCGTTGACTGCACTGGGAACGACCAGCTATACGACCGGACCGGGGACGATTAAACGTTTTAATATGTTTACGACAGCCGCTATCAGTGCTGTTGCTGCTCCCGGATATAGCTCGGGCGAAGCAATGGCCGCTATGCAAAGGATTGCTCGCGAGCATCTTCCGGAGAATATCGGATTGGAGTGGAGCGGACTTTCCTATCAGGAGAAAAAGGCTGGCGGACAGACTGGATTCGTGCTGGCGTTGGTATTCCTTTTCGTGTTCCTTTTCCTGGCTGCCCAATATGAAAGCTGGATCGTGCCGATTGCCGTACTGCTTTCATTACCGGTAGCTGCATTGGGAGCTTATCTCGGAATATGGGTGACGGGCCTGCATAATGACATTTATTTTCAAATCGGTCTGGTGACGTTGATCGGTCTGGCGGCAAAGAATGCGATCCTGATTGTCGAGTTTGCCAAAATACAGGTCGATTCCGGAGTCGAGGTTGTCAAAGCCGCCCTTCATGCTGCCCGGATGCGTTTCCGTCCGATCCTGATGACCTCATTGGCATTTGTTTTGGGTATGCTTCCGATGGTACTGGCAAGCGGACCGGGTTCTGCTTCACGTCATAGTATCGGCACAGGTGTATTCTTTGGGATGCTGGTCGCCATCACAGTCGGAATTGTTTTGGTTCCTTTCTTCTTTGTTTTGATTTACAAGATAAAAGGTAAAGTCAGAATGGAACGTATTCTTCGTCGAACAACAAGAAAATAATTACAATGAAACAAAATATCTATGTATTCATGGTCCTGTCCCTTACGCTGGCACTTTCTTCCTGCAAGATCGGTAAGAAGTACGCTCGCCCTGAACTGGACCTTCCGGAAGAGATTGTGGCAGGGGCGGATACCGCTTCGATCGACAGCATTCCTTGGCAGAGCCTGTATGCCGATACGACTTTGCAGCGCCTGATCACCATTGCTCTTGATAATAATAAAGATATGAAGATTGCCGCGGCGAAAATAAAGGAGATGATCGCCACGAAACGGATCACTTTCGCTGAGCAGTTTCCAGAAATAGGGGCTCGGATCTACGGACAGAAAGAGCGTCTGAATTATGGAGGTGATGACCCGAAGCCTGATCCTGAATACGGAGCCAAGCTGACCCTTTCGTGGGAATTGGATCTGTGGGGGAATCTCCGCTGGGCAAACGAAGCGGGGATTGCTGCCTACCTGCAATCGGTGGAAGCACGTCGTGCCTTGCAGATGACGTTGGTGGCGGAAGTGGCTGCCGCTTATTATGAGCTTTGCGCGCTCGATCAGGAACAGGCCATTGTGCGTCACACCTTGGCTGCACGTCGCGAGGGCGTCCGACTGGCTAAGCTGCGTTTTGAAGGAGGTCTGACTTCCGAGACGTCCTACAGTCAGGCACAGGTGGAGTTGGCACGTACGGAGACCTTGCTTCCTTCGCTTGAACAGAAGATCAAGATAAAGGAGAATGACCTTTCTTTCCTGCTTGGACAGTATTCAGGGGATGTCCCGCGCGGATTGTCCTTGCGTGAACAGCATTTGCCGGCAACATTGCCGGTCGGCCTGCCTTCTTCCTTGCTTGAACGGCGCCCGGACATGCGGCAAGCGGAGCAAAAACTGCGTGAAGCGAATGCCAGGGTAGGAGTGGCTCAAACCGATCTTTTCCCGAAGATTAGCCTGACTGGTAATTTAGGCTTTGAAAACGAAGAACTGACGAATTTCATCAAGAGTCCCGCTTGGTTTCTTGCTGGCGATTTATTGCAACCATTGTTTGCTATGGGTAAGAACAAAGCAAAACTGAAAGCGGCTCGTGCCCGCTATGAGCAGGAAGTATAT